>JBKPMR010000081.1:0-76896 GCA_046732255.1 Actinomycetota bacterium
TCGTTGGTCTCGTGGGCTCGGAGATGTGTATAAGAGACAGAGCGTAGGACGATCGACTCGGGCGCACCCTTCGCACGGGCGGTCCGCACGTAGTCCTCGTTCAGGGTCTCGATCACGTTCGCCCTGATCATCCGCACGTACAGGGCGGCGAAGAGGATCATGAACGTCATCCAGGGCAGAATCAGGTGGTAGGCCCATTGCACCGGCCCCCCGGGCTGGCCCGGGGGCGGGTTGAAGACGTCGGCGTACCCCGTGATCGGCGTCAACCCCCACTTGTAACCGAAGAGCCAGGCGAAGATCAGCCCGATCCAGATCGGGTGGGCCGAGATGCCGATCAGGACGAATGTCATCGCTCCTCGGTCTAAGAGCGACCGGGGCCGAAGCGCTGACAGGACCCCGATCGGGATCGCGATCAACATCCAGAAGATCGCGCCGCCGATCACCAGCGACGCCGTCACGGGCGCCGCGTCGGCGACGATCTGGTTCACGCTCTCGCGGTTGTACCAGGAATGCCCGAGATCTCGGTGGTAGACGAGCCGCCAGACGAATCGCCCGTACTGCTGGTAGATCGGCTCGTCGAGGTGAAGGTAGTGCTTCGCCTTCGCGATCGTCTCCGGCGTCGCTCCCTTGCCGGCGAACTGCCGGGCGGGGTCGGCCGGGATGATGAAGAACAGGATGTAGGCGACGATCGTGACGGCGAAGAACAGCATCACCGCCCAGATGAGGCGTCTGATCAGGTAGCGGGTCACGTCCCTACTTCATCTGGTTTTCGAAACTCACCTGATTTTCGAAACTCACTTTACTCCGGTTTGCCTCTACGTGTGGTGGGCGCCGGATCGAAATCCGGCGCCCACCAGCGTTCGTTCCCTGTTCCTCCTACTTGATGTAGAAGGTGTTGAGGTTCGCACCACCGTGTGCGGCCTGGAACAGGAAGCCGCCCATCCGAGCCGAGGTGAACTCGCGGATGCTGCGGTTCTCGTACGCGGCCCACGGCGCGTAGTTCTTCGTGATGCCCAGGTCGAGCGCCTGGTATGCGGCCGCCCGCTTGTCGCCGGTGAGGGCGTTCGCGGCCTTCATCTGGGCCTCGACCTTCTTGTTGCTGAAGTAGGCCAGGTTGTTGTTGTTCGACTCGTGGATGTTCTGGCCGTTCAGCAGGATGTCGATGAAGTCGTACGGGTCCGCATAGTCCGCGAACCAGCCGGCGAAGACCGCGTCGAACGGCTCACCCTTCGTGCCGGCGGCGATGTAGATCTGGAAGCCCTGGAAGAGCTTCACGTTCACGTTGCAGCCGATCTGGCTCAGGTTGTACTTGAACACCTGCGCCAGGTTCTGGCCGGTCGCCGTGTTGGCGCTGTACAGGGTGACGTCCTTGCAGCCGCCGGCCTGCGAGGCCAGCGACTTCGCCTTCGGGTAATCGGCTCCCTTGATCGGGTAGATCTTGAAGTCGTGGTACCCGGCAATGCCCGGGGGCAGGATCTGATCGTTGCGCAGGCCCGCCAGGAAGCCGCGGACCCGGACCAGTGCCGGCCGGTCGATAGCGTAGTTCGCCGCCTTCCGCAGGGTCAGGTTCTTGAACGTCGGCCGCGTCGTGTTCAGCCCGACGTAGTCGACGTTGATCCCGTGGTTGACGTGGTACTGGCCCTTGTTGATGCCGTACTGCTGGGCAAGACCGGCGTTCGCCGTCGACGGGAGACCGGCGGCGTCGTAGTCGGCCGAGCCCTGCTTCACCTGCAGCAGGCTCTGGTCGAGGTTCGTGTTCATCGTGAACGCGAACGTGTCGATGTTGTGCGGGCGCTGACCCTTGTAGTTCGGGTTCGTCTTCGTGACCATCGTTCGGCCGACCTGGCGGCTGGCGACGTAGTACGGACCGAACGACGCGAACGTGTTGATCCCGTCCGGGTTGATCGGCGTGCCCTTCGGGATCGGGCAGAAGAAGTTCATCGCCAGCTTGGACAGGAGCGAGCCGTCCGGCTTCATCAGCCTGATCGTCAGCTTCTGGCCCTTGGCGACGACGCCGCTTGCGGTCGCAGCCTTGCCGTCGGCGACTGCCTGCGCGCCGACGATGCCGTTGTCGCCGGTGATGAACGGAACTGCAGGCGACTGCATCTTCGGGTTGAGATCGCGGTTGATCGCCGCTGCGAAGTTGGCGGCCGTCAGCGTCTCGCCCGTGTTCGACTTGATGCCGTTCTTGACCGTGAAGACGTAGGTCTTGCCGTCCTTCGAGACTGACGGGAATCCGACCGCCGCGTCCGGGGCGAGCTTGCTCCCGGCCGGATCCGGCTTGTCGGGGTAGTACATGAGCTTCTGGCAGACCGAATCCAGGATCTGCCACGAGAGCGTGCCGTAGGCAAGAGCGGGGTCGATGTAGTCGACGTCGGTACCCGACGCGTTGACGTTCATCGTGCCGCCCTTCTTCTGCCCGTGGGCAGACGGCCCGTTCGACTTGCTCGACGCCGGGCCGGCAAACGCAGCCGCGACCAGCATCGCGGCTCCGAGCGCGGCCATTGCGCCGGAAAGCCAGAATTTCTTCTGCATCGATCTCCTTTCGATGACGCACGGGCCCGGCCCTCCGCCGGGCGCCGTGGTGGACGCATCCTCAGACCCGTTAGACGAGCCGCGCGGAGTTTAGTTGGCGTGTGACGAAAATGTGAAGGCCCCTCGGCCGAGGCTACGCTTCGGGCCATGAGCGGGGTAGGAAGCCTTCGTCTCGCGGGGTGTGCCGTTGTCGCACTCGCTGCGCTCGCGACCGCCGCCGCGGGGTCGCGCGCAGCAACCGCCGCCTCGCCGCCGCTCCGCGGCGTGAACTTCATCAGCGTCTGCGGCTTCAGCCACCGCGGGCCGGACGACCCGATCGTCCTGCCCCGGCAACCCGGCTTCTCCCACGACCACACCTTTGTCGGCAACGAGTCGACCAACGCGTTCTCGACGCCGGCCCAGCTGCGCGCCGCCGGCACGACCTGTCGTCGGGCCGGGGACAAGGCGGCATACTGGATGCCGACCTTCTTCGTCGGCGGTCAGGCGGTGACGCCGACCACGTCGATCGCCTACTACCGCCGGCTGGTGCGCACGCCGCTCAAGCCGTTCCCGGCCGGGATCCAGATCGTCGCCGGCAACTCGCACGCGACCTCGCCGCAGAGCCTGGCGGTGACGTACTGGGACTGCGGCGACCTGGTCAACGTCTCGCCGACGGCGACGGCCCCCGACTGCGTCGACGGCCAGCTCAGCTTGCACGTCAACTTCCCGGACTGCTGGGACGGGAAGACGCTGGTATACGCGAATCAGAAGAACACGGCCTACTCGGTGAACGGCCGCTGCCCGAAGGGCTACCCGGTCGCGATGCCGGCGCTCCAGCTCGTCTTCCGCTATCCGGCGAAGCTCCCTGCCGGGACGGTCGAGCTGGCTTCGGGCGGCCAGTACTCCGGCCATGCCGACTTCATCAACACCTGGGACCAGAAGGCGCTCACGACCCTCGTCGCCGGGTGCCTGAACAAGTTCCGCCACTGCGGGACAGCCAGCTAGAGCATCGGTGCCAGGCACCCGCCGTTCCGGTGCTGAGGTGCCTGGCTCCGATTCCGTTGTGAGCATCGGTGCCAGGCACCCGCCGTTCCGGTGCTGAGGTGCCTGGTTCCGATTCCGTTTCAGCCGCAGAGCTGATCCCGGAGCGAACGGGACTCGGCGACCACTCGCCGCGCGGTGGGCAGGATCGTGGCGGTCGCGCTCATCGATCCGGACCGGAGCGGATCGCCGCTGAACGCCTCGAGCGCCCGCTCCGCCTTCGCCTTCGCGCCGCGGAAGCGCGCCGCCAGTGGATCTGACGCGTCCAGCGCGTCGAGCGCCGCGCGGTCGGCCGCGATCGCACGGCGCAAGGTCCGGCTCGCTTCCGACGCCGTGGTTACTGGCGGGAGATCCAGTGCCGAGCAGGCACTCGCGCGTCCGTGGCTGCCGCCGCCGCAGCCGGCGAGCACGATCGCCGCTACGAGTGCGGCTACGCCGGCCTGATGGTGACCGCGCCGTTCCAGATCAGGGTGTCGTCGCAGTCGTAGAGGTACTCGACGCCGTCGTAGAGATGCGGGAAGTGCGAGCAGTTGCGGGTCGCCTTGTACTCGATCCCGGGCACCGGATGGCGCGTGCCGACCGGGACGGTCACGGCGCGGCCGGAGGCCAGCCGGGAGAGCAGCGCCTTGTCGAGCGAGACGGCGGCGACAAGCTGGTCGTTCCTGATGTCGAGCTCGCACGGGTGTCCGGGGCTGCGGTACTTCGGCCCCTCGAGGTCGACGCGCAGGCCACCCGCGGTCCGCGTGGTCGCAAGTGCCCCGTTCGTGTGCAGGTCAAGGGCGCTGTCGCACACCGACGAGCCGGCCCAGCCGGGTTCTTCCTCGGCCGAGTCGCAGTTGTCCTGGACGGTCTTCCCGTCGACGAAGCCGGCGATCGCGTCCTTGAGGCGGGCAGGCGCGCGCAGGACGTACCCCTTGGCGCCCGGAGCGAGGGTCGCCGACCACTCGATGCGCCACCGGAGCGAGAGCGTCTCGTCGGCGACCCTGCGCGCGTAGCACTGCCGCGTCGCCTCGTGCAGATAGTGCGTGCGGTCGAGGTACCGTCCGCCGCCCTTGCCGGTGAAGACGATCGTGACCGGACGCGCCTTTCTAGCGGCTGCCCCGGCGTTCGCACCGGCGGCCGCCCACGCGCAGAGCGCGGCGACCGCCGCGAGAAGCAGGACGGCACGCCTTCGCCTGAACACGTGCCCTACGCGGTCGACCGCGGGTCGAAGGCGTCGCGCAGGCCGTCGCCGAGCAGGTTGAACGCGAGGGTGGCGAGCAGCACGGCAATGCCCGGCCAGACCATCAGCCAGGGCTGCGTCAGGTAGTAGTCGGGCGCCGTGGCAAGGAGGTTGCCCCAGCTCGGCGTGGGGGCCTTGATCCCGAGGCCGAGGAACGACAGACCGGCCTCGAGCAGGATGTTCGTCGCGACGACCAGCGTCGAATAGACGATGATCGGCGCGACCAGGTGCGGCAGGACGTGCGAGCGGATGATCTTCCAGTCGTTCTGGCCGATCATCCGGGCGGCCTCGACGAATTCCTTCTCGCGTAACGACAGCACCTGCGCACGCACGATTCTGGCTGGGTAGAACCATCCGAACATGCCGATCACGAAGATCAGCGTGATCGTGCCCTTGCCCAGGAAGCCGAGCGTGACGCTGTCGAGCCGGTCGCCGATCGTGCTCGACAGCGCGATCACGAACAGCAGCACCGGGAACGCCATCACGATCTCGGTCAGTCGGCTGATCACCGTGTCCGTCCAGCCGCTGTAGAAGCCTGCCATCGCCCCGAGCAGGACGCCGATCGTCATCGACAGAATCGTGGCGCCGACGGCGACCTCGAGCGACGTCTGCGTGCCGTAGAGCAGGCGCAGGAACTCGTCGCGGCCGAGCTGCCCGTCACCGCCCAGGATGAACAGCGTGTTTCCGAAGTTGCCCGTCGCGCCGACATACGGCGCTTCTGACACTTGCGTCCACGGCCCTACGGGCAGCACCGTGTTCGGGTCGAGCCCTCCGGAGAACTGGTCGTTCGGCCCGTGCCCGAGGAAGTGCGCCGCAATCGGCGCACCGAGGAACCCCGCGAAGATGAGGAAGACGATGAAGATGCCCCCGCCGATCGCGAACTTGTCGCGCTTGAACCGGAGGAAGACGCCTTCCCAGTAGCCGCGTGCGCGAACTGTGGTCTCGCCGAGCTCGCCGTGAGTCTCCGCCGCGACGGTCGACGCAAGGCCTGCGCCAGACGAGACGAGCTCTGGACGTTCGGTAGTGGCCACGGGTTTGGGAAGAGCATAACGGGCCGGGACGGCCGCGTTATCAGTCCTGAGACTTCCCTGTTGAGAAAAAGTTAGGCCGCGCTACGCCGTCAACGCGTCTGCACCGGCCACGACTTCGAGAATCTCCTGGGTGATCTCGGCCTGGCGGGCTCGGTTCATCGCCAGCGTCAGGCTGTCGATCAGCTCACCGGCGTTCTTCGACGCGTTGCGCATCGCGGTCATCCGGGCGCCCTGTTCGGACGCCGCCGACTCGAGCAGCGCGCGGTAGAGCTCCGTCTCGACGTACACCGGCAGCAGCCGCTCGAGGATCTGCTCGGGCTCTGGCTCGTAGATGAAGTCGCCGAGCAGCGCCGCCCGGTGCTGGTCGTCCTCGCCCGCTTCGAGCACCTGCTCCGGAATCGGGAGCAGGTCCTGCTCGACCACCTGCTGTACCAGCGGGGAGACGAAGTGGTTGTAGACGACGACCACCCGATCGACCTCCTCGCCGACGTACAGCTCGGCGACCTTGTGGGCGAGCGCCTGCGCGTCGGCGTAGGACGGCCGGTCGCTGAAGCCTGTCCAGGCCTGGAGCACCTCGTACCGGCGGAAGCGCAGGGTCGAGGCCCCCTTCCGGCCGGAGACGAGCCAGCGCACGCGCTTGCCCTCTGCGCGGAGGCTGCGATCGAGCGCGAAGGCATGGCGAAGGACCTGGGCGTTGAACGCGCCGGCGAGGCCGCGGTCGCCGGTGAGCGGCAGGATCCCAACCGCCCGTTCCTCCTCGCGCCGCTGGAGCAGCGGCAGCCCGCGCACGGACGAGCTTGCGCGGGCGGTGCCGACCATCAGCTCCATCATCCGGTCGGCGTACGGCCGCATAGCCTCGATCCGCGCCTGCGCGCGCCGGAGCCTCGCCGACGCCACCAGCTCCATGGCCTTCGTGATCTTCCGCGTGTTGCGGATGGACTTGATCCGTCGCTTCAGGTCTTGAACAGACGCCATAGCTCTCCAGCGCTCGTTTCCCTCAGGAAACGAGCGACGCCTCTTCCTGGACGTTGAACATCCCGGCGAAGCGCTTCAGCTCGGCGTTCAGCTTCTCCTCCAGCTCGTCCGAGAGCTCCTTCTGCTCGCGGATCGCGTCGAGGATCGACTTCTCCGTCCGCATGTGCTCGCGGAGCTCGTCCTGGAAGCGTGGGACTTGCGGCGTCGGCACCTCGTCGAGGTAGCCGTGGATGCCGGCGAAGATCGCGACCACCTGCTCCTCGACCGGCCACGGGCTGTACTGCGGCTGGTTGAGCGTCGCCACCATCCGCTCGCCGCGGGCGAGCGTGCGCTGCGTCGCCTGGTCGAGCTCGGAGCCGAACTGGGCGAACGCCTCCAGCTCCCGGTACTGCGCAAGGTCGAGCTTCAGGCGTCCGGCGACCTGGCGCATCGCCTTCACCTGCGCGTTGCCGCCCACGCGTGAGACGGAGATGCCGACGTTGATCGCCGGGCGGACGCCGGAGTAGAACAGGTCGCTCTCGAGGAAGATCTGGCCGTCCGTGATCGAGATCACGTTCGTCGGGATGTACGCGGAGACGTCGCCCGCCTGGGTCTCGATCACCGGCAGAGCAGTCAGCGAGCCGCCGCCGAGCTCGTCGTTCAACTTGCACGCGCGCTCGAGCAGGCGGGAGTGCAGGTAGAAGACGTCGCCCGGGTACGCCTCGCGGCCCGGCGGCCGGCGCAGGAGCAGCGACATCTGGCGGTACGCGTCGGCGTGCTTGGAGAGGTCGTCGTAGATACAGAGCGCATGCTTGCCCTCGAACATGAAGTACTCGCCCATCGCGCAGCCTGCGTACGGAGCCATCCACTTGATCGGCGCGGCCTCGGACGCGGCGGCGGTGACGATGATCGTGTAGTCCATCGCGCCCTCTTCCTTCAGGCGCTCGTACACCTGTGCGACCGTCGAGGCCTTCTGCCCGATCGCGACGTAGATGCAGATCACGTCCTGGCCGCGCTGGTTGAGGATCGTGTCGACGCAGATCGCCGTCTTGCCGGTCGTCCGGTCGCCGATGATCAGCTCGCGCTGACCGCGGCCGATCGGGATCATCGAGTCGATCGCCTTCAGGCCGGTCTGGAGCGGCTCCTTCACCGGCTGCCGCTGGACGACGCCGGGCGCCTTGAACTCGAGCGGGCGGCGCTGCTTGGCCGCGAGCGGTGCGCCGCCGTCCACCGGGTTGCCGAGCGGGTCGACGATGCGGCCGACCAGCTCGTCACCGACCGGGACACTGGCGACCCGGCCGGTCCGACGAACGGGCTCGCCCTCCTTGACCTTGTCCCACTCGCCGAGCAGAGCGGCGCCGACGTTGTCCTCCTCGAGGTTGAGGGCGACGCCGGTGACGCCGTGCTCCAGCTCGAGCATCTCGAGCGCGACCGCGCTGTCGAGGCCGTAGATGCGGGCGATCCCGTCGCCGACCTGGAGGACCTGCCCGACCTCGGCGAGGTCGGTTTCGACGTCGAAGTCCTTGATCCGCTCCTTGAGCAGGGCGGTGATCTCTTCCGGGCGCAGCTTCACTCGGACACTCCCTTTCTCTGTTCAGACACGTGTTCGTAGCTCTCGGCCGAGCTGCTCGAGCCGGCCGCGGACGCTCGCGTCGACCCGGCGCGAGCCGACCTGCAGGACCATGCCGCCGATCAGCTGCGGATCGACCTCGCGGGTCGCCTCCACGCGCCGGCCGGAGCGCTGCTCGATCTGACCGATGATCGCGCGCGCTTCTTCGTCCGACAGCTCGTACGCGGTGGTCAACTCGACCGACAGCTCGCCCTCGTCGGCGGCCGCCATCCGCTCGAACTCCTCCGCGACCTGCTCGACGTCGCCCGCTCGTCCCTTCTCGACGAGGAGGCGGAGGAAGTTCAGAACCAGTGCGTCGGACTCGCCGGCGACCGCCTCGACCGCGGCGATCTTGGCGCGGCGGTCGAGCTGCGGGTTGCGGAGGAGATCCTCGAGCTCGGGCACCTGCCTCGTCGCCTCGACGAAGTCGCCCAGGTCCTGCCGGGCTTGCGGGAGGCGGCCGGCTTCCTTCGCGGCCTGGTAGAGCGATCGCGCGTAGGTGCGGTGGACGACGCTCACGGCGCTACACGGACTCCTTCTCGAGCACCGAGAAGTCGAGGTCCCCGATCGCGTCCTCGATCAGCTTCCGGTGGTCGTCGCGGTCGAGCACCTTCCCGGTCACCTTCGCGGTCGCCGCCAGGGCCAGCTCCGCCACCTCGGCGCGGATCTGCTCGAGCGCGCGCTGCGTCTCGGCGTCGATCTGCTTCTTCGTCTCCTCGAGCCGCCGCTGGCGGTCGGCCTCGGTCTCCTCGCGGACACGCTCGCGCTGCGCATCGGACTGCTTGCGCGCCTCGGCGAGGATCTCCTCGGCGTCGGACTTTGCCTTGCCGACTAGCTTACGGTGCTCCTCGAGCAGGTTCCGGGCCTCCGCGCGAGCGCGGTCGGCCTCCTCGATCGACTGCCGGATGCGCTCGCGCCGGTCGTCGATCGCCTTCTGGATCGGGCCGAAGGCGAACCGCTTCAGCACGAAGAGGGCGATCAGGAAGCAGACGATCGTCCAGATCATCAGCCCCGGCGTGACCTTGATCAGCGCGTTGGCGCCGAGCAGCAGCGTTGCGACCATCAGACCAGGACGAAGGCGAGGATCGAGCCGAGCAGGCCGTAGAAGACGACCGCCTCGGTCAGCGCGAAGCCGAGCCACTGGATGCCCTGGAGCTCGCCGCGGAGCTCCGGCTGGCGGGCGACGGACTGGATCATCGAGCCGAAGATGTTGCCGATACCGACACCGGCGCCGAGCGCGCCGAGGCCGACGCCGAGCGCGAGCCCGATCGCCTTTCCTGCCTTGGTCACGTCGCCGGTCGTAGCGGCGATGAGTGCAGAAAGCATTGCGGGTTACCTCCTAGTGTTCCGGCTCGATCGCCGAGCCGATGTAGATGGCGGACAGGGCGGAGAAGATGAACGCCTGGATCGAGACCACGATCACGACCTCGAACAGGTAGAAGACCGTGGCGATCGGCACCACGAACACGGCCAGGATGATCGACTCGAGGATGAACATCAGGCCGAGGAAGGTGAGGATCAGGATGTGCCCGGCGAGCATGTTCGCGAAGAGGCGGACGCTCAGCGAAATCAGGCGCATGAACTGACCGAGCACCTCGAGCGGGACGATCAGGAAGAGCAGCGCCTTGGGAGCCTCCGGAATCCAGCTCTTGAAGTAGCGCCGCGGGCCGTTCCACCGGATCCCCTCGTAGTGGGTGAAGACGAACGTGAGCAGGGCGAGCGCGAGCGTCACCGAGAGCGACGAGGTCGCCGCGTAGATGCCCCAGGTCGGGACGCCGTGCCACTTCTCGCCGGTGAGCGGCAAGGGGATGAAGCCGATCATGTTCACGACCCAGATGAAGAGCATCAGCGTGGCGACGTACGGGAACCAGCGGCCGATCGCCTTGGTGGGCAGGCCCTGCTCCGCGATCTGCACCTGCGCGACCTCGTAGATCTGCTCGCCGACCGACTGGCGGCGGCCGACCTCCTTGCCCGGGCTCACCTTCCAGCGCATCAGCCCGAGCCCCATCAGGATCGTCAGCAGCGTCCCGATCATCAGGTAGACGACCGGCTTCGTGATCGAGAGGTCGAGGCCGCCGAGGTGGATCGACACCCACTCGTGCTGCTCGAACTCGGTGGTCGGGTCGAACTCGCCGCGCGCCCAGGCAGCGGCCGGGAACGTCAAGGCAAGAGTCGTAGCGATGAAGAGCCAGCGCTTCACCGGGTCGGCTCCTTCCCGTAGTAGGCGGCGAGGGACAGGCCGAACTCGCACGTGTAGGCGAGCGCGTACGTCAGCACGGCGGCGATTGCGAGGTCCTGGTCGGAGGAGGCGACCGCGACGAGGATGACCAGCAGCCCAAGCGCCTTGAAGAGCACGCCGAAGACCTTTCCGCCGTTCCCGAGCCGCACGAGGATCAGATCGAGGACGTGGACGGCGGCGTACAGGACGGCGGCGAGCGCCCAGCCGCCGATCGGCCAGTCGGCAACGAGGAAGATCGGCAGCGCGACGAGCAGCACGATGCCACCTGCCAGCGCAGGCAACAGATGGCCCGGCTCCGGGCGCGGGGTGAACAGGGCGGAGGGCATCAGAGCGACTTCCCGTACCGGCGGTAGACGGCGTAGACGCCGAGGGGAACGCCGACGGCCGCCCCGGCGAGGAGGCCGTAGCCGACCGAACCGGCCGCCCAGCCGATCAGGGCACCACCGCCGATGCCTGCCGCGGTTCCCGTGACCAACAGAGCGCCCGCGCCGGCGGGTTCGAACGTCTGGCGCGCAGGCTCCATCTGCGCGGCGAGCATATCAGGCGAGTTTGTGACACGCGAAAGTCGCTTATTCACGCCGATCACCCGATACCTTGTAACCACATCGTAGCCCGGCGCGGGGGTGCCACCATCTCAGGTCCTCTGCGATACTGCCGCGGCTGGTGGGAGGCCCGCACCACTTGGCCGTCGTCCTGCTCGGGACAGCCGTCGCCGGGCTCGGAGCCGGAGCCCCGCCCGGCAAACTCGTCCAGCTCACCGGCCCCGGAGCGTGCGTCAGCCAGCTCGTCACCGACCGGATCTGCGCCGACGCCCGCGCGCTGAACGGGCCCGATGCGCTCGCCGTGTCGCCCGACGGGCGGTCGGTGTACGTGGCGAGCTCGGGTGTCGCGCCCAACGTCTCCGGCAACTCGGGCTCGATCGCCGTCTTCGTGCGTGACGTCGGCACCGGAAGGATCACGCAACCGGAAGGGGCGGCCGGGTGCGTCGGCGACGTCGACGACGGCTGCGGCGAGGCCCGCGGCATCCAGATCACGTCCGCAGTCGCGGTTTCGGCGGACGGGCGGTACGTCTACGCGACCGGCTTCGGGTCGGACACGGCCGCGGTCTTCTCGCGGTCGCCGAACGGATCTCTCACGCAGCTGACCGGATCGGACGGCTGCGTCGGGGCGGACGTTTCGGAAGGCTGCGCTCCCGGGCCGGGGCTCCGAGGTGCGGCCGACCTGGCGATCGCCGGCGGCGGGGCGAATGTGTACGTCGCCTCCTTCTGGAGCAACTCGGTCGCCGCATTCACCCGCAACACCCGGACGGGACGGATGAGGCAGCTCGCCGGCGACGCGGCGTGCATCGCCGAGCCGGACGAGGAGGTCGACGACGGAGGGGGCTTCGTCGTCGAGAGTTGCCGGCCGGGTAGAGCGCTGGCCGGTGCAACGGCGGTGACGGTGACCCCCGACGGCAAGAACGTCTACGTGCTGGCGAAAGACGCGATCGCCGCGTTTCGGCGCGCGCCCGGTGGCAGTTTGACCCAGCTCCCAGGTGCACAGGGATGCCTGACCGTCGACGGACGTGGCGGCTGCACGGCCGTCCCACAGCTCCAGAACGGCCTCGACCTTGCGATCGCGCCGGACGGCCGGACGCTCTACATCGCCTCCTACCGGCCGGGCTCGATCGTGCTCCTTCGCCGCGATCCAGCCACGGGCTCGCTTGCGCCGACGGCTGCTCTCGCGTCGCCCGCGCTCGCCGGGGTCGCGGGGCTCGCGATCACCTCGGCGGGTGACGGCCTCTACGCGGTCTCGCCGTTCCAGGATGCGGTGCTTGCGTTCACACGCCGGGCCGACGGCCGGCTCGCGCAACTGCGCGGCGCAGCGGCGTGCGTCAGCGACGTGGAGAGAACGGACTCGTGCGCGCACGGGCAGGTGCTGTCACGGGCGAGCGCGGTCGCGGTCAGTCACGACGGGCGGCACCTGTACGTGTCGTCGGTCGAGCCGATCGGCGTCAGCTGCGCGTGCGGCCGCGAGCTCGGTTCGCTCAGCGTCTTCACCCGGAGCTCGGCGGCGACCTCGCTCTCGCGTCCGAGAGCCGCGACTCCGGTGCGTGCCGGCAAGCCGTTTCGGGTCACGGCCTCGGTCCTGCCGAGCTCGGGCTCGCCGAAGGTCTCCTGCACCGCCGCCGCCGCGGGGCGGGCAATCCGCGCGGCCGCGACCTACGCGGCCGGCACGGCCGTCTGCACCGGCGTCGTCCCGACGAGAGCCGCCGGGAGCAGGCTCGTCGGCGCGTTCAGGGTCACCACCGGCGCCGCCGCGCGGACGGCGGGCTTCTCATTTCCGATCCGCTAGTCGGCGCCGCTCGACGATGAGATCCGTCGGCCACGCCGGTCTACACCCCATAGCCGTCTTCCCTCCCACACGACACCTGCTCCGCGCGAAGGACCTCGTCGACGCGCGCTACCGCGAGCCTCTGGACGTGCCGACCCTTGCCCGAGCGGCGTACCTCTCGCCGGCGCACTTCAGCCGCGAGTTCCGCCGCACCTTCGGCGAGACGCCGCACCAGTACCTGCTCACCCGGCGGCTCGAGCGTGCCGCCGCGTTGCTCCGCACGACCGACCGTTCGGTTGCGGACATCTGCCTGACCGTCGGGCTCCGCAGCATCGGGTCGTTCACGACGAGCTTCGGGCGGCTCTTCGGCCTCTCGCCGAGCGAGTACCGCGCCGCGTTTCCACCCGCCGCCACCCGCGCCCGGATCCCGACCTGCATCCAGCAGGCGTACGCCCGTCCCCAGTCCCGCAGTTTTCGAGAAGACACGGCTGGGGAGCGCAGCTAACGTCGCCGCCGAACCTGTTCGAGACGAGGAGGAACACCATGCTCAAGCAACTGACCACCGTCCAGGTCTGGGTTCACGACCAGGACGAGGCCCTGGACTTCTACACCGAGAAGCTCGGACTCGAGCTTCGCGACGACGTGACCGTGCCGGAGCTCGGGAACTTCCGCTGGCTCACTGTCGGCATCCCCGGTCAGGACGACGTCGCGATCGTCTTGATGGCGGTCCCCGGCCCGCCGGTCTTCGACGAGGAGACGCGAAAACAGATCCAGGCGTTGATGGCCAAGGGCGCCGCGACCGGGCTGTTCTTCTCCACGGACGACGTCCACGCGACCTACGAGGAGCTGAAGAGTCGCGGCGTCGAGTTCCAGCAGGAGCCGACGGAGCAGCCCTACGGGATCGACGCGGGATTCCGAGATCCGTCCGGGAACCAGATGCGGATGGCCCAGCTGAGTCAGTAAGCGCGCTAGGCGGAGCGGCGCTCCCGCTCCGCCTCCTGGCGCTGCCGGCGGCGGATGCGCGGGTTCGCCAGCTTGACGATCTCGAGCAGGTAGACCATGTAGACGGAGGCGGCGACGGCGAGCAGGCCGAGCGCCGCGGCGCCGACGGTCGGCCAGGCGTGCCAGCGGCCGTCCTCGCGGAACGGGATGTAGCGGGTGCCGAGGGCGGCGGCGGCGAGCGTCGCCACCCAGAAGTAGATGTACGTGACCGCCCGCCGCTGGGAGAAGCCGATGTTCACGAACCGGTGGTGCAGGTGCGCCATGTCGCGCGACGTGATCGGCTGCCGGTACTTCAGGCGCCTGGCGACGACGAAGCCGGTGTCGAGAATGGGCACGGCGAGCACCAGCAGCGGGAAGAACAGGGCGACGGTCGCGGCCGTCTTCAACAGTCCCTCGACCGAGACCGCGGCCAGCGAGAACCCGAGCAGCATCGACCCCGAGTCGCCCATGAAGATCCGGGCGGGGAAGAAGTTGTGGCGCAGGAAGCCGAGCGTCGCCCCGAAGACGATCGCCGTGAACGCGGCCGCGGTCGGCTTCCCGAGCGACAGCTCGATCACGGTGAACGTCAGCGCCGCAATCGAGCAGACTCCGGCCGCGAGCCCGTCGAGCCCGTCGATGAAGTTGACCATGTTCATCACGGCGACGATCCAGAGCACCGTCAGGGGTCCTCCGACCCACGCCGGCAGGTCGTAGACGCCGATCAGCGGCAGGGTGAAGTGGTCGATCCACACCCCGAAGATCACCGGGATCGACGCGGCGACGATCTGGCCGCTGAGCTTCTCCCACCAGCGCAGGCCGCGGAAGTCGTCGATCGCGCCGACGGCGGTGGCGACGGTCGCCCCGAGCAGAAGCCCGCGTACGGAGCGGCTCAGGTCGAGGAACGCGAGCGAGGGGACGATGATCCCGAAGAACAGAGCGAGCCCACCCAGGCGTGGGACCGGCAGCCGGTGCACGCGCTGCTCGTCCGGCTCGTCCACCGCACCGAGCCGCCGGGCCATGCCGGCGACCGCCGGCGTGAGGAGAACGACGATCAGGAGCGCGAGCGCCGCTCCGTAGATCACCTCGAGGTGGTCGCCAAGCTCGTGCAGCGTCACGGCGGCCTACACGGTACTAGCGCAACCGGGCAGTTTCGTGCCCGGTTGCGCTACTTGGTGCCGTAGAGCCGGTCGCCGGCATCGCCCAGCCCGGGAACGATGAAACCGTGCTCGTTCAGCCCCCGGTCGACGGCGGCGCAGACGATGTGGACGTCCGGGTAGGTCTCGTGCACCTTCTCGATCCCTTCGGGAGCGGCGACCAGGCAGACGAGCGTGACCGACCGGGCCCCGGCGTCCTTGACCTGGGAGACGGCGGCGACGCTCGAGTTGCCGGTCGCAAGCATCGGGTCGAGCACGATCGCGTCGCGCTCGCCGAGGTCGTCCGGCAGCTTCACGTAGTACTGGATCGCCTCGAGCGTCTCTTCGTCGCGGTACATGCCGATGAAGCCGACTCGGGCGCTCGAGATCAACGACAGCGTCCCCTCGAGCATGCCCACACCCGCGCGGAGGACCGGACAGACCGCGACCTTCTTGCCCGAGATGCGCTGGGCCTCCATCACCTCGAGCGGCGTCTCGATCTCGACCGGCTCGGTGGGGAAGTCCTTCGTCGCCTCGTAGGTGAGCAGCAGCGTGAGCTCGTTGACGAGCTTGCGGAAGTGGACGGTCGGCGTGTCCTTGTCGCGGAGGTACGAGACCTTGTGCTGGACCAGCGGGTGGGTGACGACCGTGAGGCGCCGCTGCGTCACGCGGCGTACGTCGCCCAGCCCCGGAAGCCGGGGTAGAGCGGGCGCTTCTCGCAGAGCGCGGCGCTGCGTGCGGCGAGGGCGTCGACGTCGGTGTCGGCCTTGAGCGCTTCGACCGCGATCCGTGCAACCTCGCGGAAGTCGTCCTCGTCGAAGCCGCGCATCGTGCACGCGGGCGTTCCCATCCTGACGCCCGACGCGACCGTCGGCGGCCGCTCGTCGAACGGCACCGTGTTGCGGTTCACGGTGACATTCACCTCGGCCAGCCGCTCCTCGGCGTCCTTGCCGGTCCACTCGGACGCGCGCAGGTCGACCTGGATCAGGTGCGTGTCGGTGCCGCCGGTGAGGACGTCGAGCCCACCCTCCTGGAGCTCGGCGGCGAGCGCATCGGCGTTCGCGCGGATCTGCGTCTGGTACTCCTGAAACGCAGGCGTCGCCGCAATCCGGAAGCACGTCGCCTTGGCCGCGATCACGTGCTGCAGCGGACCGCCCTGCATCCCGGGGAAGACCGCCCGGTCGAGAGCCTGCGCATGCTCCTCTCGGCAGAGGACGAACCCCGACCGCGGCCCGGAGAGCGTCTTGTGCGTCGTCGACGAGACGAAGTCGCAGTGCGGAACGGGATTCGGGTGGAGGCCGGCGGCGACGAGTCCCGCGAAGTGGGCCATGTCGCACAGCAGGTAGGCGCCCACCTCGTCGGCGATCTCGCGGAAGCGGTCGGCCTCGATCGTGCGCGGGTAGGCAGAGCCGCCGCAGACGATCAGGCTCGGCCGGTGGTGCTTCGCGAGCTCGAGGACCTCGTCGTAGTCGACGGTCATCCTCTCGCGGCTGACCCCGTAGTGGACGATCGAGTACAGCCGGCCTGAGAAGTTCACCTTCAGGCCGTGGGTCAGGTGGCCGCCGTGATCGAGGCGCAGCGAGAGGATGGTGTCGCCGGGCTCCAGGACGGCGGAGTACACCGCCATGTTCGTCTGCGCGCCTGCGTGCGGCTGGACGTTCGCGTGCTCGGCGCCGAACAGCTCCTTCGCCCGGTCGATCGCGAGCTGCTCGATCTCGTCGACCACCTCGCACCCGCCGTAGTAGCGCCGGCCGGGGTAGCCCTCGGCGTACTTGTTCGTGGGGACGCTCGACACGGCCTCGAGGACGCTCGGCCAGGTGAAGTTCTCGGACGCGATCAGCTCGATCTGCCCGCGCTGGCGTTCGAGCTCGCGCCCGATCAGCTCGGCGATCTCGGGATCGACGTCGGCGAGCCCCGCGCTGCGGAGATCCTCGACGGTCTCCTTCGGGCGGCGTTTGGCGAGGGCCTTCGGCACCGCTCCGATCCTACTCGGCCCTGCGGCGGAGCAGGTCGAGCGTCTCGCCGGCGGGCACGGCACCCTCGCGGAGCACCCGGGGCTCCGAGCCGGTCAGGTCGACCACCGTCGAGGGCACGCCCGGTAGCTCACCGCCGTCGACGACGACCGCGCAGGCGTCGCGCATCTCGACAGGGACGTCCTCGAGCCGACGGGGATCCGCACCGCCGTGGCGGTTGGCGCTCGTCGCCGCGACCGCTCCGACCGCGTCGAGGATCTCCCCGGTCAGGCCGCTGAGCACGGGTACGCGGACACCGATCGTCTGCTCGCTGCCGAGCGTCGGAAGCCGCCCGGCCGGGTTCGGGAGGATCAGCGTGTACGGGCCCGGCAGCAGCGCCGTATGTTCCCGTGCCTCGGGGACGAGCTCGAGCAGCCGGGTGACATCCGCGCACACGAGCGCGACCGGCATCCAGCTCGGCCGCCCCTTCAGCAACGACAGGAGCCCGGCGCGGTCCGGCGCGGCGCACAGGCCGTAGACGGTGTCCGTCGGGAGGATCACGGGCTCGCCGGCCCGGATCGCCGCTACCGCGCGCTCGACCACCGGCCCTCGACGACGCGGTCTCGGCCGGTGAGGTCACGGCCGGCGCGCACCTCCTCGTACCCACACTCGCCGAGCAATCGCGAGACCTCGTCGGCACGGCCGTCGGCCACCTCCAGCACCAGGTGCCCGCCCTGGACGAGCACACGGGCGGCCTCCTCCGCGATCAGGGCGGAGTGCTCCTTCCCCACCGTCGCAATGCGCGGCTCCCAGTCACGCACCTCGGGCTCCAGCTGTTCGATCTCCTCCGCCGAGACGTACGGCGGATTCGAGACGACCAGGTCGTAACTCCCCGCGAGGCCGTCGCCGACGTCCCGTCGCTCGAAGAAGACCTCCAGCCCCGTCGCGCGCGCATTTTCCTCGGCGAGCTCGAGCGCCTCGGCCGACACGTCGATCGCGGTCACGCATGCGCCCGGATGCTCGTCGGCGATCGCGAGCGCGATCGCACCCGAGCCGGTGCCGACGTCGAGCACGGCCGGTTTTGGCAGGTCGCCCAGCAGGTCGAGGCAGCGCTGGACGACGACCTCGGTCTCGGGCCGCGGCACAAGTACGCGCGGGTCGACCTTCAGCGTCAGCCGCCGGAAGCCCCACTCGCCCAGGACGTACGCGAGCGGCTCTCGGCGGGCGCGGCGGGCCAGGAGCCGCTCGAGCTCCGCCGTCTCGTCGTCCGCCAGCGGCCGCTCCCGATCGAGGTAGAGCTCGGTGCGTCGCAGCCCCAGCGCCTTCTCGGCAAGCAGCTCAGCGTCCACCCTGGGCGACTCGACACCCGCCGCCGCGAGACGACGCTCGCCTTCGGCGACGGCCTCGGCGACCGTTACGACTCGAGCGCTCGTCGGCGATCCTCCGCGGCCAGCGCCTCGGTGAAGTCGTCGAGCTCGCCCTGGAGGATCCGGTCGAGCTGGTGCACCGTCAACTTGATCCGGTGGTCGGTGAGCCGGTTCTCGGGGAAGTTGTAGGTGCGGATCTTCTCGGCCCGCTCGCCGCCGCCGATCTGGGAGCGACGTGTGGCCGCCAGCTCGGCCTGCTGCCGCTCGCGTTCCTGCTCGTAGAGCCGCGCGCGGAGCACGCGCATCGCCTTCTGCTTGTTCTGGAGCTGCGACTTCTCGTCCTGCATCGCGACCACGAGCCCCGTCGGCAGGTGCGTGATCCGGACGGCCGAGTCGGTCGTGTTCACGCTCTGCCCCCCCGGGCCGGTCGAGCGGTAGACGTCGATCTTCAGGTCGTTCGGGTCGATCTCGACCTCGACCTCTTCCGCCTCGGGCATGACCGCGACAGTCGCGGTCGAGGTGTGGATCCGGCCCTGCGACTCGGTCTCCGGGACGCGCTGCACGCGGTGGGTGCCGCCCTCGTACTTGAACACCGAGAACGCCCCGTCGCCCTTGACCGCGAACACGAGCTCCTTGAACCCGCCGCCCTCGTTCGGGCTCGCCGAGAGCTCCTCGGCGGTGAAGCCGCGTCGCTCGGCGTAGCGGGTGAGCATCCGGTACAGGTCGCCCGCCCACAGCGCCGCCTCGTCGCCGCCGACTCCTTGGCGGATCTCGACGATCACATCCTTGCGGTCGGCCGGATCGGTCTCGACGAGCGCGAACTTCAGCGCTTCCTCGAGCTCGCCGACGCGCTGCTCGAGCTCGGGGACGAGCTCCTTCAGATCGCCGTCCGAGCGCGCATCGTCGAGGTCGGCCGTCGCCGCCTGCCACGCGAGTGCGAGCCGATGCGGCTCCTCCAGCTCCTTCAGCCTCCGCCCCACTTCCGCCGCCTCGCGGTGGTCGTTGTAGACGGCGGGGTCGGACATACGCTCCTGCGTCTCGCGGTAGGAGCGTTCCAGGTCGTCGACGAGCTGTGCGATGCCGGCCATACGTACAGCGTAGACGGGGGCGGAAAATCCGCCCCCGTCTACTAGACGTCTTTGCTAAGGGCGGCCGAAGGCCGCTCCTACTGCAACCCTTGAGCCTTCCACTTCGCGTAGAGCGACCGGAACTGCCCCTGCATCGACCGCGCCGCGTCCTCCGCGGTCATCTTGCCCTGCGCCACCTGGGCGAACATCTGCGGGATCAGGAACTGGTTGAAGATGTCGCCGACGGCAGCGTTTGCATAGCCGGGGTAGCCGACGTTCGTCGTGTACTTCTGCGCGATCGTGGTCAGGATCGTGTACTTGCCGAGCGGCTTGTGCTTGTCCGCCGCGGCCAGCTTGTTCATCGCCTTGAAGCCGCCCTTGACCGCGTTGGTCCAGGCGGGGAAGTTGTAGAACTTCGACTGCACGAAGTGGTCGCGGTATGCCAGTTGCTGGTCGACCAGGTACTTCTTCGCCGCCGGGATGTTCTTGGCGAACTTCCAGATGAAGTAGATGCCCATCACGTGCTCGTTGCCGAGCGCCCGCACGTCGCCCCGCGGGATCGGCCGCAGCCACGTGTCGTCGGACAGCGCGGTGTTGCCCGTGTCCTCGGCCGACCGCGCGATCGAGATCGCGTTCACGGCCAGGGACAACCGCCCGGCGAGGAACGCCTGGTTGTTCGAGGCCGTCGTCCACGCGAAGACCTCGTCGGACTCGCCCTGCTGGTAGATCTCCTTCATCACCTTGAGGGCGGCGATCGTGCCCTTCGTGTTGATGTTCGGCCTTCCGTCGGCGGTCTGGAGTGCGCCGCCGTAGCAGTACAGGAGCGACATCAGGAACATGTTCGAGTCGAGCTCGTTCGACATGCCGAGCCCGACCGGGTGCCCCGCCTGCTTCAGCTTCGCCGCCGCCTTGCGGACGTTGTCCCAGGTGTTCGGGGCGATGCCGACGTTGAACCAGTAGCTCTTCCGGTACTGAATCGGATCGGGGACGTAGTTGTCCGGGAAGCCGAAGTACCGCTTCGTCTTCGGGTTGTACGTCGACTTGTAGGCGACGTCGGTCATCTTCCCGAGCTTCTTCGTCACCTCCTGGACGAGGTCGTTGACCGGCACGACCTGCTTCTCCAGTGCTGACGGTGGGAACAGGAATTGGACCAGGTCGTGCCCGTTCTGGGCCGCCACCTCCGAAGCGGCCGCGCTCGGGAGCAGCGCGTTGTTGATGTGGTCGACGTGCACCTGGACGTCGTTCTTCTCGCCCCAGTTCTTGATGTACGTGTTGTCGAACCAGCTGTCGTACGCCGGGACGAAGTGCGCCCACTGAAGGATCTTCAGGTCCCCCTTCAGCTGCTTGTGCTTGTACCGCAGCGGCCCGGCGACGCCGTGCGCCTTGTCGGCGAGCCCGCCGAACATGCTGATCGCAAACGCGCCGGCGGCGCCGCGCTTGACCAGCTCTTCCCTGGTCAGTCCAGGTCGTTCAGCCATCCTCCCTCCTTTCTGCTCGTCGCTCACCGGAACGCCCCGCCGGTGAAGCCCTTGATGAACCTGTCGAGGAACGCGTTGTAGAGCAGCGCCAGCGGGATGCTCGGGATCAGCACCGCCGCCATCAGCGACTGCCAGAAGAACACGTCGCCGCGGATCAGCTCGTTCGGTACGCCGGCCGAGAGCGTCCGCTCGCCGGTCGACGACGTGAAGGTGAACGCGTAGATGAACTCGTTCACGCAGAGCGAGAACGCGAAGATGACCACGGTGAGGATTCCCGGCAGCGAGACCGGGAACACGATCCGCCGCAGCGCGCGGAGGCGCGAGCAGCCGTCCACGAGGGCGGCGTCCTCGAGCTCCTGCGGGATCGTCTTGAAGAAGCCCATCAGGAGCCACGTCGCGAACGGCACCGTGAAGGACGGGTAGACGAGAATCAGCGACCACAGGCTGTCGCGCAGCCCGAACTCGGCGACGAGGCGCGACAGCGGCAGGAAGAGGAGCGTCGGCGGGACGAGGTAGACGAGGAAGATCGCCACGCCGGCGCTCTGGCCCCAGCCCCCGGACAGCCGCGCGAGCGCGTAGCCGGCGGGCAGGGCGAAGACGAGCGTGATCGCGACGACGGCGACGCCGACGATCACCGTGTTCGCGAGCCAAGTCGGGTACTCGGTGTGCTTGAAGAGGAACGAGACGTGGTGGAACGTCATGTAGTTCCAGAAGTCCCAGTGCGCGTGCCCCGCCCCGTCGTTGTAGGTGTACGGGTTGCTCTGCGAGTTGTAGAGGTCGCGGTCGGTCTTGAACATCGTCGTCAGCGCCCAGTAGAACGGGAAGGCGAGGACGATCACGAACGGCGCCAGCACCACGTACGTGCCGAACCTCTGCCGCATCGCGCGCAGGACCTCCATCATGAGACCTGCGCCCGACGGGCGAAGAACAGCATCAGGATGGTCACCGCGAGCAACAGCGGGAACAGGTAGAGCGAGATCGCCGCACCTGCGCCGACCCGAGTCGACTCGATCCCGATCGACTCCGACCAGGTGGTCAGCACCTGGGTCGAGTTGAACGGGCCGCCCCTGGTCAGCACCCAGACGACCGCAAAGTCGGCGGCGGTGAACACGATCCCGAAGAGAACGGCCACGAGCGCGATCGGCAGCTGCAGCGGCAGGTCGACGTACCAGAGCTTCTTCAGCGCGCTCGCGCCGTCGATGCGGGCCGCGTCGTCGACCTCGGTCGGAATCGACGCGCGCCCGGCGATGAAGATGATCACCGCGAACGGCAGGATCCGCCACGCGTGCACGACGATGATCGAGAACATCGCCAGCTTCGGGTGCCCCAGCCAGGGCGGCGGGTTGGCGGCGCTGCACCCGTGGACGCCGAACGCCCCGCACACGGCGCCGAGGAGGTGCATCTTCCCGAGCGTCCAGCTGAGGACGCTGAGCAGGGAGTCGAGTATCCACAGCCACGCGATCGTCACCAGCGCGACCGGCGCCGCCCACGGCAGGATCACGAGCAGGCGGACGAACCACTTCCCGCGGAAGTCGCGAACGAGGTAGTGCGAGACGATCGCTGCGCCGACGACGACGATCACCTGCGACGCGAAGGTGATGATCAGCGTGTTCTCGAGCGCGTTGCGGAAGTTCTGGTCGTGCCACGCCTCGGTGAAGTTGTCGAACCCGACGAAGTGGCCCGAGAGGGAGCCCCCGGTGGCGTTGGTCAGGCTCAGGTAGATCGCCCAGATGAGCGGGACCCCGACCACGACGACGACGAAGATGACGGCGGGTGCGATCAGCAGGGGTCCGAGGACGCGCTGCTCCTCCAGGAGATGGCGCCGGCGGAACCGGCGCCCTCGCGCGAGGCCCCCCGCAGCGACCGCCACGAAACACGGAAGTACCCGGATGAAGTGCCTTTGAAGCAAGCGACGCAGGTACCACCTCGCCTCGTCTAGATTCTTCCGGTCCGAAGGGGCGGCGTGGCCGAGATCCAGCTAGACAAGCTGACCAAGGTCTACGGAGACGGAACGAAGGCGGTCTCGGAGCTCGATCTGGGCATCGGAGACGGCGAGTTCGTCGTCTTCGTCGGGCCGTCAGGCTGCGGCAAGACGACGGCGCTACGGATGATCGCCGGGCTGGAGACGATCAGCGACGGAACCGTCCGGATCGGCGGTGACGTCGTGAACACGCTCCCGCCGAAGGACCGCGACCTGGCGATGGTCTTCCAGAACTACGCGCTCTACCCGCACATGAGCGCCCACGACAACATCGCCTTCGCGCTGAAGATGCGCGGCGTCGAGAAGGCCGAGATCGAACGGCGCGTGACGTCCGCTGCGGCGACGCTCGGGCTGTCGGAGGTGCTGAAGAAGAAGCCGCGCACACTCTCAGGCGGCCAGCGGCAACGCGTGGCGATGGGCCGGGCGATCGTTCGCGAGCCGAAGGCGTTCCTGATGGACGAGCCGCTCTCGAACCTCGACGCCAAGCTCCGGGTCGAGATGCGCGCAGAGATCCAGCGCATCCAGCGCGACCTGGGCGTGACCACGATCTACGTCACCCATGACCAGGTCGAGGCGATGACAATGGGCGACCGCGTCTGCGTGCTCCGGAGCGGAGTCCTGCAGCAGGCGGCCTCGCCGCAGGTGCTGTACGACCGCCCCGCCAACCTGTTCGTCGCCGAGTTCATCGGCTCGCCGGCGATGAACCTGGTCCAGGCCGAGCTCGTCCGCGCGAACGGCCGGATCGAAGCTCGTTTCGGCCCAACCGGTCTCGAGGTCCCACCCACGGTCCTCGACTCGAGGCCCACCCTCTCGGGCTACGAGGGCAGGCGGGTCGTGCTCGGGATCCGGCCAGAGGATCTCGACGACGCCTCGCTCGCCCGTTTCGGGACGGCGGGCGTGATCGGCGTCACGGTCGACATCCGCGAGGACATGGGGGCGGAGGTCTTCGCGCACTTCCGCGTGGACGCCGACCCCGTCGAGACCGAGGAGGTGCTCGAGGCGATGGAGGAGGAGGACGTCGCCGGCGCCGTGCGCGAGCGCATGCGGGGTGGCGTTCCGTTCATCGCCCGGCTCGAGCGGGGCACGCAGGCGCGCGAAGGAGACCGGCTCGACCTCGCCGTCGACACGCAGCGGCTCCACTTCTTCGACCCCGAGACCGGGGCCGCGATCTACTAGCCCGCAGCACCGACGGGCGAAGCCCGCCGGTGCGCGACAGGGAGCCAACTAGTCAAGGCGCGCGTCGAGCGTGATCTCGGGGACGCCTGCGAGCGCCTTCGAGACAGGGCAGTTCGCCTTCGCGCCCTCGGCCGCCGTCTGGAAGCCGTTCTGGTCGAGCCCCGGGACGCGGCCCTCGACGGTCAGCGCGATCTTCGTGATCCCTTCGCCGGGCTGGAATGTCACCGTTGCCGAGGTGTGCAGCTCCTCCGGCGGGGTGCCGTCGTTGGCCAGGCCGAAGGAAAGCGCCATCGAGAAGCAGGTGGCGTGGGCGGCGGCGATCAGCTCCTCCGGGCTCGTCCGTCCGCTCTGGTCTGGCTCCGAGCGCGCCGCCCACGTGACCTCGAGGCCGCCGATCGCGCCGCTTCCAGTCGAGTCGATCCGCCCCGAGCCGTCCATCAGGCCCCCGTTCCAGGTCACCTCTGCGTGCCGGTCTACCGCCATCGCTCCTCCTCGTCTCGGACTGGGCGATTGACTCTATCGGCGCTCGGCGGAGCCTGGCACCGATGGGGAAACGGAATCGGAGCCAGGCACCCCAACACCGGAACGGTGGGAGCCTGGCACCGATGGGGAAACGGAATCGGAGCCAGGCACCCCAACACCGGAACGGCGGGAGCCTGGCACCGATGGGGAAACGGAATCGGAGCCAGGCACCTCAACACCGGAACGGCGGGAGCCTGGCACCGATGCTGTTGTTGGCTAGGCCATTACTTCGACGCGCTGCGCGTCCGGAGCAGCCGCACGCTCACGCTCGAGCACCTGCTCGAGCGCCCGGATCGACACCTCGAGCTGGTCGAGGGTCGGCTGCCGCGTCGTCAGTCGCTGTAGCCAGAGGCCCGGCGCGAGGAGCCAGCGCACCACCCGGTTGTCCGCGTGCTTCCCGGCGAAGCGGATCAGCTCGTACGCGAGCCCGGCGATCACCGGGAGGAGCAGGATCCGCGTTCCGATCAGCCAGTACCAGACCGGATGCCCGAAGAAGGCGAAGACGAAGATCGCGATCACCATCACCCAGAGCAGGAAGGCGGTACCGCAGCGGACATGGATCAGGCTGTGGCGCTGGACGTTCTCGGGCGTCAGGTCCTCACCCGCCTCGTAGCAGTTGATCGCCTTGTGCTCGGCGGCGTGGTACTGGAAGACGCGCCGCAGGTCCGGAAGCAGGGAGATCAGGGCCAGGTAGCCGACGAAGAGGACGACCCTGATCCCTCCCTCGACGACCACGAACCCGGAGGTGCCGTGCACCGGCAGCCAGTTCGTGATCAGCGCCGGAGTCACCTTGAAGAGCATCACCGCGAAGCCGATCGCGATCGCGAAGGCGAAGATCAGCTGGCCGCGCGAGAGCTCGGTGGAGACCTCCTCTTCCTCCTCGGTCGAATCGCCGTCCGCGTTCTGGCCGGCAGCGGCGTAGTTGGCCGAGATCGCGAGCGCACGGAAGCCGATCGCCAGCGACTCGCCGAGCGCGATCACGCCGCGGATGACGGGCAGGCGCCAGATGCGCCGCTTCGCCATCGGCGAGGCGATCTCGTTGACGACCTGGGCGATCTTCCCGTCGGGCTTGCGAACGGCGACCGCCCAGCTCGACGGCGAGCGCATCATCACGCCCTCGAGGACGGCCTGGCCGCCGATCGCAGTCATCTCCGGCTCCGCCGGAGCTGACTAGTGGGCCCGGCCATTCGAGGGTCTCTAGTGCTTCTCGGCCGCAGGCCGAGAAGCACGCTGTGCACGCTCCAACTTCCGTTGGAAGCGCTCCACACGGCCACCGGTGTCGACCAGCTTCTGCTTGCCGGTGTAGAAGGGATGGCAGGCCGAGCAGATCTCGACGTGCAGCTCGGGCTTCGTCGAGCGGGTCTGGAACGTGTTCCCGCACGCGCAGTGCACGGTCGCGAGCACATATTCGGGGTGAATGCCGGCCTTCATCGCGTAGCCAGGATAGCAGAGGCGATTTCGGGTGCCGCGTTGCCACCCGAGACGACGGCGACCACTCGTTCTCCTCGCTCCAGCGCGACCTTTCCGGCCAGGAGCGCCGCCGTCGAGGCCGCTCCGGCCGGCTCGCAGGCGAGCTTGGCACGGGTGTAGAGCAACCGGAAGGCGTCCTCGATCTCGGCCTCCGTGACCAGGACCACCTGGTCGACCCGCTCTGCGCAGACGGCCAGCGTCCCACCCCCGGTGAAGGGGGCGCCGAGGCCGTCCGCGATCGTCTTCGGCTGGATCGGCACCGGCTCTCCGGCCTCGAGTGCAGCGGTCAGGGACGCCGCCCCCTCCGGCTCGACGCCGACGACTCGACAGTCGACGGCGCTCGCGACGCCGGCGACCAGGCCGCCGCCGCCGACCGGGACGACAACGACGTCGACGCCGGGGACGTCCTCCTCGATTTCCAGGCCGATCGTCCCATGACCGGCCTGGAGCACCGGATCGTCGAACGGATGGACGAACGTGCTTCCCGTCTGCCCGGCATGGGCGACGACGCGCTCGAATGCCTCCGCCGGCCCGTCGGCGTCGAGGTCGACCTCGGCTCCGTAGCCGCGGGTCGCGGCGACCTTGCCGGGATTGGCGGTTCGCCACATGAACACGCGGCACGGGACTCCTTCCAGCGCGGCGCCGTAGGCGACCGCCTGCGCGGCGTTTCCGGCCGACCAGGTACAAACACCCGCCGCCTTCTCGGCGGCACCGAGCGACGCGAGCTTGTTCAGCACCCCTCTCGGCTTGAACGAGCCCGTCCGCTGGAACAGCTCGGCCTTCAGGTGGACCTCTGCGCCGGTCAGCTCCGAGAGCGTCCGCGAGCCGAACGTCGGCGTGCGGTGGAGGCGGCCGGCGAGGGTCTCGCGGGCGCGGGCGATGTCGTCCCGGGTCGGCGCGAGCTCCAGGGGACTGTCCCGCACTACGGGACCGTCCCTGGGTCGAGGCGATAGACGCCGCCGTCGGTGGCGGTCACGTAGACGCGGCCGCGTCCGTCGACGCCGAACGAGTCGAGCGTCGGAACCGTGAGCCCGAGGTCGGAGACCCCGCCCGCCTTGCCGTCGGCGACGACCATGCTGTGCAGCCTCCCGTCGCAGTAGTCGCCGAAGAGATAGCGGCCCTGGAGCGTCGGGAGCCTCGGGTCGTGGACGACCACCCCGCCGATCGCCGCGCAGCGGCCGCCGCCGTGGTCGTAGTCGTAGACAGGCGCAACGGGGTCCTCGCACGAGGCCGTGGTCGAGGAGGGAACGGTGCCCTCGAAGCACGGCCAGCCGAAGTTCATCCCCCCGCGGTTGCCCTCGACGTAGTCGATCTCCTCTCGCTCGCCCTCCCCTGCGTCGCCGACGTAGAGATCGCCGGTGACGGGGTCGATCCAGAACCGCCACGGATTGCGGAGGCCGTAGTCCCACACTTCGCTTCGGGCACCCGTCCTGGCCGCAAACGGATTCGAGTCCGGGACGGAGTACGGCTCGGTCGCCGTGGGGTGGAGCGGATCGATGCGGAGGATGTCGCCGAGCAGGTCGTCGAGGGTCTGTCCGAAGGCCCCCGGCGGGTGCAGAACGCCGGAGTCGCCGTCACCGACGGCCACGTAGAGGTACCCGTCGGGGCCGAACTGGAGCATCCCCGCGTTGTGGTTCTCCCACGGCTTCACGATCGACAGGATCTGGCGGGCGGACTCCGGGTCGGCCGCGTCCGCATGATCGGCCGAGCGGCGGTACTCGACGACGTTCAGGTTGCCGTTGCCCGACCGATCGCTGTAGTCGACGTAGAAGCGGCCGCTCGTCGCGTAGTCCGGGGCGAACGCGAGGCCGAGGAACCCGCGCTCGCTGACCTCGAGCACCCTGTCGGTCAGGTCCAGGAAGGGATTCGGCTGGACCCGGCCGTCCACGACCTGCTGCACGGTTCCGCGTTGCTCGACGACGAACAGGTGGTCGGGGTCGCCCCGCGGCGCGGTGACGAGCACCGGCCGCTTGAAGTCGCCCATCTTCGTGAGCGTCACACCGCCGGTCGCGCTCGTCGTCGTTGGCGGGGCGACGGTCGTGGTCTTCGTCGTCGTCGGTCGCGGCAGGGCCTTGCCGACCGCGAGCGTGCCCTTCATCCCGAGCGCGGCGTGACCCGGAACCGAGCAGCGGTAGACGAACGTCCCGGCGCGCGTGAAGTTTACCGTCAATCCAGCCGACCGGCCCGGTTTCAGCACGGGCGTCCGCCGACCCGCGATCAGGAAGTCGTGCGGAACGCTCCCCTGGTTCACGACGGCGAAGCGGACGCGGCCGACCGGGACGGTCGTCCGGGAGAGGACGAACGTGTAGTCGCGCGCCACGACCCGGACCGCCGTGGGGGTGGCCGCGGAGCCTGCGCCGAGCGTGGATCCCGCCGCCACGCCGGCCGCGAGCACGAGTACGAGCACGATCAGCCGGACGTGGCGCACGAGGCGGGACGATACGGACTTCGCTTGACAGCCGACACAGCATCCGCGCCAGAGCTTGCTCCGGCTTGGGTTCCTTGTCAGACGAGCGTCGGTTCTCTCGCGGGCACGGCCAGCCGGACCGTGAAGACGGTGAGGCGCCCCGGCTCGCTCGCCACCTCCACGGTCCCGCCCATCGCCTGTGTCAGCTCCTTGACGATCGCGAGGCCCAGCCCGGTCCCGACCGGCCGCTCCCGCCCGTAGCGCGAGTGGAGGTAGAAGCGCTCGAAGGCGTGCGCCCGGTCCTCGTCGCCCAGCCCCGGGCCGGTGTCCTCGACGCGAACGAGACCCGGAGCTGCGACGACCCTGACCTCGCCGCCCGGGGGCGTGAGCCGGAGAGCGTTCTCGACCAGGTTCGAGACCACCTGAAGCACCCGATCGGCGTCGGCGACGGCCGGCGCGGGCCCCTCCGAGACCGCGGCGAGGGAGACGTCGAACGCGGCCGCCTGGGGCTGATAGCGGCGGACGGCGTCGGAGGCGACCTCGCCCAGGTCGATCTCGCTCGGATGAACGGCGAAGTCGGTCCGGTTCATCCGTGCGAGATCGAGGAGGTCGCCGACGAGCCGGCCGAGCCGGTCGGCCTCGGCGGCGATCGTCTCCGCCGCCTCGTCCACGCTCACCGCCCCCTCCCGCAGCGCCTCCGCGTACCCGGCGATCGCGGTGAGCGGCGTCTTCAGCTCATGGCTGACGGAGAGCAGGAACGATCGTTCCGCCTCCCGCGCGCGGGCGAGCTGCTCGGCCAGGTCGTTGAATGCGACCGCGAGGGTCTCCAGTTCCGCCCCGCCTTCGACCGGCACCGGCTCCGGGCGTCGCCCGGCCGCAAGGCTCCGGCTCGCCGCCGCCACGCGCGCCACAGGCCGGACGATCCGGCGGGCGAGGAAGAACGCAGCCGCCGCCGCGAGCAGCCCGCCGACGAGCGCCGCGATCACGATCGCCTCGACGAAGGGCTTCCAGCGCGGCGTCGTCAGGCTCTTCGGCCGGAGCAGGATGAACGCCCGCGACCCCACCGGCTCGGCGGCGAAGTAGTACGCCCGTCCGTCGAGGGTGACGCTGCCGGTGACCGGTCGGCCGACCGAGAGCTCGTGGCGCGCGCCCGCCGAGAGCACAGCCGGGTCGAGCAGGTACCGCTCGTGCTGCCTCGCCAGGTACGGCCGGAGCTCGGGCAGGTGCGTGAGCGGGGAGAGCGCGTTCCGCTCCTCCCCGACGATCAGCGCCGCCTGGTGGCCGAGGTCCTTCAGGGTCGCGTCCTCGACCGCACGCCGGGTGAGCACGAGCCCGAGGACGAGGGTGACCGCGACCGACAGGGCGACGATCACGCCGATCGCGGCGAACAGCCTTGCCCGAAGGCTGTGGAGCGGGTTCACTGTGCCAGCAGTTTGTAGCCGGCACCCCGCACCGTGCGAATCGCCTCGGCCTGGCCGAGCTTGCGCCGGAGCTGAGCGACGTGCATGTCCACCGTGCGCGTCCCGCCCGGATATGCCATTCCCCACACGATGTCGAGCAGGCGCTCGCGCGACAGGACGATGCCCTGGTGCTCGAGGAAGCAGGTGAGCAGGTCGAACTCCTTCGCCGTCAGCTGGACGGGCTCGCCGTCGACGGTCACGTCGTGCGAGTCGCGGCGCAGGACGATCTCGCCGGCGGCCAGCACCGCGTCCTGCGAGGACGGCTCCGCGCGGCGGAGGATCGCCTTGATCCGGGCTGAGAGCTCGCGCGGCGAGAACGGCTTCGCGACGTAGTCGTCGGCGCCAAGCTCGAAGCCGACCACACGGTCGGGCTCCTCGTCGCGGGCGGTGAGCATCACGATCGGCACGTTCGAATGGCTCCGCATCCGCCGGCACACCTCGAACCCGTCGATGCCGGGCAGACCGACGTCGAGGACGACGAGCCGGACCGGGTGACGGCGCAGCTCGGTGACCGCCTCCTCTCCGGTCCGGAGCCACAGGACGCGCCAGCCGCCCTGCTGCTCGAGGTACTGCTTGACGAGACGCCCGATCGCGTCGTCGTCCTCCACGAGGAGGAGCACGCTTCCCGTCGCCTTGCCCATGCTTACCCGGTGCCCTCGACCTGGATCAGGTTCGCCCGGGCGTTCGCCCGGCGGACGACGAGCACGCGCATCGGCGGACGAAGCTGCGACACGTCCGTCACGGAGGGCGAGCCTGTGATCCTGGCTCTGGGTGCGACTGCGATCGTGACCGTCGTGCCATCCTGCTCACTCAGGACGAGCGAGCGACGCGTCGCCGAGACGATCACGCCTCGGTCGAGCCGGAAGTCGTTCACCCCGCCTGCCGGGCTCTGGACGATCACCTCTGCGCGAATCATCCGCGGCCCGAAGAAACGGTCGATGAGAGCCTTCGGCAAGGCGAACCCGCCCTGGGCGAGCCAGAAGAACGCGTTCACCGCCACGATGGCGCAGACCAGCACGGCGAAGCGACGGCGCGACATGGTCACATGATCGCCACGATTCCGGATCTCCACGTAAGCAGCACGTAAAAAGGCTGCTGCTGGGCCGCCGTAGCGCGCGCGGCCCAGCGGAGGGGTCAGAACGGCTCAGGCGTCAGGCGCCGGCTCGTGCTCGGCGACCTTTGCCGCCGGTGTCGACTCGACCTCGTTCAGCGTCGAGCCGGCCTCGGCGCGGACGTGGATCGCGACCTTGTCGCCCGCCTCGAGGTCGGCGAGCTCGATCACCGTCGGGACCTTGCCCTGCCAGCGCAGGAAGATGGTCGCGTCGCCGACAGAGAACGTCTGCGACGGGGAGCTGCCGAGCAGCAGCCGGAGCGCGCGCCGGTTGCCGCCGCTCACGTCGAGCGACACGTTGGACGAGCCGACCGCTGCCACGGTGCCCCGGAACAGGAAGTCCGGCCGGTCCGGCCGGTTCAGCTCGGTGCCGTGGTCGCCGATCAGGCCTGCCTTCATGGCCTCGATCGTCTTCAGCGAGCTGCCGCGCGGGGCGCGGATGTTGACACGGACGTAATCGCCTACCTTCAGGTCGCCGGCGGCGACGACCTTCGGCACGCCGTTCGTCCAGCGGAGGAACTCCGTCCCGTCCCCGTACGAGAACGTCTGGGCGACCGCGGAGCCGAGCAGGGCCCGGAGCGCGGGCCGGTTCCCGCCCTCGACCGTGATCGAGAGGTGGCCGCCCGCGGGTGCCGCAGAGAGCTTCCCGAGGAACGAGTAGGCGATGCCGCCGCCCGCGGCGCCGGCGGTGGCGGCGAGGCCACCGGCCAGCGCCGCTACGCCGGCCGCGAGGAAGAGCTTCATTCGCGTGCAGATGCCTCCTGAGAGTTGAGAGCGCCGAGGCGCGTTCGTGTGCCCCGACCCGGTTTCCCGCCAAGAGGCTCGTCGTCGCCGGTCAGGCCGCCGTCTACCGCGGGTAAAGCGGTCGTAAAAAGTTGCGACTGTCGTCAGCTGCGGCTGTACTCGGGACCAGAGCCGCCCTCGGGGGGCGTGAGGCGACCGCCCTTCGCCGTGATCGCGCCGCACTGGACGCAGTTCGACGGCGTCACCTGCACCTGCACCTTGCCTGCGTCCTCGGCCCCGACCTCGTACACCTGTGCCGGGCACAGACGCGCCCACAGCTCGGCAATGTCCCGCGGGACGCGGGACTCGATGCGGATGTGGTTCGGCTGGTCGTCGCGCGTCCGGTTCCCCGACGCGAACACGGACGAGAGCTTGTCGAAGGTCAGCTGACCGTCGGGCCTCGGGTAGGCGGCGGCGCGGCCGGTGCTGATCAGCTCCTGCTCGGCGTCGCGCTCGAGCCGCTCGTCCTTCGGCGGCAGCTTCCCGAACGAGGTGATCGCGCCCCCGGCCAGGGCGCTCCCGAACCAGAAGCCCCGCGAGAACGCCGGACGCACGTTCCGGACCCGTTTCAGGTCCTTCCAGATGTAGCTGTCGCGGACCGCGTCGTCGTAGCCGGCCAGCGCGCCGCGCCGCCCGACCGCCTCGCCCGGCTGCAGCGCCCTGTACGCCGCCTCGGCGGCGAGGCGCCCGGATTCCAGCGCGTAGTGGATCCCCTTCAGCGCCGGGACGTTGACCATCCCGACGCCGTCGCCGCAAAGCAGCAGGCCGGGCGCGTTCAGCCGCTTCGGCAGCGACAGGAACCCGCCTTCGGGAATCGTCTTCGCCCCCCACTCCAGCCGCTCGCCGCCGTCGAGGATCCGGCGGATCTTCGAGTGCGTCTTCAGCTGCTGGAGGACGTCGTGCACCGACAGCTCGGCGTCACGGTAGTCGAGACCGACGACCATCCCGATCGTGACCAGGTCCTCGCCCATCGGGTAGATGAACGAGCCGCCGAACTCGCGGTACTTCTTCCTCGACCGGAGCGGCCAGCCCATCGTGTGGATGATCCGGTCGAGCGGCTTCGCGACCTGCCAGACCTCCTTTACGCCGAGCGCCCACACCTGCGGGCTCGCACCCTGGAGGCCGAAACGCTCGATCGCCGCGCCGGTCAGGTGGCCCTGCGTCCCCTCGGCAAGGACGGTGACGCGGGCCAGCAGGTCCGAGCCCCGCTCGAAGTTCCCCAGCTCCTCGCCGTTCCGGCCCCGGCCCCGGTCGGAGGTGCGGACGCCGCGCACCAGACCGTCCGCGACGAGCAGCTTCGTCGCCGGCGTCTCGGGGAGGATGGTCGCCCCGCCCGCCTCGGCCTCCGCGCCGAGGAACCGGCCGAGCTGCGAGAGCGAGACGATGTAGTTGCCGTGGTTTCGCATCGTCGGCGGCGCCGGGATGCGGATCGCCCGCTTCTCGGTGAGGAAGTAGACGGACTCGTGGACGACTTCGTCGAAGTGGGGCATGTCGTCGAAGCGCCGGCTGCCGTTGAAGAGCCGGCGGAGTCCACGCGGGTTGACGACCGCGCCCGAGAGGAGATGGGAGCCGGGCTGCTTGCCCTTCTCGACCACTGCGACCGGCACCTCGCCGAGCCGCTTCGCGGTCTCGGCATCATCGGCGAGCAGCTGGCCGAGCCGGATCGCGCAGGCGAGCCCGGCCGGGCCGGCGCCGACGATCAGGACCCCGACCTCGATCGGGTCGTTGTCCGTCGGCCGCGCGATCGCCTCCTCGACGCGCCACGGTGGTGGATAGTTGGCCGGGACGGAGCCCATCAGCTGCCCTTTCTCGCGCGGACGAGCTCGGTCAGCTTCGGCACGACCTGGAGCAGGTCGCCGACCACGCCGAGGTCGCTGAACTCGAAGATCGGCGCGTTCGCGTCCTTGTTGATCGCGACGATCACGTTGGAGCCTTGCATACCCACCTTGTGCTGGATCGCGCCGGAGATGCCGCAGGCGACGTACAGCTTGGGCGCGACGCTCTTGCCGGTTTGCCCGACCTGGGCCGAGTACGGATACCAGCCGGCGTCGACGACCGCGCGGGTCGCGGCGACCGCCCCGCCCAGCGCCTTCGCCAGCTCTTCGACGAGGGCGAAGTTCTCCGGCCCGCCGAGGCCGCGCCCCCCGGCGACGATCACGTCCGCCTCCTCGATCGACGGCCCGGCCTGCTCCTCGTGCGCCTGCTCGAGCATCGTCGCCGCGGTCGAGAAGTCCTCGAGCTCGACCGGCGCCTGGACGACTTCGGGTTCGCCGCCGGTCGGAGCCGGCTCGAACGTCCCGGCCCGGACGATGCCGATCGCGGGCGAGCCCTTCCAGCCGACGTCGACGACGACTGAGTCGCCGAGCGCCGGACGCTTGCCGACGAGGCGTCCGTCCTCGCGCACGAGGTCGACGAGATCCCAGTTCAGGCCCGCGTCGAGCCGTGCGGCCAGTCCGGCAGCGACGTCGGCGGCGAGCACCGACGCGCCGAACAGGACCGTGTCGTAGCCGCCCCCCTCGACGACCTTCGCCAACACGTCGATTCGCGGCTGCGGGAGAGGCGCAGCGAGCGCCGGATCCTCCGCCACCCATACCTTTGCGGCGCCGTGCCGGCCGGCCTCTGCGGCCAGCGCGGCTGCACCGGCGCCGAGGATCGCACCGGCAACCTCGCCGTTCCCGAGCGACGCCGCCTTGGCGAGCACGCCGAGCGCCCCCTTCTGGAGCTCGCCCTCGTGCTGCTCGAGGAAGACCAGCGTCGGCATCAGACGAGTTTCCGCTCCACGAGGAAGTCGAGGATCTGCTGCGCCCCGTTGCCGTCGTCCTCGATCTTGCGGACCTCCCCGCGCCCCGGGGGCGAAGCCAGGGCGAGCACCTCGGTCTGCGAGCCGGCCTCGCCGGCGAGCTCGACCGAGAGACCGAGGTCGCCGAGAGACAGGACGTCCTGCGGCTTCGACTTCGCGCCCATGATCCCCTTCAGAGACGGGTAGCGCGGCTCGTTGATCGCGTCCGACACGGCAATCACAGCCGGGAGCGGGGCCTCGATCCGGTCGTAGCCGAACTCCGTCTGGCGCTTCACGGTCGCCTTTCCGTTCTCGACCGTCAGCTCCGCGGCCTGCGAGACCATCGGCAGCCGGAGCCGGTCGGCCACCGCCGCCCAGAGGACGGCGCCGTCGGAGTCGGACGACTGCTGGCCGAAGAGGACGAGCTCCGGGCTCTCGCGCTCGAGCGCCGCCGCCAGCACGCGGCCGGTGGCAAGGAGGTCCGATCCGGCGGCCGCGTCGTCGCTGACGAGGACCGCCCGGTCGGCTCCCATCGCGAGCGCCTTGCGGAGCGAGTCGGCGGCGCCGGCGGGCGCGAGCGAGACGACCACGACCTCGGAGTCGGGGTTTGCCTCCTTCACTCGCAGTGCCTCCTCGACCGCGTTCACGTCGAACGCGTTGAGCGCAGCCTCGCCTGAGCGGTCGAGCCGCATCGTTCCGGGATCGATCCGGCGGGCGGCACCCGCCTCGGGAACTTCCTTCACGCAGACGGCGATCTTCACCGGGCCAGACTATTACCGCATCGGCGGTCGCCGGGCAGGCTGGTACTCTCCGACCCTTCCGAGCCCGCCCCGGAACCGATGCGCCACCGCTGGAGCACAGTCTGTGGGGTCCTCGTGATCCTCGCCGCCGCCCTGATCGCCGGGCCGGCCGCGGCCTCGCCGCATTCGAGCGGCATCCGGAAGCCGATCGTCTTTCCGGTCGTCGGTCCGTACCGCTACACGAACGACTTCGGCGATCCGCGGCCGCAAGGCCGTCACGAGGGGAACGACATCCTCGCTCCGAAGCGCTCGCCGGTGGTCGCCGTCGAGGACGGCAAGATCAAGTTCTGGACGACCTCGGCGCGCGCCGGCTGCATGCTCTACCTCTACGGCGCCAGCGGCACGACGTATCTCTACGTCCACCTGAACAACGACGTGACCATGGCGAACGACAACCGCGGCAAGTGCGTTGCCGGCGGCTCCTACTGGCCGGGCCTGAAGGACGGTGCGCAGGTCGTCGCCGGCCAGGCGATCGGCTTCGTCGGGGATTCGGGCGACGCCGACGGGACGCCTCACCTCCACTTCGAGGTCCACCCTCACGACGGGGCGGCCGCGAACCCGTTCCCGTACCTGAACACGGCAACACGGATCCTGTTCACGGCGCCGCCGGGCAGTGCGGTCACGTTGTCGCTGAAGGGGACGATCCTGACCGCCGACGAGACCCACCTGACGATGAAGGTGCAGACGGCGACCGTGTTCCCGTCGGGCCTCAAGCTGCTCGGCCTGCGCAAGCCGATGCTGCTCACGTTGACGCCGACGGCGCTCGTCGATCTCCCGGGGTCGGCGGCAAGCGTCGGGGCGCTGGCCGGCCGGCCGGCGATCGTGCTGACGTTGCCTGCCCGGACGACGCTCGACACCCAGGCGGCGAAGAACGGTGCCTTCTCGGCCTCCCGGGTCGTGCTCGCTGCGGCCTAACCCCGGGCTCTGCCCCTGTGGTTCAGAGCCTTGACGGAAACGGCCCGCGTGGCGGGCCGAGCGTTCTTGCTCAGAGCAACGTCAAGGCCCCTGCCCCTTCGGGTCAGGGCCCTGACGGTCAGGCCCGCGTGGCGGGCCTGGCCTACCTGCCTTGGAAGCGCGGCTTGCGCTTGTCCGAGAAGGCGGTCATCCCCTCCTTCTGGTCGTCGGTCGCGAACAGCGCGGAGAAGAGGATCGCCTCGTAGGAGAGCCCGGTGCCGAGATCGCCCTGGAGCGCGCGGTTCGCCGCGTCCTTCGCCGCCGAGAGCGCCACCGGGCTCTTCCTCGCCAGCGCCGCCGCGGTCTCGAGGGCGCGATCGAGGAGCTCCTCGCGTGGATGGACCGCGCTGACGAGGCCGATTCGCAACGCCTCGGCGGCGTCGATCGCGCGGCCCGTCAGGATCAGGTCCTTCGCCAGCCCCGCGCCGACGGCGCGGGCAAGCCGCTGCGTCCCACCCCAGCCGGGGATGACGGCCAGGTTGATCTCGGGCTGGCCGAAGGTCGCGTCCTCCGACGCGTAGCGAATGTCGCAGGCGAGCGCGAGCTCGCAGCCGCCGCCGAGTGCCAGGCCGTTGACGGCGGCGATCGTGCCCTTCGGCATCGACTCGAGCAGCCGGCCACACTCGTGGCCGAGCATACCCCAGCCGTGCGCCTCGAGGACGCTCATCCCGGTCATCTCCTTGATGTCGGCGCCGGCCGCGAAGGCGCGGTCGCCCGAGCCGGTGAGCACGACCGCACGGACGGCCGGGTCGGTCGCGACCGAGCGCAGCCGGTCGCGCAGCTCGGTGAGCGTCTCCCGGTCGAGCGCGTTCAGCGCCTCGGGCCGCTCGATAGTCACGAGCGTTACGCCCTCCTGGCGAGGACTTACTGTGACCGGCATTGCTAGCGCACGCCCACGGCGTGCGCGAGGAACTCCACGATCTCCGAGGTCGGTGCGCCGGGGGTGAAGACCGCGGCGACGCCCTGGCCCTTCAACTCCTCGGCGTCCTCGGCCGGGATCGTCCCGCCCAGGACGACGAGCACGTCGTCGGCGCCGTTTGCCCGAAGGCCGTCGAGGATGCGCGGTACGAGCGTCATGTGCGCCCCGGACAGGATCGAGATCCCGACCGCGTCGGCGTCCTCCTGGATCGCGGTCTCGACGATCTGCTCCGGCGTCTGGTGGAGACCGGTGTAGATCACCTCCATGCCGGCGTCGCGGAGCGCCCTGGCAATGATCTTCGCGCCGCGGTCGTGCCCGTCCAGGCCCGGCTTTGCGATCACCACTCGAATCCGCCGATCCACGGGGCGCCAGTATACGGCCGTGCGGTTCTCGGTTTCTCCGGCCGGACCGCGCGTGTACTGTGCCGGACGCCGCAGGCGGCACTCCCACGCCGGCCCTAGGCTCAGGAAACCGACAATGAGACTGACCGTCGTGGGCTGTTCACCTGCATGGCCGAATCCGGGCGGCGCCCAATCCGGGTACCTCCTCCACGGCGACGGGACGGTGCTGCTCGACTGCGGCGCGGGTGTCCTCGCCAAGCTTCGACTCCGCGACAGTTGGCCGCGCGTCGACTCGATCGTCATCTCCCACTGGCACCTCGACCACTGGGGCGACCTCGTCCCGTGGGTCTGGGGCAGCATGTTCGGCCTCGGCCGCGAGGCGCGGAAGCCCGAGCTCTGGCTGCCGCCGAGCGGGATCGAGCTGCTCGGGACGTTCGGCGAGCGGATGGGCACGCCGACGATGTTCTGGAACGCCTTCGAGCTGGCCGAGTACGCCGAGGGCGAGCCGTTCTCGACGCGGGCCGGGCTGACAGTCACCGCGACGGAGGTTCCCCACTACACGATCCAGACGTTCGCCTTCCGGGTCACGAACGGGGCAACGACGCTCGCCTACTCGGGTGACTCCGCACCCAGCGACACGCTCGTCGAGGTCGCGCGCGACGCCGACCTCTTCGTCTGCGAGGCGACGCTTCTGAGCGGCGACAAGGACGCCACTCCGCGCGGGCACTTGTCCGCCGAGGAGGCGATCGCCGCGTTCGACGCGTCAGGCGCGAAGAGGCTGCTGGTCACCCACCGCCCGCAGGAGCTCGATCTGCCGGCCGGGTACGAACGAGCCTACGACGGGCTCGAGCTCGACCTGTAGAGCCGCAACGCGCGGGTATGCCGGATTCGCCCCCGGACGACGAGGAAGGCGACCACCCCGACGAGCCCGCCGACGATGATCCCGACCGGGACGAGCAGCCAGACCGCTCCCAGCGCAGCCTTGGGCGGGGTCGTTTCGATCGACCGCACGCGGGGATCCGCGCGCGAGAGCTGGAGGCCGCCGGACGGCGCCCAGTACGAGACGAGCCAGTGCGGCGCGGCGGGGGTGCCGCGGTTCTGCAGCGCGATGTCGAAGACCTGCCGGTCGACGCCCGACGCCGGCTTCGGGTAGAAGGCGACCTCCAGGCCGACCTCGTCCGTATTCGAGTAGCTCACGCGCCAGCGGACCGTCTCGACCGCCTTCGCCGGGTACGGGACGATCGGGATCGTCCCCGTCGCCCACTCCGCCCGCGAAGCGCCCTGCCTGAGCCCGCTCGTCGTGATCGCGAACGAGCCGGCGACGTTCTTGCGGAAGACGGCGCTCTCGATGAACCGGATCGCGGTCGCCCGGACCTGCCGCTGCTCGGCCTTGGTGAAGACGTCCGGTTTCGGGCTCTCCGCGACGACCTTCGGATTCTGGGCCGTGAACTGCTGCTGAATCCGGTGGCCGGTGTTCGAGAAGTGGATCCCGACGAAGGCGACCGTCCCCGCAACCGCCAGGCACACCGCCAGCCAGGCGCTGCGGCGCCGAAACCGGCTCGAGGCCAGCGGGTTTCTCATTCTGGTCAGGATACGTCTACGCGCCGGAATCGGCACGTATCCCCAGAGCCTCAGGCAGGGACAGGCGAACGCCAAGGCCCCTGCCCCTTCGGGTCAGGGCCCTGACGGTCGGGCCCGCGTGGCGGGCCCGGCTAGCTTCCGCCGGGATTGTTCGGAATCGTCGGCGTCGAGCGCGGCGCCCAGGAGTTGACCACCCAGTGGCTCTTCGAGCCCTTGCCGACCTTGATCATCTCCATCGTGAAGATCTGCGACTTCGCGTTCCTCGCGACGGGGACGATGATCACCTCGATCAGCGCGTAGTTCTTCTGGGAGACGTCGACCTTGATCGGGGCCAGCTTGATCGGGTCGAGGAAGGGGATGACCGGGATCGTCCCCGTCAGCCACTCCTTGTACGTCATTCCCTGCCGGAGCCCGGGGCCGACGAGGTTCCATGCCTCCTGGAGGCGCTTGCGCTGGACGGCGGTGAGGATGAACTTGCCCGCGAGCTCGCGTTGTGCCTTCTCGAGCGGGATGTTCTTGCCCGGCTTGGCGACCGTCTGCACCGGCTCGCTGCTGAAGGTTTCGGTCTGAGAGGTGCCGGTGTCGCGGAGGAAGACGACGAGGACCGCGGCGATGCCGGCGGCAAGAACGAACGCCGAGACCCAGAGGAGGTACTTCTGCGTCCTGGGTGACTTCAGGCTCATCGTCGACGGTTCCACGGGGCTACTTCTGAGACGGACAAGGTAGCCGCGGAGTTAGCAAGTCGAAGCGGCCAGCCCACACGGGCCGACGTTCAGAGCCGCGAAGCGGGCGGTGGAGGGGGTCTGGGGGAACCGGGAGGTTCCCCCAGCATCGGTGAGTGCGGTTCTCAGAAGACCGGCGTCTCGCGCCATCGCGCAGCGATGTCCGCGAAGCGGGCGGTGGAGGGGGTCTGGGGGAACCGGGAGGTTCCCCCAGCATCGGTGAGTGCGGTTCTCAGAAGACCGGCGTCTCGCGCCATATCCCCCAGACCTCGCGGAGCGCCTCGCACATCTCGCCCATCGTCGCGTACGCCTTCGCGCCGGCGAGGATCGGCTCCATCAGGTTGCGGTCGCCGGCGGCGGCCTGCTTCAGCTCGGCGAGGGCGGTCTCGACGGCGGCCGAATCGCGGCGGGCGCGCAGCGACTGGACGCGCTCGACCTGCTTGCGCTCGAGCTCGGGGTCGATGCGGAGGATCGGGATCGGTTCGTCCCCGTCGACCTCGTAGTGGTTGACCGCGACGACGATCCGTTCCTCGGCCTCGACCTCCGCCTGGTACCGGAACGATGCCTCGGCGATCTCGCGCTGGAAGAAGTTTTCCCGGATTGCGGCGACGACGCCGCCGAGCTCGTCGATCCGGCGGAAGTAGTCGTATGCCTCCTGCTCGAGCCGGTTGGTCAGCTCCTCGAGGTAGTAGCTGCCGCCGAGCGGGTCGATCGTGCGGGCGACGCCGGTCTCGTGCGCGATCACCTGCTGGGTGCGCAACGCGAGCAGCACCGCCTCCTCCGTCGGCAGCGCCAGGGCCTCGTCGAACGAGTTCGTGTGCAGCGACTGCGTCCCACCGAGCACGGCGGCCAAGGCCTCGATCGCCGTGCGGACGATGTTCACCTGCGGCTGCTGCGCGGTGAGCGATACCCCAGCGGTCTGGGTGTGGAAGCGCATCAACCAGGAGCGCGGATTCCTCGCCCCGTACCGGTCGCGCAACTCGCGCGCCCAGATCCGCCTCGCCGCCCGGTACTTGGCGATCTCCTCGAAGAAGTCGATGTGCGCGTTGAAGAAGAACGACAACCGGGGCGCGAACTCGTCGATCTCCAGCCCGCGCTCCAAGGCCGCGTCCACGTACGCAAACCCGTCCGCGAGCGTGAACGCCAGCTCCTGCGCCGCGGTCGAGCCTGCTTCGCGGATGTGGTAGCCGGAGATCGAGACCGGGTGCATCCGCGGCAGCTCCCGGGCGCACCACTCGATCATGTCCACGACCAGCCGCATCGAGGGCTCGGGCGGGTAGATGTACTCCTTCTGCGCGATGTACTCCTTGAGGATGTCCGTCTGGACGGTCCCGCGGAGCCGGTCGCGGCCCACGCCCTGCTCGTCGCCGACGCAGACGTAGAAGGCGAGCAGGATCGCCGCCGGCGAGTTGATCGTCATCGAGGTCGAGACCTCGCCGAGCGGGATTCCCTCGAACAGCGTCTCCATGTCCCCGAGCGAGTCGATCGCCACCCCCTCGCGGCCGACCTCGCCGAGCGAACGCGGATGATCCGAGTCGTAGCCCATCAACGTCGGCATGTCGAACGCGGTCGACAGCCCCGTCTGGCCGTGCGCGAGCAGGTACCGGAACCGCTCGTTCGTCTCCTCCGCCGTTCCGAAGCCGGCGAACTGCCGCATCGTCCACAACCGCCCTCGGTACATCGACGGGTAGACGCCGCGCGTGAACGGGTACTCGCCCGGCGCGCCCAGGTCGTGCGCGTAGTCGATCTCGACGTTCTCGGGCGAGTAGAGCGGCTCGACCGGCAGCCCGGAGATCGTCGAGCGCAGCTCCTCGCGATCGGGCCGGCTGTCGAGGCCCGCCGTTTCTTCCGTGGTCGCCACCTTCGCGGATTGTGCCGGTTCTCTAGGCCGTCGGGCGGAGGCGGCCGCGGAGCAGGTACCACACCTCGGCGGCAGTCACAGTCACCGCGGAGGTGGCGATCTGAACGCCGATCAGCTCCGCCGGGCTGCCGTGGAGGACTGCGCAGGCGATCAGCTGCGCGGCCTGGATCGCAACCAGGACGAGCGCGAAGCGGGCTCGGGCGAGCGAGAGGAAGTGGTAGAGGTAGACCGTCGCGAGCGCATAGAGCAGCATCGCGAGCGAGAGCGGCCCCAACCAGGGGACCGCTTCCGCGTACTTCGTCCCGAAGATGTGATCGACGATCGGGTCGGCGAACGCCCACAGGATCGCGGTCACCAGCGTGCCGAGCGCCCCGACGACCGCGAGGCCGGCCAACAGGTGCTGCCGCTCACGTTCCGGGTCACGGAGCGTCGCGACACGAGGGAAGAGGACGGTGACCACGCCGATCGGCAGGAGCAGCTGGACGCGGGCGCACACGGACGCCACGCCGTAGGCGCCGGCCGTGTCCGACGCGAAGGCGAGGTTCGCAACGAGGACGTCCACGGTCGCCAGCGCCATCAGGACGGTCAGACCGGTGGCCGCGGCGGCGTTGGGGAGCGTGGCCAACCGCCGGCGGCCTGCCCGCTCGGCGGCGCGCCAGAGATCGCGGAGCGGCAGGAACGTGACGCCGAGGGTGAGCGCAGTCGCCGCTGCGACGCCGGACATGACCGCGGCTGCGTCGCCGCCGGCGAGCCCGATCGCCAGCCCTGCCGCGAACCGGGTGCCGGCGAAGGCGAGCTGGGCCAGGCCGAAGACGAGAAAGAGGCGGGCCCCGAGCAGGCCGCCCCAGACGGCCGGGATGATCAGCGCAAACGCGATCGTGGCCGTGGTCGCGAAGGTGGCGGCCGCGTCGCCGCTGCCGCCCGCGGCCATCACCGCAGAGACGATCCCGCCGATGACGAGGACACACAGTGCCCAGGGAACCAACCCTCGTACGGTGTCGCGGAGCGCCGCACCCGCAAGCCCGCGGCGGTGGCCGTCCAGCTCGAGCGCCACCTCGCGGGCCACGCTCGCCTGAAACGCGAGGGGCGGCACGGCCGCGATCAAGGTGATCACGACCAGCGCGACCAGCACCGAGTACTCCGCCGGCGAGAGCACGCGGGCGAGCGCGATCTGGAAGAGCGCGTTCAGGCCGTTCGCGGCGAACGTCGCCAGGCCGACGAACAGCCCCGAGCCGAGCAGCGCCCGCGCCGAGCCCGTCGGCCGACTCACGCTCGTCCGCGCGTCCACGCCACCCATTCTCCGTGGCGCGGCGGCGCTCGTCTCGAGGGACAGTCCCTTAAGGGACTGTCCCTAGCCGCCTGGACGCCAGAGCGGCTCCGCCTCGCCCGCATTGGCCGCCCGGGCGAGGATGAAGAGCAGATCCGAGAGTCGGTTCAAGTACCTCAACGCCAGCGGATTCCCCGGAGTGACGGCGAGGGCGGCGAGCTCCGCGCGGCGGCACACGGTCCGGGCGAGGTGCAAGCGCGCGGCGGCGTCCGTCCCGCCGGGAAGGACGAAGCTCTTGAGGGCCGGCAGCGGCTCGTTGAACCGGTCGCAGAGCTCTTCGAGCGCCGAGACCTGCTCCTCCACTATCCGGAGCTTCCCGTCGCCTTCCTCGAACGGCACGGCGAGGTCCGCGCCGAGGTCGAAGAGGTCGTTCTGGATCCGCGCGAGCGGCGGCCGCAGCTCGTCCTGCACCACCCCCGCCACGACGACCCCGATCTGTGCGTTCACCTCCTCGACCGCGCCGACCGCCGCGATCCGCGGGTCCGTCTTGGGCGCGCGTGAGCCGTCGCCGAGGCTGGTCTCGCCCGCATCGCCGGTGCGCGTGTAGATCCGCGTGAGCCGGACAGGTTCGTCGCGCTTGCGGGGCACTACCCTGAGGCGAGCGCCTTCTGCTTGAGGCCGAGGATCGATCTCGCGATCACGAGCCGCTGGATCTCGCTCGTCCCCTCGTAGATCTCCGTGATCTTCGCGTCGCGGTAGTAGCGCTCGACCGGAAACTCCTTCGTATAGCCGTAGCCGCCGAAGATCTGAATCGCCTCGGCCGTCTGGCGCCTGGCCATCTCGGACGCGAAGAGCTTCGCCTTCGCCCCTTCCTCCGAGTGCGGCCGTCCCTCTTGCCTCAGCCACGCTGCGCGCAGGACCAGCATGCGCGCGGCGTCGATCTCCATCGACATGTTCGCGAGCTTGTGCTGGATCGCCTGGAACTCGGACAGCGATTTGCCGAACTGCCTTCGCTCGAGCGAATAGTCGCGCGCGGCCTCGAACGCGGCCTGGGCGATCCCGACCGCCTGCGCGCCGATCCCGATCCGCCCGCCGTCGAGCGTCGCCATCGCGACCGCAAAGCCCTTCCCCTCCTCGTGGAGGAGCCGATCCGCGTCCACCACCGCGTCGACCTCGACGTCGCTGGTCGTCGAGGAGTTCAGGCCGAGCTTCTCCTCGTCCCGGGTGACCGTGACGTGGGCGGCATCGAGGACGAATGCCGAGACACCGCCCGCCTTCGTGCTCGACGGATCCGTGCGCGCGAAGAGCAGGAAGGTGCCGGCCTGTCGGGCCGTGCTGATGAACCGCTTCGACCCGGTGATCCGCCAGCCTCCGTCCGCCGGCGCCGCCGCGGTGCGCAGCGAGCCCGCGTCGGATCCCGACTCCGGCTCGGTCAGCGCGAACGCGCCGATGGACTCTCCGCGTGCGAGCGCGGGCACGAACCGTGCGCGCTGCTCCTCGGTGCCGAAGCGCAGGATCGGCAGCGCCACCGCGCTCGTGTGGACTCCGACGGTCACCCCCACGCCCGCGTCGGCCCGCGAGAGCTCCTCCAGGACGAGGATGTACGAGACGTAGTCGGCGCCCGCACCGCCGTATTCCTCCGGCACACAGACGCCCATCAACCCGAGCTCGGCGAGCTTGGGGTAGAGCTCGGCAGGGAAACGGTGCTCGCGGTCCCACTCGGCCGCGTACGGATCGATCTCGGCACGAGCAACGTCGCAGGCCAGCGCCTGGATCTCGCGCTGCTCCGGCGTCAGCTCGAAGTCCACGAAAACGGACTCTAAATGTCTTGCCAACGTCAAGGCCTCTGCCCCTTCGGGTCAGAGCCCTGAACGTCGGCCCCGCCTGGGGCCGGCCGGCCTTGCTAGTAACCGGAGTAGCTGTCGGACAGGATCCGCTCCTCCGGGATCCCGGCGCCCGTCAACGCGCCGACGACGCCCTCGGTCATGGCCGGCGGACCGGCGACCACGAACGTGTGGGACCCGAGGTCTCCGCCGAGCACGTCGGACAGCATCTCGGCGTCGATCCGCCTCGTCTCGCCGCCCCAGTCGGGGTCCTGCGTCATCGTCGCGACCAGGCGGAACCAGTCCGCCCGCGCGTCCAGCTCCTCGAGCTCGTCCAGGAAGGCGGTCGACTCGCGGTCACGGTTCGAGTACACGAGCGTCGCGCGGTACGGCTCGCCGGTGTCGTCGATGTACCGCAGCATGCTCCGGAAGACGGTGATCCCGATCCCGCCGGCGATGAACGCGTAGTGCGGCTCCGTGTCCTCGGGCAGCGAGAAGTCGCCCTTCGGCTGCTCGACCTCGACCTCGGTGCCGACCGGCAGCTCGACCAGCGACCGCTTGAAGGCGGAATCGCGCAGCCGCGTGCAGAGGCCGAGAATCCCGCGCTCGGTCGGCGAGGTGACGACGGAGATGTGACGGCGCGGCCCTTTCTCGTCGTCGTACGGCGGATCGAGCAGCTCGACCCAGAAGTACTGGCCGGCCCGGAAGTCGACCTCCTCGCCGAGCAGGTCGAAGATCACGAGGAGCGTCCCCTTCGCGACTTCTCGCTTTTCCTTGATCCGAGCGCGCATTGGTTGCCAGTCTAGAATGCCCGACTTTGCGTCGTTGCCTGGCTTTGCCCGGCAACGACTGCTGACTTAGGAGTAGTTGTAAAAGCCGTGTCCGGATTTCCGCCCGAGCCGGCCGACGGCGACGTGCTCACGGAGCAGCGGGCACGGGGCGTATTTCTGGTCGCCGAGCCCCTCGTGCAGCACCTCCATGATCGCGACGCACGTGTCCAGACCGATCAGGTCGGCCAGCGCAAGCGGTCCGATCGGGTGGTTGAAGCCCAGCCTGGCGATCGTGTCGATCGCCTCCGCCTCGGCCACGCCGCCGTGGAGCGCCCACGCCGCTTCGTTGATGAACGGCATCAGGATCCGGTTCGAGACGAATCCGGGGAAGTCGTTCGCTTCGGCGGGCGTCTTCCCGAGCTCCGTGGCGAGTCGGACGATCGCGGCGGCGGTCTCGTCCGAGGTGGACGGCGCACGCACGACCTCGACCAGCGCCATCACCGGAACCGGGTTGAAGAAGTGCATGCCGATCACGCGCTCGGGACGGCGCGTCGCCGCCGCGAGCGTCGCGATCGGGATCGAGGACGTGTTCGACGCCAGGATCGCCGCCGCGGGCAACGCGTCGTCGGCCCGGCGGAAGATGTCGACCTTCACATCCACGTCCTCGACCGCCGCCTCGACCATCAGGTCGGCCGGGACGAGGTCGTCCACCGGATCGACCCGGCCGAGGACGTCGTCGGGATCGGCGCCGCCTTTCTCGGACAGCTTCGACAAGCTCCGCCGCATCGCCTCCAGCCCGCGCTCGACCGCGCCGGGGGCGGAGTCGTAGAGCGAGACACGGCGACCGGACGCAGCGACCGTCTGGGCGATCCCGCCACCCATCTGACCGGCGCCTACGACCAGCACGTGACCGAACACGATCGCGCGGGAGCCTACCGCTCCGGCGAGCTGATAACATAATCGTACTGATGATCAGTGCAGATCTGTTAAAGGAGGCGCGGCTCCGCGCCGGGATCACGCAGGCCGAGCTCGGCCGGCGCGTGAAGCGCTCGCAGTCCCAGATCGCCCGCTGGGAGCGCGGGGACGTGAAACCGAGCCTGGAGACGCTCCGCGAGCTGATCCGCGCATGCGGCTTCGACCTCTGGTTCCGGATGGCCAACTACGACGAGTCGTACGTCTCGCTGATCAACATGCAGCTCGCCCTGTCGCCGGCCGAGCGAGTTCGACACATGCAAGCCGCAGCGGGACAGATCGTCGACATGCGCGCGCGCATGCAGTCGAGTGCAGCCTGAGCCGCCCTACGACGCGGTCGCAATCCTGTCGACGCTGCAGCGGCACGGCGTCCGGTTCGTCGTGATCGGAGGTGTCGCCGGCATCGCTCACGGCTCGCCCTTGATCACCGAGGACTTCGACATCACACCCGACACTGCCCCCTACAACATCGAAGCGCTCGTTGCCGTCCTCGTCGAGCTCGACGCCAAGCTCCGAACATCCCAGGGACCGGTCGACTTCCCGATCGACCGCCGGATGCTTGCCCGCGGGACGGCGTGGACGCTGTCGACGAGCGCCGGAGCACTCGATCTGGTGTTTGAGCCCGCCGGCACGAGAGGGTACGCCGACCTCCGTCAGACCGCGATCGAGTACGACCTCGGTGTCGGCGAGCCCGTTCTTGTTGCCTCGCTGATCGACCTGATCAGGATGAAAGAGGCATCCGGACGTCCGAAGGACGAGGCGGCGCTCCCGGCTCTCCGCCAGACGCTCGAGGTGATCCGCGAGCGGGAGCGGCGAAGCTAGGGATCCGCCGTCAGGGCGTAGAGCGCGTAGTCGACGCGGCGCTCGCCCTCCGGCATGAACGCGCGCAGCACGCCCTCGAACGCGTAACCGGCGCGCTCGAGCGCGCGACGCATCGCCACGTTGTCGACGTCCGTGGAGGCCTGCACGCGCGGGTAGCCGGTCACGAGCAGGTGCTCGCCGAGCAGCCGGACGGCCTCGGTCCCGATCCCTCGACCGCGCGCTTCGGGCACGAGCTCGATCCCGAGCTCGCAGACGCCGGGCGGCAGCGCCTTCTCCGGAGCGCGCGCCTGGATGCTGCCGCACAGCCGCCCGTCGACCTCGACCGCCAGCTCGAGGTGCCCCTCCACGAACGATCCGGAGCGTTCCACCCGCTGCGCCACCTGCTCCCGGGTCGGCATGCCTCCCACCCGGGACTCGGCGGCGTGCGCCTGCCGCACTGCCTCGTCCAGCTCGTCCGCATGGTACGGGCGCAGGACGACACGCTCGCCGCTCAGGACGACGGGGGCGATCTCAGACCTCGATCAGGATCGCGTCGCCCTGGCCGCCGCCCGAGCAGATCGCGGCCAGCCCGAGGCCGCCGCCCTGGCGGCGCAGCTCATAGATCATCGTCGAGAGGATGCGGGCGCCGGAGGCGCCGATCGGGTGGCCCAGCGCCACGGCACCGCCGTTCACGTTCACCGTCTCCGGGTCCGCCTCGAGCATCCGCGTGGAATTGAGCGCGACCGAGCAGAACGCCTCGTTGACCTCGACGCGCCTCACGTCGCCGATCTTCTTGCCCGCCTTGTCGAGCGCGACGCGTCCCGCGCCCGCCGGCGTGCGGGCGAGGTAGGCAAACTCGTCGGCGACATAGCCCTGGGAGACGATCGTCGCCAGGACCTCGAGCCCACGCTTGGTCGCGAACTCCTCGCTCGTGACGACGAGCGCACCGGCCCCGTCGTTCACGCCCGGCGCGTTCCCTGCGGTGGTCGTCCCCTCCGGATCGAACACCGGCGGAAGCCGAGCCAGCTTCTCCAGTGTCGTGTCCCGGCGCGGGCCCTCGTCGACGGCGACCTCGCCGACGGGCACGACCTCGTCCGCGAACCGGCCTTCGTCGATCGCCGCGGCCGCGCGCTGGTGCGACCGGAGCGCCCACGCGTCCTGCGCCTCACGCGCGATCCCGAGCTCGCGAGAGACGAAGGACGCCTGCTCGACCATGTGCCTGCCGTCGAAGCTCGACGTCAGCCCGTCGTGCACCATCAGGTCGACCAGCGTGCCGCTGCCGAGCTTGTAGCCGAAGCGTGCCTTCGGGAGCGCGTAGGGCGCATTCGACATCGACTCCATCCCGCCGGCGACGATCACGCTGTGGTCGCCGGAGCGGATCATCTGGTCGGCGATCTCGACCGCGCGGATGCTCGACGCGCACACCTTGTTGATCGTGTCCGCAGGAAGTGAGATCGGGAGGCCGGCGCCGACCGCCGCCTGGCGTGCGGGCGCCTGTCCGGCGCCGCCCTGGAGCACCTGACCCATGATCGCGTACGTGACCTCGCCGTCCTCGACATCGACCCGGTCGAGCGCCGCCCGGATCGCGATCGCGCCGAGCTCGGTCGCCTGGTAGCCGGCGAGCCCACCGCCCAGCTTGCCGAAGGGCGTGCGCACCGCGGAGACGATCACCGATCGGGTCACCCTCGAAATCTATCCCCGGACGAGGTAGCCTCCGGGTGATGCAGCTTCCGCTCAGCACCTGGGCCTGGTCGTGGCGCAGCGAGCGAGGCGGGAGCCTTGTCCGTTCGACCGCTTCGCGCTCGAACGGGTAGAGAGACAGACCGCCCGCTCGATTGCCTCCCCGTGAGGTAGCTCGTCGTTCCATGACATCGACTGCAACCATCCCCACCGACCTCCTCACGCCGCTCGGCGCGTACCTCAGGCTGCGCGCGGCGGGGCGGGCGAGCTTCCTCCTCGAGTCGGTCGAGCGTGGCCGGCTGGGCCGGAACTCGTGGATCGGCGCGGGCTCGCGGCTGACGACCTTCGACGGGGCGGACGGTCTCGACCTCCCGGTGGTCGGCTATGTCGGGTACGACCACGCGGCGACCCTCGAGCCGACCGTTCCGCTCCCCGCCGATGGACCGCCGTTCCCCGAGAGCCGGCTGGTCGTCGCGGAGACGCTCGTCCGCTACGACCACGGCGCCGGCCTGGCCGATGTCGTCGCCGGCGACCGCGACGAGATCGAGGCGCTGCTCGCCGGCGACGTCCGCCCGCCCGCCCCCGGCGGCTGGGGCAAGCCCGGCCCTCTGCGGCGGTTCCCCACGCGCGAGCGCTACGAGGAGATGGTGCGGATCGCGAAGGACCACATCGTCGCCGGCGACGCGTTCCAGATCGTTCCCTCGCAACGGGCCGAGCGACCGACCTCGGCCTCCCCACTCGACGTCTACCGGGCCCTGCGCCGGGTGAATCCGTCGCCCTACCTCTTCCTGCTCGAGCTCGACGGGATCTCACTCGTCGGCTCCTCGCCGGAACGGCTGGTCGCCTGCGAGGACGGCCGCGCCAGCCTCGTTCCGATCGCGGGCACGACCGAGCCGACCGAGGGCGACGTCGAGCGGCTGCTCTCCTCCGAGAAGGACCGGGCCGAGCACGTCATGCTAGTCGATCTCGGCCGCAACGATCTCTCGCGCGTCTGCCGCGGCGGCACCGTCCACGTCGCCCGCTCGATGGAGGTCGAGCGCTTCTCGCACGTCTCGCACCTCGTCTCCGAGGTCGTCGGCGAGCTCCGCGACGGCGTCTCGCCCTTCGACCTGCTGCGCGCCTGCTTCCCCGCCGGCACGGTCTCGGGTGCCCCGAAGGTACGGGCGATGCAGATCATCTCGGAGCTCGAGAGCTACCGGCGCGGGCCGTATGCGGGTGCAGTGCTCTACGCGCTGCCCGGCGGCACGATGGACGCGTGCATCGCCATCCGGACGATCGTGATGGCCGAGGGCGTCGCCCACCTGCAGGCGGGCGCAGGCATCGTCTACGACTCGGTTCCGGCCGCCGAGCACGAGGAGTGCCTACGCAAGCTGGACGCGCTCGAGGCGGCAATCGATCTGGCGGAGAATGAGGCGCGATGAAGGTCTTGATGGTCGACAACTACGACTCGTTCACCTACAACCTCGTCCACCTGTTCGAGGAGCTCGGGGCCGAGGTCGTCGTCCGGCGAAACGACGCCGTCACCGTCGAGGAGGCAGAGACGCTGGCGCCCGACCGGCTCGTCGTCTCGCCGGGGCCGGGGCGGCCGAAGGACGCGGGCGTCTCGGTGGAGCTCGTGCGCACGCTCGGGCCGCGCGTGCCCACGCTCGGCGTCTGCCTCGGCCATCAGGCGATCGTCGAGGCGTTTGGCGGCGCGGTCGGCCAGGCGAAGGCACTCCTGCACGGGAAGGCAAGCGTCGTCGAGCACGACGGCCGCGGCATCTATACCGGGCTTCCGAAGCGTTTCGAGGCCGGCCGCTACCACTCGCTCGCCGCCACGCGCGTGCCCGACGAGCTCGAGGTGAGCGCCTGGACGGAGGACGGCGAGGTGATGGGCGTCCGCCATCGCCGGCTGCCCGTGGACGGCGTCCAGTTCCACCCCGAGTCGGTCCTGACGCTCCCGCTCGGGCGCGAGATCGCGAGGAACTTCCTCTCGTGATCCAGCAGGCGCTCACCGGGATCCTCGACCGGCGCGACCTCTCACGCGACGACGCGCGGGCGGTGATGGACGAGATCATGGCCGGGGAGGCGACGCAGGCGCAGATCGGCGGCTTCCTGGTGGGGCTGCGGCTGAAGGGCGAGACGCCGGACGAGATCGCCGGGTTTGCCGAGGCGATCCGCGCGCGCGGGATCTCGGTCTCGCCGCAGCGCGCGGACCTCGTCGACACCGCCGGGACGGGCGGCGACGGCCAGGCGACGATCAACATCTCCACGGCGGCCGCGCTCGTCGCCGCCGCGGCCGGCGCCGGCGTCGCCAAGCACGGGAACCGTGCCGTGTCCTCCGCCTCCGGCTCGGCCGACGTGCTCGAGGCGCTCGGCTTCGTGCTCGACCCTCCACCGGAGCGGATCGCACAGTCGATCGACGAGCTCGGGTTCGGGTTCCTCTTCGCCCCCGCTCACCATCCCGGCTTCCGGCACGCTGCGCCCGTGCGGAAGGAGCTCGCGATGCGGACGGTCTTCAACGTCCTCGGGCCGTTGTCGAATCCCGCAGGCGCACGGGCTCAGATCGTCGGGGTCTACGACCCCGCCCTCGTGCGCACGATCGCGGAGGTGCTCTCGCGGCTCGGGGCGCAGCGCGCATTCGTCGTCCACGGCGCCGCCGGCGTCGACGAGCTCTCGCCGGCGGGCTCGAACCTCGTGTGCGAGGTGGTCGACGGCGGGGTGCACGAGCGGACGATCGACCCGCTCGACCTCGGCGTCGCCCGGTGTACGCCCGAGGAGCTGCGCGGCGGCTCACCGGAGGCAAATGCGGCCGTCATCCGGTCGGTCTTCTCGGGCGAGGAGCAGGGCGGAAAGCGCGACGCGATCCTGCTCAACGCCGCCGGGGCGATCGCTGCCGGCGGGCACGCCGCCGACCTGCGCGAGGGCCTGGAGATCGCCCGGCGCGCCGTCGACTCTGGGGCCGCCGCCGAGCGTCTCGACGCCCTCGTCGCGTTCTCCCGCGGAAACGGCCTGTATGGCTAGGTTCTGCGACGCGCTCGCCGGACCGGGGCTCGCCGGGATCGCCGAGGTCAAGCGCCGCTCGCCCTCGGCCGGAGAACTGCGCCCTGATGCGGATCCGGCGGCGCTGGCTGCGTCGTTCGAGGCGGCGGGCGCGGCCGCGGTCTCGATCCTGGTCGACGAGCGGTTCGGGGGCTCACTCGCCGATCTCTCCGCGGCACGGTCGAGCGCGGGACTGCCTCTCCTCGCGAAGGGGTTCTTCTCGACCGAGGCGCACCTCGACGAGGTGCAGGCGGCCGGTGCAGATGCAGCCCTCCTGATCCTTCGCGATCTCGACGACCGGGCGGCCGCGCGGCTGATGGCGCACGCGGCGATGATCGGGCTCGACACGCTGGTCGAAGCGCACGACGGTGCGGAGCTCGCCCGTGCGGTCGGGCTCGGCGCTGGCCCGATCGGGGTCAACGCCCGCGACCTCTCGACGTTCGCGATCGACCGGAAGGCCCAGCTCCGGCTCGTCGAGGCGGCACCGCGCGACCGGATCGTGATCGCAGAGAGTGCAGTGCACACGCGCGCGCAGGGTGCCGCCGCGGAGCTCGCGGGAGCGGACGCAATTCTCGTCGGCACCGCGCTGATGCGGGCAGCCGATCCGCCGGCCAAGTTGCGCGAGCTCCTCTCCCGCCCGCTCGTGAAGGTCTGCGGGCTGACTCGCGACGCGGACGTCGACGTCGCGATCGAGGCGGGCGCCGACCTGTGCGGGTTCGTGCTCGAGCCCGCGAGCCCGCGTGCCGCGGAGCGCGTGTTGCCTGTTCCGGACACGACGCTCTCGGTCGCCGTCTTCGTCGGCGAGCCGGAAGAGACCGCGGCCGATCTCGTCCAGCTCTACGAGCGGGCGCATGGGCTCGTCCGCGGTCGGGACGCGGTCATCCTCCGCGACGGCGAGCAGGTCGCCACCGTCGTCGACCTGCCCTGGGAGGGCGAGGGCGACGATCCGACTCGGCTCGAGCGCGCCCGGGCAGTCGACGGGCGGCTCGTCCTCGCCGGCGGGCTGGATGCCGACAACGTCCGCCGCGCGATCTCGGCGACGCGACCGTGGGCCGTGGACGCGAGCTCGAGCCTCGAGTCGAGCCCCGGCGTGAAGGACCACGACAAGGTGCGCGCGTTCGTGGCGGCCGCCCGATGAGCCCTTTCGGACCGGTCCTGGGTCTGACCCCGGCCGCGTCCCAAACGGGCACCGACCGGTTCGGCAGCTTGCGCAACCATGCGCTCGCGAGCCGCATCGGACATGTCCGGGGTCTGACCCCGGCCATGTCCGGAAGGGACCGCCGGTGAGCTACGGGGATTACGGCGGGCGGTACGTCCCGGAGACGCTCATCCCGGCGCTCGACGAGCTCGACGCCGGGTGGCGCGAGGCGCAGGCGGACTCGTCCTTCGCGGACGAGCTCGACCGGCTCGGGCGCGAGTACGGAGGCCGGCCGACACCGCTGACGCTCGCCGAGCGGTTCGCCCCGGGGAAGCGCCTGTACCTGAAGCGCGAGGATTTGCTCCACACCGGCGCGCACAAGCTGAACAACGCGCTTGGCCAGGCGGTGCTCGCCCGGCGGCTCGGCAAGCAGCGGATCGTCGCGGAGACCGGCGCGGGGCAACACGGGGTGGCGACCGCGACCGTCTGCGCGCGCTTCGGCCTGGAATGTGTCGTCTACATGGGCGCCGAGGACATGCGCCGCCAGCACCCGAACGTCGAGCGGATGGGCCTGCTCGGCGCCGAGGTGCAACCGGTCGAGTTCGGGACGAAGACGCTGAAGGAGGCGACCAGCGAGGCGATCCGCGACTGGATCACCAACGTCGAGACGACGCACTACCTGATCGGCTCCTGCGTCGGTCCGGAGCCGTACCCGGAGATCGTCCGCGAGCTCCAGGCGGTGCTCGGCCGTGAGGCGCGGGCGCAGATCATCGAGGCCGAGGGCCGGCTGCCCGAGGCAGCGATCGCCTGCGTCGGCGGCGGCTCGAACGCGATCGGGATGTTCGCCGGGTTCCTCGACGACGGCGACGTCCGTTTGTACGGCGTCGAGGCAGCGGGCGCGGCGAGCCTCGGCACCGGCCGCGCCGGCGTTCTCCACGGCGCGCGGTCGTCGCTCCTCGCGGACGAGGACGGCCAGATCGCCGACGCGCACTCGATCTCCGCCGGCCTCGACTACCCCGGTGTCGGCCCCGAGCACGCCTACCTCCGCGACATCGGCCGCGTGGAATATCTGGCGGCGACCGACGCCGAAGCGCTCGCCGCGTTCCGGCGGCTGGCCGAGACCGAGGGGATCATCCCTGCGCTCGAACCCGCGCACGCGCTCGCCCGCGCCGCTGGGCTGGACGAGGACGTGATCGTCGTCTGCCTCTCCGGCCGAGGCGACAAGGACCTCGACGAGGCGCTCGCGCACCTGCATCGCCATAGGCTTGACGGAGGCGACCAATGAGCGCAGGTGCCGGCTTCGCCGGCGCCGGAGCGGGCGCGTGAGCAAGACGCTCGTCGTCTACCTGATGGCCGGGTCCGACACGCCGGACCTGGCCGCCGCAGCCGAGGCCGGCGGCGCCGACCTCGTCGAGATCGGCTTTCCGTTCTCCGACCCGCTCGCCGACGGCCCGGTGATCCGGCGCGCGGCCGAGCGCGCGCTGGCGGTCGGGATGCGCACTCGCGCCTGCCTCGAGTGCCTGGCCACGACGAACGACCGGGTGGCGGTTCCGCTCGTGCCCATGACCTACTCGTCGATCCTGGAGGCGTACGGCTGGGACCGGTTCGCAGCGGACGCCCGGAGCGCCGGAGCCGACACCCTGATCGTGGCCGACCTCCCTGCAGGCGAGCGGCCGGGCCTCCGGCGCATCCAGCTCGTCGCTCCGACGTCGACCGACGAGCGGCTGGCACTGGCCGCTGCCGAGTCCGACGGCTGGCTCTACCTCGTCACGCTGACCGGGACGACCGGCGCCCGCACCGAGCTCTCCCCCGCACTCGCGGGTCTCGTGGAACGCGCTCGCCGCGTGACCGACATTCCTCTGTACGCCGGCTTCGGGATTTCCACCGCCGACCACGCCCGGGCAGCGGCGGCGCTCGCAGACGGGATCGTCGTCGGCTCACGCGCGCTCGAGGTGGCGGAGGAAGGCCCGACCGCGCTGGAAGGGTATGTTCGGTCGCTCAGAGAGGCGATCGACGCGTGACCTCCGACCACTACCACTTCGAGCAGGTCTCCGACAGAGCCTGGGCGGCGATCGCGCTCCAGGCGGGCGGAGGTGTCGGCAACGCGTGCATCGCCGACCTCGACGGCCGTTCGCTCGTCGTCGACTGCGGGTTCACGCCCGGCGCGGCAGGCGACCTGCGGTCGGCTGCCGAGGAGCTCGCCGGACCGGTCGAGCGCCTCGTGATCACCCACTCGGACTTCGACCACTACGGCGGGGCGGCCGCCTTCGCCGACCTCTCCATCCTCGCCACCGAGACGACACGGGCGGCGATCGCCGAGCGCGGCCCGGCTCGTGCCGCCGCGCTGCAGGCGGAGCTGGAGAGCGAGCGGGCCGCGATGGCCGAGCGCAACGCCCCCGAGTGGGAATGGGAGCAGATCGACCGGATCGCCGCGCAGCTGCCGTTCGACGTCGCGGTCCCGACCGAGACGTACGACGGAGAGCGCGACCTCGGCGGCGCAGTCGTGATCGACTGCGGCGCGGCTCATACGGCGAGCGATGCGATCATCTGGCTGCCCGGCGGACGCGTCCTCTTCGCCGGCGACCTGGTCACACCCGGCAACCATTCGAACCTGACCCGCGGCCACCCGCCGGAGAACTGGCTGCGCGCCCTCGACCGCATGGTTGCCCTGGAGCCCGAGCACGTCTTCGGCGGCCACGGGCCGGTCGCCGGCCCGGAGGCGATCGCCGTCACCCGCAGCTACATCGAGGCCGTCGTCGCGCTGGCAGACGAGTCGGGGGAGCTCGACGTCCCCGCCCCGTTCAGTGCCTGGGACTACCCGGAGCTCTTCGGGCAGAACGTCGAAGCGCTGCGGGCGCGGTAGCGTTCGTCCATGGAGGACTATGGGCCGGAGACCTACGGCGACCGGATCGCCGACGTCTACGACGAGTGGTACGGCGAGGCCGGGTTCCTCGAGACCGGGGCGAGCCTCGAGCTGCTGGCCGAGCTGGCCGGCGACGGCCCCGTGCTCGAGCTCGCGATCGGCACCGGACGGCTCGCCCTGCCGCTCGCGGAGCGCGGGATCGAGGTGCACGGAATCGACGCCTCGGCGCAGATGGTCGCGAAGCTTCGCGAGAAGACGGGCGGCGACCGCATCCCGGTCACGATGGGCGACTTCGCCGACGTCGGCGTCGACGGCGCCTACCGGCTGATCTACGTCGCGTTCAACACCCTGTTCGCGCTGCTCACCCAGGAGGACCAGCTGCGGTGCTTCGCGAACGCAGCCGCCCACCTCTCCGACGACGGGGTCTTCCTGATCGAGGTCTTCGTCCCCGACCTCGCCCGCTTCGACCGCGACCAGCGCTTCCAGACGAACTCGGTCAGCACGACCCGGGTGAACCTCGACGCATCGCGGCACGACCCGCTCGGGCAGCGGGTCGACAGCGTCCACGTCGTGCTCACCGAGGACGGGACAAGGCTGTACCCCGTCAACCTGCGCTACGCGTTTCCGAGCGAGCTCGACCTGATGGCGCGTCTCGCCGGCCTCGAGCTCAAGGAGCGCTGGGGCGGCTGGGCTCGAGAGCCCTTCACCGCATCCAGCCGCCGGCACGTCTCGGTGTACGGCCGGTGAACGAGCCCGTCCGCGTCGCGTGCGTCCAGGCCGAGCCCGTCATCCTCGACCGCACCGCCACGCTCGACAAGCTCGCGACCCTCACCGCCGAGGCGAAGGCGCACGGCGCCCAGCTGGTCGTCTTTCCGGAGACGTTCGTCGCCGCCTACCCGAGCTCCGCGTGGGCGAGGCATCTCGCCGGCTGGGCCGACCCGCGTGCCAAGGGCGCGTTCGCGATGCTCGCCCGCGAGGCGGTCGAGGTGCCCGGCCCGGCCGCCGACCGGCTCGGCGAGATCGCCCGCGAGCACGAGGTCTGGCTGGTCACGGGAGTCAACGAACGCGACCCGTCCAACCCGGGGACGCTCTACAACGCGCTCCTCTACCACTCGCCGGACGGCGAGCTCGCCGTCCACCACCGTAAGCTCGTCCCGACCAACCACGAGCGCCTGATCTGGGGACAGGGCGACGGCCAGGGCCTGCGAGCGCTCCAGACGCCGCTCGGGCGGATCGGCGGATTGATCTGCTGGGAGAACTACATGCCGCTCGCCCGCTTCTCGCTGTACGAGTCGGGAGTCGAGATCTATCTCGCCTCGACTGCCGATGACGGCGACGCCTGGCAGGCGACGCTCGTCCACATCGCGCGCGAATCGCGGGCGTTCGTCGTTGCCCCCGCCCACTTCCAGCGCGCGGCCTCCTACCCGGACGACTTCCCGCTCCGTGACGAGCTCGCCGAGCTGGACGTCCTCGGCCGGGGCGGCTCGGCGATCCTCGGCCCGGACGGCTCCTACCTCGCCGGACCGCTCTACGGCGAGGAGGGGATCCTCTATGCCGACCTCGAACCGCGGCGGCTCGACGAGGAGCGGCAGCGCTTCGATCCGGCCGGGCACTACCACCGGCCGGACGTGCTCGGGCTCCGGGTGACGCCCCGGAGCCGTTAGGCGACTACCAGCGGTCCCAGTGCACGAAGGTGTCGAGCGGTGCCCGCACGGCCGGCTTGAACTCGGTGCCGACCGTGTGGGCGACGGGGATCAGCGCCGCCTGCATCACCGACTCGAACGGGATCCCGAGCAGCCGGGCCGCCTCCTCTTCGCGGAAGAGATGGAAGGTCGTCCAGACCGTGCCGAGACCGCGCGCGCGGGCGGCGAGCATGAAGCTCCAGGCGGCGGGCATGATCGATCCCCACCTCGACGCCTGCGCGAACACGCCCTTCCCGTCGGTTCGTCCCTCGATGCAGGGGATCACGTGAACGGGGACCTCGTGCAGGTGGTCGCGCAGGTGGAAGACGCCGCCCAGGACGCGGCCCATCATTCCGGGGATCGCCTCGGGGTCGCCGACACCGGCGAGGTACTTCTCCGCCCCCTCCCGCCATAGGTCGGCCAGTCCCGCACGTAGGCGGGGATCGGTGACGACCAGGAAGTGCCAGTCCTGGCGGTAGCTGCCCGTCGGCGCCTGCTGGGCGAGGCGGAGGCACTCCTCGAGCAGTGCACGCTCGACCGGCAGCGAGAGGTCGAGGCGCTTGCGAACCGCCCGGGTCGTCGAGAGCAGCTGGTCCGGAGTGAGCTCGAGCACGGGTGGATCTTCTCACCCGGAGCGGTGCTTGAGCTCCGACTCGCGGCGCTGCGCGTCGGCGAGGGTGAGCTCGCCGGAGCAGACCTTCCCGTTCAGCTCGTTCTCGACGCGGTCGACCTCCTCCGCGTGTGGCCGCGGCTCGGGCCAGAGGTTCCGCGGGTCGGTCGGGTGGCCGCCGAGCTCCAGGCTGATCAGGTGGTCCTCCTGGTAGCCGGACGGATCGCCGCCGACGCCGTACTGGCGCATCTGCCGCAGCTTGAGCGACGTCGTGTAGGTGGTGGGCGGTCGGATCGTCCGCGTCCAGCCTGTCCGGCAGATCGTCTCCGCGATCGTCTCCTGACGGACCTCCGGATTGAGGACGCCCGGCGTCAGCGTCGGGCTGGCGACCAGGACCGAACGCGCCGGCGCGGAGGCGCGCCAGATCAGCACCAGGCCGAGCACGAGCCCCGCGACCGCCAGCGGCACGACCAGCCGTTCCACGGCTCCAGAATGCGCGCCCGGCCGCCCCGCCGCCCGGAGCGGGCGCGGATCGTTACAGACTCGGCACAGGCCGGCGCGCCGCCCGCCGGTTCACGAACACGCGGTCGAGCGCGGCCCGCAGTCCCACCGACAGCGCGCCCATCAGCACGGCGCCGTCGCCCAGCGAGGACACCTCGACGCGCGGCGGGTAGGGAAGCCACTCGCGCAACAGGGAACGGACGGGCTCGAGCAGGAGGTCGCCGTTCGAGCCGATGCCGCCGCCGAGAACGACGAGTCCCACGTCGGCGACACCCGCGATCGGGGCGACGTGCATCGCGATCCGGCGCGCACTCTCGGACACGACCTGCCGGGCGAGCTCGTCGCCGTCCCGCGCGGCGGCAAACAGCCCGCGCGCGTCGTACGGCGCGGCGAGCACCGTCGGCAGCCTGCCGTCGGCGGCGAGCTCCCCCGCGAGCGCGACCACGGCGTCCGCGCACGGGTCGAGCTCGGAGCCCAGGTTGCCGAGCGCGTAGTCGAGCTCGCCGGCTGCCCCGTTGTGCCCGCGGTGCAGCTCTCCCCGGAGCACGAGCCCGGCACCGAGCCCCGTGCCGATCGAGATGAAGACGAAGTCGTCGATGCCGCGTGCAACGCCCGACCACTGCTCGCCGAGCGCGGCGAGGTTGATGTCGTTCTCGAGCGTGACCGGCAGGCCCAAGCGGCTCGTCAACTCGCCGCCGAGGTCGACCTCCTCCAGGCCGGGGACGTTGGTCGCCAGCTCGATCCGGCCGCCGTCCGCGACCACGCCGGGCACGCCGACGACGGCGCCGTCGACGAGCTCGTCGGCAAGGCCCGCCGCATCGACCAGGGATGCGCGCAGCGAGCCGATCCCGTCGAGGGCTTCCTCGACACCGGAGCTCGGCAGCTCGACGTCCTGGCGTGCGCGAACCGTCCCGGTGAGGTCGCAGACGGCGCCGCGCAGGAAGCGGGCACCGAGGTCGAACCCGAGGACGAGCGCCGCCTCCGGAACGGGCTCGAAGAACGTCGCGCCGTAGCTCGGCCCGCCGCGCTCCTCGGTCGCCTCGCGTACGAGCCCGGCCCCGAGCAGCGACTGGAGCGCGAGCGAGACGGTGGGCTTCGAGATCCCCGCGCGCCGCGAGATCTCCGCTCGCGAGATCGGCGCGCCCGACCTGATCGTGTCGAGGACGGTCCGCTCGTTCAGGTCCTTGAGCAGTGGGGGAATCGCCGGCTTCTGCTGCTGCATCTGGTCAAGAACATTAACCCAACTGGGTCAGACGGCCCCGTTCTTGACGCAGGCGTCCCGACATGTCATCAATCCTCGTTCGGAAACTTAACTAATCCGAAGTTCGCCGCGACAAAGGGAGGATCGGATGAAACGCGTGGCCGTGGGGGTCGTCCTGCTCGCGCTGATCGCCGCCGGTGCCGTCGCCGTCTCGGTCGGAACGGCGTCCACGAGGCACAAGCAGGCGACGACCGTCACCATCTGGGTCGGCTGGAGCGCCGGCCACGAGCTCACGGAGTTCAAGAAGGTGGTGGCGGAGTACGACCAGAAGCACCCTGACGTCGACGTGAAGGTGGTCGGCGGAATCAACGACGACAAGATCTTCGCCGCGCTCCGCTCGGGCAACGTCCCCGACGTGGTCAGCTCCTTCATGTCGTCGAACGTCGGCATCTTCTGCCCGTCCGGCGGATGGATCGACCTCGGGCCGCTGCTCAAGCGCGACCACATCGACGTCAACCAGTTCCCGGCGACGTCGCGGTACTACACGCAGTACAAGGGCACGCGCTGCGCCCTGCCGCTGCTGGCGGACGCGACCGGGCTCTACTACAACACCGCGCTCTTCAAGAAGGCCGGCCTGAAAGGCCCGCCGAAGACGCTGTCCCAGCTGGCCGCCTACGCCAAGAAGCTGACCCAGAAGAGCTCGAACGGCTCGCTGAAGGTGGTCGGCTACGACCCGAACATGAACTTCTACCTCGGCGGCTACGGAAACGGCGCGTCGGGCTACCAGCCGCTGATCGGCGCCCGCTACTTCGACAAGAACGGCAAGTCGAGCCTGGCGAGCGACCCGGTCTGGGCGAAGTTCCTGCGCTGGCAGAAGAACCTGGTCGACTTCTACGGCTACGACAAGCTCGTCCGCTGGCAGGCGGGCGCGGGCGACGAGTTCGCCCCGTCGCATCCGTTCGAGACGGGCAAGCTGGCGATGATGCTGGACGGCGAGTGGCGGGTCGCGTTCATCAAGAACGAGCACCCCGAGCTCAAGTACGCGACGGCGCCGATGCCGGTCGCGGACGGCCATCCGGAGCTCTACGGCGCCGGCGCCGTCAACGGCACGATCATCGGCATCCCGAAGGGCGGAAAGCATCAAGACCAGGCGTGGGACCTCGTCAAGTACCTGACGACGAACGACCACGCGCTCGCGAAGTTCTCCAACGGGATCAGGAACGTCCCGTCGACGGTCAGCTCGGCCAAGTCCAAGGAGCTGATCCCCGACAAGAACTTCGCGACGTTCCTGAAGATCTTCACCAACCCGCACTCCCAGACGACGCCGATCACCCCGATCGGCCTCGACCACCTGACGACGTTCACGAACTTCATCGTCAAGTGGCAGGCGGGGAAGGTGAAGCCGAGCGACCTGGTCAGCGGTCTGCGTACGGTCGACAAGCAGATCGACGCGAAGATCGAGCAGGCGGGCAAGGGCAACAAGGTTCCATGAGCTCGTCGCTCGCCGCTGGCTCGCTCCCGTGGGGGAAACCATGTTTCCCCCACGAGCCCCCTTCTTCCAGAGGCCAATGTTGATGGGGGAACCTCCCGGTTCCCCCCGGCCCCTCCCCACTCACGGGCCGGAGGCCGGCCCGTGAGCCTCCCGGCAGTGGCGCCCCGGGCTTCGGCCCCGGCCCTGCCGGTTCCCGATCACCGGCGGGAGAAACGGAAGGCTGCGTGGCGGCGCAGGCGCCTCGTTCTCGCGCTGATGAGCCCGTGGATCGTCGGCTTCACGGTCTTCCTGCTCTATCCGCTGGTGATGAACGTCTACCTGTCGCTGACGCACTACGACCTGCTGAATCCGCCGCGTTGGATCGGGCTCGCGAACTACCGCTACGCGTTCACGAACGATCCCGACCTCTGGCCGGCGATCAGGAACACCCTCTGGATCATCGTCATCGGCGTCCCGCTCCAGGTGCTGTTCGCCTTCGGAATCGCCACGATGCTGACCCGCGCGAGGACCGGCGCCGGCTTCTTCCGCACCGTCTTCTACCTGCCGGCGCTCGTGCCGCCGGTCGCGGCGACGCTCGGCTTCGTCTACATCCTCAACCCGGCGACCGGTCCGATCAACACAGTGCTCGGGCACCTCGGGATCCAGGGGCCGCTCTGGTTCAACGATCCCGGCTGGTCGAAGCCCTCGCTCGTCTTGCTCTCGATGTGGGGCGTGGGGACGTTCATGATCATCTTCCTCGCGGCGATCCTCGAGGTCCCCCGGCACCTGTACGAGTCGGCCGATCTCGACGGCGCGAGCCCCTTCCAGAAGCTCCGCTGGGTGACGATCCCCTCGATCAGCCCGGTGATCCTGTTCTCCGTCGTCCTCGGGGTGATCTACGGGCTGCAGTACTTCACGCAGGCGTGGGTCGCCGCGAGCATCGCCGGCGGGAACGCCTCACAGGCCGGAGCGGTCAGTTCGCTCGAGCTCGGCTACCCGGAGGGATCGACGCTCTTCTACCCGATCCTCCTCTACTACCACGGGTTCAAGTACTTCAACATGGGCTACGCGAGCGCGCTCGCCGTGCTGCTGCTCGGCGTCTCGTTCGCGGTCACGCTCGTGATCGTCCGCAACTCGCGGCGCTGGGTGCACTACGGAGGCGCGATCCGCTGATGGACGTCCCGGTCCCGGCAACGGTCGTCAAGCGGAAGGCGCCGACCGCGGTGCGCCGGCGGCGCTTCCTGATCGCGGTCGCCGACCACAGCATCCTGATCGTGCTCGCGATCGCGTTCCTCCTCCCGATCGTCTTCATCGCGCTGACCTCGCTGATGACCGACGGGCAGGCGCTGACCCCTACGCTCTGGCCGCATCCGTTCCAGTGGAGCAACTTCGTCGAGGTCTTCCGCCAGGCGCCGCTCTGGCGGTGGATGCTGAACACGCTCATGTATGCCGGCCTGGCGACGCTGGGCCTGCTCCTCTCGTCGGTGCCGGTCGCGTACGCGCTGGCGAAGATCCGCTGGAAGGGGCGCGACGCGGTCTTCCTAATCGTGCTGATCTCGCTGATGCTGCCGCCGCAGGTCGCGGTCGTCCCGCTGTACGTGATGTGGGCGAAGCTGGGGAACGCGATCGGCTTCCAGTTCGTCGGGTCGCTCTGGCCGCTGATCATCCCGGCCTGGCTGGGCGACGCGTTCTCGATCTTCCTGCTGCGCCAGTTCTTCCTCTCCATCCCGGAGGAGTACCTGGACGCCGCCCGGGTGGACGGGTGCGGCGAGCTGAGGATCCTGACGACGGTGGTGGTGCGGCTGGCAAAGCCTGCGATCGCCGCCGTCGCGCTCTTCTCGGTGCTGTACACGTTCAACGACTTCTTCCTGCCGCTGCTGTACACGGGCGAGAACCCCGCGCACTGGCCCGTCTCGGTTGGCCTCTCCCAGTACCGCAACCTCCACCAGGTGCAGTGGAACCTGACGATGGCGGCGACGCTGGTCGTGATGGCACCCGTGATCATCCTCTTCTTCCTCGCGCAGCGGGCATTCGTGGAGGGCGTGACCCTGACGGGGGTGAAGGGATGAAGCTGGCAGTCGTCGGCGCCGGCTCGACCTACACGCCGGAGCTCGTCGCCGGTCTCGCCGGGCTCGAGATCGAGCGGCTCGCTCTGCACGACATCGATCAGCCGCGCCTGGACGTCGTCGGCGGGCTCGCGGGCCGGATGCTCGATCGTGCCGGGTTCCGGGGCGACCGCTCGCTCGGCGGTGACCTCGAGCGGACGGTCGAGGACGCCGACTTCGTCCTCGTCCAGATCCGCGTCGGCGGACAGGCCGCGCGGCTCCAGGACGAGACGGCGCCGCTTCCTTGCGGGTGCATCGGCCAGGAGACGACCGGCGCCGGCGGCTTCGCCAAGGCGATGCGCACCGTCCCGGTGGTGCTCGGGATCGCCGAGCAGGTGCGCGAGCTCGCGGGTCCGGACGCCTGGATCGTCGACTTCACGAACCCGGTCGGGATCGTCACCCGCGCGCTGCTCGACGCCGGCCACCGGGCGGTCGGGCTCTGCAACGTGGCGATCACGTTCCAGCGGCGTTTCGCCGCGTGGCTCGACGTCGAGCCGGCGCGGGTCGTGGTCGACCAGGTCGGCCTCAACCACCTGACCTGGGTGCGGGCCGTGAGGCTCGACGGCGGCGACGTCCTCCCCGACCTGCTCGCCGAGCGAGCCGAGGAGCTCGCGGGCGAGGTGCAGCTGCCGGCCCGCCTGCTCGAGGAGCTCGGCGCCGTCCCCTCGTACTACCTCCGCTACTTCTACGACCACGACGCGGTCCTCGCCGAGCAGCTGTCGGGCACGCCGCGCGCGGAGACGGTCGCGGAGATCGAGCGCGGCCTGCTCGAGCTCTACCGCGACCCGTCCCTCGACACGAAGCCCGCGCTGCTCGAGCAGCGCGGGGGCGCGTTCTACAGCGAGGCCGCCGCAGGGCTCGTGCGCTCGCTCGCGTACGACATCCCCGAGGTCCACGAGGTCGACATGCGGAATGGCGGCGTCCTCTCGGGGCTCGCGGACGACGACGTCGTCGAGGTTCCGGCCCGAGTCGAGTCGGGCCGGATCGTGCCCCTCGACCAGGCGCCACTCGCGCCGGAGCTGCTCGGGCTCGTCCAGCACGTTGCCGCGTACGAACGTCTGACCGCAGAGGCGGCCGTCACGCAGGACCCCGTCACCGCGAAGAAGGCGCTGCTCACGCACCCGCTGATCGCGCAGTACGAGCTGAGCGAGGAGCTGCTCGAGCGGCTCGCGCTGGAGGCGCTCGCGGCATGACCGTCCTGCTGGCAGTCGACGGCGGAAACTCGAAGACCGACCTGGCGCTGGTCGCGGAGGACGGCAGCCTGCTCGCGTTCGCGCGCGGGCCGCAGAGCTCACCTCACCACCTCGGCGAGGATGGCTGCATGCGGGTGCTCGCCGGGCTCGTCGAGGAGGCCGGGCTGAACGGCAGGGTCGCATCGATCGCCACGCTGTGCATGGCGGGGGTCGACTTCCCCCGAGAGGAGGAGCGCCTCGCAGAGCTCGTCGACGCACGCGGTTGGGCGCGGAGCACGACCGTCCTGAACGACACGTTCGCGGTGCTCCGGGCGGGCACCGAGGACGGCTGGGGCGTCGCGGTCGTCTGCGGCGCCGGCATCAACTGCGTCGGCGTCGCGCCGGACGGCCGGCAGGTCCGCTTCCCCGCGCTCGGCGCGATCACCGGCGATTGGGGCGGCGGCTTCGACGTCGGCCTGACCGCGGTCTCGAAGGCGGCACGCAGCTTCGACGGCCGCGGCCGGAAGACGACGCTCGAGTACGTCGTGCCCGTCCACTACGGGGTCTCGACGCCGCACGAGCTCGCCGAGGCGATCCACCGCAAGGAGATCGCGGAGCGCCGGGTGCTCGAGCTGGCGCCGATCGTCTTCGCCGAGGCGGAGCACGACGAGGTTGCAGCGGAGATCGTCGATCGGCTGGCGGCCGAAGTCGTCGCGCTCGCCTGGACCGCCCTCCGGCGGCTCGGTCTCGAGGACCGCCCCGTCGAGGTCCTGCTCGGCGGCGGGCTGCTCAGGGGTGAGAATTCGCGGGTGGTGGAGCGCATCCGAGCGGGTCTGCGCGAGCGGTCGCCGGTACTGAGCGTCCGGGTGACCGGGACGCCGCCGATTGTCGGGGCGACGCTGCTCGCCCTCGACGCCGCCGGTGCGGAGCCGGAGGCGCTTGCACGAGTTCGCGCGGAGGTCATGGCCGCAGCGGGGGTGAACGATGGCTGAGGTGCACTTTCGGCAGGCGACGCGGGTGTATCCGGGGAACGATGTGCCTGCGGTCGACGCCTTCGACCTCGACATCGCGGACGGGGAGTTCATGGTGCTGGTGGGGCCGTCCGGATCCGGCAAGACCACGGCGCTGCGCATGCTCGCCGGCCTCGAGGAGGTCGACGCGGGTGCGATCTACATCGGCCAGCGAGACGTCAGCTTCCTCCCGCCGAAGGATCGCGACGTGGCGATGGTCTTCCAGAACTACGCGCTGTACCCGTACCTGACCGTCGCGGCGAACATCGGGTTCCCGCTCAAGGTCGCCGGCCTCAAGAAGGCCGAGCGCGAGCGGCGTGTCCGCGACGTCGCCGAGCTGCTCGAGCTCACCGACTACCTTGGGCGGAAGCCGGGGCAGCTCTCCGGCGGCCAGCGCCAGCGGGTGGCGATGGGCCGTGCGATCGTCCGGGAGCCGAGCGTCTTCCTGATGGACGAGCCGCTCTCGAACCTCGACGCGAAGCTGCGCGTGCAGATGCGGGCGGACATCGCCGCGCTCCAGTCGCGGCTTGGCGTCACCACCGTCTACGTCACCCACGACCAGGCGGAGGCGATGACGCTCGGCCACCGTGTCGCCGTCCTCAAGGACGGTCGGCTCCAGCAGTGCGACGTCCCGCGCGCGCTGTACGAGCGGCCCGCGAACACGTTCGTCGCCGGGTTCATCGGCTCGCCGTCGATGAACCTGCTCGAGGTCCCGACCAACGGCGACGGGTGTTCCTTCTGCGGAGTGAGCGTGCCGCTGCCGCGCTCCCTCCCCGCGTCGAACGGGAAGGTCGTTCTCGGCCTGCGGCCGGAGTCGCTGGATCTCGCGCCCGGCGGAATCGCAGCCCGTGTCGAGGTGGTCGAGGAGATCGGCGCGGACGCCTACGTGTTCTGTGTCGCCGATCACGGCGGCGAGCAGGTCAAGCTCGTCGCCCGCAGCGAGGCGCGCCGGGCGCCGGAGCGCGAGGCCACGGTCTCGCTCTGCCCGCGCGTGGACGAGGCGCACCTCTTCGACGCGGCGACCGGGATGCGGCTCGAGGTCACGTGAGCGCCGGCCGGCCCGGGTGACGCTCGACGTCGCCACGCCGGCCGCGGTCGTCGACCTCGACCGGCTCGAGTCGAACATCACGCGGTGGCAGGAGCACTGCGACCGAGTCGGGCTCGCGAACCGTCCGCACGTGAAGACGCACAAGTGCGTCGAGATCGCCCGGCGCCAAGTCGAGGCCGGCGCCCGCGGGGTCACCTGCCAGACGCTCCACGAGGCCGAGGTCATGGTCGACGCGGGCATCGACGACGTGCTGGTCCCGTACAACGTCGTCGGCGCCCGGAAGCTCGAGCAGCTCGCGCTCCTGCTCGCGCGGGCAAGAATCAGCGTCACCGCCGACGATCCGGTGCTGCTCGCGGGCCTTGCGGGAGCGGCGGCCGAGGCGGGCCGGGAGCTCGGCGTCCTCGTCGACTGCGACACCGGGCTCGGCCGGACGGGAGTTTCGTCCCCGGACGAGGCGGCCGAGCTCGCGGCGGCGATCGCGCGCACGTCGGGTCTCCGGTTCGACGGTCTGCTGACCTTCCCCGCGCCGCCCGGTGCGTCGGCGTTCCTCGAAGCGGCGTCCGCCATGATCGGGCGGCGTGGGCTTGGGGTCGAGACGGTGTCGGCCGGCGGGACACCGACGATGTGGCGCTCCGGGGAGCTGCGTCCCTGCGTCACCGAGTATCGCGCCGGCACGTATGTCTTCAGCGATCGCAACACCGTCGCCTCGGGCGCCGCCACGCTCGACGAGGTCGCGCTCGTGGTCACCGCGACCGTGGTCAGCAGCCGCGACGGCCGGGCGATCGTCGACGCGGGCAGCAAGGCACTCAGCTCCGAGCCCACCGACGACGGCTTCGGCCTCGTGCTGGAGGCGCCCGACTCGAAGCTCGTCCGCCTGGACGAGGAGCACGGCTACGTCGAGCTCGCGGCCCGCGACGAGCTCGAGGTCGGACAGCAGGTGCGCATCGTTCCGAACCACGTCTGCCTCGCCGTCAACCTGACCGACGAGCTGCTTGCGATCCGCGGCGGCGAGGTCGCGGCCCGCTGGCGGGTCGAGCGCGGACGCTAGCCGCGTCGGGCCCGGTCGAGCCGGGAGCGGATTGCCGTGCGGGCCTGGTCGAGCCCGCCGTGGTCGCCGTGGAGGAGCAACAGCGAGTTGCCCATCTTCATGAAGGCGTCGAGCTCGAACGCGAGCAGCGCCGGATCCTCGGCCGGGTCGACCTCTCCCGCCTCCTGGGCCTCGCGGACGCGGCGCTCGACCAGCTGGAGCCACGCGTCCATCGCCGCTACCAGCTTCTCCCTCACCGGCCCCGGGTGCGTGTCGAGCTCGGCGGTCGCGGAGGCGAAGAAGCAGCCGCCGGGAAAGACGGACGCCTCCAGGTAGCGGAGGAAGCTCTCGCAGAGAGCGTCCAAACGCGCGAACGCCGTCTCCGGCTCGCGTGCAGGCCGGATGACCGTCTCCGTGAAGATCTCGGCCGCGGTGTCGATCGCGGCGAGCTGGAGCTCCTCCTTCGAGCCGAAGTGGGCATAGAGGCCGCTCTTCGACATCCCGATGTGGTCGGCGAGGCGGCCGATCGAGAGCCCGTCCAGGCCTTCGACCGTTGCGAGCTTCGTGGCCGCGTCGAGGATCGTCGCGCGCGTCTGCTCTCCGTCCGCGCGACGCTTCTTCGTCGTGCTCACGCTTGACAACGTAGCACGACCGTTCGTATTATCAAGAACGACCGATCGTGCTATCTAGCGACCTTCCCCGTTCCCAGGCCGAGCTCCACGCGGAGTGGCGCCGGAGCGAGCTGGAATCGCTCGTCGGCCGGGCGTTGCGCCGGCTGATTGCTCAGCTGAAGAGCGTCAGCTCGGGCTCGCGCTCGCCGCGGAGCACCGCGACGTCGACCTCGACACAGCGCACGCCCCGCGAATCGGCGAGCGTGAGCGCCTGCGGCCGGAACCGCGTCGCGGCCAGCACGCCCCGGCAGCCGGCCCTGGATGGGTCGAGCCGGATCCACTCCAGGTAGCGGGCGAGCTGCTCGACCGCCTCGATCCCCGCGATCCGCTTGACCTCGACCGCCACCCAGGCGTCGTCTGCGTCCCGGCACATCAGGTCGACGGGGCCGATGTCGGTCGGCCACTCCCGGCGGACGAGCCGCAGCTCCTCGCCGAGCACGTCGGGCCGGTCGGCGAGCAGCTCCTGTAGATCGCGCTCGACGCCGTCCTTCTCAAGCCCGGCGGCCTCGCCCATCTCGTGGGTGACGTCGCTCAGCACCTCGAGCAGCCGGATCTCGAGCCGGTCCTCGGCCCGTTTCTGCGCGGAGGCGGGCTTAGCCCGGCTCCGCTGCGACAAACCCTGCCCGGCGCGCTTGCGGACGACGATCGCCTCATTCGACTCCTCGATAGCGGTCGGTGGGGTCATCCAGTTCAGCGGCTTGTAGCCGCCGGCGTCGGCGTGGACGAGGACCGAGCCGTCCGACTTGAAGATCAGCAGCCGCGTGGACTCCGGCAGGACGGCGCTGAGCCGGCCGGTGTAGCGAACCTCGCAACGCGCGACGATCAGGCGCACGGGGCGGGACCGTATCGGCGGCTTCGGACGTGTCCCAGGGACAGTCCCTGGGACACGTCCGGTCAAGCCGTTTCAGTTCTCCTCGGCCGTGTCCGCCTGGTGCTTGCGATGCCGTCGGCGGCGCACGCCTTCGGCGGCGAGCCCGATTGCGCCCGCGGCGATCAGCGCCTGCTTCGTCCGGTTTCGCTTGGGCGAGGAGCGCCGGATCTTCAGCTGCATCTCGACCGTCCTTTCCCGTCGCCAACGATGCGGGTCGACGGCCGGACCATAACCGATGCCTATCGCCAGTCGGCACCGTCCCCGGCCCGGAGGAACTGCTTGCCGGTGCCGTCCGGATTCATCTTCCAGATTCCCTGGTGCCAGAAGACGATGTGCTTCCCGTCCGCCGACCAGTCCGGGCCGTCTCCCCAGAAGTACGCCGGCGGTTTCTTGTACGTCAGGTTGTTGCCCCACACGGTCGCGGCTGCGGCGTCGTCCTTCGTGTAGATCTGGTTGTTCGACTTCTTCGGGTGGAACCACCAGGTCTGGAAGAGGAGCCGGAACGGCGGGCCGCCCGAAAGGCTGAACTCGGGCGCGCAGGAGTCGTCCCCCGTCGGAGTGCGTGGCTCCCCCGGCGGGTGCTGGTACCCGGAGACCGCGCTCGGCGTCCACGGGTCGATCCGGTACACGCCGCCGCCGGCTCCGCTGCACGTACCGGCGTAGATGTAGGCGCCGTCGGCGCGCCACTCCGTGTCCTCGAAGTCGTTCTGGCCGCTGACGTAGGTGACCGGTGCCGCGGGATCGAGCGCCTTCTGCGCGACCCGCTCCTCGCCGGGACAGGGCTCGACGTAGTAGGCGAGCCTGGTTCCGTCCGGCGACCAGGACGGCTCCTGCTCGCAGAGGGTCGGCGTGGTCGTCACCGGCTTCAGGCCGGTCCCGTCCCAGTTCACGACCATCAGGTCACTCGCCGGAACGTTGCCGGAGACCCGCCCCCGGACGAACGCGATCTGCGTTCCGTCGGGCGACCACCTGGGCGACCCGTCGCCCGTCCCCGGCCGCTTCTTCGCCTTCGGCAGCAGCGGAACCACGCTCCCGCCGTTCGCGTCCATCAGCTCGAGGGTGCCGTTCACCGAGAAGACGATCGGACGCGAGGCGACGAGGTAGCGAGCCTCGACCGCGGTCGAGTAGACGTTCGGCGGAGCGGTCGAGCCGCCCTCGGACGAGTCGGCGTAGACCCGGTCGAAGCCGGGACCGCCGTCCGCCACCTGGTCGACCGCTCCGTCGACAACGGCGAGCCGGTCGCTCCCCGCCCCGCCGTGGACGCCGTCTCTCCCGGGACCCGCGTCGAGCATGTCGTCGCCGGCATCCCCGTAGAGCGCGTCGTCTCCCCCTCCTCCCACCACGATGTCGTCTCCGCCGCGCCCGCGGATGGTGTCGTCGCCGCCGAGACCGAGGATCACGTCCCGGCCCGGCGTCCCGTTCAGCACATCCGCACCACCGGTGCCGACGATCGCGTGCCCCAGCGGCGGCAGGCCGTCGCCCGGCTTCCCCGGCTCGGTCGTCGTCGACGCCGTGGTCGTGACTGCGCTCGTGGTCGTGCTCGTCGTGGTGGTCACCGGCCGAGCGACGACCGTCCACGACCAGGCGTCCGACCCGACCTGCCGGTCGCGGGCGTCGAAGGCGCGGATCAGGAAGCGGTGCGGACCGACCGCCAGGCTGGAGTAGCTCGTCGGCGAAGTGCACGGCTCGCTCGCCGCGCCGTCGAGGCGGCACCGGGTGACCGCCACGCCTCGGGCTCCGATCCGCCAGGCAAAAGTGGCGTTCGCGGCTCCGGTCGAGCTCGCCGGGCCGCTCGTGATCTCGACGACCGCGTCGGCGATGCCTGCCGGAGCCGGGCCGCCCCACACCGCAAGCGCAAGCCCGCATCCGGCCAGGACCGCCGCCGCGGCCAGCCGACACAGAGCGGCCGCGTTCACCCGTCCCCCTCGCTCAGCGCCGGCTCCCGCTCGCGCAGCTGATCCGACGCGGCGGCCGAGATCAGGAACTCGAGCAGCTCCGCGTCGGAGACGAACGGGCTCGACTCGCCCGTGCCGATCTGCTCGACGAGGCCGCGCAGCGGCTCGCCGCCGGAGTCGGCTGCATCGGCGGAGGTCCAGATGCGGACGACGAAGGTCTTCACGAGCTCACGGCCTCCTCGCCTGACCGAGCGCCCGCATCTACCCGATCACCTCGATCTCGCGCCAGGCGACGAAGGAGGGCGACTCGTCAGTCTCGACCCTGACGGCCGTGACCCCTGCCAGCGGAACCGCTTGCCGCCAGACGAGCGTCTGGTCGTCACTCGTGTCCCCGTCGAACCGACGGACCTCCTGGAGCCCGCCCGCGGTCCGGACGAGCAAGCGGTGCACCGTGTGCCCGTTCGGGGTCTGACCGACCGCCAGGCGGACCTCTTTCACGGTCGCCGCGGTGCCCAGCTGGATCTCGATCCAGCCCGGCGCAGCCGCGCCGCTGTTCCAGATCGTCGAGCGGCTGCCGTCGACCGCACCCGACCCGGGCGACTCGGGAGTGCTCGACGAGGCGGACGTCGGCTTCCCGAGCGCGAGGTTCGTCTCCAGGAACGGGAACGACTTCCGGGCGCAGGGATCCGGCCGCTGCGCCGGGGCGAGGACGGTGTTGATCACGCCGCCGCCCTCGGTCCCGGTCCAGACCTCCGGGTCGTTCACGCCTTGCCAGTGCCAGTGGAACCAGCCGTCGATGCCGTACGCGCACGAGGCGACCTGCCAGTCCATCAATGCCCCCGCGGCTTGGGCCGGCGTCGGGTATGCGAAATGGAAGCCGCCGTACTCGCCGACGATCACCGGCTTGGTCTGCCGTGCCGGGCTCAGCCGGAAGTTCGCGACGAGCTTGTCGAGCGGCAGACCGCCCGGATAGGGATGGACGTCGAAGAAGTCGAGCCCGGAGCCGTAGATCGGCTCCATGAAGACGGCCCTCGTGTCCGGAGGCGGGCGCCACGGGTAGGGATCGTTCGGGGCGAACGCGCCGACGCCGACGAGCGCCGTCGGGTCGAGCCGGCGGATCGCCGCGCGCATCCCCTGCAGCCAGAAGATCGTCCCCTCGTCGATCATCCGCTGCCGGTCCTGAGGCAACCGGTACGTCCGGCCGTTGGCCGTCTTCACGGAGCCGCTCGTGAGGCTGAGCGGTGGCTTGTCGGCAAAGAAGAACATCTCGCCTCGGACGCCGTAGCCGAGGACGACGTCCAGCGGCGCCTTCCGCGCGATCAGGGCTCGGATCACGCTCGTCCAGTAGCCGCGGTACACCCGGAACCCGGTCGGCGACAGGTACTGCGCGTTCATGTACCCGTCGAAGCTCGAACAGCAGGTCGACTGGACCTGAGGCACGTACCCGCCGTCCTGTGGCAGGTCGTTGGACTGGATGAGCACCTCGAGCCCGTTCGCCTTCGCGAGCCGGAGGAACTGGGCCAGGTGGTCGAGGTAGCTGGGCCGAAGCCCGCCCCCCGGACTGCCGATGCACCGGTGCTGGCAGATCTCGAGCGCGGTGCGGACGGTGTTGTACCCGAGCCTGCGCATCGCCGCGAAGTCGGCCGCTACCCGGCGTGCGTCCCAGGCCGCGAAGGTGCGATCCTCGACGAGCCCGCCGGTGACCTCGAACCGGTGGTAGTTCGCGCCGCGCGGGACGAACCGTTTCCCGCTCCGGCGGTCGAGGAACTCGCCGACCCCGTTGACCGTCCGGACGCCGATCCGGTGAGGCGCGGGCTTGGGCGCCTGGGCGTTGATCGCCGTCGTCGTCGCCCGCCGCGGCTCTCCCCGGGCATGCACAGCGGCCGCCCCCACGAGCGTGCCGACGACGACGGCGATCGCAGCCCGCACGAGCCGTGCGGTCACGACTCGACCTTTACGCAGACGACCTCGGCGAAGAGCTGCCAGTTTCCGCCGAAGGAGCCTGACGTCTCGGCGGCGACCGCCGACCACGAGAAGAGGTCGGCGGTGGGCGTCGACCGGACGAGCGCCGGGCCGCCGTTGCCCAAGGCGCCGCTGATCCACGCGCCGCCGCCGACGAGCTTCTTACCGGGCGAGCAGGAGGCGTGGATGTTCTTGACCGCGCTCGAATCGAGCCCCGTCTCTCCCTGGCGGATCTCGAGGCCGCTCGTCGCCGGCGGACCGGCCTCGCCCCTCTCTCCCTTGTCTCCCTTGTCGCCCTTCGGGCCCTGGGCGCCGACCGAGCCGGCCGGTCCGGCCGGGAGCTGCCCGGCCTTGAAGTCGGCCGGAATCAGCGAGCCGTTCTTCACCTTCAGCGAGGTGACAGCGTCCTTCCTGAGCTGGACCGGCCCGACGCTGCCCGCCGGCAGCTTGAGCGCCGCATAGCCCGTGCCGCCGAGCGAGATTGCCAGCGCGACCAGCGCGACCACCAGCGCCGGTGAGGGCCGAAGCCAGGTGCGTGATCCCCGTGCCACGTTCTGCCTCCCTTCGGTGAACGCGGCGATCGTCGCCGAAGCCCCTTCCGGCGACCTTCAGGCCGGCTTCAAGCGACGTTCAGGCGGGTCGGCCGCTGAACGGGACCGACTCGACGCCGATCTCGTCCATTCGGGCGCAGTACGTGCGGAAGCAGCGGCGGGCCTCGCCGTGCCGGCCCGCCGACGAGAGCGCGCGAACGAGCCCGAGGTGTGCGGACTCGTCATACGGGTCGCGCTCCAGCACCCGCCGGAAGAACCGCGCCGCCGCGTCGGTGTCGCTGCGCTCCGCCGCACCCTCGGCAAGCGTGCGGGCGACCTCGACGTACGTCGCGCGAACCTCCTCGCGAAGGCCGATCGCCCAGTCCTCGTAGGCGTCCTCCTCGAGGAAATCGCCGGTGTACGCCGCTTCCGCCTCGGCAAGGCGCCCTGCCGTTGCCAGCGCAAGGAACCGCTCGACGTCGACCGGGACGTTCTCGGCCTGCAGCCAGACGGCGCCCGCATCGGCGGCGACGAAGTGGTCCGGCTCGAACCGCTTCTCGGGATCGAGCACCGAGCGGACGGTGCTGAGCAGGACCGAGAGCCGGCTCCCCAGCGGCCCCGGCGGCTGGTCCGGCCAGAGCGCCTCCATCAGGTAGTCGCGCGGCGCCGGCCGCCCTCGGCGGGCGATCAGGATCTTGAGCAGGTCTCGCGCCTTCCTCGACTGCCACGCCTCGAGCGAGATCGGCTCGCCGGCGCGCACCACGCGGAAGCGGCCCAGCGTCTGCACGGCGAGCGGTGGGGCGGCGGCCGGGGGCAGGATGCGCGCGAGCTGGGCCCGGTAGCCGCGGGCACCGAGCGCAGTGAGCCGCTCCTCCGCAGCGCGGACTCGCTCGGCCTCGTCGCGGATCAGGCCCGCGACGAGCTCGACCTGGGCTTCGCGGATGACGCTGCCGAGCTCGCGCCAGATCGTCGCCGCTTCCTCCAGCCACCGGGTCTCCGCGGCGGGGTGCGGGGCGGCCAGCGTGCCGAGCTCGAGCGCCTCGGCGAGGCCGGCGCGATCACGGCGGCCGCGGGCCGCGGACGCCGCCTCGGCTCCACGCTCGGCCGCGAGCTCACGGTCGCCGCGCGCGAGCGCCACCCAGCCGGCGGCGAGCAGGGCGTGCACCTGGGCCATCCCGTACTCGAGCTCGCACGCGCGCAGGGCGAACCGCTCCGCCTCGGCAGGCTCGTCGACGGCGAGCAGTCGCGCGAGCCCGGCCAGAGCCGGGCAGAGACCCTGCAGATCGCCCGCGGCCTCGGCCTGGGCGATCGCCTCCTCGAAGGCGGCGCGGGCGAGCGCGGACTCGCCGCGCTCCCGGTGGATCTCGCCCAGGTTCCGGAGCGGGTAGGCGACCATCCGCGACCCGAGACGCTGGTACAGCTCCCGAGCCTGCTCGAGGTCGGCGAACGCCTCTTCCAGCCGACCGAGCCGGCGCCGCGCATCCCCGCGGTTGGTCAACGCGAGCGCCTTGAACGACGCGAAGCCCGCGAGATCCGCCAGCCTGACGCCGAGGTCGAGCTCGACGATCGCCTCCTCGTAGGCGCCTTCCTCGAGGTGGCGCGATCCGCGGTTGGCGCGGATGCGGATCAGCTGGAGGACGTCGCCGGCCTGCTCGGCGTGGTCGAGCGCCCGGAGGTAGTGCGCGTCGTTCGCGTTGCGGTCGCCGTCGAGTGCGGCAAGCATGGCGAGCACCGTGTGGGCCGCCGCCAGGGCCTGCGGGTCGGCGAGGTCGGACGCGAGCTCGAAGGCGCGTCCCGCACCCTCGCGGGCCTCGTCGGCCTCGCCTCGCAGCCAGTGGGCGCTCGCCCGCCACGCGAGCAGGAGGGCGACGTCGCGCGGGTCGCCCGCGTCGAGTGCCGCACGTTCGTAGAGCTCGAACGCTTCGGCCAGCCGGCCGCGCAGCTGGTGGATCAGCGCCATCCGCCAGGCGAGGGCCGGCGCGAGTCGGTCCGTATCGCCCGCCGCGCGCTCGAAGCGACGGAGAGCGCCGTCCCAGTCGCCCTTCACCTGGAGTGCCTCGCCGGCGAGCTGCTCGATGCGCTCGTCGCGCAGATCGGACGGGAGGAGCTCGGCGGCAGTGATCACCGCGTCGACCGCTCCGCGGCCGAGCAGGGTCTGACCCTGCCTGACGAGCAGGCGGGCGGCGGCTGCGTGATCGCCGATTGCCGCCAGCGTCCTGAGCGCCTCCTCGACGCGGCCGTTCGCCTCGAGCCACCGGGACGCGACACGGTGAACGCGGCGTCGTTCCGCCTCTGGGAGCGGCAGCTGGGCGAGCGCGTAGTCGCGCACCGGTGCTCCGAGCGAGAACCAGCCTGCCGGCTGCCCGTAGAGCTCCACGAAGAGTCCACGGCGCGCCAGCGAATGGATGATCTCGCCGGCTCCCTCGAGCCCGAGCGCCTCGCAGAGCTCTGCCGTGAACCGCTCCAGCGGCGCCAGCGTGCTCACGAGCCTCGTCACTTCGGGGGGCTCGTTGGTGAACACCTCGGCGGCCAGGTAGGCGAAGAGCGGTCCGCCCGGGCGGCGGATCCGGTCGAGCGCCGCTGCGCGGGCGGAGGAGGGGACGTCCCGAAGCGCCTCGGCCGCGAGGCGGACCGCGGCCGCCCAACCTCCGGTCGCACGATGGACCGCCTCGACGGTGTCCTCGTCGTCGAGCCCCGAGAGCTCCAGGAGCAGGGCGGCCGTCTCGCCCTGGGTGAACGCGAGATCGGACCCGCCGAGCTCGAGCACCTGGCCCTGGCCCCGCAGCCGGTCGACGGCAAACGACGGCTCGAGGCGCGAGGCCAGGACGACGTGCAGGCGCGGAGGCGCTCCCCGGCAGATGGCGTCCACGAGACGGACGGCGGCAGGCCCCTCCGCCGCCTCCTGGAAATCGTCGATCACGAGCACGAGGTCGCGACGCAGCTGGTCCTGGAGGCCCTGGCAGATCGCGGCCGCGCAGGCCTGCGCGCGCTCGAGCTCGTCCGCTGCGGCGTCCGGCCCGCGCGCGCCCGCCAGCAC
>JBKPMR010000082.1:0-16466 GCA_046732255.1 Actinomycetota bacterium
AACAAGTAACGGTGACGGGCTCGGCGCGCGAAGCGGACGCGCCGGTGGAGCGGCCACCGGCCGCGGAACCGGAGCGGGAGCGGCCCAGACGGCCAGATCTCGCGTCCGGACGCACGAGATTTTCCGGTCAGCCATCTAGTACCGCAGCAGCGCGCCGATGCCCTCGACCGGGTCGAGGTCCAGGCGGTCGGTCAGGGCGCGAACAGCGCCCCCGCCCGACAGCGTCTGGTGGACGACGGCCTCCAGGCCGTCGGCGGCCATCATCGTCGTCCCGTCGAGCGCGCACGCGCCTTCCGCCGTCGACGCCTGCCCGCAGCGGGGGCAGCGCCACGCCGTCCGGTCGACGCCCTGCCGGTAGAGGAGGAGCGAGACCCGCCCTTCGGACACGGCCGCGAGCGTCTCGTCCCAGCCGGCCGCCGCTCGGCCGTTCCGGCCCGCCTCCTCGCGCCAGCGCTCGAGCGCGCGGGCTTCCTCCCCGGCACGCCATGCCGCCAGGACAGGCTCGGCGGCGGCCATGAGCTCGGCCGGACCGGCGTGTGACTCCGCCGTCGTCCAGCCGACGATCGCGGCGAGCGCGTCGCTCGACAGCAGCTCTCGGAAGGAGGCTCCGGTCTCCTCCGTGGTGACGACCACGATGGGCTCCGAGCCGCGCCGTGCGCGCCGGTCGACTTCTGCCGCCACCCGCTGCAGGTGCTCCTGGACCAGGTGCTCGATGTGACGCTGGTACCGGGCCTGCGACCACCCGCCCTGGTCGTGGCGGCCCGGCCGGTCCTCGCTCCTGTCGACCACCTCGCGCAGCCGCCCGCCGCGGAGGCGGAAGAGCTCGCCCCGCTCGCGGCCGACGACGGCGACCAGGGCGTCCTCGCCGCGGCCAACCAGCGGCACGAGCGGCGTCAGCCGCAGCTCGGCGTCGACCCGAACCGAGTCCGGCACCGACTCGGCGAGGAGCAGCCGGCGCCAGAGGCCGTCGAGCTCGGAGGCGAAGATTGCGAGGCCGTGCGCGCCGTTCCGGTCGAAATCGGTGGTCACGTAGCTCGACACGCGGCCGAGGTCACTCCTCAGGCCCTTCCGCGCGTCGTGGCTCAGACCGTCGTGGAGACTCCTCGCCGCCTGCGTCAGCAGCGAGCTCAACCGGGTAGCCAGGTCTCCTGCTGTCGGCGTCACCGACGGCGCGAGATCGAGGTACAGGCTCAGAGCGACGCCTCGCTCGGCCCGGAACCGCGCCAGGTCCCGGAGCGCCTCCCAGTTCACGGTCTCCGCCATCGTCGGGGTGCCATCTCTTTCCCCGCGGGGCGCCGTTTGTATGCACCTGTGTCGGAATCGCCGACCCGGGCGATACGTTTATGTAGGTATGGACGACCTGCGCCAGGTGATCATCATCGGAGGCGGCCCGGCCGGGTACACCGCCGCGCTCTACAGCGCGCGGGCGAACCTCCATCCGCTCGTGATCGAGGGCTTCCAGTGGGGCGGCCAGCTCATGATCACCAGCGAGGTCGAGAACTATCCAGGCTACCCGGACGGCGTCATGGGGCCGGAGATGATGCAGGAGTTCCGGTTCCAGGCAGAGCGGTTCGGCGCCGAGTTCATCACCGACGACGTCACCCGCGTCGACTTCTCCGAGCGCCCGTTCCGCGTCTGGGTGGGCGACGACGAGTACCGGGCAGAGTCCGTGATCGTCGCCACCGGCGCGACCGCACGGCAGCTCGGGCTCGAGTCCGAACGCTCGCTCCAGGGCCGCGGCGTCACGTACTGCGCGACCTGCGACGGCGCCTTCTACCGGGACCTCGAGGTGGTCGTGGTCGGGGGCGGCGACTCGGCGATGGAAGAGGCGTCGTTCCTGACGAAGTTCGCGACGAAGGTGACGCTCGTCCACCGGCGCGACGACTTCCGGGCCTCGCAGATCATGGTCGACCGCGCCCGCGCCAACGAGAAGATCGAGTTCCTCACCCCGTACGTCGTCGAGGAAGTGATCCCCGGAAACGACGGGAAGATGCGGGCGGTCCTCCTCCGCCACGTCGACACGGGCGAGACGCGGGAGCTGGAGGCGAACGGCCTCTTCGTCGCGATCGGACACGATCCGACGACCGCGCTCTTCCTCGACCAGCTCGACCACGACGAGGCCGGCTACCTGGTGACGAAGACCGGTTCGACCGAGACCAACGTCCCCGGCGTGTTCGCCGCCGGTGACGTCCAGGATCACACTTACCGGCAGGCGATCACCGCCGCCGGCTCCGGTTGTATGGCCGCGCTCGACGCGGAGCGTTTTTTGGCGGCGCGTGAGGGACACGAGGCGACCGCCCTCACCGCACCCCGCGTCTAGGTCAGCAGTCGGTGCCGGGCAAAGCCCGACACCGACGCAAAGGCGAGCAGGCTAGGTCAGCAGTCGGTGCCGGACAAAGCCCGACACCGACGCAAAGGCGAGCAGGCTAGGTCAGCAGTCGGTGCCGGACAAAGCCCGACACCGACGCAAAGGCGGCCAGGCTAGGTCAGCAGTCGGTGCCGGACAAAGCCCGACACCGACGCAAAGGCGGCCAGGCTAGGTCAGCAGTCGGTGCCGGGCAAAGCCCGACACCGACGCAAAGGCGGGCAGGCTAGCCGACCCGGGCGCTAGCCTCGCCCGGGATGGGCGTGGAGCACCCTCGCTGGATCGACCTCCTCGATCCGACCGCCGAGACCCTCCGCGACAAGCTCCCGACTGCCGTGCACGAGCGCGCGCTCGAGCAGCTGCTCGCCCCCGCGCAGCACGAGGACGAGCCGCGGCCGAAGCTCGAGTCGCACGGCGACTACGTGTTCGGCGTGCTCCTCGTCCCCGTCCTGCTGACCGAGGAGGACGAGCTCGTCTACCAGGAGGTCGACCTGGTGATCACGCGTGACATCCTCGTCACGGTGCGAAAGACGCCCGAGGGTGGGAAGCCTCCGTGGGATCCAGCGTCGGCCCGGGCGTCCTGCCGCGACGAGGACAGCGTCGCGACGGTCGCGTACCACCTGATCGACGACGTCGCCGAGCGCTTCCTCGACCTGATCGACGGCGTCAACGACGAGATCGACGAGCTCGAGGACCACGTCGAGGACTGGCCGTCGGAACGGATCCGCCAGCGCCTCTCTTCTCTCCGGCACGACATGCTGCACATCCGACGCACCCTCGCCCCCACACGCGATGCCGTCCGCGAGGTGATCGACAACCGGGTCGAGTTCGGCGGCGCGGAGGTCTTCACCCACGACGTCGAGCTCGACTTCGGCAACGCGTACGACAAACTCCTCCGGGCGGCGGACAACCTCGAGCTCGCGCGCGACCTGCTCTCCGGCGTGCGCGACTACCACCAGGCACAGATCGCGAACGAACAGAACGACGTGATGAAGCGCCTGACGGCGATCGCGTCGATCCTGCTCCTCCCCACGCTGATCGTCGGACTGTACGGGCAGAACTTCAGGAACATCCCCGAGCTCCATTGGGGCTGGGGCTACTACTGGTCTCTAGGCCTGATCGCTGTGACGTCGCTCGGCCAGATCCTGTACTTCCGCCGCAAGGGCTGGATCTGACAGGCTCGTCCCGGCTTCGTTAGGATCCCCGCCCTTGGGGCGGCGGCGTCATTTCTTGCTGATTGGGGCAATCGCCGTCGGACTGGTGACGGTGTCGGCATCGGACGCGCAGAGCCGGGCGGCCCCGATCGCCGTGCAGCCGAACGTCGACATCACGAAGCTGTCCGGCGACGATGCCGAGGCGACGGTCTCGATCAACCCGACCAACCCGGACCAGATCTTCGTCGCGGTGAACCGCTTCACCGCCCGGAGCAGCGACGACGGCGGGCTGACCTGGAAGAAGGCGGGCGGCGGAGTCGGCAAGACGTGCTGCGACAACGCGTCGTCGTGGGACGAGTTCGGGAACCTGTTCCTCGTCAACCTGAACCTCCTCCCCGTCGACCCCTTTGTCGACCGGGCGCCGCTCTACGTCAGCACCAACGGCGGCAAGAAGTTCAGGAAGCTGCTCGTCCTGAACAGCGACCCGGAGGTCGACCAGCCGACGGTCAAGGCCGGCGAGGGCGCGGTCTGGGCGACCTGGGACGAGGCCGGCACGATCATGGCGTCGGGCGCGCCGGTGTCGGGGCTCGGCTCGATCGGGCCCTTCTCCCGGCCGCAACCGGCGAACGGCAGTGCGGGCCCGTCGCCGCCGCCTCGGCGCCTTCCGGGTGTGCGCCAGCCGGCACCGGGCTCCGAGGGAGACAACGGCCAGTTCGGTGACATCGCGATCGGCCCTGACGGGCAGGTGGTCGTCGCCTGGCAGACCGCGCAGGACGACTTCGTCTCCTGTCCATGCGAGATCGACGTGAACACCGACGCCGACGGGCTCGGGCCGAACGGGTTCGGCGCGCCGGTGAAGGCGACCGACACGAACGTCGCCAAGTTCGACGACATCCCGCCGCAGTTCAACCGCACGATCGACGCCGAGGGCAACCTCCAGTACGACCGGAGCGGCGGCGCCTTCGACGGGCGCCTCTACCTCGTCTACACGGACGAGAGCCCGGACGAGAGCGGCAACACCGACGTCTACATCCGCCACTCCGACAACGACGGCGCGACGTGGACCGCGGCGGTGAAGGTCAACGACGACGCCACCACGCAGGCCCAGTTCCTGCCCTACGTCGCCGTGGATCAGGTGACCGGGAACCTGATCGTCACCTGGTACGACGCCCGGAACGATCCGACCAACCACGACGCGATCGAGTACTGGGGCGGAGTCTCCGAGGACGGCGGCTCGACCTTCTCGAACTTCCAGATCAGCGCCGGCTCCTCTGACGGCGACGCGGGCTTCGATCCCGACTTCGAGTTCGGCGACTACTCGTGGGTCGACTTCTTCGACGGGCTGGCGATGCCGGTCTGGTCGGACAACTCGAACTCGACGGGCGACAACCCCGACAGCGCCGGCTCAGGGCTCGATCTCTACACCTCCCGCATCGAAGTCGGCGTGTTCTGCAACGGCCGCCGGGCGACGATCGTCGGGACGGCTGGCGACGACGTCGGGACGATCGACGGAACGAGCGGTAACGACGTCATCGCCGGGCTCGGCGGAAACGACACGATCGACGCCAAGGGTGGAAACGACTTCGTCTGCGGCGGCGACGGCAACGACACGTTCCTACAGGGTGCGGCACCCGACGGGGCCGACGTCCTCCTCGGCGGAAACGGGCTCGACACGGTCGACTACTCCGCCCGGACCGGCAACGTCATGGTCGCGCTCGACGGCAAGGCGAACGACGGCGAGAAGAAGGAGGGAGACAACCTCCAGACCGAGAACGCCGCCGGCGGATCAGGGCGTGACAAGCTGACGGGGGACGACGTCGCGAACGTCCTCACCGGAAACGCCGGCAAGGACAAGCTCAATGGAAAAGGCGGGGCGGACACGCTGAACGGAAGCGACGGCGTCGTCAAGAACGACGCGCTCGACTGCGGTAAGAACGACGGTGTCGTCGACGTGTTCACGTTCGACTCGCAGGACACCGTCAAGAACTGTCCGTAGCGGATCGTGCCGCGGCTACCCTGGCCGGGTGCCGTACTACATCTGCCCGAACTGCAAGGACCGCTCGGTCGACATCGACGGGTTCGAGGGAATGTCGCGCCAGGCGGTCGCCTGCCACCGGTGCGGGTTCGGCTTCCTGTTCGAGCTGATGGACGACTACTACCCAGGCCCCAACACCGGCCTGGTCGTCTGCGACCAGGACGGGCGGATCCTCGCCTCCGGCCGCGGCGTGTTCGAGCTCACCGGCTTCAGCGAGGGCGAGCTGATGGGGCATCCGGTGGTGGAACGGCTCGCCCTGGACGGTTTCGAGGACGGGAAGAACCCGGTCTCGCTGGCGCTGGAGTGGGGCGTGCGCCGCCTCGGGGAAACCCTCCAGATCCGAACGAAGGCCGGCGTGGTCAAGCCGGTCACCGCCGATCTCTTCCCCGCCTACGACGAGGACGGCGGCCTCCTGGTCGCACTCAGCCCGCGGGCCTGACCTCCTTCACGAACCGCCGCACTCTCGCCCCGGGCTCGTCCTCCTCGAAGCCGGCGTTCCGCAATGCCCTGATCGAGGGCTCGTTGTCGGGCAGCGTCTGCGCTCGGACGTGCGTGACGTCCGGCTGGGCAAGCGACCACTCGGTCACGGCGACGATCGCCTCCGTCGCGTAGCCAAGGCGACGCGCCGAGGGGACGATCGCATACCCGATCGTCACCGACCCACCCTGCGGAGGCTCGACGAAGCCGATCTCGCCGATCACCTGCTCGTCCTCCCGCCGGACGACGAAGTGAAAGCCGTATTCGCGGTTGCCGTGGCGGAGGAAGAGGCCGACGCCGTCCTTGGTGTCGGGGAGGGGATAGCCGTCCGCGTACGCCCATCCCTCGGGCAGCGCGCCCGTGTGCAGAGCGTCCGCCTCTTCGGGCGTGAGCGCGTGCAGGCGGAGCCGGTTGGTCTCCAGATCTGGCACCGGACGAGACTACGCCTAGGCTCGCAGTCGGTGCCGGGCAAAGCCCGGCACCGACGCAAAGGCGAGTAGTCTAGAGGCGCGCGGACGGGCAGAGATCGAGCAGGACGCAGTCGGGGCAGCGAGGCGCCCGCGCGACGCAGATGCGCCGCCCGTGCCAGATCAGGAGGTGCGGGAACACCCCCCAGTCCGCGCGCGGAACGAGCCGCTGGAGGTCACGTTCGATCTTCACCGGATCGTCGTGGCGGGTGAGTCCGAGGCGCTGCGAGAGCCTACGGACGTGGGTGTCGACGACGATCCCCTGCGCGTCGCCGAGCTCGGCGGCGACCACGTTCGCGGTCTTGCGGGCGACGCCCGGCAGCCGGACGAGCTCCTCGAGTCGCCTCGGCACCTGCCCGTCGTAGTCGTCGATCAGCATCGCCATCGTCCCGCGGATCGCTTTCGCCTTCTGGCGGAAGAAGCCGGTCGCGTGGATGTCGCGCTCGAGCTCCTCCTGCGGGACGGCCAGGTAGTCCTCCGGGCGACAGTACTTCTCGAACAAGCGCTCGGTAACGCGGTTGACGTTCACGTCCGTCGTCTGCGCGGAGAGCATCACCGAGACCAGCAGCTCGATGTCGGTGCGGAAGCGAAGCGCGATCCGCGCATCGGCGTGCTCGGCTTTCAGCCGCTCGACGATCGGACGGATGCGATCTCTCTTCGGCCCGACGTGCCTCCGAGTCTCACGCACATACGACCGCGGCATCAGCGCACCGGTCGCCAGAAGAGCGCGCTGTCAGGCTCGGACGAGTCCTCGCTCGCATATGCAGGCCGCGTGCCTCGACGACGGAACCCGCGAGCCTCGTAGAACGGGATGCCCTTCTCGTTTCCCTCGGCGACAGCCACCGACTGCTCGGTCGCGCCCTGGGCCCGCTGCTCGTGAGTAATGGCCTCGAGGATCGCGGTCCTGGCACCCTTTCCGCGCCGGGCTGGATCTGCATAGAGAACGTAGATCTCGCCCACTTGCGGTCCAGTTATCCCGCCACCGCCCGCGGCGACGACAGTGCCGGCGTCGTCCTCGGCAACCCACCAGCCGTCCCACGCTTCGCCTGGCTCGAGCTCGGCGCGCACGCGGTCTGGGCTATAGAACTCGGCGATCACCTTGTCGATTCGTTCGCGCGAGTAGAGCTCGCGGTACGTCTCGCGCCATGCGTCAGCGCAGATGCGGCAGATCGTCTCGACGTCGCTCGGCGCCGCCTTCCTCGCATGCATGTGGCCGATGCTAGTGCTCGCGCAGTGCGGGCCCTGCGCAGACCACGTCGAGCGCCGGGCAACCGGCGCATGCGAACTCGCTCGGGCGTGGCGGGAACTCGCCGGCCTGGATCCGGGCGATCGCGGCAGAGAGCTCGGCCTCCAACCCAGGAAGCTCGTCCCGGCGGAACGTCGCCTCCACGAGCTCGTCCGGGTTTTCCAGGAACTGGTAGACGACCTCGACCTCGTCGGCGCCCGCCCGGAAGCAGGCGATCGCGTAGACGAGGCGCTGCAGCCGATACTCGGCATCGACTACTTCGGCCGGCGACAGCTCGCCGAGCACGTTCGACTTGAAGTCGGCGACGAGCGCGCGGTCGCCCTCCAGGTGGAGGACGTCGAGGACGCCGTGGAACAGCACTCCGTCGTGCTCGAACGCAAACGGCCGCTCGGAGGACACCCCGTGGAGCGCGGCCAGCCGGGCCGCGAGGATCGAGTCGCAGTACGACTCGACGAGCTCGCCGATTCGCTCGAGCTCCTCGGCGGTGGCGCCCGGATACCAGCCGAGCACCTGGTCGAGCGACGGCGGTGTCGGCGCGCCGAGATCGACCCGCTCGAGGAGGCGGTGGACCGAGTCGCCGATCTCGGTTGCCGCCATCCCGGTCGAAATCGTGTCTCCGCGGCCGCTCCCGTCCACCGGCCGGAGACCTCCCACGCGCTCGGCGTAGAAGCGGTACGGGCAGCGCTCGAAGAGCGCCAGCGCCGAGTACGAAAGGCGGCGGACCGGCTCGCCGGTGGGCACAACGACCGGTTGGAGCGGCGGCAGCGGCGGGACGTCCAGCGCGGGCACCGACGCCACCGTGTCGAAGAGCGACAGCTGCGGCTCGGCGGAAACCGGCTCGTCCTCCACGGGGAGCTCTGCGGCGAAGCGGTCGACCGTCAGTCGAAGGCGCGCTTCGCCCCGGACGATCTCTCCGTTCTCGAGCTCGCCGACGTCGAGCCGGTCCAGCACCCAGCCGATCGGCGTCTTGGGGTCGCGCCGAGCCGGATCGACGGAACCGGCGACGATCAGACGGTCGATCGCCCGCGTCATCGCCACGTAGTAGAGGCGGAGTCGCTCGGCCTCGTCGGCCGCCTCCTCGGCGTCGCGCACGGCCTCGTACGAGAAGGCGGCGAGGCGCTTCCCCGTGAGCGGATCGACGACCTTGAACCCGAACCGCCCGTCCGGAAGGCAGATGATCTCCTCGCCGCGCGTAGGCATTCGCTCGCGCCCGGCGTCGGCGACGACGACGACCTTGAACTCGAGACCCTTCGCCGCATGGATGGTGAGAAGCCGCACGGCACCCGCACCCTCCTCCTCCGCGACCGCCTCCAGCTCCTTCACGCCGGCCGCATCCTGCTCCGAGACGAAGCGGACGAACCCCTCCACGTCCGGCCCCCGCAGCTCCTCGTACGAGCGGGCGAGCCGGGCGAGCTTGCGCAGGTTTGCGTAGCGGCGGCGCCCGTCCCACTGCGCGAGGACGGCGAGATCGTAGTCGTGCTCGACGACGATCTGCTCGCAGAGGCGTTCGAGCCCTACGGTTCCGGCGAGGGCGGCGAGCCGGTCGTACCGTTGCCGGAACGCCTGGAGCAGCCGGGCGTCCCGCTCCGAGAGCCCCTCGGGCAGCCCCTTCTCCAGCGCGGTGAAGAGCGGACGGCGCGTGGCCGCGCGTCGCAGGACGACGAGCGCGTCGTTCGAGACCCCGACGAACGGCGAGGCGAGCACGGTGACGACCGCTTCGTCGTCGTAGCGGTTGTGCAGCAGCCGCAGGTACCCGAGGAGGTCGACCACCTGCTGCTGGCCGAAATAGCCGCGTCCGGTCGCGCGGTAGGTCGGCAGGTCGAGCTCGCGCAGTGCCTCCTCGTACTGCTCCGCGTCGGTCCCGGCGGCGAAGAGCAGGACGATCTCGCCCGGCTCCGCCTCACCGGAGTCGACGAGCTCGCGCACGCGCCGCGCGACCGCCTTCGCCTCGCCGCGGCGCCACGGAAGGCCGCCCTCCTTGTAGCTCTCCTTGTCGGCGACGAGCAGCTCGACCCCGGGCCCGGAGGCAGGGTCGGGGAACCGTCCCGCCGCGACGAGCCGCTGGAACTCGTCCCCGAACGTCGCGCCGAACAGCTCGTTCACGACCGCGAGCACCTCGGGCCGCGAGCGCCAGTTGTGCGTCAGCGAGAGGACGTCGCCGACCTGCTCTCGCCGCTCCTTGAACACCTCCACGTCCGCGTGTCGGAAGCGGTAGATCGACTGGAACTCGTCCCCGACGAAGAACAGCTCCGAACCGGCGATCAGGTCGATCAGCTCGCACTGGAGTCGGTTGGTGTCCTGGAACTCGTCGACGCAGACTTGACGGAAGCGGAGCTGCTCGCGCTCTCGGATCGCGGGCTCGTCACGGAGCAGGTCGCGCGCACGCAGCTGGAGGTCCTCGAAGTCGAGCGCCGACTCGCGCTCCTTCGCCGCCCGGTAGGCGCGCTCGAACCCCTGGAGCAGCGTCTCGAGCAGTTCCCGGTCGCGCGCGGCGACCGCGTTCAGGGCCCCCTGCTCGAGCGCCGTCCTCGCCTGTTCGTAGTCGTCGTCGCCGCGGACGGCGTAGCCGGAGAGATCGAGCAGGGCCTCCGGCAGTGGACGCCGCTCGAGCAGCTCCACAAGCCGGGCTGCCTCGTCTGCGCCCCCGGCCGAGGCTCGAACGCGTTCGACGGCGTCGTCCAGGCTCGGTGCGTCGCCCAGCGACAGCTCCAGAGGACGGCCGGCTGCCCGCAGGGTCTCGTAGACGCCCGTGAGCATCCGGCGCAGGCCGGCCGATCCATAGGTCGACAGCAGGGCGAGCCGATCGGCCGCGCCACCGCCGCAGAACTCGGCGAGCGCCGCCTCGAACGCCTCGGTCCGGAGGACGCCGGCCTGGCTCTCGTCCAGCACGCGGAACCTCGGATCGAGCCCGGCCGCGAATGGATGCTGCTTCAGCAGCCGGTGGCAGAACCCGTGGATCGTCGAGATCCAGGCGCCGTCCAGCTCACGCGTCAGGTCGCGCCGCCCGAGCTGCGCGAGCCGCGCGCGGATCCGGACGCGGAGCTCGGCGGCCGCTCGCTCCGTGTACGTGATCACGAGAATCGAGCCGACGTCGATGCCGTTGTCGATCGCCCGCGCGAAGCGCTCGACCAGGACCGACGTCTTGCCGGTACCCGCTCCGGCGGAGACGAAGACGAGGCCCGCCGCCTCGATTGCGGCGTGCTGCTCGGGTGTCGGCGGGCGCTCTGTCGTTGCTGCCACCGCGCCTATCCCCTTCTCACCCGGCACATGGAGCCGAGCCGGCACCACGACGGACACGAGCCCTCACGCGGGTCGTGCCTGACGTCGCCTGCTCGGATGCGCGCCACCATCCTCCGCGCCACGTCCTGCGCCTTCTCGACCTTCGTCCAGAACTCGTCCTCGTCCACGTAGTCGCGCGGCGAGTAGCCGGGCACGCCGTCGCCGCGTGCCGTTGCGCGCAGGAGCCCGCGCGGCTTGCGGTCGCCGGAGAGCGGACGGTACAGGCCGCCGAGCGGCTCAACGCCGACGAGGTCGCGGAGGACGAGCATGTACAGCGGGATCTGGAGCCGCAGCTCGCGCTCGATCTCCGAGGCGCTGTGCGCCTTCTTGCCGGACTTGTAGTCCCAGACGATTCCCCGGGCGGCGAAGGGGTCCAGGTCGATGCGGTCGATCTTCCCCGAGAGCTGGAACTCGCCGAGGTCGAGCCCGCGCTGCAGCTCGGGCGCCGACCGCTCGGAGCCGAACGAGACCTCGAACCGGCGCGGCACGAGCGGCAGCTCGGACTCCGCCTCCGAGCGGACGAAGGCCTCCAGGTCCCGCCACAGGGTTTGGCGCAGCTCGTCTCGCTGGAGGTCGGTGAGCTCGAGGCGGTTCTCGGCACCGCCGGCGAGCGCCTCGCTCAAGCACTCGCCCAGGAAGGCGAGCGCGTCGTCGAGCTGCTCCGGGGATACCCGATCCGCGCCGAGCCGCTTGGGGAGACCGGAGAAGAACTTGAAGAGCGCCTGGTGCGCGATCGACCCGCGCATGCGCGCGTCGATCTCGACGTCCATCGACTTCGGATCGAGCATCCGCTCGACGAACCAGATCGAGGAGCAGCCGGCGAAGGCTTCGAGCTCGGTGACGCCGAACATCGTTCGGGCGCCCAGCGACTCCAGGACCGCCGGGTCCGTCAGGCGCGTCGGGCGCCGGAAGGCTTCGAGCGCGCGGTCGAACCGGCGCTCCCAGCCGTTCGCGCGCGCGATCGCCTCCGCCGCCGCACGGTCCGCGGTCGCGAGCGACGAGACGGCCCGCAGCCGCTCGCGCTCGCTCGGCGCAGCCTCCATCGGCCAGACCAGCTCGGAGAGCGACCGCCGCCGCGTCACGCGCGGCAGGTCCTCGGGCCGGAGCACGGCCCGGACGTCCTCCCAGAAGGGGCTCGGCTGACGCGGAGCCCCGTCGTCGGTCGCCGCCTCACGGACGAGGTACAGCCGTCGCGACGGCCTCGTGCAGGCGGTGTAGAAGAGGTAGCGGGCACGCGAGACCGGATCGGGCCGCGCGAGCCTGGCCGCCTCGTCCAGCTTCCGCCGCCCCTCGTCGTCGAGGAACGGCGAGCTCTGCGTGCGTTGCGGGAAGACGCCTTCCTCCAGCCCGAGCACGAACACGACGTCTGCTCGCCGCGTCCGCGCCCGCAGCAGGTCGAGGACCGCGACGTGCCCGGCGGGAGCGGCGCCGAGGCGAACCTGCGTCCGCTCGAGCGCGGCGACGAGGTCCTCGACGGAGAGTTCCGAGCCGAGCTTCACCCAGCCGTCGAGCTCGTCGAGCAGGCCGACGACGGCCTGATACGAGCGCAGGTCCACACGCGCCTGCTCCGTCGCCGGCGGAGCGTCGACCCCGTGCGCGGCGCGGAGCATGGAGGCTGCCAGGTCGCGCACGCCCGCGAGCGCCTGCGGAGCCGCCCGCAGCCGGTCGAGAAAGACAAGCGGCTGGCCGCGCAGCTCGACGATCGTCGTCTCGAGCCGCTCGGGCGACCGGATCCCGCGTCCCCGCAGCCGCCCCTCGAGAAAGTCGGCGTGCGCGCGGGCCAGGCCCGAGTACGGCGAGCGGACGAAGCCGAAGAGGTCGCGGCGGCCGCCGCGCAGCCAGTCGTACCGCAGCAGCGAAAGCAGAGCCCGCCCGAACGGCGCCTGCGGGAGGCGGATCGATCCCTCGACCCCGTAGGGAACGCCGAACGCTCCAAATGCCGACTCCAGCGGCGCCCGCACGCGCTCGAGCGAGGGGCTGACGACGAGGATGCCGTCGGGTGAGGTGCCGGAGCGGACGAGCTGGAGGATCTCGTCGGCGACGAGCTCCAGCGTCGCCCTCGTGCCGGCGCCCTCGAGGAAGCGGACGGCGCCCTGCGCCGGAGGCGCCGTCGGCGGGTCGTCCTCGAACAACGCCCGCTCGAGATGGGCAAGGGCGGGATGGGCGTAGTCCGCATAGCGCGGGGGCAACTCCTCGATCCGTCCGTCGGCCAGGCGCGCGAGGTCGGCGGCGGTGCGCTCGAGCGAGGCGAACGCGAGCCGCCCCGGCTCGTACTGGAGCGACACGGTCACGTCCGTCCGCCCGGCGAATGCCTCCAGCAGGCGCCACTGCGCGCCGCTCAGATCCTCGAAGCCGTACGCGTACACCGGCCGCCCGTCCCACGACTCGAGCTCGCCCGCGAGCCGGTCGGCGGCGTACGCCCGCCGGAGATCGCGGTCCCAGAGCTGGAGACGGTCGAGCTCGGCGCGGTACCGGCGGTAGAGCTCGGCCAGGTCGCCGTCGAGGTCCGCAGGTTCGAGGAGACCGGCCTCGAGCTCTGCGATCGTGCTCCCGAGGGCATCGGCAAAGCCCGAGAAACGGGCAGAGGCCTGGAGATCACCGAGCCGTGCGTCCGCGACCACGCGGCGCAGGAGCAACATCCGCTGCGTCTCGCCGATGAGCGGACGCGAGTCACCCTTCTCCACCGCGATCAGGCCGAAGGCGTCGTCGAAGGTCCCGATGAAGCCGCCGAGCAGGGCTCCCGCGCGACTGAGGAGATCGCGCTCGACCCGTTCGACGTCCGACCCGGTCGGCACGATCAACACCGGCTCCCGGCGCAGGTCGGCCAGGTAGCGATCGAGAAGCAGCGCCACTTTGCCGGCATTCGCCGGGCCGGCCAGGAGCGTCAAAGCCATCGACGCAGTCTAGTCCCGCCCTCCGACGGCTCTTTTCACGGGCGCAGAGCAGTGACAGGCTTGAGCCTGTCACTGCCGTAGGTTTGCGGTGCGCCGCGCTTGGGGCTTCTACGCGGCGACGGCCGACTTGGGCTTGCGGCCGCGACGGGCCGTGGCGCGTCCCGGCATTCCGGTCGCGCAGGTATCGCAGAGGTCAGCTTCCTTTGCACCGCGTCGTGCGTCGGAAAATGAAAGGCGCATGGTCGCGCCCTTTCCTTCGTCTACTTCCCGACCACACTGGTCACAAACGAGAACAGTCTTGCGGGCCAATTGCACTCCTCCTTACGGGGACTTGAACAGGCAGCCTACCGAAAATGCTCGTGAAATGAGGCAGAGAGATTCGAACGGAAATGACGGCCGCACGTGTTTCCGTTACTCACCGTGCGGGGAGGATGCGAACCCATGGCGCGTTTGCGTCGGGTCGACTGCTCGGAGCCGGGAATTCGGCGGCTCCGGCGCGGTCGCGGGTTCTCCTATGCGGACGCCAGGGGCAGGCGGATCACGGACGTCGAGACGCTCGACCGCATTCGCGCGCTCGCAATCCCTCCCGCCTGGGAGGACGTCTGGATCTGCCCGTATCCGAACGGGCACATCCAGGCACTCGGCACCGACGCGCGCGGGCGGCGGCAGTACCGCTACCACGACGAGTGGCGGCGGCGGCGCGACCGGGAGAAGTTCGACCAGATGGTCGAGTTCGCGCAACGGCTCCCGACTCTGCGCCGTCGGACGGCGCGACAGGTGCGGGGACGGGAGCCGACCCGCGAGCGCGTGTTGGCGGGTGCCGTCCGCCTCCTCGACCGCGGTTTCTTTCGGATCGGCGGCGAGGAATACGCGGACGAGAACGGCACCTACGGGCTCGCAACGATGCGCCAGCACCACGTTCGACTCGAGCCGGGGAACCTGGTCGTGTTCGACTACCCGGCGAAAGGCGGCAAGCGCCTGCTCCAGTCCGTGGTCGATCCGGAGGTGCACCGCCTCGTGGCCGAGCTCAAGCAGCGGCGCGGCGGAGGCGACGAGTTGCTCGCGTACAAGAACGGCCGCAGGTGGCACGACGTCCATTCGGCGGACATCAACGAGCACGTGAAGGAGCTGACCGGCGGCGACTTCACCGCCAAGGACTTCCGCACCTGGAGCGCTACCGTCCTCGCGGCGGTGGCCGTCGCGGGCCTCGACGTCGTCTCGGGCTCACGGGCGGCGAGGAAGCGAATCGTTCGCTGCGCCGTCGAGGAAGTCGCTCACTACCTCGGGAACACACCGGCCGTCTGCCGCGCCTCGTACATCGATCCGCGCGTCTTCGATCGCTTCGACGCCGGCGCCACGATCGCCGACACGCTCGAGCGGATTGCGGCTGACGGCATCGCCGACCCGGTCGGCCGGGCGGCGATCGAGCGGGCCGTCCTCGATCTGATCTCCGACGAGTAGTCGTCGCCGGATTGAGAGAATCCGGGCATGGACACCTCGACGATCGTCGTCCTCGAGGGCGACGAGACCGGCCAGGAGCTGCTCGAGGAGGCGCTCCGCGTGCTCGCCCCGGACGTGATCGGCGTCGAGCTCGAGCTGAACCGATTCGATCTCTCGCTGGCCAACCGTCGCGCGACGCAGAACGGGGTCGTCCACGAGGCCGCCGCCGCGATGCGCGAGTCGGGGCTCGGCCTGAAAGCGGCGACGATCACGCCCGAAGGACGCGACGACGTCGGTTCACCGAACCGCATGATCCGCGAGGAGATCGGCGGGAAGGTGATCGTCCGAACCGGACGTCGCATCCCCGGCGTCGTCCCGTTCGGCGGCGTCCATGCGCCGATCTCGGTCGTGCGGATGGCCGTCGGCGACGCCTACGGAGCGAAGGAGTGGCGCGAGGGCGAAGGCGATGCCGAGGTCGCGTTCCGGACGGAGCGGATCGAGCGACGGATCTGCCGCGCCGTGGCCGAATTCGCGTTCCGCGAGGCGGAGCGGTCGGGCGCGAAGGTCTTCGGCGGCCCGAAGTACACGGTCAGTCCGACCTACGAGGGGATGCTGAAGGAGGAGATGGACGCCGCCGCCGCACGGCACCCGGACGTCCCGTACGAGCCGCAGCTGATCGACGCGACGTTCGCGCTCCTGATCGCCTCGGCCGGCGATCCGCTGATCATCCCGGCGCTGAACCGCGACGGCGACATCCTCTCCGACCTGGTCCTCCCCCTCTTCGGATCGATCGCCGGGGCCGAGTCCCTACTGGTCGCGTTCGACGACGACTTCGAGCCGGACGTGGTGATGGCCGAGGCCGCACACGGAACCGCCCCGTCGCTCCAGGGCAAGAACGTCGCCAACCCGATGGCGATGATCCTCGCGGGCGCGGCCCTCCTCGCCTACACGGAGAGGACGCTCCTCGCGGGCCGGGCGGTCCGGGAGTCGTGCCTGGAGGCGGTCGCCGACGGCGTGCGCACGGCCGATCTCGGCGGACACGCGGGAACGACCGAGTTCACGGACGACGTCATCCGCCGCGTCAAGACGAAGCTCGAAGTCTGGGCGAC
>JBKPMR010000083.1:0-41717 GCA_046732255.1 Actinomycetota bacterium
GAGATCTACACTGGCTCGCAGTCGTCGGCAGCGTCAGATGTGTATAAGAGACAGGGGGTCCTCGTCCGGCCCGAGTTCCGGTTCACGCGAACGCTGAACGGCTTTTCGGCGGTCCTCGACCCGGGCGCGATCGCACTGCTCGAACGGATGCCCGGGGTGAAGGGCGTCTATCCCGTTCGGGTCGCATACCCCGCCGCCGTCCGGGCCAAGGCCCTGCGGCAGGCGGCTGCCCTCGCGCCCCGCCCGGGCGCCCGCCTGGCCGGCATCGCCGGCCGTGGAGTGACGATCGCCTTGCTGGACACGGGCGTCGACGCCGGCACGCCGTATCTCCACGGACACGTGCTGCCCGGCCTCGACGTCACCGGTAGCGCACCCGATGCGCGGCCCCAGGCAAAGCCGACCGACCCGTCCGCGCTCGAGCAGCACGGCACCGAGATGGCGGGGCTGCTCGTCGGATCGGGCGGGCCTGGAAACCTCACCGGTGTCGCTCCGGCGGCGACGGTCCTCCCGATCCGAGTCGCCGGCTGGCAGGCGGACGCGGCCGGCGGCTACACGATCTACGCCCGCAGCGACCAGCTGATCGCGGGCCTGGAACGAGCCGTCGACCTCGACCGGAACGGTGACGCGCACGACGCCGCCCGGATCGCGCTGATCCCGCTGGCCGAGCCGTTTGCCGCGTTCGCCGACGACCCTCTGGCGCGGGCGGTCGAGGGTGCGCTCCGGCTGGACACGCTGGTCGTCGCGGCGGCAGGGAACGACGGCCCCGCCGGGCCGGCCTTCGGCAGCGTCGGCGGCCCGGCAGGTGCGCCCTCCGCCGTCGCCGTCGGAGCCGCCGACGCCGGTCGAGCCGTCACCGAAGTGCGGGTCGTGGTCAGGGCCGGGCTGCGGGTCCTGTTCGACCGGCTCGTACCGCTGGCCGGTGCCCAGGCTCCGGTTCGGACTCTCGTGCTCGCTCCGACGGCCGCCGGCCGAGGGACGTTCTTCCGGCATGGGCTGTCGCGCGTGGTCGGCCGCGCCGCGATCGCACCTGCCGGAGACGACCCTGCTGCGGTCACCCGCGCGGCCGCGGCCGCCGGCGCCGCCGCCGTGATCCTGTACGGCCGTCCCGTGGCTGCCGGGTCGATCCGCGTCGACGGCCGGGTGTCCGTGCCGGTGCTTGCGCTCCCCGAGGAGACCGCGCACGCGATGCTCGAGCAGCCCGGAGCCATGATCGTCATCGCCGCTCCGCGGCAGAGCGGCGCGGCGAGGACCGCCGTTGCGCCCTTCAGTTCCTGGGGCCTGGCGTTCGACGGCGGGATCAAGCCGGACCTGCTCGCTCCCGGAGTCGGCCTGGCCACGGCCGAGCCGGGCGCCGCCTCCGACGGCGGTTCGGTCTTCGGCACCGTCAGCGGCTCGAGCGCCGCCGCGGCGGTCGTCGCCGGCGGCGCGGCTCTGCTCTCGGAGGCACGCCCGGAGGCAGGAGCCGCGGCGCTGCGCGAGCTGCTCGTCGGCGGCGCGCGAGCGCTGGCGGAAACATCGGTCGCGGCCCAGGGCGCCGGCGTCCTCGACGTGGGCCGCTCCGCGTCGCTCGAGCTCGTCGCCGAACCGCCGTCCGTGACCTTCGGGCGTGGAACGCGCGAAGGCTGGCGGGGGGAGGGTGTCGTGCGGCTCCGGAACATGTCCGGCCGGCAGCTGACCGTGTACGTCTCGCCGGGTGACCAGGCGCACGCTGCCGTGCGGTTCAGTGTCAGCCCGAAACGCCTCGTGATCGAGCCCGGCGCGATCGGGAAAGTCGTCCTGCGCACGCCGCCGATCACGATCGCCCAGGGCGAAGCGGTCTCCGGTTCGCTTACGGTCACGCCGCTGGCCGGCGTACCGCTGCACGTCCCCTGGGCAGTCGTCCTACGCCCGGCCCGCGCGCTGCTGGGTCCGCTCACCCTGTCGCAGGCGTCGTTCAGGCCGTCGGAGTCGAAGCCGGCAATCGTGGTCGTCCGGGCAGGCCGCGTGCTGCGTTCGGCCGAGGGCAACACGGTCGTGCCGGTGCTGCGGCTCGACGTCGAGCTCTGGACGGAGGAGGGGAAGCGCCTGGGCCTGCTCACACGTCTCCGCGACCTTCTGCCGGGCCGGTACGCGATCGGGCTGACGGGTCGCGGCCCCGGCGGGAAGGTGCTGCGGCGCGGCGCCTACCGGCTGCGGGTGTTCGCCTGGCCGACCGGCGGCGGCGCTCCTACAGTGAGATCAATCCGCTTCCGGATCAGATGACGAAACGGTCGTAGACTCCCGCCGTTGAACAGCGGGCCTCGAAGACAAGGAGTGTGATCGTGACCGCAGTCGACGAATCCGTCTCGCACCTCCGCGAGAACCCCTACGAGATCGCACAGGACCAACTCCGGAAAGTCGCGCGGGCGTTCAGCATCGACGACAACCTCGTCAACGTCCTCTCGAAGTGCAAGAAGACCGTCGCCGTCTCGATCCCGGTCAGGATGGACGACGGCCGCATCGAGGTGTTCGAGGGCTACCGCGTCACCCACAACGTCGCACGGGGGCCGTCGAAGGGCGGCATCCGCTACCACCCTGACGTCACCCTCGACGAGGTGCGTGCGCTCTCGATGTGGATGACCTGGAAGTGCTCGCTGATGGGGATCCCGTTCGGCGGAGCCAAGGGCGGCGTGCAGTGCAACCCGAAGCGGCTCTCCGTCCGTGAGCTCGAGGGAATGACCCGCCGCTACACGTCCGAGATCATCAACGAGATCGGGCCGGAGAAGGACATCCCGGCCCCGGATGTCGGCACCAGCCCGCGGGAGATGGCGTGGATCTTCGACACGTACTCGATGAACAAGGGGCACTCGGTCCTCGGCGTCGTCACCGGCAAACCCCTCACCGTCGGCGGCTCGCTCGGGCGGCTCGAGGCGACCGCGCGCGGCGGCCTCTTCTGCACCCTGGCGGCGATGGACCGAATGGGACTGGAGCCCGCGGAGCAGCGGGTGGTCGTCCAGGGCTTCGGCAACGTCGGCAGCTACTACGCGCTCTTCATGCAGCAACAGGGTGCGAAGGTGATCGCGATCTCGGACACGAGCGGCGGCTACCTCAACCCGAGCGGGATCGACATTCCCTCGGCGATCGCGCACAAGCAGGAACGAGGAACGTTGAAGGGCCTCGCCGGCGTGGAGGCGATCACGAACGACGAGCTGCTGCTCCTCGAGTGCGACGTCCTCGCGCCGTGCGGCCTGGAGCAGGTGCTCACGGAGGAGAACGCCGACCGAGTCAGGGCGAAGATCGTGTGCGAAGGCGCGAACGGTCCGACGACGCCTGCCGCCGACGAGATCCTCGAGGAGCGGGGCATCCTCGTCCTGCCCGACGTGCTCGCCAACGCGGGCGGCGTCGTCGTCTCCTACTTCGAGTGGGTGCAGGGCCTCCAGGAGTACTTCTGGAAGGAGGACGAGGTCAACGCCAAGCTCAAGGAGATCGTCGACAAGGCGTTCGAGGAGACCTGGCAGATCCACGAGGCACGCGGGGTGAGCATGCGCCTCGGTGCCTACGGGCTCGCCGTCCAGCGCGTCGCCGAGGCGACGATGACGCGGGGGCTTTATCCCTAACAACACGGGGGATGGTTCCCCCGTGTTCCCCCTCCCTTGCGGGGACGCGTGCCGGAGGTTCCGTGGGCTCTCGCCGGGCAAAGCCCGGCTTCGTCCGCCTGGGCCAGTGTCGAATCGGAACCAGCCATGAGGCGCGTCACCGTTTACTTCGCTGAGAACTGCCACCTCTGCGAGCGTGCGCGGAGCACGCTCGCAGAGCTCCGGCGCGAGCACGAGTTCGAGCTGCGCGAGGTCGACATCGGCGGCGACCCCGAGCTCGAGGCAACCTACCGCGAGTGGCTCCCGGTGGTGGAGATCGACGGCCGGCGGGCCTTCGTCTACTACCTCGACCCCGCCGCATTCGTCCGTCGGATCGACGCACAAAGTCAGGCCTGAAATTCGACTGACGCAGCCTCCGAAGCCGACTGGCACAATGGCAGCGGTGTTACAAACAGCGACCCAAGGAGCGGGTGTGACGGATCGGTTGACCGTCGGTGTCGCCGCGCGGCTGAGCCGGTACCTGCAGGTGCTCACGCAGGCGAAGAAGATGGGGAAGGAGCGCATCTCCTCGCAGGAGATGTCCGACTACACGAACATCAACGCGACGCAGATCCGCCGCGACCTCTCTGCCTTCGGCAAGTTCGGCAAGCGCGGGGTGGGTTACAACATCGACAGCCTGCTCGGCGAGATCCGCAAGATCCTCCGGACGCAGGGCCAGCACAACATCGCCCTCATCGGCGCCGGCCGTCTCGGCCAGGCGATCGCCAGCTCCCCGATCTTCGCCGAGCACGGGATCAACATCGCCGCCGTGTTCGACCGTGACCCGGAGGTGGTCGGCAACCGCGCCGGCCACGTCGACGTCCAGCCGTACGAGGATCTCAAGTCGGCGGTCCGGGACAAGAACATCATCGTCGGAGTGCTCGCCGTTCCAGCCGCCTCCGCTCAAGCGGTCGCGGAAGACCTCGTCGAAGCCGGCGTGAAGATCATCTTCAACTACAGCGAGGGGCTGCTGGACGTCCCGGCAGACGTGCAGGTGCACACGTCGAACCCGGCCGTCGAGCTTCTCCACGCGCTGTATTTCCACCTCGCCTAGCTGACATAGGGTCCGTCTGTGCGGATCCTCCTCTGGCACGGCTACCTGCTCGAGGGAACCGGGTCGAACATCTACACCCGCGCGATCGCGCGCGAGTGGAGCCGCGCCGGGCACGAGGTGGTCGTGTTCTGCCAGGATCCTGCGCCGGAGCGCTGGGACCTGGCCGGCGCCGAGGTCGTCCGTCCGGAGATCGGCGGCCGTCTCCCGGTGTTCGTGGTCGACCGGTACGGGGGGCTCGAGCCGGTCCTGCTCCAGGACATGACCCAGGAGGAGCGGGAGCGGTACGTCGCGCTGAACGCGGCGACGCTCCGCGACCACCTGCCGGCCGACCTCGTCTTCGCAAACCACGTGCTGATGGGCGCGCCCGTCGCCGCCGCGTCCGGGATCCCGTTCGGCGTGAAGGCGCACGGCTCCGAGCTCGAGTACTCGATGCGGGGCAACGTCGAGCTCGAGGCGTGGGCAGCGGCTTCGCTCCGAACCGCACAGGCCGTGTTTGTCGGGTCGGCGCACATCCGCGGCGTCCTGGAGGAGGTCGTGGGGCCGGTCGAGCACGTCCACGAGGTTCCTCCGGGCGTCGACGTCGACACGTTCGTTCCGCGCTCACCGGACGAGGCGCTCGCCGAGCTGCTCCGCGAGTGCCGGCAGGACCCACCGAACCCCGGTAACCGCCAGGAGCGTCTCCCCGACGAGGGAAACGACCGGCGGCTGGCCGATTTCCTGGACGGCGATGCCCCGACCGTCCTCTACTTCGGGAAGCTGCTCTACAACAAGGGCGTCCATGTGCTGCTCGAGGCGATGCGCGGCGTCGACGCACGGACGGTCGTGGTCGGGTTCGGCGACTACCGCCACGAGCTCGAGCGGCTCGCGCCGCCGCGCACGCTCTTCACCGGGCCCCTCGGGCACCGCCACCTGGTCAACCTGATCCCGCTCGCCGACGTGGCCGTCGTTCCGTCCATCTTCCCCGAGGCGTTCGGGATGGTCGCCGCCGAGGCTGCGGCCGTGGGCACCCCGCCCCTGGTCGCCCGCCATTCCGGCCTGGAAGAGATCGCGATCGGTCTCGAGGAGGGCTACCCGGCCGAGCTCCGCCACCTGACCAGCTTCCAGACGGGCGACTCGCTCGACCTCGCGGACAAGCTCCACGAGCTGCTCGCCCTGCCGGCGGAGAGACGTCGAGCCCTGGGCGAGTCGGCCCGCCGCGTCGCCGAGCAGAAATGGTCGTGGGCGGGCGTGGCGCAGCGACTCCTCGAGCCGTTCCGGACTTCGTAATACAGTGGCCGCGACCGACATGGCGGGCGCGGCCAGGGGCGGCCTGCCGGCAGCAGGCGACGCGAGCGAAGCGAGCGAGCGAAGGAGAGGGCCCGCGGAGAGAGCCGAGCGCGAAGGGGCTGCTTCTCGCGCGCTCGGCGCCCTGCCTCGCGCGAAGCGCGGGCAGAACCATGGGTTCTCCCGCGTTGAATACCCTGTCGCTTCCATGGGGGAAGCGCAGAAGGTGCCCTACGACGAGCTGATCCGGAACGCGCGGGACGCGTTCGACGGCGGCGTCGACTTCACGGTCGCAGTCGAGGAGGAGTTCGCGCTCCTCGACCCCGAGACGCTCTCGCTCGTCAACCGCTTCGAGGAGGTGAAGGCGGCTGCCGCGGGCTCCGCGGTCAATGATCACCTCGTCGGCGAGCTGATCGCCAGTGAGGTCGAAGTCCGGACCGGCCGCTGTGACGGCTTCGCCGAGACGTCCGAGCGCATGGGCGAGCGCCGGGCGCAGTTGTACGCGCTCGCGTCCGGCCTCGGGATCGCGCTCGGCGCGGTCGGCACCCACCCCTGGAGCCGCTGGCAGGACCAGCGGATCATCGACACGCCGCACTACCGCCGGAACGACGAGCTCCTCCGCTACGTCGTCTGGCGGAACAACACGTTCGGCCTCCACGTCCATGTCGGGATCCGCGGAGCAGATCGCGCGATCGCCGTCCACGACGCGCTGCGCCCGTTCCTCCCGCATCTGCTGGCCTTGTCGGCGAGCTCGCCGATCGTGGAGGGCGTGAACACCGGCCTCCATTCCGCGCGCACCGAGGTCTTCACACGCATGTTCCCGCGCTGCGGCGTTCCCGACGCCTACGGGACCTGGGCCGAGTTCGAGGCCTACGTGCGGACGCTGTACGAGACGGGGTCGATCGACGAGCACACCCAGCTCTGGTGGAGCGTCAGGCCGCACCTCGCCTATCCGACGGTCGAGATCAGGATCTGCGACGCGCAGCCCGAGCTCGCGGAGGCGCGGACGCTCGCAGCGTTCTGCTACGCGCTGACCGCCCGGCTCGCGCGGGCGCTCGACGAGGGAGAGCAGCTGCCGAAACCGCCGCCCCGGATGATCGAGGAGAACCTCTGGCGTGCGATCCGCTATGGGCTCTCGGGGAGCCTCCTCGATCCGGCGACCTACGAGGTTCGGCCCGCACGCGCCGAGCTCGAGCGCGTCGCCGAGTGGATCGCGCCCGTCGCCGACGAGGTCGGCGTTCAGCTCGCGGTGCCGACCGCCAACGCGGCTGAGCGCCAGATCGCCCGGCTCGAGGAAGGCTGGTCGTTCGAGGAGATCTACGCGGAGCAGGTTCACGCGGCGGAGGTGGTCAGTGGCTGACGAGACCGAGAATCACCCGCCGGAACCGTCCCAGGAGGAGCTGCTCGCGCAGCTCGAGGAGGAGTTCGCGAAGCTGAAGGTCGCGGACGTGCTCGTCCAGACCGTCTTCACGATCTCGTCGCTCGGGTACCGGAGCCTCGGCGAGGAGCACCGTGACCTCGACCAGGCAAAGCTCGCGATCGACGCGCTCCGCGCGCTCGTCCCGGTGATGAAGGAATCGTTGCCCGCCGACGTCACCCGCGACTTCGACCAGCTGGTCGCGAACATGCAGCTCGCCTACGCGAAGGCGGCGACCTAGGAACGAGTCGACTGGGGCAGAATCGATAGCGTGTGAACGGAGAAACCGTGTCTACGCGGACGGACGTAGAGGTGATCCGCGTCCGCGTCCACGAGCTCTCCGAGCGGCTGGACGCCGACACCGCGGACGAGAACTGGCTCCGCTCCGAGGGCGAGCTCGCCGTTGCCCACGACTACGACACGATCGACTTCGATCTCGAACGGCTGGGGATCATCCTCTCCCGTCTCCCGGTCGAGGCCGGGGTCACCTGGCGGCTGCGGCTTCCGCGAGCCGAAGTGGTCGAGGCGTGGGAGCCGGGCAACGCGGGACTCGTGCCGCCGCCCGAGATCGCGCGGCTCATCGAGGGGGTCCTGGGCGGACGATCGCTGCTCCCCATGCCGCCGCTCAGTCCCGACGAGGGCGCTGTTCGGCTGCGGGCGATGATCGAAACCCAGCGCCGGGCGCTGCTCGAGCACGATCCGGGCACGCGTCTCGGGGACGACCCGGAGAACCTGCACCAGCACCGCGTTGCCGCCAGACGGACGCGCGCCTTCTTGCGGGCGTCCCGTGGCTACGTCGATCCCGAATGGGCCGGCGCGCTCGCCGATCCGCTGCACGAGCTCGGGCGGGTGACGGGACCGGTGCGCGACCTCGACGTCCTCGCCGAGCACGTGCGCAGCGAGCTCGAGACCCTCGACCCTGCCGAGCGTCCGGGCGCGGACGTGCTGGCGGCGAAGCTGGACGCCGAGCGCTCCTCGGCCAGACGGCAGCTGCTCGAGGGTCTCGACGGCGACTCCTACCGCGCGCTGCTCGCACGGCTGCGGATGCGACCGCGGCTGGCGCCCGATGTCTCGTCGGTGCCGCTCGACGGGATCGCGCGCAAGGCGTTCCGCCGCTTCGTGCGCGCTGTCGAGAAGCTCGATCCGGCGCCCGACGACGCCTCGGTTCACCGGCTGCGGATCAAGCTCAAGCGCGCACGCTACGCAGCCGAGCTCTCCGGAGCGACGGGTGGAAAGGCCGATCGGTTCCTGGCCCGCGCAAAGGTGCTCCAGGACTTGCTCGGCGAGCACCAGGACGCCGTCGTCGCGGAACGTCGGCTGCGCGCGCTGGGGCTCGCAAAGACGTCGCCGTCCGCGGCGTTCGTCGCCGGGCGGCTTGCCGAGCGCCAGCGGGCGCGCCGCGAGCGCGTGGCGAAGCGGTTGCCGAAAGCCCTGAAGCGCCTGCGCGCGAGCAGCCCGCACTGAGGCGGCGATGGACGCCGAGATCGGGGTGTTCGGCGGGAGCGGCTTCAGGTCGCTCCTCGACTCCGTCGAGAGAGCGAGAAATGCGACCCGTAGGGGCCGCCGTCGGCCGACGTGGTGCGCGTTTTCGGCGAGAACAACGAGCGCCTCCGCGAGCTGCTCTTCGCGGCGATCCCGCGGATCGGGCCACAGCTGGACGACGCGTGCGCGCAAGCCTTGGGCGGGGCCGGCGCATAGAAGAGCACAGAGAGGGACAGGTCTGACAGACCTGTCCCCGGTTCCGTTTATCATGGGATAGTCTCTCGCGCTTGTGAGACAGGATTTGGCGCGCCGAAGCCGTTCGGCGCCGACCTTGTGACTGGAAAGGGACCGTAGTGGACTTCTTCAAGGACCATGCCGTGCTGTTCGCGCTCGTCTGTTCTGGCGTCGCGATCGTGTACGGCCTCTATCTCGTGTACTGGCTGCTCTCGCGGCCCGCGGGCAGCGAGCGCATGCAGGAGATCGCGCGCGCCGTCCAGGAAGGCGCCGCCGCGTACCTGCGCAAGCAGTACACGACGATCGCGCTCGTCGCGATCGTGCCCTTCCTCCTGCTCGGCTTCTACCACAAGCTCGGCTGGGGAACCGCCGTCGGCTTCCTGATCGGCGCGACGCTGTCGGCCGCGGCCGGCTTCATCGGGATGAACGTCGCGGTCCGCTCGAACGTGCGCACGGCCGAGGCGGCGAAGGAAGGCCTCAAGCCGGCGCTGAACGTCGCGTTTCGGGCCGGGTCGGTGACCGGCCTGCTCGTCGTCGGCCTCGGCCTTTTCGGGGTTGCCGGCTACTACTGGGCCCTGACCGACTGGCTCAACCATTCGCCCTCGTCCGCGATCGACGACCTCATCGGGCTCGCATTCGGCGGCTCGCTGATCTCGGTCTTCGCCCGGCTCGGAGGCGGCATCTTCACCAAGGCCGCCGACGTCGGCGCCGACCTGGTCGGGAAGATCGAGGTGGGCATCCCCGAGGACGACCCTCGCAACCCGGCCGTGATCGCCGACAACGTCGGCGACAACGTCGGCGACTGTGCGGGCATGGCTGCGGACCTGTTCGAGACGTACGCGGTCACCGCGGTCGCGGTGATGCTCCTCGGCACCGCGTTCCCGAGCGGGGAGCTGTGGCTCTACCCCCTCGCGCTGGGCGGGATCTCGATCCTGGCGTCGGTGATCGGGACGTTCTTCGCGCGCGTCGGCCGCGGACCGAATGCGATCATCAATGCGCTCTACAAGGCTGTCATCGTCGCCACGGTGCTGTCGGCGCTCGGGTTCATCCCGGTGACGCTCGCCTTCGACGGCGGCAAGTTCAGCTTCTGGCAGCTGTACGGCTCGGCCCTGATCGGGCTCGGCGTCACCTTCCTCCTGGTCGCGATCACCGAGTACTACACGGGGACCCGCTGGAACCCGGTCAAGTCGATCTCCGAGGCGTCACAGACGGGGCACGCCACGAACATCATCGCCGGACTCGCCGTGGGGATGCGGGCGACCGCCCTGCCCGTGATCACGATCGCGGTCGGCATCGTCGGCGCGTACTACGCCGCCGGCCACGAGCTCTACGGCATCGGCGTGGCCGTGATGGCGCAGCTCTCGATGACCGGTCTGATCGTCGCGCTCGACGCGTACGGGCCGGTGACCGACAATGCCGGCGGGATCGCCGAGATGGCCGAGCTGGACGAGTCGGTGCGGGCGATCACCGACCCGCTCGACGCGGTCGGCAACACCACCAAGGCCGTGACCAAGGGGTACGCGATCGGGTCGGCCGGCCTCGCCGCGCTGATCCTCTTCGACGAATACACGCGCGGCCTCAACGACGAGGGGTTGAAGGCGATCTTCACGCTCAACGACCCGTGGGTGATCGCCGGCCTCTTCATCGGTGGCCTGATGCCGTTCCTGTTCGCCTCGCTGGCGATGACCGCCGTGGGCAAGGCCGGTGGCGAGGTGGTGGAGGAGGTGCGCCGCCAGTTCCGGGAGAACCCGGGGATCATGGAAGGCACCTCACGGCCGGACTACTCGCGCTCCGTCGCGATCGTCACGGGCCGGGCGATCAAGCTGATGATGCTGCCGGCGGCGATTCCGATCGCCTTCCCGATCGTCGTCGGGATCATCAAGCCCGAGATGCTCGGCGGCCTGCTGATCGGGACGATCGTCACCGGGCTGTTCCTCGCGATCGCGATGACCTCGGGCGGCGGCGCCTGGGACAACGCGAAGAAGCTGATCGAGGACGGTGCCTACGGAGGGAAGGGCTCGGAGGCCCACGCCGCGGCGGTCACGGGCGACACCGTCGGCGACCCCTACAAGGACACGGCGGGCCCGGCGATCAACCCGATGATCAAGATCGCCAACATCGTCGCGATCTTGATCATCCCGCTTATCGTCAGCATCCACGGCTAGTAACACGGGGGGAACGGCCGGTTCCCCCCGTGAACCCCCCTCCCTAAGCACGGCCGTCCGAGTGACGGCACTGAGCCGCGCCCGCCATGTCGGTCGCGGCGACGCGCGTCGACGACTTCCTGTTTGGGCGCGTTCCGTCTGTGGACGAATCGTGACGCTCCCATTCCAGGGACTGTCCCTCTGACATGACCCAAGAGGACGGCAGGGCGCCGACGTAGAGTTGGCCGGTGCCACACAGGCGCAGGCGCCAGCAGCAGGGACTGGAACGCGTCCTCGGGACGCCGGCCCTCTTCTCGACCGCATACGGGAACGTCGGCTCCTCGATCTACTACGCGCTCGGCGTGACGGCGGCGATCGCGCTCGGCCTCACTCCGCTCGTCTTCCTGATCAGCGGCCTGATCTTCGCCTGCACGGCCGCAACCTACGCCGAGGGGACGGTCCGCTACCCGGAGGCCGGAGGCTCGTCCAGCTTCGCCCGCCACGCCTTCAACGAGCTCGTCTCCTTCGGGGCGGCATGGGCGCAGATGCTCAACTACGTGATCACGGTCGCCATCTCCGCGTTCTTCGTCCCGCACTACCTGTCGATCTTCTGGGAGCCGCTGAGGACGAACCCGTGGGACATCATCGGCGGCGCCGCGGTGATCCTTGCCCTGGTCGCGATCAACATCGTCGGGATCAAGGAGGCGGCGGGCCTCAACGTCTTCCTCGCCATTGTCGACTTCGCGACCCAGCTGCTGCTCGTCATCATCGGATTCGCGATCGTCTTCGATGCGCACATCCTGAAGGCGAACGTGCACTGGGGAATCGCGCCGACCTGGGGGAACTTCGCGCTTGCGATCCCGGTGGCGATGATCGCCTATACGGGGATCGAGACCGTGTCCAACCTCGCCGAGGAGGCGCGCGACCCAACCCGCTCGATCCCATCCTCGATCCGGCTGGTGGCGATCGCCGTCTTCGCGATCTACTTCACGCTGCCGCTCGTCGCCCTGTCGGCGCTGCCCGTCTACCAAAACGCAAGCGGCGACTACGTGACGAAGCTCGGCCTGCCGCCGGACAAGGGCGGCTTCGAGAACGATCCCGTGCTCGGCCTCGTCGAGAACCTCGGCTTGCATGGGTGGGTGCTCAGCGCAGGGAAGGTGTACGTGGGCGTCCTCGCCGCGACGATCCTGTTCATCGCCACCAACGCCGGCGTGATCGGTGCGTCGCGGATCACGTATTCGATGGCCACGTACCGGCAGCTCCCGGGGATCTTTCGTCGCCTCCATCCGCGCTTCAAGACCCCGTGGCTGTCGCTGGTCGTCTTCGCGGCCGTGATCCCGATCGTCGTGCTCCTGCCGGGCAAGGTCGCCTTCCTGGGGACGATGTACTCGTTCGGAGCGATGCTGTCGTTCACGATCGCGCACGCCTCGATCGTCGCCTTGCGGCGGCGGAAACAGGAGCCCGGTGCCTATCGCGCCCGCCCGAACCTACGGATCGGGAGCTACGACCTGCCGCTCTTCGCCGCGATCGGAGGGCTGGGGACGGCGGCGGCGTGGATCGTGGTCGTCGTCCAGTACGCCCCGGCGCGGTGGACGGGGCTCGGCTGGCTCGCCGCCGGCTTCGTCTTCTACTGGCTCTACCGCACGCGGGTGATCAAGCGACCTCTGACCGAGACGGTTAGGGCACCGATGCTCGTGCTCGGGCCGTCGCTGACCGTCGAGTACCGGACGATCGTCGTGCCGGTCAAGCGCACCGAGGAGAGCGAAGAGGCGCTGGTCGCAGCGGCGCGGCTGGCCGCCGAGCGCGGCGCGACCGTCGCGATCGTCCACGTGATCGAGGTGCCCCTTTCGCTGCCGCTCGACGCGAAGCTGCTGGACGAAGAGGACACGGCCGAAGACCTGCTGGACGACGCCCAGGCGCTTGTCGAGGGCTACGGCGTCCGCGCGGTCACCCGGCTGCTGCGTGCGCGGAAGGCCGGCCCGGCGATCGTCGAGGAAGTCCGCCGCCGCGATGCGGAGCTCGTTCTGCTCGGTGCGCCGCGACCGGCCGTGACGGGCCGGCAAACCCTCTTCGGCGGCACCGTCGACTACGTCCTGCGCGAGTCACCGTGTCGCGTGCTGGTCGCGGCGGGGAAGCGGGCCGCAGCTTGAACGGGCGGCGGCAGGGAACCGCGGCGATCTCCGTGCTGCTGGTGCTGCTCGGGTTGGCCGTGATCGCCCGTACGATCCAGGCCGGAGTGGGAGGAGGCCTGGGTCTCGTGATCGGTGCACTGCTCGTCGCCGCAGGGGCTCTTCGTCTCTACCTGACGATGGTTAGCCCGGCAGCCGGCCGGGCAAAGCCCGGCCGGCGCCGAAGAGGCGAGCATTCTAGGTAGATGGCCCGGCGCCTGCCTGGACTCGTGCGCAGCCTCACCGGGGGGTCGCTCGCCTCGGTCGCGTACGGCGAGGTCGGCTCGTCGATCTACTTCGCGCTCGGGATCGTCGCCCTCTTCGCGCTCGGGCTGACGCCGTGGGTGCTGCTCGTCGCCGGCGCGATCTTCATGCTCGTCTCGCTCTCGTACGCGGAGGGCACGGCCGCCATCCCGGAGACCGGCGGCGCGGCGATGCTCGCCCGCCGGGCGTTCAACGACCCGGTCGGATTCCTGACCGGATGGGTGCTGCTGCTCGACTACACGATCGTGATCGCCCTTGCGGCGCTGTTCACGCCCCACTACTTCGGACATGCGGTTGGCTGGCTCCGGCTCACACGCCACCCCTGGGACGTGGTCGCCGCGGTCTTCATCGTGCTCGCGATCACAGTGATGCGGCTGATCCGCCGCCCCGGCCTCTACAAGATCGCGATCGTCGTCGCCGCGGTCGCGTTCGTCACCGACGTGATCCTGATCGTCCTCGGATTCGGCTTCCTCTTCAGCCCCTCGGACCTGACCAAGGGTGCGCACCCCGGCGAGTCGCCGACCTGGCACGCGCTCGCCTACGCCCTGCCGGTCGCGATGCTCGCCTACACGGGGCTTGAGACGCTCGCGAACCTGGCCCAGGAGGCCCGCGAGCCGGGGAAGACGATTCCCCGCAGCCTGTTCGGCGGGCTCGGCGCGGCCGTCGTCGTCTCGGTCTTGATCGGGATCGTCGGCGTTGCTGCCTTCCCGGCCATGACCGGCTCTACGGGGCTCGCGGCCGACTGGCTGCAGGCGCCGCTGGTCGGGATCGTCAACGCCTTCGACGGCCACCTGCCCGCGATGCTCGTCGACATCCTGCGGGTGATGGTCGGGCTCACGGGCGCGGGCATCCTCCTCGCCGCCGCGACCACCTCCATCTCGGGCGTCGGGCGCGTCGTGTACTCGCTCGGGCGCTACCAGATGCTTCCCCATGCATTCGGGACGTTCGGCCGGCGGAGCACCTTGCCCCCGGCGGCGATCCTCGGCGCGGCGGTTGTCTCGATCACGATGGTCATCGTGGCGGCCTCAGTCGGCCGCGAGACGCGGTTCCTCGCCAGCCTGTACAGCTTCGGTGTCCTGATTACGTTCGCAATCGCGCAGGCGGCGGTCGTGCGGCTGCGATTCTCCGAGCCGGACCTGCCGCGGCCGTTCGTCGTGCCGTTGAACGTCCGAATCCGCGGCCGGCCGGTCCCGATCGCGGCGCTGGTCGGCATCCCACTCGTGGTCGCGCTCTGGGTTGTCTCCCTTTCGACCCACGCAGCCGCTCGGATCGGCGGCCCCGCCTGGGTGCTGCTCGGCGTCGCCCTCTACGTGTATGCGCGTACGCGGCGCGGCGCCGGACTGCTCGAACACGTGGACGCGCCGGTGCCGGACCTCGTCCCCGCACACGAGGGCGAGTACGTTCAGATCCTCGTCCCGGTCAAGCTCGGGCCGATCGGCGAGGAGATGCTCGCGACCGCGATCAAGCTCGCGGAGGAGCGCGGGGGCACGATCCACGCGCTGCACGTGATCCGGGTCCCGCGCGCGCTGCCGCTCGACGCCGAGCTGTTCGACCAGCAGGAGCGCGCGAGCGCCTCGCTCGGGGAGGCGCGGACGCTCGCGGAGGAACACGGCGTGACGATCGAGGGCGACACCGTCCGGGCCCGCGCGATCGGCGAGGCGATCGTCCAGAAGGCCCAGGAGATCGGAGCCGACCTGATCGTGATGGGCTCGGCCCCGCGCTGGCGCCGCCAGTCACGCTTCTTCAGCCCGACCGTCGACTACGTGCTGCGCCGCGCTCCGTGCGAGGTGATGGTGCTCGCCTATCCGCAGGGCATCCTCGAGGAGGAGGCGGCGCTGTCGTAAGAAGCGAGAGGCCGCGGCAAGCCGCGGCCTCTCTGTGCTTGTGCTACCGGCTCAGCAGATGGCGGCGGGCTGGCAGTCGGCGCCATCGTCGTTCCCGTGGGCGACGTTCGTGCCGACGGGCGCGGTCGTGAAGCTGGCTGCGTAGATGCCCAACCCGAAGCCGTCCGAGGCGCCGCCTGCGAAGCCGTTGCCGTCGGCCCGGTTGCCGGTGAGCGTTGCGGCATCGCCGGAGACGTAGATGCCGTGGTATCCGTTACCAATCGCCTTCGTGGACTTGAGCGATGCGGAGTTGCCGGCGATCTCCAACCCGTAGGCGGAATTCCCGGCAACGGTCGACGATGTCACGGAGATCGCATCGCCCACGAGGTACAAGCCGATGAAGCCGTTCCCCACGGAGCTCGACGACTTGACCGAGGCCCCGTTGCCGTTCACCGCTACGCCGGCCGCGTTGCCCGCTGCGATCGATGATGTGATCGAGGCGGAAGCGCCGTTGATGAGGATCGCGCTTTGCAGATTGCTGGTGACGGTCGTCGACTTGACCGCTGCCTCGTTGCCGTTGACGAAGATGCCGTTGCCGCCGTTCCCGGAGACGGTCGACGATGCGATCGAGGCTGAACTGCCTACGATGGTGACGCCGTTCGTTGCGTTGCCTACTGAGACGACATTCGAGATGGTCATGTGGTCTGCGCCCTTGTAGGCACCGATGCCGACGAGGAATTCGCGGACGACGCCGTTCTTGACGGTGGCGTCGTGATAGCCGACCTGGTCGAGAACACCGACGTGGAGAGGGTCTCCACTGAGCGTGTGGCCCTGGAGGTCGATCGTGACGCCGGAGGCGCCGACCACGACGCCGGTGCCGGCGCAGTCGAGGTCCTGGGTGAGGGCGGCATTGCTGGTCACGGTCTGCCCACACGAAGTGATCGGCGTCCACCCTACCTTTGCGGTCTGCGCGGCAGGCGCGGGACAGAGAGAGGCGGGTTGGCAATCGGCCGGGCCGTCGTTGGCACGAGCGACGTTCTTGCCGACGGGGGCTGTCGAGTAATTGTCGGCGTAGATGCCGAACCCGTAATCGTCGGAAACTGCCCCCGGGAAGCCGTTCGCCTCGGTGCGGTTGCCGATGAGCGCGGCCGCGTCACCGATCACGACGATGCCATGGGCGCCGTTGCCCGATGCCTTCATCCCCTTGACCGACGCCGAGTCGCCCTTGATCCAGATTCCGGACTGGGTGTTCCCGGAGGCCGTCGACGAGATGATCGAGGTCGCGTTGCCCTGCACGTCGAAGCCGAACGTCGCGTTCCCAGCAGCACTCGACGACTTGACCGATGACGAGGCTCCGCTGATGCGGACTCCTTCGGCTGCGTTCCCTGTCGCGGTCACAGATGTGATCGAAGCCGAGTCGCCCCACACGTATATGCCGTCATGGCCGTTTGCGGACGCGGCCGACGATTTGACTTTCGTTGAGTTGCCGGAGACGAAGATGCCGTTGCCCCCATTCCCAGCGGCGGTCGATGCCGCGATGGAGACGGAGTTGCCGTTCACGTACGCGCCCACGTCAACGTTCCCGACCAGCACGACGTTCGAGAGCGTCATGTGATCCGCGCCGGCGTAGGCGCTGACGCCCCGATCGAACTTGCGCAGAACACCGTTCTTGACCGTGACGTCGAGATGGCCGGCGTTGACGATGCCGTAATGGGTCTGGTCCCCTGTGAGGGTGTGGCCTCCCAGGTCGATGGTGATCCCGGAGGCGTCAACGATGATTCCGTCGGTTCCCGAGCAGTCGAGGTCCTTCGTGACAACCGCGTTCGCGGTAACGACTTGATCGCAGTTGGAGATCGTCAAGCCCGACGCGCCATTGCTCGGTCCGGCGAAGATCGCCAGGGCGGCGGCGAGGACTGTGGTTGTGAGTGCGGTGGTAGTCCTGCGGTTGAACATGTGCTGCTCCTTCCGAAAACGCTTTTGCCGAGCTCACGCTGACATCCGTCGGCGTGAGCGGCTACGTGGCAGGCCGACGGGTCGAGTGCGGAAAACCGCCATCCTCGACAGGGTTGACGCTGATCAGCTGGATGCCGAGGTCGCGCAGGCGGTCGAGTAGTCCGTGCAACTGCGCCTGGTCGGCGAACGTGCCGCTGAGGGAGCTCTCGCCCAGCTGGGAGTCGAGCTCGAGATGCTCGAATGCGCCGGTGACGTGCTCCCCCAGGCGTCCGCGGACGACGACCCGGTAGCGAATCGGCTCTGTGCTGTGCTTCTGCATGCGCCCAGGCTCGCCGCGACCTGGGTGAGTCGTCATCACCCAGGGCGCAGCTTCACCCAGGGTGGTCCGGCGCTAGAGGAGGTTGAGCTCGCGCCCGCGCACGACCGCGTCGGCGCGGCTCGAGACGCCGAGCTTGCGGAAGATGCTGCGCATGTGGGCCTTGACGGTGTTGAACGAGACGTAGAGCTCGGACCCGATCTCCCGCTGCGAGAGGTCGGTGGCCAGAAGTCGCAGGATCGTCAGCTCCCGTTCACTCAGCTCGACGTCGACCGGCAGCGCCGGCGGCGAGGCATGTGCACGTGTCAGCTGGAGCGAGCGCTCCGTCCGCTCCAGGAGCTCGCGCAGCATCCCCGGATCCGGGCACGGCCACAACACCTCGCGCGCTTCGCGAACTAGAGCCCGGGCTTCGATGTGCTTCCGCAGGCGATGCTTCAACCGGGCCAGCAGAAGCAGGGAATGCGCGTGGTCGAGCGTCCAGCCGGTACGCCGCGCGAGCGTCTCGGCCTGAGTGAACGATGCTTCCGCCGCAGCGAAATCGCCGCGCAGCTCGAAGAGCTTCCCGCGGGCGACATGGACGGCCTGGCCCCACGGAAACCCGTCCGGCGGAAAGCGATCGGTCAGACGCTCAGCCTCTGCGGCCGATCGCTCGGCCCGGTCGAGCTCGCCAAGGTCGGCTCGAATGGCCGCGAGATACGAGTGACCGTGAAGGAGCGCCTGAGAGATCAGGAGGGAAGGCTCCGCATCCGCGAGGCGACGTACCGCGTTGCCGAGGCAGGCGGCGGCCGAATCGAGGTCGCCGGCCCAATACAGGCACACGCCGAGATTCGCACTCGCGAACGCACGACGTGGATCGGTCTCGTCACGATAGGAGTCGACGGCCACGCGCGCTGCCTCGCACGCACGCCCGACGTCGCCGAGTTGCTCGGCGTAGGCAACGTCGAAGGAGACGACGGGGAATTGCGGCGAGTCCTCGTCAGCCTTCCCAGCCGGGCCCGCCTCAGTGCTCTCCCACCTCAACCTCCAGCTTGCAGCTTCTTCGAGCCTGTCGAGGCGAAGCTCACTCCAGGCCTGAGCGATGCAGAGGTTGGCATCGGCCTGGACCGTGGAGAGCGGTAGGGCTTCGATCCACCGGATCACTGTCTCGTGCTCGCCCAGGGCTGATCGTTCTTCCCAGTGGGCTCCGATCAGCTTGCGCGCGTCCTCGACGCTGCCCGCGGCAGTCGCGTGCGCGATTGCTGCGTCGACGTCACCTTGTTCGCGGTACCACGCGGCGGCCCGCCGGTGCAGCTCGACGATTGACGCGGGTTCGGTCCGCTCCAGCGCCTGCCGCAGCAAGTCGCGGAAGAGGTGGTGGTAGCGATACCACTCTCGCCGCGTGTCGAGCGAGACCAGGAAGAGGTTGGCCCGCTCGATCGCGTCCAGGAGCTCGGCTGCGTCGCCGGTGCCGGTGACGGCGTCGCAGAGCGGCGCGGACAGACGCTCGAGGATCGACGTGCGAAGCAGGAAGTCACGCAGTGAGGCGGGCTGGTCGGCGAGCACCTCGTGCAGGTAGTCGCCGATCTGCCGGTCGTCGCCCGCGAACTGCTGGACGAATGCGTGCCGGTCCGGGTGCGCCTGCAGGGAGAGCGCCGCCAATTGGAGGCCCGTCACCCACCCCTCCGTGCGGGTCTGGAGCTGCTGGACGTCGGCCTGGTCGAGACCGAGGCCGAGAGAGCCGTTCATCAGCGCGTCCGCCTCGAGGTCGCTGAAGCGCAGCCCTGCGGCGCGGATCTCCGCGATCTCACCCGCCGCGCGGAGGCCGGCGAGCGGCCAGGGCGGGTCCGCTCGCGTCGCGACCGCGAGCTGCACGTTATGCGGGAGGTGGCGGAGCAAGAATCCGACGGAGGCGTGGATCGGCTCGGACCGGACGAAGTGGTAGTCGTCGAGGACGAGCACGAGCCGCCGCGAGGACGCGGCCAGATCGTTGATCAGCGGGGTGACGACGGCATCGACCAGGTTGGGGCCGGCGACCGGCAGCGCCGCCTGCGCGGTCTCTCCGAGCTCCGGTCCAACGGTGCGCAGGGCCGCGATCACATAACCCCAGAAGCGCACCGGGTCGGAGTCGGCACGATCGAGCGAGACCCAGGCAAACGGCCGCGTCTCTTCTGGCGACGCTACCCACTCGCTGAGCAGCACGCTCTTCCCCCAGCCGGCGGGAGCGCAGATCAAGACGAGCCTGCACCCCTCGGCCGCGATCAGGCCGGCGACGAGCTCGGGCCTCGGTACGAGACCGGAGCGCAGCCGGGGTACGTGGAGCTTCGTCGCGACGAGTACGCCGCCCGGCTCCGCGCCAGAGACCGAAGGCGTGGCACTCACGCCACGAGCCCCATCGAGAAATCGTACGAGGGGCGGGCCACCGACGCCAAACCGACTTCAATCCAACAGGTCAGAGAAGAGGGCCGCTCCGGGGCGGCCCTCTTCTCCAGGGTCGAGCTCGCCGACTAGGGACAGGCGGACGTGCGCTCGACCGTGTTCGAGATGATCGTGATCCCGGGCTGGGTCGGCGTGCTCAGCGAGTCGGCCGAGGTGCCCGTAGCGGTCGCGGAGTAGACGTTGCCGTCGACGCAGGGGGCGTTGATGTGCGCGAACGGCGAGCCGTTCACGGTCCCGTCGGCCTGGACGACGAGGAACTCGGTCGTCACGGCCGTGCCGTTCAGCAGCAACGGCGTGGCGACGAGGGTGGTCGGCGCCAGACCGAACCCGCTCGTGCTGACGCAGAGCCCGTCGGCCGGCTGGGTCGCACACGGCTCGACGTGCAGCCTGGCGAGGGCGTAGATCGCTCCGCCGTGGGCGCCGTAGCTCACGCAGGCGTCCTGGCTCGCAAAGGCGTTCGCGGAGGAGTCCATCAGTGTCTGCCAGCCGCCCTTCTGGCAGAGCTTGGCGTTCGCGGAGTTCCCGCCGCCGGCGAGCGCGCCGCCGGCGATCGCGAGCGCCCCGACCAGCGTCGCGACCAGGGCGAGCGCGAGGCTCGCCTTCTTCTTCGTGGTGTTGTGCATTGCTGCCTCCCTTGATGTCGTGATCTGACGTCTTACCCTCAGCCGGCGAGCAGCTCGACGAGCTCGCGGGTCGAGGGGTCGTTGCTCGACCAGTGGACGGGCGCTCGCTCGAGGCCGTCGAGCTCGAGCATCCCGGCGGTCGGCTCGGCGCCTTGCGCCTCGGGGACGAGACGCACCGCTTCGCGCGGCCAGGAGCCGAACTCCTCTGGGCGGACCCACAGCTCATAGAGGCTGCTGTCCAGGTTGTCGCCGCTGCTGAGCGTCTTGAAGGCGACGACGCGGTCGCGGGTCACGGCGAGCACGAAGTGGCCGGGGAGCAACTTCGACTTCGCCATCCGTGACCGAAGCGCCGCGACCTCCCCGACCACGGGCACGAACCACACGAACGAGGCCTTCCGCCCCTGGAGCAGGTCGCCGGCTGCGAGTACCTCGCCGTCGACCCAGCCGCTCTCGTTCAGCGCCCGCTTGATCGCGCCGGGACTGTCCGTCTCCGGGATGAACAAGCGGTCGGACAACACCTTCCCGAGCGTCTTGAGGCCGCGATCATGGGCTTCCTTGTTCGATCGCCCTCCGGGCCAAGGAAGGAAATCGACGATCAGTTCTGCGAGCATTTCAGCCTCCTTCGGTTGCTTCCGGTGAGCCTGCCGTCCGCCGGCCGCAGCGGCCACGTGGAACGCCGACGAGGTAGGTGCGGAAAACCGCCATTCGGAGCCCGGTGCGCAATGCGAGGCGTCGGTGCGTAGGCTTGACCCCTGGGCTACGCTGAGCCCATGAAGGCGATCGTGATCGGCTGCGGCCGGGTCGGCTCGACGGTCGCGCACCAGCTGCGCGAGGAGGGCTGGGACGTCGTTGCGATCGACGAGAAGGAGGAGGCGCTCGGCCGACTCGGCGAGAACTGGGACGGCGGCTTCGTCGTCGGGCACGGGATGGATACGTCCGTCCTGCGGCGCGCAGGGATCGAGGAAGCCGACGCCGTGATCGTGTCCACCGACGGCGACAACACGAACATCGTCGTCGGCCAGGTCGTGCAGAAGCGGTTCGGGATCGGGTGCGTCGTCGTCCGCCTGCTCGACCCTGCGCGCGCCGAGTTCTACGAGGCACAGGGAATGCGGACGATCTGCCCGACCTCGAACGCGATCGACCGTCTGAACGAAGCGGTGCGCTCGTGCGTCGTTCCGGAGCCCGTGCGGACCGGCTGATGTACGTCCTGATCGCGGGCGGCGGGAAGATCGGCGCGAACCTGGCGCGCAGCCTGCTCCGGGTCGGGCACGAGGTTACGCTTGTCGAGCAGCGGCGCGACCGGTTCGAACGTCTCGAGGACGAGTTCGAGCACGTGGTCGTCCACGGCGACGCGACCGAGATCTTCGTTCTCGAGCACGCCGGGATCCAGCGGCCGCCGAACATCGTCGTCGCCGCGACCGGCGACGACGAGGACAACATCGTCATCTGCCAGCTCGCCCGCGAGAAGTACGGCGTCGAGAAGGTGATCGCCCGCGTGAACGATCCGCGCAACCAGGTGCACTTCGACCTGCTCGGGGTCTCGCCGACGGTCTGCGCGACCTCCTCGATCATGGCCCTGATCGAGCATGAGGTGCCCGAGCACGGGCTCGTGCACCTGCTCGAGCTGCCGAAGGAGAACGTCGAGATCGTGGAGGTGCAGATCCCGCCGGACGCCGACTGCGCCGGAATGCGCATCGACCGGCTCCTGCTGCCCGACGGGGCGCGCCTGATCTCGGTCAAGCGCAACGGCCAGTTCGAGATCGCCGACGGCGACACGGCGCTGCAGCCGGGCGATCAGGTGCTCGCGATCCTCCAGCCCGGGAAAGAGGACGAGCTGCGCCGTGTCCTGCTCAAGAGCTAGCCGGTTCGCTGGACTCCTGTCCATCCTGATCGCGGTTGCCCTCGTCGGGCCCGCACAGGGCGCGGCGCCGAAAGGCCCGGTGGTGGTCGCACGCGGGCTCGACTCTCCGATCCACCTCGCTGCGCCCGCGAACGAGCCGGGGAAGCTCTACGTCGTCGAGCAGAAGGGCGTGATCCGCGTGATCGCGAACGGCAAGCTCCAGCCGCAGCCGTTCCTCGACATCGAGAGCATCGTCTCGAGCGGTGGGGAGCGCGGCCTGCTCTCGGTCGCCTTCCACCCACGCTACGCCCAGAACCACATCTTCTACGTCGACTACACCGACACGAACGGCGACACGCGCGTCGTCGAGTACCGCTCCGACGGGGCGCGCGCGATCGAATCGTCGGCGCGGCAGCTCTTCTTCGAGAAGCAGCCCTACGCGAATCACAACGGGGGGCAGCTCGCCTTCGGCCCCGACGGCCTGCTCTACATCGGGATGGGCGACGGCGGCTCCGGCGGCGACCCGGAGAACAACGGTCAGACCTTCGGCAACAAGCTGGCGAAGATCTGGAAGCTCGACGTCAACACACCCGGCGCCGATCCGGTGCTGGCCGAGTACGGGCTCCGCAACCCCTGGCGGCTCTCGTTCGACCGGGCGAACGGCGATCTGTACATCGCCGACGTCGGGCAGAACGCCTGGGAGGAGATCGACTACGTGCCGCGGGCGAAGCTCGGCCAGATCCAGAACTTCGGCTGGGCGGTGTACGAGGGCCGTGCGCCGTACGACCCATCGCGGAAGCTCGACCCGCACGGGCCGTACCGTCCGCCGGTCACGGTCTACCCCCATGCCCTCGGCTGCTCGGTCACGGGCGGCTTCGTCTACCGCGGCAAGGCACGACCGGACCTCGTCGGCCGCTACTACTACGGCGACTGGTGCTCGGGGACGGTCTGGAGCCTGAGGATGATAAAGGGGAAGGTGACCGGGTTCCGAAAGGAGCGGTTCGCCGTGCCGCAGCTGACCTCGTTCGGAGAGGACGCACGCGGTGGGCTGTACGCCGTCTCGCAGCGCGGCGTGATCTACCGCATAGCCGGGTAGCACCACCAGGTGCGCCTGTGGCTGTGCCTGCTGGGCCTTGCGGCCGTCGGTGCCGCGAGCGCGACTGCGGCATCGCCACGCCTCGGCTGGAGCCGGTTCGGCTACGACGCAGCCCGATCCGGCCGCGGGCCGGCGACCACGGGGATCACTGCAGCGAACGTCCGGCGCCTTGTCCGGCAGCAGGTTCGACTCGACGGGACGGTGGACTCGTCGCCGATCGCCGCAGGCGGACTCGTCGTCGTCACGACCAGCTACGGCAAGGCGATCGCGCTCGATCCGCGCACGTGGCGGATCCGCTGGCGCTTCACGCCGCCCGGATACTCGACCTGGGCGGGCACCTACCGGATCACAAACTCCTCACCGGTCAGTGACGGACGCTTCGTCTGGACGGCGGCTCCTGACGGGCGGATCTACAAGCTCGCGTTGCACACCGGCCGTCAGATTGCATCAGGCGGTTGGCCGGTCGCAGTGACGCGGCTGCCAGAGCGCGAGAAGCTCGGCACTGCACTGAACCTCGACCGTGGGCACATCGTGGTCACGACCGGCGGCTACATCGGGGATGCGCCGCCCTACCAGGGCCACGTCGCCGTCCTTGACGCGGGCTCGGGGCGGACACTCGGCGTCTTCAACGCGCTTTGCAGCGAACAGGCCGACCTCCAGCGCCCGGCGGGCTGCCCCGAGTCCGGCGCCGCGATCTGGGCCCGCTCCGGCGCCGTCGCCGACCAGGCGACCGGGAACGTGCTGGTCGCCACCGGCGACGGCAAGTGGGACGGCAAGCGCTACTGGGGCGACAGCGTCGTGATGCTGTCGCCCGACGCGACGCGCCTCCTTCAGGCCTGGACGCCGAAGGACTTCGCCTCCCTCGACTCCGGCGACGTCGACCTTGGAAGCACGGCCCCTGCGATCCTGCCCGGCCGGCTGGCCCTCCAGAGCGGCAAGGACGGGAAGATGCGCCTGCTCGACCTGCGCAAGCTGAACGGCCGCGGCGGCGCGGAGGCGGTAACCGGGGGCGAGGTGCAGATGATCGCGACGCCCAGCGGGGAAGCCCTCTTCTCAGCGCCGGCCGTGTTCGGACGCCTCGTCTTCGTCGCCACGGACGGGGCGACTGCCGGCTACAGGCTGGTCGGCCGCCGGCTGCGGAAGGTCTGGAGCAGCAGTCGCGGCGGAACGAGCCCGGTGCTCGCGGGCGGCCTTCTCTTCGTCTATGACCCCGGCGGTCGGTTGAACGTCTACGCACCGACGACTGGACGCCCGATCGCTTCCCTTCCGGCAGGCTCGGGCCACTGGAACAGCCCGATCGTCACGGACGGCCGCGTGATCCTCCCCGAAGGGGACGCGAACGACCACGCGACGAGTGGCGTGCTGAACATCTATCGCCCGGGATGATGAGGAAAGGACAGGTCTGACGGACCGGTCCCCGGTTTCTTCACGACGCCCGCCGCCGCCGGACCTGCGGGCCCTGCGACCCGAGTGCGGCGTAGGCGAGGGCGTTGAGCGACTCGTTCAGGGCGCGCAGCTCGTAGACGAGCGGCGCCAGGTTCTCCCCCGCGTCCAGCCGCCGATTCAGGCCGTGGATCTCGGCCACGAGGCGGTCGAGCCGCTCGAGCAGTGCGTCGAGCTGCCGGTCGCCTACGTCCTTGCGCTCCGCCATGCCCCGATTGTACGAGCCGCGAGCACGCCGGCGAGCACGCCCGCTGCGTCGATCGCGACGTCGCGCACCGCGGCATGCCGGCCCGCGACGAAGTGCTGGTGCACCTCGTCGCTCGCCGCGAAGAGCACCCCGAGGGCGAACGCGACGGCCTCGCGCCTGACTGCGCGGACGAGCAGCAGGCCGAGCACCGCGTACTCGCAGAAATGCGCGATCTTCCGGAGCACGAGATCCCATGTACCGAGACCGGTACCGAGGTCGGGCACCGAGGAGAAGCCGAAGATCAAGCCGGCCCAGAGCACCAACGGGATCCAGGCCGCAAGCCCGCGCGAGAGGCGCATCACCCGACGATGATAGGCTCCGCCTCGATAGGCGCTCGGTAAGGGAACCCGGTGCGAAGCCGGGACGGTCCCGCCGCTGTAAGGGGAGATGCCCTCCGCCAACGGCCACTGGCTCTCGAGCTGGGAAGGCGGTGGAGGGGGAGCCCCGAGTCAGAAGACCTGCCGCGCGTTGAAAAGGGATCGGTGCCGGTCCTAAAAAACCGGGACAGGCACTCGATGCCATATCGCTCGAACCCCTCGCGGAAGGGAGGATTCGTGTCCAGGCTTCTCCTCGGAGTTCTCGCAGTACTCCTCGTCGTGCTCGTCGTCGCGTCCGGCTCGCCCGCTGCGACGCCGCCGCACCGGATCGTGTCACTGTCGCCGACCGCTACAGAGACCCTGTTTGCGATCGGCGCGGGCAAGCAGGTCATCGCGGTCGACGACCAGTCCGACTATCCGAAGCAGGCCCCGCACACGTCGCTCTCCAGCTTCAACCCGAACGTGGAGGCGATCGCCGCCTACCGGCCCGACCTGGTCGTCGTCTACTACGACCCGAAGGGCCTGGCCGGGACGCTTCGCAAGCTCGGCATCCGCGTCGTCGTCCAGGACGCGCCGAAGAACCTCGACGGGGCCTATGCGCAGATGCTCGCGCTCGGCCGGATCACCGGCCACGTCGCCGAGGCCAAACGCCTGGTCGCGTCGACGAAAGCGAGGATCCGGGCGCTCGTCTCGAAGGGCGCACCACGCGCCCGCGGGCTGACCGTCTACCACGAGCTCGGCCCCGACCTCTACTCGGCGACCTCCAGCACGTTCATCGGCCGCGTCTACTCGCTGTTCGGGCTGAATAACATCGCCGACGCCGCCGACGCCGGCGGAACCGGCTACCCGAAGCTGTCGCCCGAATACGTCGTGTCGCAGAGCCCGGACATCGTCGTCCTCGCCGACATCCGCTGCTGCTCGCAGACGCCGCGCACGGTCGCCGCCCGGCCCGGGTGGAGCCGCGTCGCCGCCGTTCGCACCGGGACGATCGTGCGGATCGACGATTCGATCGCGTCCCGCTGGGGGCCGCGGATCGTCGACTTCGTCAGAGCGGTCGCGGCAGCGCTTGCGCACCTGAGGACATGAGCCCGAGGCTCTGGCTCGCTTCACGGGGCCGCAAGCGGCCCCGTCTGGGGCTCTGTCAGCTGGCCCGCTGCGCGGGCGAGCTGGTTTCCCCCGTGAGCCCCCGTCCGAGCTCCGCCGCTGGCTTCGCCAACGGCGTTCGCGATTGTGCTCACCGCGGGCCGCAGAGTGCCGCGCCCGCCAGGTCGGTCGCGGCGGCGGAAACCTCTCGCGAGGCATGGCAGGGCTTTCTATGAGCCCAAGGCTGTGGCTCCTCGCAGGGTCGCTGTTCCTCGCCGCTTCGCTGGTGACGGGCGCTCTCGTCGGTCCGGTGCACATCGGCCTGTCGGATGCGCTCCAGTCGGCCGCCGCCAGGATCCCGTTCCTGCACGTCAGCTCCCCGCTCTCGCCGACCGACGACGCCATCCTCTGGGACATTCGCGTGCCACGCGTCGTCGTCGGCGCACTGGTCGGCGCCATGCTGGCGACCGCCGGCGCCTCTTACCAGGGAGTGTTCCGGAACCCGCTTGCCGATCCGTACCTTCTCGGTGTCGCTGCCGGAGCGGGTCTCGGCGCCACGCTCGCGGTCGTCTACCTGCGCGGGGTCGACTTCCAGAACACGCTTCCGCCGGCCGCCTTCGCCGGCGGCGCTGTGGCGGTCGTCGCCGCCTACGCGATCGGCCGGTCGGCCGGCGCCGGGGCAGGCGGCGCGACGCTGGTCTTGGCGGGTGTGACGGTGGCCGCCTTCTTCACGGCCGTGCAGACCTTCGTACAGCAGCAGCACTCGGACACGATCCAGGAGGTCTATTCCTGGATCCTCGGGCGGCTGCCGAGCTCGGGCTGGCGCGACGTGGTCATCCTGCTCCCCTACGCGGTGGTCGCGATCACCGGAATCCTGCTGCACCGCAGACTGCTCGACGTGCTCAGCGTCGGCGACGAAGAGGCGTCGAGCCTCGGCGTCCACGTCGGGCATGTCCGGCTCGCGGTCGTCGTCTGCGCGACGGTCGGGACGGCTGCTGCGGTCGCGGTGAGCGGTCTGATCGGGTTCGTCGGAATCATCGTCCCGCACGCGATCCGCCTCGTTGCCGGGCCGAGCTACCGGCTGCTTCTGCCCTTGTCCGTTCTCGTCGGTGCGGGGTTCCTCGTCCTCGCGGACGTGATCGCACGGACGGCGCTCTCGCCGGCGGAGCTTCCGATCGGCGTCGTGACCGCGTTCTTCGGGGCGCCGTTCTTCGCGATCGTCCTCCGTACATCGCGCCGGATGACGTCGTCGTGAACGCTCGCCGCGCTTCGCGCGAGCTCGCTCGCACGGGGGAAACAGCCGGTTTCCCTCGTGAGCCCCCTTCCCCTTCGTGCTCGCCGAGATCGGTTCTATGCCGCGCCCGCCATGTCGGTCGCGGCGATGGAAACCTCTCGAAGATCCTGGAGACTGATGTATGAGCGCGCTCAGCCTCGACCAGGTCACCGTCGAGCTCGGCGGCCGGAACGTCGTCGACGGGGTCTCGGTCGCGGTCGAGCAGGGCGAATGGGTGACGATGATCGGCCCGAACGGCGCCGGCAAGACCAGCCTGCTTCGTGCGATCTCGGGGCTCGTCCCGCATCGGGGCGAGATCCGGCTCGGCGGCGTCTCGACCCGGGACTTGCGGCGCCGCGAGGTCGCCCAGCAGGTGTCGGTCGTCCCGCAGTCGCCCTATCTGCCGGCCGGGATGACCGTGCGCGAGTACGTCCTGCTCGGACGGACGCCCTACGTCTCGTACCTCGGGCGGGAGGGCCGCCGCGACCAGGCCGCCGCGGCGTCGGCGATCGAACGGCTCGACCTCCGCGATCTCGCCGGCCGCGAGCTCGGGACGCTCTCCGGTGGCGAGCGCCAGCGCGCCGTCCTGGCGCGCGCGCTCGCGCAGGAGGCGCCGCTGCTGCTGCTCGACGAGCCGACGAGCGCCCTCGACGCCGGGCGTCAACAGGAAGTGCTCGAGCTGATCGACGGTCTGCGCCTCGACGCCGGTCTGACCGTCGTCTCGACGATGCACGACCTCACGCTCGCCGGGCTCTACGCTCCGCGGCTGCTGCTCCTCTCCGGTGGCCGAATAGTCGCGCAGGGTGTGCCCGAGGCGGTCCTGACCGCCCCGCTGATCGCGGAGCACTACGGCGCCACGGTCCGGGTTCTGGAGGGCGTTGTCGTTCCGGTGCGGAGATGAGCCTGATCGTCCTGCTCGGGGGCGCGCGGAGCGGCAAGTCCTCGCTCGCGCAGACACTCGCCGGTGACGAGGCAACGCTGATCGCCACCGCACGCGCCCTCGACGCCGAGATGGCCGAGCGCATCCGGCGTCATCGCGACGAGCGGCCTGCGGCGTGGTCGACGATCGAGGAGCCGATCGACCTGCGCGGGGCGCTGGCCGGGGTGGCGCCGAACCGAACCGCCGTCGTCGACTGCCTCTCGCTCTGGACGGCCAACCTGCTCGAGGCCGGCTGGAACGACGCGGAGGTCGAGCGGGAAGCCGAGGCGGCCGCCGCCGAGGCGGCGGGCCGTCCTGGGACGACGATCGCGGTCAGCAACGAGGTCGGTCTCGGGATCGTGCCGGTGTCGCCGCTCGGCCGCCGTTATCGCGACGCGCACGGTCGTGTGAACGCGGCGTGGGCGAACACTGCCGACCGGGCCGTTCTCGTCGTCGCCGGGAGGATGCTCGAGCTTGACCGGGCGTGACGAGGTCGCCGCCGCGGCGCGGGCGGCACTGGACGCGAAGACGAAGCCACGCGGCAGCCTCGGCCGTCTAGAAGACCTCGCCGTCCGCATCGCCGAGATCCGCGGGACCCCTGCCCCGGGGCAGCTCCGCGCAGCGATCGTGGTCGCCGCCGCCGATCATGGGGTCGCCGGCCGCGGCGTCAGCGCCTATCCGCGTGAGGTGACGGCCCAGATGCTCGCCACCTTCGCCTCCGGGGGCGCTGCCATCTGCGTCCTTGCCCGCCGCGCCGGTGCGGATCTCCACGTGTTCGACCTCGGCGTCGCCGCGCCGCCCGTGCCCGGCGTCCGCAACCTGCGGATCGCCGCCGGAACCGCCGACCTCACCATCGGCCCGGCGATGACCTCCGAGCAGCTGGATCGATGCCTCGGCGCGGGTGCGTCCGTCGCCGCCGAGCTCTCAGGCGCCGGCATCGGGATCGTCGCGCTCGGCGAGATGGGGATCGGGAACACGACTGCGGCGGCGGCTCTCGCCGCCGCGCTCCTGGATGCGGATCCGGCTGCAGTCTGCGGCCGGGGAACGGGCATCGACGACGACGGGCTCGCCCGCAAGATCGCCGCGGTGCAGACTGCGCTGCTGGCGAACGACGTCGATCGTCGTAACGGGCGGGCAGCGCTCGCGGCGTTCGGCGGGTTCGAGATCGCCTTCCTGGCCGGAGTCGCGATCGCAGCCGCCGAGCGGCAGACGGTGGTCCTGCTCGACGGCTTCATCACCGGCGCTGCCGCGCTCGCGGCCGAGCGCATTCGGCCGGGGACACGGTCGACGCTGATCGCAGCCCATCGCTCGCCGGAGCCGGGCCACGCCCTCGTGCTGGAGGAGCTGGGTCTCGAGCCGCTGCTCGATCTCCGGCTGCGGCTCGGGGAGGGGAGCGGCGCGGCGCTCGCGCTCCCGATCATCCAGGCTTCGCTCGCGATCCTCGACGAGATGGCGACCTTCGAGTCGGCGGGAGTGACCGATGCCGGCCGCTAGCGCCCGTGCGGCCGTCGCCGCGGTCACGTTCCTCACACGCGTCCCGCTCGGCCGCCGGGTCCTGGTGGAGGCGACGGACGTCGGCCGCGGGGCGGTGCTCTTCCCGCTCGTCGGCGCCGGGATCGGTGCGCTGGCGGGACTGGCGGCAGCCGGGCTCGAGGGGCCGTTGCCGCCGCTGGTCGCCGGCGGACTGGGCGCCGCGGTCGCCGTCGCGCTGACCGGCGCTCTCCATCTCGACGCGCTCGCCGACACCGCCGACGCGTTCGGCGCAGGTACACGCGACCGGGCGCTCGAGATCATGCGCGACCCGCGCCTCGGCGCCTTCGGCGTCGCCGCCGTCGCGCTCGCCCTGCTCGTCGAGGCCGCCGCGCTCGGTGCGCTCGCGGACGCCGGCGATGCGGTCGCCGGCTTCGCCGTCGCGGGTGCACTCTCGCGCGCCGCCCCTGGGCCGCTTGCGGCTGTTCTGCCCTACGCGCGTGCGACGGGCGGTCCAGGCAGCGTCCTCTCCGGCCGCGTGTCGGTGGTTGCGTCTGCCGTCGCCTGCGGACTGGCCGTCCTGATCGCGGTTCTCGTGCTCGGCTGGGACGGTGCCGTCGTCGCGGGGGCGGCGGTGGGGATCGCAGCCGTCTGCGGGACCGGCAGCCGCCTGTGGCTGGGCGGCGTGACCGGCGATACGCTCGGAGCGACCGTCCAGGTGGCCGAGATCGCGGTTCTCGTCGTCCTGCTCGCGCTGCGCTGAGCGCCTACCAGGCAAGTCACACAGTGTTACAAGCGCGCCAGGCCGCGCCGCCACACGGTTCGCAGGGTAAGTAACACAGTGTTACTAGGTCCGTGCGGCGAGCCAGCCGGGCGCCGGCCGGACGAGGCTGCCGCCGTCGACCAGCTCGTCGAGAAGCTCGTCGCGCCAGCGCCAGCGCCACGAGAACCAGCGGCGAGGCTCCCGCGCGGGCACGACGACCGCGGCCCGGACCGCGGCAACGACGAGCGGACCGAGGTCGGGAATGCCTGCCGCCGGCTCGACGCCGAGCTGGTCCCAGCGATAGAGGACGTTGCGCTCGTCCTCCCAGCGCCCGACGACGGCGCCGCACCGTTCCAGTGGCACCCGAATCGCCTTCAGGTGCCGCCGCTCCAGGCCGAGCTCGACGAGCAGGTCGTCCGGTGTCGACGGGCCGGCGTCGCCGAGGTGGTCGAGGACCCGCGCCCAGTCGGGATCGACGTCGCGCAGCCGGTCGAGCTCGGCGCGGACGATCGGGTCGGCAAGCTGCGCGGTGGCGGGACTGAGGTAGAGCGTCTTGCCCATGTGGATCTTCGGCGCGACCACGCCGGGTCGACGTGCGAGCTCGAAGCTCCACGGCCACTTCGTGCTCGGCCACTCTCCGAACCCGCCGGAGCCCGGCTTGTACGGCTCCTCGTGGCATGCGCCGAACAGGCTCGGGAGCGAAAGCGACGGGTTGCGCGTCAGCAGGCCGCGGCCGTCGAGGAACGCCTCGGCCTCGTCGAGCGTCTGCAACGCGAGCTCGGGGACGAGTCTGCACTCGCGCTCGCGTCGCTCCAGGAGCTCTTCGAGCACGCTCGTATACTCGCTGAGGGATGGCCCGCGCCGCGATCGTGACCGTCGGGAACGAGCTGCTCGCCGGCGACGTCGAGAACACGAACGGGAGCTGGCTGGCGCGGCGGCTCGCGGCGCTTGGCGTCGATGTCGAGTTGATCGCCGTGATCGGCGACGAGATCGAGCGGGTCGCCTCGTTCGTCCGCGAGCAGAGCGCGGCGTTCGACGTCGTGATCGTCACCGGCGGCCTGGGCGGCACCCCCGACGACGTGACGCGCGAGTCGATCGCCGCGGCGTTCGGCGTGCCCCAGGTCGAGGCCGCGGACGTCGCGGCGCGCCTCCGGGCCCGCTTCGCCGGCGACCCCGAGTACGCGGCGCGATGGGCGCTGCTCCCGGCTGGGAGCCGCCCGTTGGAGATCCGGAACGGCGGCGCGCCGGGATTCGTGATCGAGAACGTCTACGTCCTGCCGGGCCTGCCGGCCGAGATGGAGGCGATGTTCGAGACGATCGCGGACGACGTCCGGGGCGGCGCCCCGATCGCAACCTGGCGCCGCACGTATCGCACGACCGAGGCCCGTATCGTCGACGTGCTCGAGGAGATGACCAGCCGTCACCCCGACGTGGTCGTCGGCTCCTACCCGAGCTTCGACCGGGGCGTCAGCGAGGTCGAGGTGGTGGTGAAGTCGTGCGATCGGGGCGCGCTCGCTGCGGCGACCGCCTGGATCGAGCCTGCGCTCGAGCGCGCGACCGCGGTGTAGACCCCCCCGTAGGGGGAGATCTCGTCGGCGCCCAACGCCGATGCGACAACTATGGCGGCCGGCGCGCGCGTGCGCAGATACCTCCTCCCTATCGCGATCGCAGTTGCGACGGTCGCCGCCTTCGTCGTCGTCGCCAGCCGGACCGCCGGTGACGCCGTCTCCGCGGCGGCAAGCCCGAACTGGCTGCTGCTCGCCGCGGCCTTCGCGCTGGGAGCGATCGTCCAGCCGCTGCGTGCGCTCGCCTGGCGCCAGACGCTCGGGCCCGGCATCGAGTTTCGGGCCGTCTACTCCGCCAGCGCGATCGGCTCCTTCCTCGACACAGTCCTACCCGGTCGGCTCGGAGAGGCGGCGAAAGTCGCGGTGCTGCGGGCGGCCTCGGCCGAGCGCTGGCCGGGCCTGCCGCGGGCAGGGGGCAGCCTGCTCGCCATGCACCTGACCGAGGCGATCGCGTTCTGCCTCATCGCCGCGGCCGCCGGTGCCTTCCTGCCGGTTCCGGCTTGGGTGCGCGGGGCCCTGCTCGGCGCAGTGACGGTCGCGGGCGGCGGGATCCTCCTCGCTGCAGCCCTTCACCGCCGCCTCGGCCGCCGGCTGCCGGCCTGGGCGGACGGCTTCCTCGCGGCCGCGGGCGCGCCGAGACCGGTGCTGCTGCGGACGCTCACGATCCTGCTCGCCTCCTGGACGCTCCGCTGGGTCGGAGTGACGCTGACGCTGAACGCGCTCGGCGTGCATGCCGGCTTCGGAGCGGCGCTCGTCTACATGACCGTCACCGGACTTGCGAACGTGGCGCCGATCCTGCCCGGAAACGCAGGCCTCTACCAGGGTGCCGCCGTCGGCGCGCTCGCGATGGTCGGGCACGCGGGTGCGAGCGCGGTCGCCGCGAGCGTGGTCATGCCGATGATGGCAAGCGCGATCGCCGCCTCCGCCGCGCTGGTCGGCCTCGCGCTCTACGGCCGCCGTTTCGCCGAGCTGCCGCGCGCGGCGCTGCGCCGCAGCTAGCTCCGCCGCCGCCAGACCTGGAAGATCCGCGGCTGCGCGACCAGCGTCTCCGGGTCGGCGACGAACGCCTCGAGTCCGGCCAGAATGGCATCGACTTCCTTGGCCGTCGCCAGCCCTTCGTCCACGATCGCTTCGGCCGTGGCCTGGAGCGTCAGGACGGCGAGCGTCTTCGCATCCCCCGCCGAATCGACCCTCTGCACGAGCCTGATCTCCGGTCGTGGGATCCCCGCCTCGAGGAAGCGGCGGAACATCTTCCGCCCCGCGATCGGATCACCACCGCGGCGTTCGACAACGGCCCGGTACAGGCGCTGGAGCGCCTCGAACGCCTCGTTCGGCGGCTCGCCGAACTCGCCGTCGAAGTCGGTTGCCTCGACAGCGATCGTGCCGCCGGGTCGGACCGCCGCCCACATACGACGCAGGACGTCGTCCGGCCGGCCGAGATGCTCCAGGAGGAACCGGCAGTAAACCAGGTCGTAGGCAGCGGGCTCGTCCCACTCGGTCACGTTTGCGACCTCGAGCTCGACGTTCGGCAGGGCCCTCGCGGCCGCCTCCTCCCGCGCGAGCCCGAGCTTGACCTCGTCCATGTCGACCCCGGTCACATGGCCGCTCGGACCGACGAGGCGGGTCAGCTCGAACGTGACCTCGCCGCCGCCGCAGCCCAGGTCGATGCAGCGCATGCCGGGCGCCACCCCGACCCGCTCGAAGAGCTGCGCGGTGTCGGGCCACCGCGAGCGGTGGAGGACCTGCAGACGCTCGTATCCCTCGCGCCCGCCGCTGATCACGTAGCGCGCCAAGAGAGCCCGATCTTACAAATGCATCGTCTTGCTCGATACCTTGTCACTCGAGGTATCGCCTGAAACCGGAGCTGCCGAAAGGACATCTCGACGCGCTGGTGCTCGCGGTGGTCGAGGCCGAGCCCGCACACGGGTACGCGATCGTGCATGGCCTGCGCGGGCGGAGCGGCCAGGCGTTCCGGTTCTCGGAGGGCACCGTGTACCCCGCGCTGCACCGGCTGGAGCGCGACGGCCTGGTCAGGAGCCGCTGGACGGCGGCCCGCGGCCGCCGACGCCGCGTCTACCGAGTCACGCCGGCCGGCCGGGAGGCGCTCGCGCTGCGACGGCTCGAATGGAAGTCGTTCGCCGGTGCGGTCGAATCGGTTTTGACCGGATCCTGAGCAGGTCGCCGACAATCGAGGCCTGTGGACGATCCATGACGCTTCCAGGCGGGGTCTGACCCCGAAAAGCGCCCCGGATGCAGGGATCGTGGAAAACCTGGAAACGCTATGACCGACCTGGTCGAGTGCGGTCTGGCCCAGTCCGGCAGAGGCGCCGGCAAAGGCCGCTAGCATCGGGCGCATGGCCGTTGCGAAGCCGCAGGAGTACCTCGCCGACCTGAACCCGGCCCAGCGAGAGGCGGTCCTGACGACCGAGGGGCCGCTGCTCGTGGTCGCAGGGGCAGGCTCCGGCAAGACCCGCGTCCTCACCTACCGAGTCGCGCACCTGATCTCGGCCTGCGGGGTCCAGGCGAACGAGATCCTGGCAATCACGTTCACGAACAAGGCGGCGGGGGAGATGCGCGAACGGCTCGAAGGGCTGCTCGGGCCGCTGGCGCGGGCAATCTGGATCCTGACCTTTCACGCTGCGTGCGGCCGGATCCTGCGCCGGGAAGCGCCCCGGCTCGGCTACAAGACGAACTTCACGATCTACGACCAGGCCGACCAGGTCCGCCTGACGAAGCAGTGCCTGGAGGAGCTCGACCGCGATCCCAAGCGGTTCGTCCCCGGCGGCATCCACGCCCAGATCTCCAGCGCGAAAAACCAGCTGATCGGCCCCGACGAGTACCTGAGTCGCGTCTCGTCGTTCTACGACCAGACGGTCGCCGACGTCTACCGGCTGTACCAGGCGCGGCTGCACGCCTCGAACGCCGTGGACTTCGACGACCTGCTGATGCTCACGGTCGAGGTGCTCGAGCGGTTCCCCGAGGCCCTCGCACGCTGGCAGAAGGCGTTCCGCTACGTCCTCGTGGACGAGTACCAGGACACGAACCACGCCCAGTACCGACTGCTCCAGCTATTGGCCGGAAAGCACAGGAACCTAATGGTCGTGGGAGATCCGGACCAGTCGATCTACGCCTTCCGAGGAGCCGACATCCGGAACATCCTCGAGTTCGAGCGCGATTTCCCGGAGACCCGCGTGATCCCGCTCGAGCAGAACTACCGCTCGACGAACACGATTCTCCGCGCCGCGAACTCCGTGATCGCCAACAACCGCGAGCGCAAGGAGAAGAACCTGTGGTCGGAGCTCGGAGAGGGTTTGCCCGTGCACGTGATCGAGGTCGAGGACGAGCACGCGGAGGCGCGGTTCGTCGCTGCCGAGATCGCTGCGCTCGTCGAGGAGGGGTACTCGGCGGACGAGGTCGCGGTCTTCTACCGGACAAACGCCCAGTCGCGCGTCCTCGAGGACGTGCTCGTCCGGCAGGGGATCGCCTACCAGGTGATCGGCGGCCCGCGCTTCTACGAGCGCGCCGAGATCAAGGACCTGATCGCGTACCTCCAGGTGCTCGACAACCCGTTCGACGCCGTCTCGCTGCAGCGGATCGCGAACCGCCCACGACGCGGCATCGGCGACGCCAGCCTGGCGCGGCTGCGCGCGTACGCGGACGGGCAGGGGATCTCGCTGTTCGAGGCGCTCGCCTACCCGGAAGAGGCGGGAATAGGCGCAGCGCCGCTGAAGAACGTCTCCGCCCTCCGGACGCTGCTCGTCTCGCTGCAGGCGGCCGCCCAGGATCTCGCTGTCCCAGACCTGATCGAGGCGGTGCTCGACCGCTCCGGCTACAAGGATGCGCTCGAGGCGGAGCGGACGATCGAGGCGCTGGGGCGGCTCGAGAACCTTCAGGAGCTGGTGGGCGTCGGCCGCGAGTACCTCCAGCAAGCCCAGGAGCCGAGCCTGTCGGGCTTCCTGCAAGAGATCTCGCTCTACTCCGACCAGGACGCGATCCGCGGCGAGCAGAGCTTGGTCACGCTGATGACGATCCACAACGCGAAGGGCCTCGAGTTCAAGGCCGTGTTCGTGATCGGGATGGAGGAGGGGATCTTCCCGCACATCCGCTCGATCGAGGAGCAGGGCGTGGAGGAGGAGCGCCGCCTCGCCTACGTCGGGATGACGCGGGCCGAGGAGCGGCTCGTCCTCACCCACGCGACCTCCCGGTCGCTCTGGGGGAACCGGACATTCAACCTGCCGTCCCGCTTCCTCGACGAGCTGCCCGGAGAAGGCGTGGTGGTCGAGCGCCTACGGCCGTCGTCCTGGTCCGGCTACGGCGCGCGGGACGTGGCGCCGCGCACGACCTTCCCCGACCTCTCGACCGGCGACTCTGTCCGCCACGGCACCCTCGGCGAGGGCGTGGTCGTCCGCGTCGAGCCGGGCGGCGTCGTCACCGTCCGCTTCGCCGACGACGGAGCGGAGCGCCGGCTGATGCTCGAGTACGCGCCGCTGGAGAAGATCGCCTGATGGAGATCCGCACCTGCCGCACGGTCGAGGAGCTCCGCGACGCCGCGGGCGCGATCGTCCACTACTTCGGCCGCGACCGCCCGACCGAGGAGTGGAGCGAGCGCTGGCTGACCAACTTCGAGCTCGCCCGCATGCACGCTGCGTTCGACGACGGCGCGATCGTCGGCGGCGCGGGGGCGTTCACGTTCCGGATGACAGTGCCCGGCGGGGCCTCGGTGCCGACCGCGGGCGTGACGATCGTCGGCGTGCTGCCGACCCATCGGCGACGCGGGATCCTTCGCTCGATGATGCGGGCGCAGCTCGACGACGTGCACGAGCGTGGCGAGCCGCTCGCCACGCTCTGGGCATCGGAGGAGACGATCTACGGCCGCTACGGGTACGGCCTCGCGTCGCTCAACGTCCAGTTCGACGTGGACAAGGCGCACGGCGCGTTCCGTCCGGACGTGTCGACCGCGGGCCGCGTCCGCCTCCTCGATGCGGCGACGGCGGCGACGCAGATGCCTGCCGTCTACGACGCCGTTCGGAAGGTCACGCCGGGCATGCTCGAGCGGAGCGCATCGTGGTGGGAGCACCGGCTGCTCGCCGACCCGGAGGAGTTCCGCTTCGGCGGCAGCCCAAAGCACCTCGCCGTCCTCGACGTCGACGGCGAGCCGCGGGCGTACGGGATCTACCGGCTGCACGTGGCGTTCGGCGATCTGGGGCCGGAGACGGCGCTCAGGACGATCGAGGTGATCGGCGCCGATCCAGGCGCCACCGCGTCGATCTGGCGCTATCTGCTCGACGTCGACTGGACGAAGACCGTGACGGCCCGCCTGCAGCCGGTCGACCATCCGCTGACGCTTCTGCTCGCGCGACCGAACTACGCGCGGCCGACGCTCTCAGACGGGCTCTGGGTGCGCCTGGTCGACGTCCAGGCGGCGCTCTCCGCCCGCGACTACGCCGACGATCGCCCGGTCGTCTTCGAGGTGCGGGACGAGTTCTGCCCCTGGAACGCCGGACGGTGGAGGCTCGAGGGCGGTGAGGTCGCACGCACCGCCGACGATCCCGAAATCGCCCTGGACGTCGCCGAGCTGGGATCGGTCTACCTGGGCGGGTTCACCTTCCGCGACCTGCTCCGGGCGGGCCGGATCGAGGAGCTCCGCGACGGGGCGGTCTACGGGGCGGACGCGATTTTCCGGGGCGAGGCTGCGCCGTGGTGCCCGGAGATCTTCTGACCGTGCCGGCTCTGCACGATCCGCTTCGAGAGCGCCTGGGCGATGTCGTCGTGCGCACTCGAGTAGACCTCGAGGTCGGTCGGCAGCGACCGTAGCGCCGCGCGGTAACAGGCGACCGGATAGGCGCCGTCGATTCGGCCGTCCGCCCAGTCGCGGAGGAGGCGACTGGCGCACTTCGGCGACTGCACCGGCGGAGCCGCTGCTGCGGTTGGCCCCTTCTGGGCCGCGTGCCACGTGAACAGCACCCCCAGCGCGGCGGCCCCGATCACGAGCAGCACCGCGATCGCGATCCTGGTCCGACCCACGTGCGTTCCGTTTCCCCGTATTCAATTCGCCAAACATCGGGACCGAATTCGAACTCGACCTCGCCTCGCGGACGCGCCTCGCCTATCGTTTTCCGTATGCAGAGCGACGGCCGTGGGGACTTCGCCGGCGGCCCGGCGAGCGTCCTGATCGTCGACGACAACGCCGACAGCCTGCGTGCGCTCGAGCTGCTCCTCGAGCCGCTCGGCGCGCGGGTGGTCACTGCCACCTCGGGCCGTGAGGCCATCAGCCGCCTCGAGTCGGAGCAGTTCGCGGTCGTGCTCCTGGACGTGCAGATGCCGGGCATGGACGGGTTCGAGACGTCCGCGTCGATCCGAGGGCAGGAGCAGAACCGCTCGATCCCGATCATCTTCCTGACCGGCCTGTCGACCACGCCCGAGCACGTCTTCCGTGGCTACGAGGCCGGCGCGGTGGACTACATCGTCAAGCCGTTCGACCCGATCATCCTGCGCTCCAAGGTCGCGGTCTTCGTCGAGCTGTTCGAGAAGACCAGGGAGATCGCCCGCCAGGCGCGGCTCATCCAGGAGCAGGAGAAGGAGCGGCGTGACCGCGAGGAGGCCGAGCGGCGTCTCCGCCGGTCGCGCTTCCTCGCCGCCGCGGCGGCGTCGCTCGAGCGGCGTCTCGACGTCCGGGGCCGGGCAGGCCAGCTTGCGCACACCTGCATTCCCGAGCTCGGTGACGTCGCGCTGGTCCAGCTGGTCGAGCCCGACGGCGTCGTCGAGGTGGCGGCGGTCGCCACCCGCGGCGTCCAGGACGAGGTGCTGCGGCGCCTCGTCGGGCGCCGGAGCAACGCATCGAGCTTCGGTCGCTGGGTCTTCGACCAGCCGCGCGCGCGGCTCTTCGAGTCGGTCACCCACGAGACGTGGAGCGAGCTCGGGCTCGGGAACGAAGGCGACATGCTCTCGGCCAGGCTCAAGCCGCGCGGGCTGATCGCGGCCCCGCTCGCGCTCGGCCGGCGGTCGTTGGGCATTCTCGTCGTCCTTGCCTCATCGCGTCCCGAGCCGTACAGCGACGAGGAGCTCGAGATCGCGAAGGAGCTCGCCCGCAAGGCGGCGATGGCGGTGGAGAATTCGCGCCTGTTCGAGGCCGAGCAAGAGCGGTCGAAGGCGCTCCAGCTGAGCCTGCTCGGGCGCGCGGAGGTGACGAGCCCCGGGGTGACGGCGGCGATGCGGTACCTGCCCGGAACGGCCGAGCTCGAAGTCGGCGGGGACTGGTACGACGTGATCGAGCGTGAGGACGGGCGCGTTCTCGTCGCCGTCGGCGACGTCGTCGGCCACGGCGTCCAGGCGGCGACAGCGATGGGCAAGCTGCGGAGCGCGATGGGCGCGCTCGGACTCGTGGTCGAGAGCGTGCCGGAGGTGCTCGGCCGGCTCGACCAGTTCGCCGACAAGATCGAGGAGGCGCGGTTCGGCACCGTTGCCGCGGTCCTGCTCGATCCCGCGACCGGCGAGTTGCAGTATTCGCTTGCCGGGCATCCGCCGCCGCTCGTGATCGACGGGAACGGCCATGGACGGTTCCTCGAGGGAGGGCAAGGGCCGCCGCTGTGCATCGACCTCGGCGATGCGGGCGGAAGGCCCGAGGGGCGATCGATCCTGGACGAGGGCTCGACGCTCGTGCTCTACACCGACGGCCTGATCGAGCGGCGTGAGGACTCGATCGACAACGGCCTCGAGCGTCTCAAGAACGCAGTCGCCGCTCGATACCGGCTGGAGCCGGAGCGACTCTGCGACGAGATCGTCGACGAGTTCGCAGAGGGCAGCCTCGACGATCTCGTCTTCCTCTGCCTCCGCCGCGAGCCCCGCGACACCCGCATCTTCACGCGCGTGTTCCCCGCTGTTCCGAAGGCGCTCCAGTCCGTCCGTCAGGAGCTACGGGCATGGCTCTCCGAGCAGGGCCTCGACCGACGCCGGATCGAGGACACCGTGCAGGCGTGCGGCGAGGGGTGCGCCAATATCGTCCGCCACGCCTACGGCGAGCAGCCCGGCGAGGCGACCCTCGAGCTCCGCCTCCGAAGCGACGGCACGCTCGTCACTCGAATCCGCGACGCCGGTGTGTGGCGTGCACGCGCCCACACCGAGTCGAGCGGTCACGGGATGGAGATCATGCAGGCCCTGAGCGACGAGGTGCACGTCCACCGGACGCCGCAGGGAACGACGGTGGTCATGGAGGCGAGGGTCACCGAACCGGGGCGGGACTCCGCCGCGGCCGAGAGCAGCGCGGTCCGCGCGCCTTCCTGAACCGCTCGGGACGAGCGGCTACAATGCGCCCGACCCGGGGCGGTTAGCTCAGTTGGGAGAGCACCAGCTCGACAAGCTGGGGGTCACTGGTTCGAGCCCAGTACCGCCCACCTCATCAACAAGCCGCGTAGAGCATCGAGGCGCCTTAGAAGAGGGCCTCGATCGTGCTCTGGGTAAGGCATAGGTAAGAATCGAGCTCAGAGAACGTCCGCGAATGCCCGACCCAGCCTCGCAGCCACGTCGTTGCCCTTGCGGGCTTCGAACTCATGCAGGTACTTGTCAAGCGTCATCGACGGCCGTGCGTGGCCTGCAAAGCGGGCAACCTGGCCGACGTCGGCGCCGGCGCGGATGAGATGCGTGATTGCCGTGTGGCGCAGGTCGTGCATCGAGAGCTTCTGCTTGCCCTCTGGATTCAGACCCGCACGGTTTGCCGCCATGTCGAGGCCGCGTGAGCTCACATTCCGGTAGTAGAGGGGCTTGCCCGTTTCGGTCGTGAAGACGAAGTCTCCATCCCGGGAATAGGGGGACTTGAGCTTGTGGGCCTTGAGGAGCTTCGCGAGCTGTAGAGGAATTTCGATCTTGCGTCTGCTGGCATCGGTCTTTAGCGGTACAAGAGTCGCCGGCTTGTCTCGAGTCGCCCGCGTCAGCTGATCGGTGACATTGATGTAGCTC
>JBKPMR010000084.1:0-20861 GCA_046732255.1 Actinomycetota bacterium
GGCCACGACCGCCGCCGCGGCGACCCCAGCCGCGAGCACGAGCCTGGGCACGACCCGCCGGCCGCGACTCGGGCGCGCACGCCTGTGGGCGTCGACTGCCGTTCGCAGCGACTCCGGCACGTCTTCGGCGGCCAGCGACTGCGTCGCCTGCAGGGCCTCGCGCTGGCGCCCGAGCAACTTCTGGAGCTCAGGGGAGGCGGCAACGCGCGCCTCCACCTCGGCGCGGCGGCCGGCAGGGAGCGTGCCGTCGGCCAGCGCGGCCAGATCGGCAAGCTCCTGCTCGCTCAATCCCGCAGCCACGTCGCTCACCGCCTACATGACACCACACGTCGCTAGCGGCGGCGGGCCCACGCCCTCGGCTGGCCGTCCGCCTCCGCGACGGCGCCGTGCCACTGGAAGACCTGCATCACGAGCCTCCTTGGTCGTGGTTCCTACCTTCAAGGACGCCGATGAGCGGCGAGCCTTCCCGACACTGCAGCGTGCGGGAAACCTCCGTCGGCGACCGTTTCACCGGCCCGCGAACGGGTAGCGGGTGAGGGAGATCGCGAGGAAACGTCATGAAGATCGAGGATCGGAACTACCTGCTCTCCAGCTGCGCCGGTTTCGCCGTCTTCGATCCTGGCGGACGAATCGGCGTCGTGGCGACGCTCGAGTTCGGCTCACGCTTCGATCGCCCCGATGTCCTCGTCGTCCGCCGGGGGCTGATTCGGCGCCGAGCCTTCCGGGTGCCCGTCGAGCAGGTCGTCGAAGTCGACCTCGAGCGGCGGCGTGTGCTCGTGCACGGCGCACCGGTCGGGCGCATCCGCTGGCAGCAGCCCGTGCCCGACGAGGTCGAGGAGGGCGTGCTGGCTCACGGGCGCCAAGGCGCCTAGCCGTCGTCTCGTGACCACTGGGTCCGGGGACGCGTCTGAAGCTCGCCGTCCACCTCCAGCTCCACCCGCTCCTGGTAGAAGCAGAGGAGGTCGCGGACCGGGTCGGCGTCCAGCTGCGGCTCCGGGTAGGACCAGACCAGGTCGTCGACGAGTCGGTCGCCTACCTTGACCGACCAGTGGGAGGCGGAGCCCTTGTAGGCGCAGCGCGTCCTGGTCGGGCTGGCGACGAGGAGCTCCGTGCGGACGTCCTCAGGCGGGATGTAGTACCGAGGCGGGAGGCCGGTCTCGAAGAGGATCTTCGAGCGGCGCGTCTCGGCGAGGACGACGCCGTCACGCAGGATACGGACGTGCCGCGTCGACTTGTGGACGTCGATCCGGCTGTACGGGTCCCGCGGGTGCCCGAACAGCTGGTCGTCCTCGGCGAACCACTCGTCCATCGCGTTCCAGTCGAGCGCGACGTGCCCGTCGAGCAACGGCTCCGACCAGCTCCAGGCCGCATCGCGCGCGAGCCGGTCGCCGACCCGGACGTTCCAGAACCGTGCGGTGCCCTTGAGCGGCGACGTCTCGGTTCTGCCGGACGGCTCGAGCAGGTCCTGCCGCACGTCGTCCGGCGGGAAGTAGTAGACGGGCAGCCGCCCTGACTCGTGCAGCAGCTTCACGCGCCTGCTGTCGACGACCACCCGGCGGGCGAAGATCGCCCGGATCCGCCGGGGGTTGTCCTCGAAGTAGAGGATTCCGGCGCCGGTGTCGATCGGGACGTTGAACCGTCCGCCGGGATGCTCGCCGAACGGCCCGGATCCGAGCATCCACGCCATCGCCACCTTCTACCCACGGTGGCCGGAGGCATACGCGCAGACCCTCCGATCGAGGGCTTGCTACGACCTGGGCACGTCTGTTACAAGCCCGTCGATGCGGATCTGGCCCGGAATTGTCGCGACGGTGGCACTGCTGGCTCTGCCGGCGACGACCGATGCAGGCTCGCGCGCGGGAATCCCGATGCACTGGACGATCGACGGCGTCCAGCGTAACGCGATCGTCTTCGCTCCGGCTCCGACGATCGCTGCCGTTCATCGGCCGCTCGTGTTCGCCTTCCACGGCCACGGCGGCAACGCCCAGAGAACGGCGATGCAGATGCACGTGCAGACGGTCTGGCCGCAGGCGGTCGTCGTCTACCCGCAGGGCCTCAACTCGCCGACCCCGCTCGACCCGTCGGCGACGAGGCCGGGGTGGCAGTTCAAGTCAGGCGACTCGAACAACCGAGACCTGAAGCTGTTCGACGCGATGGTCGCGACGATGAAGAAGCGGTACCACGTCGACCCCAGGCGCATCTACACGACGGGCTTCTCGAACGGCGGCATCTTCAGCTACCTGATCTGGGCCGAGCGTGCGAAGACGATCGCCGCCGTCGGCGAGGTGGCGGGCAGCCTCGACTCGACGGAGACGCTGACGACGCCGCGCGTGATTCTGGCGATCGCGGGCCGGCAGGACACGACCAATCCGTTCGACAACCAGGTGCAGTCGATCGAGCGAGCACGCCAGGTCGACAACGCGACGGGGCCGGGCACGCAGTGCGGGCCGATCTGCACGTTCTATCCGTCTGCCGGCGGGAACAAGACGCCGGTCAAGACGCTCATCCACCCCGGCGCTCACGTGTACCCGACCTGGGCCCCGGCGCAGATCGTCATGTTCTTCAAGGCGCACCCGCAGCCCTAGGGACAGTCCCTTAAGGGACTGTCCCTAGCCACTCACGCGGCAGGCCGCGGCGGCTGCCGCTCGTGCAGGCGGACGGCTTCGAGACGCGCCTGTCGGCGAGTCTCGAGCGCGACGACCTTGGCGGGACGCTGCTCGACCTGCTTCGGACGCGCAACGACCCGAACGAGGTGCAGGTGCATCTCGCCTCCTTTCGTCCGTGTTGGCGGGGCCACCTCCGCCGGCGCTGCGCCGCCGCCGCGGAGAGGGATCAAGAGATAGGTCGGAAGGCGGGCCCGGCTCCCCGCAACCGGAGGCAGAGACGTCGCTCGAACGCGTCGTTACCCCGGCGCCAACTGTTGCCCATCGGCACTCCTGCCAGTGCGTGTCCGCACCACCACCCCCCTCTCCCGATCGGCCTGGGCGGCGTAGCGAAGCCAGTTGCACGTTACGGCCCACGCTCTGCGCAGCCGTTGTTCCGTCACTTCCTCGGCGGCCCGTCGGCCACCGTTCTTTGCAAGCTGATTGCGCGGGTGGGATTCGAACCCACGGTCTGGAGCTCATGAGGCTCGCGGGGACAGCCGCTCCCTTATCGCGCTGCCGTGCGTTAGCGCCTCTTCGTCCAGCCCCCCGTAGAGCTCGACGCAGCAAGCGCATCTGCACGCTTAGAACAGTTCATGTCGCGTTCCGCTCGCGGGAACGCTGTTGTCCAAGCCACTCGCCTACGCTTCGACCCTGGATCGACGGTTGGTCGTCCTACGTGGAGGCGTTTTGGAGCCCGAGTCTCGGCGCGTCTTCCGGTAAATGCGCAAGCTAAAGCAAGCGCAGACATTCCGGCGCTAATTCAAGCGCGACGCGCAGAGGAGTCTTTCTCTCTCAGGCGGGGCCTCGATTCGATCTAGAGCTTGTTCAAGCTGAGCATCACCTCTGGTTTGTCCTCTTTTCGCCTCCGAAACGACGAAGGCGACCCGTCTGGGTCGCCCTCGATGCGATGGTTATGCGGCTAGCGAACTAGCCTGCAGACCTCCGATCGAGGGTTCGCCCGTTGCCGCGCTCGATCGCGACGAACGCCGTCTCGAGCCACGGCCTATCCTGCGCGGCGGTTTCGGCCACGTAGGGGCGTGATGGATGGATGCACAGTTTCATCGTCATGGTGATCTCGGCGGATGCCGCGTCGCACTTTAACCGAAACATCGGACGCACGTCAAGACCGAATTGAAAAAATTCGGAACGAAATGGAAACGCCGGTTTTTCTACTGCGCCGGTGTCTCGGTCAGCAGCTGGATCGCAGTCCCCTCGGCGTCGAGTTCCAGTCCGCACTGCGGGCAGCCGATCCCATCGGCGCGGTGAAGCAGGAACTCGCCGCAGACCAGGCACTCGAGGCTAGCGCCCCGGAGAATCGCGACCAGCTCCTGGTCGAGCGTGCGGTGCAGAACTGCAAGCGTCACAGCGAGCGGAACACCCCCGTCACGCGGCCGAGGATCTGGACGTGCGCCGCTCGGATCGGCTGGTACGCGTCGTTCTCCGGCTGGAGTCGCACTCCCCCGTTGTCGCGGAAGAACCGCTTCACCGTCGCCTCGTCGGCCCACTCGTCGTCGCCGACCAGCGCGACCACGATGTCGCCGTCGCGGGCGTCTTGCTGACGGCGAACGACGACGTAGTCGCCCTCGAGGATGCCGGCCTTCTCCATCGAGTCGCCGCGGACGCGGAGGAGGAACTCCTCGCCGCCCTTGGACAGCGGCTCCGGGACGGAGATGTACGCATCGACGTTCTGCTCGGCAAGAAGCGGGCCGCCCGCGGCGATCTGCCCGAGGAGCGGCAGGGCGCGAACCTCGCTGATGTCCTCCGCAGCCGCCTGGGCGCGGACGCGACCGGTGAGCTCGAGCGCGCGCGGCTTGGTCGGATCGCGCTTGATCAGCCCGGCCCGCTCAAGGTTCGCGAGGTGGGCGTGCACGGTGGAGGGCGACGCGAGGCCGACCTTCTGCCCGATCTCCCGCACCGTGGGCGGGTATCCGTGCTCGTCGACGTAGACGACGAGGAACTCCCAGATCTCCTGCTGGCGTTTGGTCAGCAAGGCACTCCCTTCCGAGGCGAACATGCGTTCGAGAGTACCGACGCCACCGGACGGCGTCAAGGGACCCGGCGTCAGCGCTCGCCGTCGCCGCGACCGACATGGCGGGCGCGGCACAAGACAGTCCCGCCGTGAGAAGAGATGCCTAGGGAGGGGGCGCACGGGGGAACCGGCTGTTCCCCCCGTGGGAGCGAATCCGCGGCGAAGCCGCGATGAGCGTCTACAATGGCCGCCGCGCGCTGGTGGCGGAATTGGTAGACGCGCAAGGTTGAGGGCCTTGTGGCCCATTGGGCCGTGGAGGTTCAAGTCCTCTCCAGCGCATGCCCGGAGCCCGCGTTTCGCCGCGGGCTCCGTCGCTAGTGTTGCCGTCGCGATGAGGGACGTCTGCGCAGCAGCGGTCGATCGCGCGCTCGGAGCCGGCGCGTCCTATGCCGATGCCCGGGCGATCGTCCGCCGAACCCAGGCCGTCGGGACGCGCGACGGCCGGGTGGTCACGCTCAACGACGTGGAGACGCAGGGGATCGGCGTCCGCGTCCTCGTCGGCGGCGCGTGGGGCTTCGCCGGCGACCGGCGGCTCGATCCGGGCGGTGCCGCGGATGCGGCAGTGCGGGCCTGCGGATTCGCCGCCGCCGCCGGGCGGAACGGCGACCGCGCGCTGGCTCCGCTCGAGGCGCACTCAGGGACGTATCGCCCGCGGGTCGAGATCGACCCGTTCGACGTCTCGCTCGAGGACAAGGTGGCGCTCTGCCTACGGGCCGAGGATGCGATGCGACGCTCGGAGGTCAAGGTGACGCAGGCGGCCGTGCGTGCTCTGCGCGAGCACAAGCTGTTCCTCTCCTCCGAGGGCGCGGAGATCGACCAGGAGCTGGTCGAGTGCGGCGGCGGGATCGACGCGACCGCGGTGAGCGCCGACGGACTCGTCCAGGACCGGAGCTACCCCAGCGCGCACGTCGGCTCGAGCGCGCAGGCGGGGTGGGAGTACGTCGAGAGCCTGGGCCTGGACCGAGAGGCGCCACGCGTGGCCGAGCAGGCGGCCGAGCTCCTCCAGGCTGACGAGTGCCCGGCGGCGGTGACGACGGTCGTCATCGACCACGAGCAGATGCAGCTCCAGGTGCACGAGTCGGTCGGGCATCCGACCGAGCTCGACCGGGTCTACGGCGCCGAGGCGGCGTACGCGGGCACGAGCTTCCTCCAGCCGGGGGACCTCGGGACGCTGCGCTACGGCTCCGAGCACATGAACATCACGGCCGATCCGACCGCGCCGCTCGGCCTCGGCACTTTCGGCTTCGACGACGAGGGCGTCCCGGCGGCGCGGGTCCCGATCGTCTCCGAGGGCGTCCTCGCCGGGTTCCTCACCTCGCGCGAGACGGCTGCGCGGATCGGCCAGGGCGCCGGCGGGTCGATGCGCGCCGACGGTTGGCAGCGGATGCCGCTCGTCCGGATGACCAACCTCCACCTCGAGCCCGGCTCCGGCACGCTCGAGGAGCTGATCTCGGAGGTCGACGAAGGGATCTACCTCGAGACGAACCGAAGCTGGTCGATCGACGACAAGCGGCTCAACTTCCAGTTCGGCACGCAGATGGCATGGGAGATCAGGCGCGGGGAGCGCGGCCGGCTGCTTCGCGACGCGACGTACACGGGCGTCACACCGGTCTTCTGGGGCTCGCTCGATCGGGTCGCCGGCCCCGAGGCGTGGGTGATGCACGGCCTGACCAACTGCGGAAAGGGCCAGCCTGGTCAGCACGCGCACGTCTCCCACGGCGCCTCGCCAGCGCGCTTCCGCAACGTCCAGATCGGCGTCACGGCGTGAGCCTCTTAACAGTGCCAGGCACGGTTAGGGAACGCTCCCGACAGTCCGCTCCGAGCAGGGTCTTTACAGTGCCTGGCACCGTCAAGGCGGCGTGGTCGTGAGCGAGGCGCTGGAGCTCGCCGAGCGGGCGCTGGAGGTCGCCGGCGCGGACCAGGCCGAGGTGGTCGTGACCGGCGAGCGGTCGGGCTTCGCGCGGTTCGCCGCCGGCGAGGTGCACCAGCCGACGCTGATCGACAACGTCGTCGTCCAGCTCCGGGTCGTCTCCGACGGTCGCGCGGGCGCCGCGGTCACGAATCGCACCGACGACGAGGGCCTCGCCGCCCTCGGCAGGCGCGCGGCCGCCGCGGCGGCGAGTACGAGCCCCGATCCCGACCTTCCCCCGCTGGCACCGCCGGCCGAGCGCCCGAACGTCGAGGGATACGACGAGTCCACCGCCGCCCTCGGCTCCGGCGACCAAGCCCGGCTCGCCGAGGCTGCGATCGCCGGGAGCGGCGAGTACGGTCTCTACGGGTTCTTCACGAGCGGCGTCTCTGAGCTGGCGGTCGCCTCCACCACGGGCCTCCGCGCCGCGGAACAGAAGACCGACGCGACGTGCCTCGCGCTCGCGGCGTCCGGGGACGCCTCCGGCTACGCCGCCCGGACGTCGTGGCGGGCGGACGAGATCGACCCGGCCGCCGTCGGGCACGAGGCAGCGGAGAAAGCCGAGCGGACCCGCGGCGCCGTCGACCTCACTCCCGCCCGCTACCGAGCCGTTCTCGAGCCGTACGCGATCGCCGAGCTCCTCTATTACACCGCCTTCGACATGTTCAACGGACTGGCTTTGCTGGAGGAGCGCAGCTGGTTCGCCGGGCGGATCGGCGAGCGACTGTTCGACCCGAAGGTGACCCTGGTCGACGACGCCCTCGACCCGCGCGGGCTGCCGCGGGCGTTCGACTTCGAGGGCACGCCGAAGGAGCGCGTCACGCTGGTCGAAGCGGGCGTGATCCGCGACACGGTCTGGGACCGGGCGACCGCGGCACGGGCCGGCCGTGCGTCGACCGGCCATGCCCTCCCGATCGACAGCCGCTCGTACGGGGCATTCGCGTCCGCGGTGGCGATGTCGCCGGGCGAGGCCGGTTCGACCGACGAGCTGGCCGAACTCGTCGGCGACGGGATCTACGTCACGCGGCTGCACTACCTCGGGGTCGTGAACCCCCGTGAAGGCGTGATCACGGGGATGACCAAGGACGGGACGTTCCGGATCCGCGACGGCAAGGTCGCCGAGCCGCTGGTCAACCTGCGCTTCACCGTGTCGATGCCCGAGCTGCTCGCCGACGTGCCGGGGCTGACCCGCGAGACGATGCTGGTCAACCAGAGCGACTTCTACGACGAGCGCTGGGCATACGGCTACCGTGTCCCGGCGATCGCCACCGCCTGCTTCAACGTGACCGGTTCCGGCGCCGGGCCCGGCCTCTAGCCCCGTGCTGCGTCTCGCGGCTCTCACCGCCGCGCTTGCCGTGCTGGTCCCCGCCGGCGCGAACGGGACAAGCGCGCCCACGCTGCTGAAGCTCGACTACTCGATCCCACCCCGCTACGACCCGGCCAGGCCGATCACGACCGCCGCGCAGGTCAGCCCGCCGACCTGGACGGCGCTCGTGACGGTGCACTGGCCGAACGGCGGCCCATGCGTCGGAACGTACCGCTGGACGGTCGACGGGAGGCCGGCGACGTTCACGCAGCAGCGGAGCGCCTCAACGGGGCTGCAGACATGCACCTTCGTCGGCGGCTTCGCCCGGCTCGACCGTCCGTACCGCGTGGGCGTGACGGCGATCCGTCTCGGATCGACCGGCACGGGCCGGACGACCGTGACGATCCGCGACCTGCTGATCGTGGGTCTCGGGGACTCCACCGCGTCGGGGGAGGGCAATCCGGATCAGAGCGTCACGCGGGTTCGCTGGCAGGACCGCCGTTGTCACCGGTCGGCGAACGGATTCGAGGCGAAGGCGGCCGCCCGGATCGAGGCGGCCAGCCAGAAGACCTCGGTCACGTTCGTGCCGCTGGCCTGCTCCGGTGCGTCGATACCGACGGGGATGCTCGGGCCGTACGCCGGGATCATCCCTTCGAGGGGGGTCAGGCTCCCGCCGCAGGTCGACATGATGAAGGCGCTGGTCGGCTTGCGACGGGTCGACGCGGTGCTGGTGAGCATCGGGATCAACGACCTCGGCTTCGGGAACGTCGCGCGCTTCTGCTTCGACGACGGCCTCGAAGCGAAGGACGCGGCTGCAGTCGACTGCTGGACCAAGCCCTACCCGACCGCCTCGTCGCCCACCACCCTGGAGGCGTGGGTCCGCGCTCGGAGCGCCACGCTCCGAGACCGCTATGCACGCTTGTCGACTGCGTTCCTCGCCGCCGGCATCCCGGCCGGGAAGATCTACGTGACCGAGTATCCGAACGCGACCCGCGACGAGCGCGGCGCCGTCTGCGACCCGCTGATTCCCTACCTGGACAGCACGCCCTTCGGCTTCAGCGTCCGCGGCACGATCACCCGCACCGAGGCCGAGGAGGCAGAGCGGGAGTTGTTGCTCCCGGTGAACGCCGCCGTGAAGACTGCAGCGGCGACGTACGGCTGGCACCTCGTCTCCGGCCTCGCGGCGCAGTCGACGCTACACGGCGTGTGCTCGACCAGCTCCTGGTTCGTCGACGTCGCCCAGTCGCTGATCGTCCAGCACGACGTGCTCGGGACGCTGCATCCGAACCGCCTGGGACAGCAGGCGGCGGCGAACCTGGTCGTCTCGGCTCTGAGGCGTTAGCCAAAGGAACCGGGGACAGGGCTGTCAGACCTGTCCCTCTCAGTGCTCATCCCAGGAGGTGGAAGAGCGCGACCGTGCAGGCGACGAAGCCGATCCCGACCGCGACCGTCAGCCGGGTCAGGTTCCGCTCGACGATGTGCGTCCCACCCTGCGAGGCCGGGGTGAAGCCCATCCCGCCGAAGCCGGTGTCCCGGCCGGAGTGCATGAGGATCAGCCCGATCAGCGCGATCGAGAGCAGCACCTGGAGGACGGCGACGACCTGGAGCACGGACGTAGGGTAGCGGCTGATTGATGAGCACAGAGAGGGACAGGTCTGACAGACCTGTCCCCGGTTCCTTATTCTGCCGCGTCGAGGATCGCGACCACCAGCTCGGCTGCGATCCGGTCCTTCGTGAGATAGCCGCTGGCGCCCGCTCCGCGTGCCGCGTCGACGTCCTCCTGTGCATCCGAGCCGGTGACGATCAACACGCGCGCGTCTGGGCGGCGGTCAATGATCTTCCGAGTCGCCTCGACCCCGTCCAGACCGGGCATGCTGATGTCCATCAGCACGACGTCGGGCTCGAGGTCGTCCGCCTGCGCGACGGCGTCGTCCCCCGACGCGGCCAGGCCCACGACCTCGATTCGCTCGTCCGCCGAGAGAATTGCGCGCAACGCTTCGGCAAACAGGCGATGATCGTCTGCGATCAACACCTTGACTGACACGGCTCTTTGATTGGAACAGAATCGGGGGCAAAGGGGAAGGGGTGAACCGTGCCTGGCGACATCCGCGGACAGATCCAGAAGCTGATCGTCACCGGTGACAACAGGCTGAAACAGGGCGTCGCGCCCGAGAAGGTGCGCGCGACCTACGAGCAGGCGCTGGCGCTGGCGCGCGAGCACGGGCTGGAGGAGACGGTCAGGCCCCTGGTGGAGATCCGGCTGGCCGACCTCGATCGCCTCGCCCCCGGGCCGTAATCCATCCGGACCTCCTGCGACCCTAGCGCCGACCGTTCCAACCCTCGCTGCTCGGGATCGAAGGAGACCCATCCATGAACAAGCAGATGCAGCAGTTGATCGCGGAGGTGTTCGGCACGTTCGTGCTGGTATTCATCGGCGCCACCGCCGTTGTTGCCTGGGGCGGAGGCTCAGGTGGAGGCAGCGTGGCTCCCTTCGCTTTCGGCATCGGCCTGCTCGCCGCCCTCTACATGTTCGCCGAGACCTCGGGCGGGCACTTCAACCCGATCGTCTCGCTCGCCATGTTCCTCGACCGGCGAATGGGCGTTCGCGAGGTCGTGCCCTATTGGATCGCGCAGTTCGTCGGGGCTGTGCTCGCCGCGCTCGCACTGCTGCTGATGTCGTCGAGCGACGACGTCGCGCTGGCGGCGACGGTCCCGGGCTCTCACGGGGTCCGCGGCGCATTCTTCGCCGAGCTCTTCTGCTCGGCGCTCTTCATGATCGTCATCCTCGCCGTGACGAAGAGCACCGCATCGAAGAGCACGGTCTACGTTGCGATCGGGCTGACGCTGCTGGCCATCCACTTCGCGATCGTCCCGTTCAGCGGGTCCTCGGTGAATCCCGCGCGGAGCTTCGGCACCGCCCTGATCGGAAACAAGTGGACCGACTTCTGGATCTACATCATTGCCCCGCCGCTCGGAGCGATCCTGGGCTGGCTCGTCTACACGGTCGTCGTCAGGGGGCACACGGACATCCGCGGCGATCTCGAGGCGATGCGCACCGACATGTCCCGTCCCGGGCCCGATCCCGGGTCGCCGGGCTCACGCGGCAGCGCGTCCTAACCCCCGTCCCTCGAGAGAGCCGCGCCTGCGGCCCTCTCGAGGATCGCCTCGATCCGCTCTGCCTGACGGCGGACGTCGTGCTGTGCCGCGGCGCCGATCGCGGCTTCGTTCGGGCAGGGCAGAGCGGCGGCATGCCGCAGGCCGTCCAGGATCGCGTCCTCGTCCAGCGGGTCGACGAGCACGCCGCCGCCCTCGGGCACGAACTCGGGTGGTCCTCCCTCCCGCGTGGCGACCACCGGCCGGCCGGCTGCGAGCCCCTCGAGCAGCGCCTGGCCGAACGGCTCGACCAGGCTCGGGCAGCAGACGACCCGCGCGTCCTCGAGCAACCGTGGAATGCGGTCGTGCGGCACGGCCCCGGCGAGCTCGATACGCCCGCGGCCGGCGAGCTGCGCGCGCAACGGCCCGTCGCCGACGAACGTGAGCGTGCCGTCGCCGAGCCGCTCGAAGGCGGTTGCCAGGCGGAGCACGTTCTTCCGCTCGGTCAGCGACCCAATGCACAGGAAGGCCGGTGGGCCTTCCGGCGCCGGCGACGGCGGGAACCGCTCGAGATCGACCCCGCAGTCCACGACCTCGACCTTGCCCCGGGCGTCCGGCACCCTCTCCTCGAGCCGGCGGCGCAGCCAGTCGGAGACGGCGACGACGGCGGCCGCCCGCCGGACGACCCAAGCGGTGGCAGAGGCGATCCCGAAGCGCTCGCCGATGTTCGCAACGTCCTGCCCGTGTGCGGTCACCACCAACGGCGCCCGTGACGCGAGCGCGCCGGCGAGACCGGCCGGGACGAGGAAGTGCGCGTAGACGACGTCCGGCCGGAAGCGCCGGGCGACGGCGCGAGCGTCACGGATGAGCCGCACCGAGCGACCGTGCCCGCCGTCCCGGCGGTCGATCACCGCCCGTTCGAACTCGTGACCGCGCTCCTCCAGTGCGCGCTCGAGCTGGGCGACGAAGACGCCGAGGTCGGGTGCGCCCGGGCCCGGGTACATCTGCGAGACGAGCAGGATCCGCAACGTCAGTTGTGCTGCGAGTCGTACGTGCCCCACTCCTCGCGGAGCACGCCGCAGATCTCGCCGACCGTGCAGCCGACGCGCAGAGCCTCCCGCATCGGCGGAAGCAGGTTCGCCTCACCGCCCGCGACTCGGCGCACCTCGGCGAGCGCCGCGGCCGCCTCGCCGGGATTCCGCTCCGTACGCACGCGGGCGGTGCGCTCGAGCTGGCGGCGCTCGATCTCCGGGTCGAGCTGGTGGATGTCGATCCGCTCCGGCTCGTCCTCCTCGAAGCGGTTGACCCCGACCACGACCCGCTCGCCGTCCTCGATCTGGCGGGCGTAGCGGTACGCGGCGTCTTCGATCTCGGCCTGGACGAAGCCCTGCTCGATCGCCGCGACCGCCCCGCCGAGCTCCTCGACGCGGTCGATCAGCTCGAGGGCGCGCGTCTCGAGCTCGTTCGTCAGCTCCTCGATGAAGTAGGCGCCCCCGAGTGGGTCCGCCGTGTCGGTCGCGCCGCCTTCGTGCTGGACGATCTGCTGGGTCCGGAGAGCGGTGCGGGCCGCGCGCTCGGTCGGCAGGGCAAGCGCTTCGTCGAACGAGTTCGTGTGCAGCGACTGCGCCCCGCCGCAGACCGCCGAGAGCGCCTGGATCGCGACTCGGACGATGTTGTTCTCGGGCTGCTGGGCGGTGAGGGTCGAGCCGCCGGTCTGCGCGTGGAACCGCAGCGCGAGCGAGCGCTCGTTCGTCACGCCCAGGCGCTCGCGGAGCAGCTTCGCCCAGAGTCGCCGAGCGGCCCGGAACTTCGCCACCTCCTGGAAGAAGTGGTTGTGGGCGTTGAAGAAGAACGAGAGCCGCTCGCCGAACTCGTCCGGCGAGAGGCCGGCATCGACGGCCGCCCGGCAGTACGCGAGCCCGTTCGCCAGCGTGAAGGCGATCTCCTGCACCGCGGTCGAGCCGGCTTCGCGGATGTGGTACCCGGAGATCGAGATCACGTTCCAGCTCGGCAGCCGCGCGGCGCAGTACGCGAAGACGTCGGTGGTCAGCCGCATCGAGGGCCGCGGCGGGAAGATGTAGTTCCCGCGGGCGACGTACTCCTTGAGGATGTCGTTCTGGACGGTGCCGCGCAGCTTCTCGGCGGGCACACCCTGCTCCTCGGCGACCAGCTCGTAGAGGAGCAGGAGCAGCGAGGCGGGCGCGTTGATCGTCATCGACGTCGACACGTCGCCGAGCGGGATCCCGTCGAAGAGCAGCTCCATGTCGGCGAGCGAGTCGATCGCGACGCCGGTCCGGCCGACCTCGCCAACCGCCTGCGCGTCATCCGAGTCGAGGCCGAGCTGGGTCGGGAGGTCGAACGCGGTCGAGAGGCCGGTCTGGCCGCGCTCGAGCAGATAGCGGAACCGCGCGTTCGTCTCCTCAGCCGACCCGAAGCCCGCGTACTGGCGGATCGTCCACGGCCGCCCGCGGTACATCGTCGGGTACGGGCCACGGGTGTAGGGGAACTCCCCCGGCAGCTCGAGCTCGAGCCCGGCGACGTCGTCGGCCGTGTAGACCGGCTCGACCTCGATCCCGGAGTCGGTCTCGCGCCGCTCGCCCGTCGTCGCCACGATCCCACTGTACTTCGCGCTCGAATAGGGTGGCCCATGCCGCCGGTCGTCGTCGCCGAGTCGCTGACCAAGCGCTTCGGCAAGATCACGGCGGTCGAGATCTCTGCTTCTCGCTGGAGCCGGGCACGATCACCGGCTTCCTCGGGCCCCAACGGCGCGGGCAAGACGACCACGCTACGCATGCTGCTCGGCCTCGCCGCGCCGACCGGCGGACGGGCACGCGTGTTCGACCGGTCCTACGCCCAGCTCGACCGGCCGGCGCTCCGCGTCGGCGCCGTCCTCGAGGCGACCGACTTCCATCCGGGGCGATCCGGCCGCAACCATCTGCTGACCCTCTCCCGCGCCGCCGGCCTGCCCGACTCGCGCGCAGACGAGGTCCTCGGCCTCGTCGAGCTCGCCGGAGCGGCGAGGCGGCGGGTCAAGGGCTACTCGCTGGGGATGCGACAGCGGCTGGGGCTCGCGGCCGCGCTGCTGGGCGAGCCCGAGCTGCTGATCCTCGACGAGCCCGCCAACGGCCTCGACCCGGAGGGCGTCCGCTGGCTGCGGGACTTCCTGCGCGCCTTCGCCGCCGGCGGCCGCACCGTGTTCGTCTCGAGCCACGTCCTCGCCGAGGTCGCCCAGACCGTCGACCAGGCGCTAATCATCAACCGCGGCCGGCTGGTGATCGAGTCGCCGCTCGCCGAGCTGACCGCGCGGGTGGGCGGCGCGGTTCGGGTGCGGACGCCGAAGCGCGACGAGCTCGAACGCGCGCTGCGCGCGGCGCAGGTCGATCCGACCGAGACGACCGACGGCGCCCTGCTCGTCCCCGGGACGACGTCCGAGCGCGTCGGCGAGGTCGCGTTCGCTGCGGGCATCCCCCTCCACGAGCTCGCCCCGGAAGGGACGTCTCTGGAGGAGATCTTTCTCCAGCTCACCGCGGAGGAGGGATGATCGACCAGTTCCGCGCCGAGCTGCTGAAGATCCGCTCGACGCGGACGACCCTCGGCTTGCTGATCGCGATGGTCCTGCTCGTGCTGCTGTTCGGCCTGCTGACCGGCCTCCTCACCGGCGACGACGACCTCCGCCGAACCAGCGACCAGCGTGACCTGTTCGGGGTCGGCGGCCTCGCGACCATCTTCGCCGGGCTCGCCGGGATCCTCGTCGTGACCAGCGAGTATCGGTTCGGCACGATCCGCCCGACCTTCGTCTTCACGCCGCGCCGCTCGCGCGTGATCGACGCGAAGCTGGTGGCATCGCTGGCGGCCGGCGCAGTGCTCGCGGCGCTCGCCATCGGCCTGTCGGTCGCGATCGCGGCGGCGGTCCTCGCCGGGCGCGGGCTCCCACTGGCGCTCGACCGCGGCGACGGCGCGCTGATCGTGCTCGGCGGGTTGGCGGCGGCCGCCCTCTGGGGCGCGGTCGGCGCCGGCTTCGCGTCCATCCTGCACAACCAGGTCGCCGCGGTGATCGGGCTGCTGGTCTGGATCTTCGTGCTCGAGAACCTGCTCTTCGGCCTCGTGCCGTCGGTCGGGCGCTTCGCCCCCACGCAGGCCGGCGACGCGCTGATGGGGCTGACCACCGACCACCTGCTGCCGGCGGCTGCGGGCGGCGCCGTGCTCGTCGCCTGGGCGGCCGTGCTGGCCGCGGCCGGCATCGCGCTCACCGCACGACGCGACGTCGACTAGATGGCTGACCGGAAAAGATCGTCTGCTCCGGTGCGGGAGCTGGTCCCTCTGGGGCGTGCGCCGAGCCCCGCACCGCAACAGAACAAGTAACCGTGACGGGCTCGGCGCGCGAAGCGGACGCGCCGGTGGAGCGGCCACCGGCCGCGGAACCGGAGCGGGAGCGGCCCAGACGGCCAGATCTCGCGTCCGGACGCACGAGATTTTCCGGTCAGCCATCTAGCGTCCGTCCGTTTCGTTCTTACAATGAGACTGTGGGGTGCGGTCGATGATCTACTGCGTGATTCCGCGTGAGCTCGAGGCCGAGCTCTACGAGCGCATGGTCGCGTACTACTCCGACAACCCGAACGTGACGGTGATCGTCGACCGCCGCTCGGGCCCGGATCGCAGGCGGGGCCGGTCGTTCGGCGGAATGCGGGAGCTGCGCGACCGCCGGAGACGGCGGGCGACCGGCACCTTCCCGAAGCTCGACGTCGCCTGAGCTGCCTAGACGCGGCCGTGGATCGTCAGCGGGACGATCTGCTCGCCGTGCCAGCGCACGTACCAGTTCTCAACGAGTGGTAGCGGCCGCCGGAAGCGTCGCCGCAGGTACAGCTCGCCCGGCTGCACCGCCCGCATCTCGTGCTCGACCGCGACCCGGCCGAGCGCGCCGGTGTCGCAGATGACGGCGGCGGCGCCGCGACGGATCGCCTCCTGGTGAATGTGCGTGCCCAGCTCGCGGGCGATGCCCCGCGAGCGCCAGCCGACTCGGACCGCCGCGTCTGCGATCCCGTGGATGACGATCGGCGGCTTGCATTCGACGAGACAGCCGGCCTCGTTGCCGACGAGGACGTCACCGTCCCAGGCGAGGACGCGGTAGAACGGCCGGCGGCTAATCCACGCCTTGCCCTGCACTCGGGACTCGCCGAAAGCCTCGGTGAGCAGCTCGTTGGCGAGGGCGAGGCTCGTGCTCGGGACCGCCTCTTCGGCCAGCAGCTCGTATCGGATCCCGCCCACCACGGCGGAGTCTAGACTCGGGGCATGGCGGCGACCGAGACGCGAAGCTTCCAGAACTTGATCGGCGGAGAGTGGGTCGGCGCCGCCTCAGGCGAGACGTTCGAGAGCAGGAGCCCGGCGACCGGCGAGCTGATCGGGACCTTCCCGAAGTCGGGACCGGACGACGTCGACCGCGCGGTCGCAGCGGCCAAGGCGGCGTACGAGGAATGGCGTCTCGTCCCGGCTCCGGCGCGTGGCGAGATGCTCTACCGCTTCGGCGCGCTCGTCCGCGAGCACAAGGACGAGCTCGCGCTGTTGATGTCCCGCGAGATGGGCAAGGTGCTTCCCGAGGCCGGCGGCGACGTCCAGGAGGCGATCGACATGAGCTTCTACATGGCCGGCGAGGGTCGGAGGCTGTTCGGCCAGACGACGCCCTCCGAGCTGCGGGACAAGTTCAACATGAGCGTCCGCATGCCGATCGGGGTCGTCGGCGTGATCACTCCCTGGAACTTCCCGATCGCGATCCCGTCCTGGAAGATCGCGCCGGCACTCGTCTGCGGAAACACGGTGGTCTTCAAGCCGGCCACCGACACGCCGGCGCTGGGCGAGCGCTTCGTCGAGCTGCTAATGGAGGCCGGGGTCCCACCCGGCGTCGTGAACGTCGTCCACGGCGGCGGGGGTGCGGTCGGCGAGCGGCTCGTGCAGCACCCGGACGTTCCCGTGATCACGCTGACCGGTTCGCGCGAGACCGGCGTCGCGGTGATGAAGTCGGCCGCCGACAACCTCAAGCATGTCCATCTCGAGCTGGGCGGTAAGAACGCGGTGATCGTCCTCGACGACGCCGATCTCGACCTCGCCGCCGACGGGATCATCTGGTCGGCGTTCGGCACGTCGGGCCAGCGCTGCACGGCTGCGAGCCGGGTGATCGTCCACGAGGCGGTCTACGGCGAGCTGCAGTCGAAGCTGGTCGACGCCGCCGACCGCCTCCGCCTCGGCCCCGGTTGGGAAGCGGACACCGACGTCGGCCCCGTGATCAACGGCAGCGCGCTCGAGAAGATCCACTCGTACACGGGGATCGGGAAGGACGAGGGCGCCAGGCTCCTCACCGGCGGCGAGGTCGCCGGGGGGAACGGTCTCGAGAACGGCTTCTTCTACCGCCCGACGATCTTCGGCGACGTCGAGCCGGGCATGCGGATCGCCCAGGAGGAGATCTTCGGCCCGACCACGGCACTGATCCCGGTGAAGGACGCCGACGAGGCGATCCGGGTCGCGAACGGCGTCCGCTACGGCCTCTCGTCGTCGATCTTCACGCGCGACGTGAACAACGCCTTCCGCGCGATGCGCGACCTCGCCACCGGGATCACGTACGTCAACGCCGGCACGATCGGCGCCGAGGTTCACCTCCCGTTCGGCGGGATGAAGGAAACCGGCAACGGCCACCGCGAGGCGGGGCAGGCCGCGCTCGACGTCTTCACCGAGTGGAAGTCGATCTACGTCGACTACTCCGGCAAGCTCCAGAAGGCGCAGATCGACGTCGCCGACTAGGGCGCGTCGTGTCCACCTCGATCCTGATCCTCACCGGGCCGCCGGGCGCGGGGAAGACGACGATTGCGCGGCTGCTCGCCGAGCGCCGCGCGCGGTCTGTCCATCTCGAGTCGGACCGCTTCTTCCACTTCGTCGCGAGCGGCTACGTGGAGCCCTGGAGGGCGGAGTCCCACGACCAGAACGTGGCCGTGATGGGGATCGTGGGTGAGGCGGCAGTCGGCTATGCCCGCGCCGGCTACTGGACGATCGTGGACGGGATCGTCATTCCCGGCTGGTTCTACGAGCCCCTCCGCGATGCGATCCTGGCAGCCGGCTTCGAGACCGCCCTCATCGTGCTCAGGCCGCCCCTGGAGGTCGCGCTCGAGCGCGCGACCTCCCGCGGCGAACATCTCCTGTCCGACGCTGCGGTCGTCGAGCAACTGTGGAGGAGCTTCTCCGATCTGGGCGAGCTCGAGCACCACGTGCTCGACAACGCCGGCCAGACGCCGGAGGAGACGGCGACCGCGGTAGCGGCCCGGCTCTAGCTGTACGCCCGGGCGAGCGCGCGGTGCAGCTCGACCTGGTCGACGACGACCAGCCGGACCTTGCCGCCGAGGAGCGAGCGCAGCTCGTCGCAGGAGCCGACGTCGGTCGGGTCGGCGACGCCGACGAGCAGCCGGCCGTCCTCGAGGAAGCGAATCGGGATCGCGTTGCGGCTCCGGGCCTCCTTGGCGGGGAGGCGCGCGACCGCCTCCGGGTCGATCTCGGCCGCGTCCAGGTCGACGAACTCCATCTCGTACTGCTCGGCGAGCGCCCTCGAGATCGCGGACGATTCGACCCAGCCCCACTGGACGAGGAGCTCGCCGAGGCGAAGGCCGGTCCCCTGCTGGTCGATCAGAGCAAGCTCGAGCTGCTCGTTCGAGATCAGTCCCTCACGGACGAGCAGTGCGCCAAGAGGCAGCCAGGCAGGCTTGGGCGCGTGCATCATCAGAAGCTGTATCGGCGGGAAGCGCCTCGACCTAAACTCCGATGATCGAGGGATGTTGTCCGGTGCAGGCGCGACGATCACTAAAGAATGACTGCGGATCCCACAGACCCGGCGCGCCTCGAGCGGGCGCTCGACCGTCTCGCCGACCATTGCGAGCTGACGGCGAGGCGCCAGGCCAGAATCGAAGAGCGGCGTCAGGCCGTTCTGGCGCGGCTCGAGCATGAGCTTGGTCCGGAGCTTGCGCGCATGCTCCTCAGGGGTCTCGCGCCTGCCGCGTGACGGCGGCGGGTGAAGGCACGTCTCTCCACCGACGGCGGCGCCCGCGGCAATCCAGGCCCGGCGGCAGCTGCATACGTCCTCGAAGCCGAGGACGGGACCGTCCTGGACGCCCGCGGAACCGCGATCGGCATGGCGACGAACAACGTTGCCGAGTACCGGGCGCTGGTCGACGGCCTCCGCAGGGCCGTCGAGATCGGCGTCAGCGACCTCGAGGTCGTCTCCGATTCCGAGCTGCTCGTGAAGCAGATGCGCGGCGAGTACCGCGTGAAGAACGAGACGCTCCGTGGGCTCTTCCTCGAGGCATCGGCGCTCGCAAGCAGGATCGGCCGGGTCACCTACACGGCCGTCCGGCGGGAGCACAACGAGCTGGCCGACCGGCTCGTCAACGAAGCGCTGGACGCCGCCTCCTACTAGGAATCGAAGCCGGGCTATACTGACCGCCGCGCGCGGATGTAGCTCAGTTGGCTAGAGCGTCTGCTTGCCATGCAGAAGGTCGAGGGTTCGAGTCCCTTCATCCGCTCTCAGAAAGGCCCTGGAAACGGGGCCTTTCTCTTTTCCCCTCGGGTGATGGGCATCGAGACACGAGGGCGTTCTTGGAAAGCGTTTGGAAAGCTGAGGCGATCTCAGTGCGAGTTGCACGGACGGCCGCGTCTTCCCGCACCGCTACGTTGGCAGCGTGGATGGCATCGAGAGCGCGGCAGCCGATCTTCGTAGAGCGGTCCACGGACTCCGCTTCGACGGCTCCAAGAGACCAGCAAGCATCGAGCTTCGCTCGGCGTGGCCCGAACTGGGGCGAGGGTGGATCGCCGAGTGGGTCACGGAATTGAAGCGAGACGCGACCACTGTCTCGCATGACCTGGGAGCGGCGCGAGCAGGAGCGAACGAGGACGAAGCACTCGTTCCACTGGAGAACGCCGCCTGGAGGCTAGGGGCGGCTCGGACGAAACTCCATGCGATCGTCGCGCTCTGCTACGGAGTTCCCTCGCTCCGCATCGGGGATGACAAGAACCAGACCATCAGCTTCCGGCCGAGCATGGTTGAGACCCGAGCGAAGCTGCGTGAGCTGCGCTCTGGCTCAGATGCGGCCCAGCGACTCATCGACGCCGACGGCCAGGTCAAAGCGGCCTTACTCCTGCGTCATCAGGTCGCCCACAGCCTCGCGCCTCTCATCAAGGCGCACTCGCTTGTGCTCTACGAGGCGGCCCTCGTTGAGTCTGGTGGGGTCACTCACTATCTCTCGTTACACCTGCCGCCAAAGGGCCTCGAACGGATGGACGACATCGGCGGTGCCTCGCTTCGTGACCGGGCGACACGTCTGCTCGAAGGTGGTCTTCGTGCTCTAGTCGAGGGCATGGACGCCCTTGCTGCGTTACTCGACGAGACTGCGGAGCTGGAAGCTCCCCCGATCATCTGGAAGGCGACGGAGACCAACACCTGCCACTTGACGCGTGACGAGGCTGCCTCGATCAGCCGAGACGCCGCTCGCCCGGGAGACCAGAGCGCCTAGGGCTGCTCCGGCTCGCCCGCCAGCCGCAGGATCCTCGCCCGGAACTCCTCCGCCGCCTGCTCCATGGCTTCGAGGTCGAGCGGGTCGCTCTCCTCGATCGCAGCGTAGGAGGCGGGCTTGCCCCAGCCGCGATCGGCGAGCAACTCGCTCGCCCGCAAGCGGTCGGAGTCGCGCCGGCTCTCGTCGCGGGCGATGGACCACCACAGCTCGGCAAGCAGACGGCCGTCCTCGCCGACCAACTCCCGGACGGACCTGGATAGACCCCTCGCTCTGCCGGACGGGTTGCCGGACTGGCCAGGCATGAAGCCCCTGCCGGTGACTCCGCCCGAGCCTCGAC
>JBKPMR010000085.1:0-13124 GCA_046732255.1 Actinomycetota bacterium
GCGTCGTCGTCACGCAGTCGGCCTCCGACTGCCCCGACCGTGTCGCGTCGCTCGTCTTCGTCGCGGCGTTCATGCCGGCGAACGGCCAGAGCCTTCTTGAGCTCACCGACCTGCCCGAGGGCGCGGGAAACATGATCAAGGAGAACCTGGTCGTCGAGGGCGACCCGCCGGTAGCGACGCTGCCCGACGAAGCGGTGCGCACCGGCATCTACAACCGCTGCACGCCGCAGCAGGCGGCGCAGGCGATGGCACGGCGCCGGCCGCAGCCGGTGGCGCCCTTTGCGACCCCGGTCCGCGTCGACGAGGCGGTCCTCGCGACCATCCCGCGCTCGTACGTCCTCACGAAGCACGACCGGTCGATGGTGCCGCCGTTGCAGCGGCGGATGATCCGCGACCACGCGTGCGAGCGCGTGATCGAGATCGACGCTGATCACGCGCCGTTCTTCTCCGCGACCGACGACCTGGCCGCGGCGCTGCTCGAGCTCGCCTCGTAGGATCGCCTCGTGGCGGAGTCGTACGACGTGATCGTGATCGGCTCTGGCAGCGGCGGCGCCGTCGTCGCCCGCCGCCTCGTCGACGCGGGCGCCGACGTCTGCCTGATCGAGGCCGGTGGGATGGACGAAAACCCGGCGATCCACGATCCGGGCCGCTTGTGGGAGCTCTGGGGCTGCCCCGACGACTGGGCGTACACGACCGTCCCGCAGGCGGGCTGTAACGGGCGCTCGCTCGACATCCCACGCGGCAAGGTGCTCGGCGGCTCGAGCAGCCTGAATGGGATGATCTACATCCGGGGCCACCGGAGCGACTACGACGGCTGGGCGTCCGAGGGCTGTGCGGGCTGGGGCTACGAAGACGTCCTCCCGCTGTTCAAGCGCTCGGAGGACTTCAGCCGCGGCGAGTCGGCGTACCACGGCGTCGGCGGGCCGCTGCGCGTCACCGCCGACTACGAGCCGCACCCGCTCCACCGGGCGGTGGTGGAGGCGGCGGGGGAGGTCGGGGTGCCGTTCAACGACGACCACAACGGGCCGACGCAGGACGGGGTCGGCTACTGCCAGCTGACGGTCAAGGACAACGTCCGACAGAGCCAGACGGTCGCGTTCCTGCGCCCGGTGATGGACGCCCCAAATCTCACCGTCCTCACGCACACCCGCGCCCGCCGGCTCGTGCTCGAAGGCGGCCGCTGCGTTGGCGTCGACGTCGGCGGAAGGGACCTGCGTGCGCGGCAGGAGGTCGTGCTCTCCGCCGGGGCGATCGAGTCGCCGAAGCTGCTGATGCTGTCGGGTATCGGCCCGGCTGCCGAGCTCGGACGGGTGGGCGTGGAGGTCGCGGTCGACCTCCCGGGGGTCGGCGCCAACCTGCACGACCACCTGCTCTCACCCGTGATCTGCTCGTCGTCGCGGCCGATGCCGCCGGTCGTACCAGGGACGACCCCGCTGCACGTGCACCTGTTCGCCCGCAGCAAGGCAGGTCTCCCCGCCCCGGACACCCAACCGCTCGTCTTCCACGTGCCCGCGTACCTGCCCGGGATGGAGGGACCGCCGGAGGGGTTCACGCTGATGGCGGGGATGATCCGGCCGCAGAGCCGGGGGCGCCTGACACTGGCCTCGGCCGACCCGGACGTGCCGCCGCTGATCGACCCGGCGTACCTGGACGAGGGCGCCGACGTCGACGCGCTTCAGTGGTCGCTCGAGCAGGTGCGTGAGGTGGCCCGTGCGGGCGCCCTCGCCGACTGGCTCGGCGAGGAGCTCTACCCGGGCCCGGGCGTCACCTCGGCGAACGACGTGCGGAACTACGTCCGCAACACGGCGATCACGTACCACCACCACGTCGGGACGTGCCGGATGGGGGTGGACGGGCCGGCGGTCGTGGACCCCGAGTTGCGCGTCAGGGGCGTCGAGGGTCTGCGCGTCGCGGACGCGTCGGTCATGCCGACCGTCACCGGCGGGAACACCCACGCGCCGACAACGATGATCGGCGAGCGCGCCGCGGAGCTCGTTCTCGCCCGCTAGTCGGCCGGTTCGACGCGGAAGCTCACGCCCGCATACGGCGTCGGGACCATGCGGACGATCTTCCACGACTTCTCGGTACCGTCGCTGCCTTGGACGGTGACGCTGTCTCCGACCTGGTAGGCATCGACGCCCGGCTTGTACTCGCCCTGCGCGACGACGACCTCGTTCCCCGCCTCGTCGGTGGTGACGAAGGTGTACTGCAGCACGAGCCCGAGTCTAAGTGCACCGGCCCGCGACCGCCAAGCCGCTCACCGCCTACTTGGGATCCTCCCACGAAGGGCTGAGACCGAACGAGGTGCTGAGCAGAACGTCGACGAATGCGGTGTCCGTCCACTCGAGCTCGTCGCTCATGTTCTCGTCCACCCATGCGCGGGCGGCGGCGACGCCCTCCGTGGCCTCGTCAAGGCTGTCCCATAGCGTGATCGCGATGAATTGACGTTCGCGTGGAGCGCCCGTCGGCGGCTCACGCTGAACGTCGCTCATGTCCGCGAACAGCGAGTAATCGCGGAAGCCGGGCTGCTTCATGAAGATCGGCAGCAGACCCTCCTCGGCCTTCTTCGCGAGGTCGTGAGGGTCAACGGTGAAGCGATAAGTCGCCATGCGCGCGACCATGGGCGCTCCCTTCGATCGACGGGCCGCCGGTCACGCGCGCCTACGCTCCCGACCGGCGCTAACCGGTGGAGCTTGTCACAGAACTCCTAGACCGGGGCCTTCTGCCTCCACGAGCCTTCGGCGTACGAGGTGCGGGCAACCTCCGAGTACGGAACGGGGCTGACCGTCGCCCGGATCTCGACCTGGCGGTGCCGCTCGACCACCGGCTTCGCCGAGCCGCCGTTCTCCTCGCCCCAGACGAGGACGACCTCGGTGCCGACCTCGACGTCCGCGTTCACAACCCCGAGCGAGAGCATCGAGCGCTCGTTGAAGCTGTACCCGGAGAATGTCGAGACCCCGACCAGCTCGCCGTCGAGGAGCAGCTTGTCGTTCGGCCAGGTCGAGTAGTTCGAGAGCGGCAGGTCGATGTACTTCGCGGGGTCGCCCTTCTCGAACAGGGTCTGGATCGCTGCGGCGACGTCCTCGCCGTTCCAGGCGAGCGTGACCTTGCGGCGCGGGCCTTCCTCGTCCATCGCCTCGAGCGCCTCGCGGCCGACGAAGTCGTGGTCGAACTTCACGAACCCCCAGTACCCGAGGTCGTGCGGTGTGAGGTAGTAGTCGGTGATGTCGTCCGAGTAGAAGCTGCCGCCGAGCGAGCCGGTCGCCTCGTAGCCGTTGGCCGGCAGCCACTCGCGGTAGGCCTTCAGGCCATCGCCGGTGAAGATTGCCGGCAGCGGGCACGGGATCCAGCCGGACTCGAGCGTGTTCGTCGCGTAGACGCGCGAGCCGACCTGCTTCAGGCCGAACTCCTCGCCGGCCTCGACGATCGCCGCGCGGACGTCCTCTGCCTCGTCCCACGGGCCGAACAGCTCGCGGCCGGGGACGCCTGACATCCCGTGGTGCAGCGCGCGCACCTTTCGGCCGGCGATCGTGATCTCGTCCATGTTGAAGAACTTGATCTCGGGGAGCGGGCCGCCGACCGCCTTCTCGAGCACCTGCATCGCGTTCGGTCCCTGGACCTGGAAGCGGTAGAGCTGCCGCTTGCCGCTCGGGTTGACGGCGGTGCGCTCGTCGCGATCGAAGGTGACGTCGTAGTCGCCGGTCTCGCCGTGGTACTGCACCCAGTTGTGCGCCGACGGCCGCCCGACGAGGCGGAACTGATTCTCGTCGAGATAGAAGAGAATCGCGTCGCCGATCACGTACCCGTCCGGGTTGCAGCACACGAACTGCTTCGCTTTGTTCACGGCGAAGTTGTCGAACGTGTTGACGCCGAGGTCGGAGAGCAGGCGCAGCGCGTCCGGCCCTCCGATGGTGAGGTCGGTCATGTGGTGGCTCTGGTCGAAGAGCGCGGCTGTCTCACGCCACGCGACCTGCTCGTCGCGCCAGTTCGTGAACTCGGCGGCGACCTTCGGATACACGTACGGCCCGATCTGCGAATTGCGCGCCATCTCGACTGCGCTGCCGATCGACTGGAGCTTGTCTTCGAGGCTGTGGTGCGTCATCTCTCGGTGGCCTCCTTCTGAGGTTCGGAAATCCTATGCAAGCCTGCGCGCTTTCCCTGGTGCCACTCCCACGTGTCGCGCAGGCGGTTGAAGGTGTAGAAGTGGAAGCCGGCAATCTCCTCGTTCGGCGCGAGCGCGTCGTACAGCCGGTCGGCGGATCGACCCGACAGGCGCAGGAGGGTTCGCAGGCCGCGCTGCTTCCTCAGGAACGACAGTGACGGGCCGACGCCTACCCGCATCGAGATCTCGAGCAGTTTCTTTGGATCCACCAGCCCGGGAACCCCGGCGAGCACCGGCAGGTCGATGCCCGTTTGTCTGATCCCGTCGATCCAGGAGACAACCGCCTCCGCGTCGAAGCAGATCTGCGTCGTCACGTAATCGGCGAACGGAGCCTTTCGCGACAGCGCGTCGGCCAGCGCACCATCGTCGATGAGCGGATGGCCCTCGGGATAGCCGCCGATTCCGATCGTCACGGGGCGGCGACGGTGCTCGTGGATGATCGGAAGCAGCTCAACCGCAGAGGCGTATGGGCCATGCGGCGGGGTGGCGTCGCCTCCGATCACGAACGCATCGTCGATGCCGGCCTCCTTCATGGTTGCGAGCAGCTCGTCCAGGTGCTCGGAGCCGCGGACCATGCGCGCAGCCAGGTGCAGCGTGACCCGATGGCCGAGGGCGCGGAGACGTGTCGCCGTCCCGATCGACTCGTCGAGCCCGTGTCTGGGCGAGCAGGTCACCGTCAGCCGAACCCGCTCGGGCAGCTCGGCCGCCTCGGCCTCGCCTCGACCGAACGGAAGGATCTCGAAATGGACCGGCTCGATCATCGTTCTCCTGCCACGTCGGGGGTGCCGTAGGTGTGGAAGCTCTCGATCGTCTTCACGCCCCAGAACTGGCCGCGGGCGCGCTCCTCGGCGCTCCAGCTGATCGGCTCGAAGTCGGGGTCGTAGACGAAGTAGCCGCCGGTCGTCACCTCGATCCGGTTGCCGCCCGGCTCGAAGCCGTAGAGGAAGAAGCCCTGCGCGACGCCGTGCTTGGACGGCGCTGCCTCGATCGGGACGTCGTTGTCGACGAATAGGTCGGCGGCGCGCAGGCATTCCTCGCGGGTGTCGACCCAGAAGGCGAGGTGGTGGAGGCGGCCGCGGGCGGCATAGTGGTCGGCGACGTAGATCAGCTCGTGTGCGGCGATCGAAAGGCTGAGCCAGGCACCCTGCTCGGTGCCGTCCTCCAGCTCGATCCGCTCGTACAGCCGGTAGCCGAGGAGGTCCTGCGCGAACACGCGGCTAGCGCGGACGTCGGCGGCGAGGACGTTGACGTGGTCGAGCCGCTTCACGGCGGCGCCGCGGCCCACGTAGCGCTGCGGCTGGTTCCGCCAGGACGGTTTCAGGTGGTCCGGGGCGACGTACCGCTCGGCCTCGTAGTAGAGCTCGAAGCGGTGGCCGTCGGGGTCCTCGAACTGGTAGGCGGGGCCGTGGCCGACGTCGCCGTCGATCCAGCCGCGGCCGAGTCCGGTTTCGTCGATTGCGGCGACGCGCCGCTCGAGCGCCTCGGGGCTCCAGGCTCGGAGCGCGAGGTGACCGAGTCCGCCCTGCGTCGCTTCGGTCAGCTTGAGGCTGTAGCGGAGGTAGTCGCCCCAGCCGCGGAGGTAGACCGACTGTCCCTCGCGCGCCTCCTCCTCCATCCCGAGCACGTCGACGAAGAAGCGCAGGCTCTCGTCTGGTCGCGGTGTGAGGAGCTCGGCGTGGCCGATGCGGGCGACGTCGTGGAATGAAGGGGTGGACGAAACGGTCATGGCCGGGGTCTGACCCCTGCGGCGACCAAACCGGACGCGCCCTCCTGGGCTCGCACCGGCGAACACCGCAGAAACGTGCGAACGGATCTGAGCGCTTCACGCTGAAGGGGTCTGACCCCTGCCATGTCCGGAAGCGTCATGGCTCGACCAGCGACCGGAGGTTGTCGAGGTCGTAGGAGAGCGCCCCCGCCTGGAGCTTCGCCCGCTTGTCGACCTCCCGGGCAGCCCGGTCGCGCGCAGCGGCGAGCACCTCGTCGATCCGCTCCCGCTCGACGACGACCACGCCGTCTGCGTCGAGGACGACGAGGTCGCCCTGGCGGATCGTCGCCCCACCGACCTCGACCGGGTCACCGATCGTGCCCGGCACCTTCTTGTCCGCGCCGCGCACCCGCACGTGGCGGGCCCAAACCGGCAGGCCGAGCTGGCGCAGCTCCTCGACATCGCGCACCGCCGCGTCGACGAGGACGGCAACGACCGCGCGGCCCTTCATCTGCGTCGCGAGCAGGTCGCCGACGAGCGCGATCGGCCGCGGGTCGGGCATCGTCAGCACGAGCACCTCACCGGGCTCGGCCGCGGCGACGGCGGCGTGGACCATCAGGTTGTCGTCCTGGCCGCAGCGCACGGTGCGCGCCGGCCCGGCGGCGCGTGAGCCGGGGATCACCTGGACGAGGTCGACGTCGACGACCTGCGACCGTCCCGCCGCCTCGTGCACGGTGGCCGATCCGAGCTCGGCGAGCTCCTCGTAGACGCTCACGATGGCTCCGCGAGCCGGCTCGTGCCCCGAACGGGGCGCGGCCGGCCGCCTCTCGCGCGTCGTCGGGCTTCGCCCGGAGGCGCTGCGGGCCTAACGGTGCCAGGCACGGTAAAGAGCCAGCTCGGTGCGGACGTTTCGACCCTGCTCTTAACCGTGCCTGGCACCGTTAAGAGGCTGACGCCTCCGGCGTCACGACATCGCCTCGCACCAATGCCGACAGCATCGCTGTCGCCGTTGTGCTCGGCTTCGTCTCTCACAGCGAGTCCACCACCTGCGGGGTCACACGCTGGAACGCCTCGGCGAACTTGACCGCGTCGTTTCCCGACGAGCGGCGCGCGTGGTTGCCGCGCCTAGCGGCGAGCTCCTCGTAGTACGTGTGTAAATGCGACTGCGCCTGCATCTCGCCCATCGCCGCCCGCTTCTGGTCGATCACGGGCGTGATGTCGACGAACACGGTCGGGGTGAAGTTGCAGAGCTCGGGCTGGTGCGGCTCGAAGAGCAGGAGCTCCGGCGGGTGGAAGGGGCCGCCGAACGCGCTCGCCGTCCCAGCGCCCGCGGCGAGCGCGCGTGCCTTCTCGACTGCGAAGAACGCCTCCGCGTGGTCGGGGTTGAACGGGTCGCGGTCGGTGTGGGTCAGCAGGACGTCCGGCGCGAACTCGCGGATCTTGGCGGCGATCGCGTTCAGCGCGTCCTTGTCGACGACCAGCGGGTAGTCGCCGAGGTCGATGCCCTCGAAGGTCGCACCGAGGTGCGCCGCTGCCCGCTCGCCCTCGCCGGCGCGGACCTCCTTGACGCGCTCGACCGTCATCCCTTCCTCCCGCCAGAGCTCGCCCGACTCGCCGCGCTCGCCGTACGACAGCGCGAGCACGTGCGCGGTGCCACCGCCGGCGGTCGTCACCGCGATCGCGCCGCCGGCCCGCCAGACGAAGTCGGCCGAGTGCGCACCGATCACGAGCATCCGCCGACTCACGGCACCAACCTCCTCGAGCCCTCGACGACCATCGTCTGGATCTCGTCCTCGGCGAACCCCGCCTCGAGCAACTTGTCGGCCCAGATTGCCAGGCCGTCCTCGACCGGCGGGTAGTCCGGGTTGCCGCAGTCGCTGGAGAAGAAGTTGCGCTCGATCCCGACCGCGCGTACGCCGTCGAAGACGTGCTCGAAGGTCGTCTTCCCGCTGTGCGGCGTCGTCAGGCAGCGCTCGATCAGGCACCCCTTGTCGGCGAGCGCGACCTGATCCTCGATCGAGAAGTTCTGGCACGTGAACTCGGGGTGCGTGATCACCACGGTCTTGACGCCGGCGGCGAACGCACCGTCGACGACTGCGAACGTGTCCTCCCGGCCGAGATGGGCGGTGGCGAGGATCAGGTCGTGGCGCGCGATCGTCTCGAGCACGAGCCGCGTCTCGGGGAGGAGCTCGCCGGAGTCGTCGGTCACCTCGACCGCCTCGATCGAGAAGCCCAGTCCCCGCAGCTCGTGCTGGAGCTTCGCCCACTGCGGCACCTTGTCGCCCGGCATCGGCTCAGTGCGGCCGGCGGTCTCCGCGGGGGAGTCGACCGTCGGCATCCAGACGATCAGCGCTCCCTCGCGGGCGGCGATCTCGACCGCGAGCGGGTTCATCCCGCCGACCGCCCAGTTCAGCGTGACCGTCCCGATCGCAGCGACGCCGGGAACTGCCTGCGAAACGATCTGGGCCCGCTCGGCGGTGGACGTGTAGTGCGATTTCAGCCCGAAGCCGGCGAGGTCGACCTCGGCGAAGCGGTGCGCGAGCGCGACGTCGTCGATCCGGCGCGGCGGGACGTCCGGCGCGACGTGGATGTGCAGGTCGTACGCGCCCCGGACCAGCTCGCGCGCACGGTCGGTCGGCTGCGACGCCATCGAGGCAACTGTATGCCGGGCGTGGACACGTGTGTTGACGATGAGTGCACGGTGGGCGAGGATCGGCGGCGCCGATGGCCGACCAAGGATCGTTCCCGAGCCCGTACGAGATCGAGACCCCGCCCGACTGCGAGGGGTGGGAGGAGATGTACCCGTACTACGCGCTCTTCGACGACCGCCGACGCGAGGCAGACGAGCAGCGCTTCTGGTTCTGGAACTCGATGCACTTCCCGCTGCCGATGCCGGCGTTCGACGTCTTCTGCATCGACTCGCCGTACGACGGGATCGGCTCCTGGCAGAACCGGGTCTTCGCCGTCCCGCCGGCGATGGGGATCGACTACCGCTGCGTGAACGGCTACATCTACATCTCGGGGAACGCGGTCACCGACCCGGAGAAGATCGCCGAGCGGGCCGGCTACTTCCAGCAGCGCGCCGGGTACTACTTCGAGCACTGGGACGAGCTGTACGGGAAGTGGCGGGTGAAGGTCGAGGCGATGATCCGTGAGCTGACCGAGCTCCAGGTGCCGGACCTGCCCGAGTACGAGCCGGACGAGGTCGTCTTCGGCGACGACAACCTCCGGTTCTACCAGGTGCTCGATGCGTACAGCCGCGTCCTCCGCCTCGGCGACCTGATGTGGCAGTACCACAGCGAGTTCCTCCTGCTCGGGTACGGCGCGTACATGACCTTCAGCGAGTTCTGCAAGAGCCACCTCCCGGACATCCCGGAGCAGCACGTCGCACAGATGGTCGCCGGCATCGACGTCCTCCTCTTCAAGCCGGACGCGGAGCTGCGCCGGCTCGCCCGGCTTGCGATCGACTCCGGCGTCGACGCCGCCTTCGCCGAGGGCCGCACACCGGCCGAGATCGACGCCGCGCTCGGGGAGAGCGACGCGGGGCGCGCCTGGCTCGCCGAGCTCGAGCAGGTGAAGGACCCGTGGTTCAACATGGCCACCGGCGACGGCCTCTACCACTACTACGGCAGCTGGCTCGACGACCCGTCGATCCCGTATGCGTCGCTGATCGGACACGTCGCCGCGCTCAAGGCAGGCGAGGACATCGAGCGCCCGACCGAGCAGCTCGCGCGCGAGCGCGACCGGCTCGCGGAGGAGTACGGCTCGCTGCTCGACGACGAGACGCGGAAGGGCTTCGAGGAGCTGCTCGCGCTCTCGCGCACCGTGTTCCCGTACGTCGAGGAGCACAAGTTCTTCTGCGACTACTGGTTCCTCACCCGCTGGTGGAACAAGATCCGCGAGTTCGGTGGGTTGCTCGCCGAGCACGGCTTCCTAGAGGATTCGGAGGACATCTTCCAGCTCTCGCGCACCGAGGTCGGACAGGCGCTCGACGAGCTCGTCCTCACCTGGTCGACCGGGGGCGAGCCGATCGGACCGAAGCACTGGCCGCCGATCGTCGCGCGGCGGAAGGAGATCCTCGAGCGGCTCGCGGACTGGACGCCGCCGCCGGCCCTCGGCGTCGTCCCGGAGGCGGTCACCGACCCCGCGCTCGTCATGCTCTGGGGCGTCACGACCGAACGTGTCCGTGAGTGGGCACGCAGTCAGGACGGCGGCCTGGAGCTGTCGGGCGCCGCCGCTTCCCCCGGCGTGGCGGAGGGGGTGGCGCGCGTCGTGAAGACCGTCCGCGAGATCGCGGACGTCCGGGACGGCGAGGTCCTCGTCTGCACGATCACCTCGCCCGCATGGGCGCCGATCTTCTCGAAGATCACGGGCGCGGTCACCGATATCGGCGGTGTGATGTCGCACGCGGCGATCGTCTGTCGCGAATACGGTCTGCCGGCGGTCGTCGGCACCGGCCGCGCGACCTCGACCATCCGCACCGGACAACGGGTCCGCGTCGACGGCACTGCGGGGACGGTGACGATTCTCGAGGACGCGGGTTGAGCTACACCCGTGCGCTCGCCGAATTGCGCGCGACCGACGCCGGCGAGTTCGGCGGGAAGAGCTCGGCGCTGGGTGAGCTGATCGCGGCCGAGATCCCGGTTCCGTCGGGGTTCGGCGTCTCCACCTCGGCCTACCGCGCCTTCGTCGACGAGGCCGGGCTCGACGGCCTGATCGCGACCGCGATATCACGGGTCGATCCCGGCGACGTCGACACGGTCCGCGCCGCCTCGCACGCGATCGGCGAGGCGATGCGCTCGGCGGCCGTTCCTGCGGCGATCCGCGACGAGCTTGCGGCACGGTACGGGGAGCTCGGCGAGCCGCCGGTCGCAGTCCGCTCCAGCGCACTCGGCGAGGACAGCCAAGAGGCGACCTTCGCGGGCCAGCAGGAGACGTACCTCTGGGTGCGCGGGTCAGAGCGCGTCTGTGACGCCATGCGCGACTGCTGGGTGAGCCTGTACAGCCCGCCCGCGATCACCTACCGGGCGAGGCTGGGTGAGATCGAGCCCGCGATGGGTGTCGCCGTCCAGGCGATGGTCGACGCCGAGGTGTCGGGTGTGATGTTCACCTGCAACCCGGTGAGCGGCGATCCGAGCATGGTCGCGATCAACGCGAGCTGGGGCCTCGGCCTGGCGGTCGTCGGGGGTGAGGTGACGCCTGACGACTACCTGGTCAGCAAGGTGACACGCGAGGTCGTCCGCGAGCACGTGAATCCGAAGGAGGTCGAGTACGTCCCCGACTCGGGCGGGCAGGGAACGGTGCGGGTGGAGGTGCCGGAGGAACGTCGCACTGCTCCGTGCCTCGACAGGCCGGCGCTGGAGACGCTGGTCGAGGTCGGCCGCCGGGTCGAGCGTTACTTCGGGTCGGCGCAGGACATCGAGTGGGCGATCGCGCGCGGCGGCGAACTGTTCGTCCTACAGACGCGGCCGGTGACGACGGTCACGAAACAGCCGGACCAGCCGAAGCCCGCGTCGGCGATGGCGCTGTTGATGAGCACCTTCGGCGCTGGTAGCGCAGGATCTGACCGCGAAGGGGTCTGACCCCGCAGATCGGCCCGCGCTTCCCTACTCCAGGTCGGACAGGAGCGCCGCCGACGCCTTCGCGATCCGGGCCTCCACTCCGAGCTCGGCGAGAAGCTCCGCCGCGGCCTCCATCTCGTCGACGCGGCGCGCCGCATGCCTGGCGCTCCCCTCGAGCAGCCGGTCGAGGAGCGGTCGGCCGATCACCTCCGCGATCTCGCCGGCGAGCCACTCGCCGCAGCCCGCCGCCTCCGCCGCGCGCATGCTCTCGACCGCCGACGCGGCCAGGCCCTTCATGAACACGGAGCGGACGAGCTTCATCGCCGCTGCGTCGCCCGCGTGCTCGGACACGACCGTCACGGGCATGCCGAGCGGAACGATCGCGTCGGCGAAAACCTGCGCGCCGCCGCCCGAGGCCAGCGCGGGCGTGCCCAGTCCGCGGGCCGGCACGGGGCCGAGCAGCGCGACATCGGCGAAGCGCTGGTCGCCGACGACCTCGGCGAGCTCACGCTTGAGCGCCGGCCCGGCGGTGTTCAGGTCGGTGTAGACGGCGTCGGAGGCGAGCGCCCCGAGAGCCGAGTTTGCCGCCTGGAGCGCCGCCGTCGCCGCATTCACGCTGAGGACGACGTCGGCGCCGGCGACCGCCTCCTCCACGGTGCCGCCGCCCACGGCCGGGTCATAGCCGCGGACTTCGGCTCCGGCGGAGCGGAGATCGTCCGCCAGCAGGCCGCCCGCCTCGCCCAACCCGAGAACCGCGAAGACCGTCAGATCTGCTCGAGCGCCTGGCGGGTGAGCACCCGCGCCAGGTGCGCGCGATATTCGGAACTGCCGCTCACATCGCTCGGCGGCTCGGTCCCCTCGGCTGCGTGCGCGGCTGCGTCCGCCGGCGAGGCGCCGCCCGCGACCGCCTCCTCCACGGCGTGCGCACGCAGCGGCGTCGGGCCCATCCCGGCCAGGGCGACGTGGACCTCGCCGTTCAGGCGGGCGGCGGCGACGGCGACCGTCGCCCAGTCCTGCTGGCGGCGGACGTGCTTCAAGTACCGGCCGCCCTCGACCTTCGGGACGCCGATCTCGGTGAGCAACTCCTGCGGACCGAGTGCGCTCTCGAACGGGCCAACGAAGAAGTCGGCTACGGGGATCGTCCGCTCGCCGTCCGGGCCACGGGCGACCAAGTCGGCGTCGAGCATGAGGAGGATGGTGCCGAGGTCGGAGGCGGGATCGGCGTGGGCGACCGAGCCGCCGATGGTCCCGCGATGGCGGACCTGGGGGTCGCCGACGTTCCCGGCGGTGCGGGCGAGCAGCCCGCACCCCTGAGCGAGCACCGGGTCGAGCGCGAGATCGGCGTGCCGGCTGAGCGCGCCGATCGCGATCCGGTCGCCGTCCTCACGGACGTAGCGAAGGTCGTCGAGCCGGCCGATGTCGACGAGCAGCGAGGGCCGCGCGAACCGCAGCTTGAGCAGCGGAAGCAGGGAGTGACCGCCGGCGAGCACCTTCGCGTCGTCGCGCCCGAGCAGCTCGATCGCCTCGTCGACCGAGCCGGCGCGCGCGTAGTCGAAGGCTGCGGGAATCACGCGCCCGCCCTCGCCGCCGCCTGCACCGCCTTGAGGATGTTGTGGTAGCCGGTGCAGCGGCAGAGGTTCCCCTCGAGCCCCAGGCGGATCTCCTCCTCGGACGGGCTCGGGTTCTCCTTCAGCAG
>JBKPMR010000086.1:0-31926 GCA_046732255.1 Actinomycetota bacterium
ACCTGGCACCCACACAAGGTCGAACGGGCCTTCGCCCGTGACCTGGTAGGCGATATGGACGTCCCGGCTCTTAAGGTAGTTCGTATCGGGCCGCTTCACGTGGTGACAGTGTCTGCCGCGATCACTCGTTCTGCAATGTTCCGGCGGCGGTGCCCACCGCTCCTACGACTTCCCCGGACCCGGCTCAAACGATCGCCGGAATCACTCGTGCACGACAGGGCTTTGCAGCGTAGAAGGGGACAAGCTGCAGCGCCTCCCCGAGACTGCGAGCGAACTCGCGCGCTGTCGCCTCGGCGACCACGACGTTACCGCGCTGGATCGCCCGCTTGAAGATCGCCCTCGGCTGCCCCGACGCGGTCACGGCCCTCCCGGTGGGGCCGGACGGCACACCTCAGCCCAGTCGTTACGGTCTCGTCTCGACGCCGTGGTTAGGCGCATACGGCGTGTGCTTGCACGCGCCCCAGAGGCCGAGCTTCCGTGCCCGGTAGTGGCAGGCGATCAGCCCCATCCGGTGCAGGCGGCGGAAGTCGCCGTAGACAAACGCGGGACGCGCCTTCGACTCCTGGGGGCGCCCTCGGTGAGGCCGAGGTGCCACGCGGCGTACTCTTCCCATGAGTGCGTCTTCAGGAAGGCGTTTTGCTCCCGTGCGCGCGGCTGCACGTCCTGCCAACGGGAGCGGAGCACATACTGGCGCGTGTCGATCGGCCGCTTCGCGTGCCGGACCGCGTCCTCGTTCACCGCGTAGCGGGCACGTGCGCATTCTCGCCGACCCGCGCGAGCGACTGTTCGCGAATGGCGAGCCCGGGGACGCCATCGTCTTGCGCCGGCCGCGACTGGAGAATGAGCCAGAGCTACTCGGTCGAGGTTTCGAGGGTATTGACGTTGCTCCGGCCCGGCCGATATGAAGAATCAGATGAGCCTGTTCGACTGGGAAGATTTCAATCTCGATCGCCTGGCGGCGGAGCTTCGTGACGATCCAGGTGGTGCAGAGGGCGAGCGCCTGATCTGGGCATTCGAGGAGGCGCTACGCATCGCCCGCGGAGGACCAGATCTACTGCCCCACTTCCTCGCCGCAACTACCTGCTTACTCGCGCGTGCCGAACAGACGACTCCTCGCGGAGTCCTGGAGGCATTCTTCCGTCGGTCGGCGTCAGACGAGGTTTGGCGTGCGCGCTACCTTCCTCTGTTCGAGTAGAAGGGCCGGGCGACCCTCGGCCGCCCGGCGCTGGCGCTGGTCTCGTACGTTCTTACCAGTCTCGCCAACCGGCGCCGCCCTCACCGTAGTAAGAGCCGAGCTGACCGCGGTAGCCCTCGTCTTGGTAGAGGTCCTGGTCGAACTCCGGCGCGTTCTTGATCTGATCCTTCGTCCTGTTGACGAAGACCCGCTCGTCGTCGTGATCGACTCGGCTGATCACGCCGGCCGGGAGCATTACCTTCTTGCCGAAGATCCAAGGCCCCGTGTCCACGACGATATATCCCGCGCCGACGTCGTAACTTGCCTCGTCGATCTTGCCAATACCACCATCGAGCGCCTCGACGCTGTACCCGCTCAGCTGCGTTGTCGTCCACGATTGTTCGCGATACGCCCAGATGTCTGTCGCCGCCATCTGTGGTTCCTCCTTCTGTCTGTGTCGTTTCTTGTGTTCGGTATCGGCCTACCCCGCCTAGTCGAGATGAATCCACGTAGAAGTCGTCTCAGAATGACGACTGGAGCCTCCTGAAGCAGATGAGACAACAGGCGAGTGCGAGGAATGCCTCGTGCATCTCGTGGCGGCAGTCGTAGCGGACGAGCAGTCGCTTGAAATGGTGCAGCCAGGCGAAGTCGACGGCGTCCTCAATCTCCGGATCCGTCGCTTGGCGGTTAGGCTGGGCGTGCATCGGAGCTCCTGTCCGATGTCCGGCGCCGTAATCTCCTTCCGGCTAGGCTGAGTCGAGCGTCTTGTCGTGCTAGCCCACGGCGGGACGCTTCATTTCGACCACCTTCCCGGCTACCGCGCCGGACAGGTACTCGTCTAGGCGGCTTGCGTCCTCGGCAATCTGTCCCGGGAGCAAGTGTCGATAGCGGCCTGCGACACCAGGCGCCGAGTGCCCCATATACCGGTCGGCGCGAGTCTCGCTGATGCCCGCGTGATCCATGAACGTCGAAAACGAATGCCGGGCCTCGTGGAAGCCGAACATCTCGACGAGCGCAACTTCTTCATCCCCCGCTTTCTTCGCCTCCTCCTTCCGCCGCTCGTTCTCCGCCGTCACTGCTCGCCGAGCCTTCCTGTCGACGTTGCGAGGCTCGAACGGGCTGACGGCGGTCGAGCCGAAGAACAACGCCTCCGGCTGATCCTTCCGCTCAGCGACTGCTTCAAGTAGTGGCTTGAGCGCGTCGAGGATGAACACGACACGGCGGCCCGCCTGGGACTTCGGCGCGATTGGCCCTTCGACAGCATCCCAGCCGCGCTCCACGCGGATGACGCCAGCGTCGAGATCGACGTCTTGGTTGCGGAGCGCCATGATCTCGCCACGCCGCAGACCGGCGTAAAACGCACTCCCCCAGATCGCCCGCTCCGGGTCAGGCAGCACGGTGAGGAGTTCGGCCGCCTGCGTGGGTGTGGCAGCACGCTCGCGCCGTCCTGCTGTCGGCAAGCCGAGATCGATCGTCGGGTTGACCGGCACAGCGCCGTTGCGTCTCGCCCGCCGGTAGATCGCCTGCAATGGAACGAACGAGTTCCGGATTGTCGAGCCGGAGCATCCCTCACCGAGCAGTTGCTCTTTCAACTCGAGTAGGTCAGCGAGGTCGATGTCCGCCAGCCTCTTGTCGCCGAGCTCCGGAAGCACGCGAAGGCGAAGCGCCAACTCATAGTTGCGAAGCACCGCCGGCTTATACGGCTGCTCCCGCTTGTTCAGGATGCGCCCCTCCTTAGCGCCAGCCAACCACTCGTCGACTTCCTGGCGGAGCGTTTTCGACGATGGCGCCCGAAGCCGCTTGTCTTTCACGGACTTCATGGCGTCGATCCGCCACCCCTTCGCGGCTGCCAGCGTCGGGAACGGCTTGCGGATCTTCTTCTTGTCGCGCTTCGAGTAGACCGAAGCCCAATAGGTCGGCGAGCAGTTGCAGTCGCCGCCTTCCTGCGTTCGGCAGCTGCGGCTGTGCCGCACCCAAACGCCCGGTGTCGATGCCATGGAGCTAGCCCTCCTTTGGCCTCGCACAGAACAGAGCGCAACTCTCCAAAAGAAAAAGCCCCGATTTCCGGGGCCTTTGTTGAGCGGGGAACGGGGCTCGAACCCGCGACCCTCAGCTTGGGAAGCTGATGCTCTACCAACTGAGCTATCCCCGCGAGCGAGTGACAGGATAGCGTGCCCTTCTGGAGGCGACACGGCCTCGACGAATACGAAATCCGGCCGTGGCGCATAATCCAAGCGAGAGAGCAACGAGAAGGAGAGCGAGATGAACGATCTCGAGCAGACGGCCCGGGCGCTGGTCGCTCCCGGCAAGGGGATCCTGGCCGCGGACGAGAGCGACGGGACGATCAAGAAGCGATTCGACTCGATCGGGATCGAGTCGACCGAGGATTCGCGGCGGGCCTACCGCGACATGCTGTTCACGACCGAGGGCGCCGCCGACCACATCAGCGGCGTGATCCTCTACGACGAGACCATCCGACAGTCCGGCCACGACGGCACGCTCTTCCCCAAGCTGCTGGAGGCGCAGGGGGTCATCCCGGGGATCAAGGTCGACAAGGGCGCGAAGGACCTGGCTAACGCGCCGGGCGAGAAGGTGACCGAGGGTCTCGACGGACTGCGGGAACGGCTGGCCGAGTACCACCAGCTCGGCGCGCGCTTCACGAAGTGGCGCGCGGTGATCACCATCGGAGACGGGATCCCGAGCGAGTACTGCCTCTGGACGAACGCACACGCGCTCGCCCGCTACGCCGCCCTGAGCCAGGAGGCGGGCCTCGTCCCGATCGTCGAGCCGGAAGTGCTGATGGACGGCGACCACTCGATCGAGGCGAGCTTCGACGTAACGTCGCGGACGCTGCACGCGGTCTTCACCGAGCTGCGCGACCAGCGCGTCCACTTCGAGCAGATGCTCCTGAAGCCGAACATGGTCCTGTCCGGGTACGACGCGTCCGGACGCGCAGGCATCCAGGAGGTCGCAGAGCTGACCGTGCGCTGCTTCCGCCGCCACGTGCCGGCGGCCGTTCCCGGCATCGTGTTCCTGTCCGGCGGCCAGACTGACGAGGACGCGACCGCGCACCTGAACGCGATGAACGCCATGGGCCCCCACCCGTGGGAGCTGTCGTTCTCGTACGGACGGGCTCTGCAGGCTCCGGCGCTGAAGGCCTGGGCCGGCGACGCGGCGAACGTCGCGTCCGGGCAGGCCGCGTACCTACACCGCGCGAAGATGAACGGCCTCGCCCGGTCGGGCAGCTACTCGCCGGAGATGGAGACGAAGGTCGCCGCATAGAAACCGAATCGGAGCCTGGCACCGATGCTGCTGTTAGCTGTACCGCTCGCCGGCGATCTGCTCGAGCTTGCCCCAGCGGTGGGACGCCTCGATCCGGCGCACGGTGCCGGAGCGCGAGCGCATGACGATCGACTCCGTCTCGGCGCCGGTTCCGGTGTACCGGACGCCGTGCAGAAGGGCTCCGTCGGTGACGCCGGTGGCGGCGACGAACACGTCGTCACCGGCGACGAGGTCGTCCGTCGTGAGCACGCGGTCGACGTCGTAGCCGGCATCGACGAGCTCCTGCCGCTCGTCGTCGTTTCGGGGCCATAGCTTGCCCTGGATCGCCCCGCCGAGACACTTGATCGCCGCCGCGGAGATCACACCCTCGGGCGTGCCGCCGATCCCCATCAGCATGTCGACGCCGGTGCCGGACCGGGCGGCGGCGATCGACGGCGCGACGTCGCCGTCCGTGATCAGGCGGACCTTCGCTCCGCACTCGCGCAGCTCCGCGATCAGCGACTCGTGCCGGTCGCGGTCGAGGACGACGACGCTGACGTCCTCGCGGTGCATCCCCTTCGCCTTCGCGACCCGCTCGACGTTCTCGGCCGAGGTTGCCTCGATGTCGATCACATCGGCCGCCTCCGGGCCGACCGCGATCTTGTCCATGTAGACGGCTGCGCCGGGGAAGAACATCGTCCCACGCTCGGCGAGGGCGATCACGGCGATCGCGTTCGGCATTCCGAGCGCGGTCAGCCGCGTCCCCTCGAGCGGGTCGACGGCGACGTCGACGTCGGGCCCCTGACCGTCGCCGACGTCCTCGCCGTTGTACAGCATCGGCGCCTCGTCCTTCTCCCCCTCGCCGATGACCACGCTGCCCTTCATCGAGACCGTGTCCAGCATCAGCCGCATCGCGTCGACCGCCGCCTGGTCGGCGCTGTTCTTGTTACCGCGCCCGACCCAGCGGCCGGCGGCCATCGCCGCCGCCTCGGTCACGCGGACGAGCTCGAGCGCGAGGTTCCGATCCGGCGGCTGGCTCACAGCAAGAAAAGTATCGGTGCCAGGCTCCCGCCGTTTCGATGTTGAGGTGCCTGGCACCGATTCCGTTTCCCGTTTCGATGTCGAGGTGCCTGGCTCTGATGCTCACATCCGCTCGGGGGCCGCCACACCGACGAGGCCGAGGCACGAGGCGATCACGATCTGGGTCGCCCGGCAGAGCCCGAGCCGGAATGCCTGGGACTCGCTCTCGAGCACGCGGTGGTGGTGGTAGAAGCGGTGGAAGTCGTCCGCCACCCGGATCGCGTAGGTCGGCATGGCATGCGGGCCGCGCCGTTCGACCGACTCGTCGACCACCTCCGGGAACTCCGCCAGCCGCTTGATCAGATCCCGCTCCTCGGGCGCAAGGGCGGCCGCCGGCGCCGCCGTCGCCGCGGCGTCGCCGGCGTTGCGGAGGATTCCGGCGATCCGCGCGTGCGCGTACTGGACGTAGTACACCGGGTTCTTCTCGGAGCGCTCCGCGGCCCGGTCGACGTCGATCTCGATCGCCTGGTCGGGGCTGCGGTTGACCAGGTACCAGCGCGCGGCGTCGACGCCGATCTCGTCCATGAAGTCGTCGAGGAAGACGACGTCGCCTCGGCGCTTCGACATCTTCGCCTGCTCGCCGCCCCTGGTCAGGTGGACGAGCTGGTAGAGCAGGACCTCGACGCGGTCGGGGTCGTACCCGAGCATCCGCGCGACTGCCGCGTACCAGTTGCGCGTTCCGTGGTGGTCGGCTCCGAGCACGTAGATCGCCCGGTCGAACCCCCGCTCGAGCTTGTCCACCAGGTACACGACGTCGGCGGCCCGGTAGGTCGGTTCGCGGGTCTCCGAACGGAGGAGGACGCGGTCCTGCTCGTCGCCGTACTCCGACGAGCGGGCCCAGAGGGCGCCGTCGCGCTCGTAGGTGTCGAGCCGCGGGAGCAGCTCGGGGAGCCGCTTCTCCAGGCTGCTCTGGAGCGTCCACGAGTCGAAGTGGATTCGAAAACGCTCGAGGGTCGCTTCGATCCGCTCGAGCATCGGCGGGACCGGGTCGCCCGGGATCGCCGCGAGCTCCCGCATGTAGTCGCCGCGGTAGCCGTCTTCGGGCGGCTCCTCTCCGCGCCGAATGGCCTCGACCGAGGCACGGAAGGCGTCCATCTGCGCTCCGGCGTCGTTGTAGTAGTACTCGCGCTCGACCGCGTGACCCGCGTACTCGAGCAGTCGCGCGACCGAGTCGCCGATCGCGCCGTTCCGCGCGGCGGAGACGAGGATCGGTCCCGTCGGGTTCGCGGACACCATCTCGACCTGAACGCGCTCGGGGGAGGTCGCGAAGCCGGAGCCGTAGGCAGCCCCCGCCTCGAGGATCTCGCCCAGCGTCTTTCCGAACCAGTCGTCGCGCAGGAAGAGGTTGAGGAATCCCGGCCCCGCCACCTCGGCGCGGTCGACGTCCGGCAGGTCGCGGGCGACAGCGGCCAGATCCTCTGCGAGCTCCCGGGGGGCACGCTGCCGTGTTGGCGCCAGCCGGAGGGCGACGTTCGTCGCGTAGTCGCCGTGCTCCGGATCGCCCGGCCGCTCGAGCTCGACCCCGGCTCCGGCGGCCTCGGCGAGCGCGGCGGCCAGGTCGCCGATGCTACGGGCGGGCAACGGCCTCGCTCGACGCGAACAGCTCCTCGAGCGCCCGCAGCTCCTGCTCGGTTCCGACCGCGATCAGGACGTCGCCGATGTCGAGCGTCGCGTCCGGATCCGGGGTGGTGTCGAAGCTGCCGTTCGCCTTCCGAAGCGCAACGATCAGCGCCCCGGTCTCGTGCCGGACACGCGTGTCGCGGATCGTCCGGCCCGCCTGCGGACACGTCCGCGTGATCTCGATCTCCTCGAACCGAAGGTCCGGACCGCCGTGCCGCGAGACGATGTCGAGGAACGCCGAGACCTGCGGCTTCAGCATCAGCGTCGCCATCTCCTGGCCCGCCGAGGCGTACGGCTGGACGACGCGGTCGGCGCCGGCGCGAAGCATCTTGCTCGCCGCGTCCTCGGTGGAGGCGCGGGCGACGATCTGGAGGTCCGGCCGGACCGCCCGCGCGGAGACGGTGATGTAGAGGTTGTCGACGTCCGAGTCAGAGCACGCCACCAGTCCGCGCGCGCGATCGAGACCGGCCGCGTCGAGATCCTCGTCCTTCGTACCGGCACCGTCGAGGTACGGCACGGCCTGCTGGCGGGCGACCTCCAGCGCCTCCGGGTTGAAGTCGAGGACGACGAACTCGGCGCCGGCGTCGCGGAACTCGTCGGCCACCTGCCGGCCGACGCGGCCGAAGCCGCAGATGATGTAGTGGTCGCTCATCCGGTCGATCACTCGGCGTCTCCTGCGCTCGCTCATCGTGCCCGTGAGCACACCGTGGGCGATCAGCTCCACGATCGAGCTCGCGAGGTATCCGTAGATTGCCATTCCGGCGAGGATCAGCACGATCGTCACCACCTCGCCGCCGGGGTTGGCGGGCTTCGTGTCGATGCCGGTGAGCGACACGGTGACCGTCGAGCGGTAAATCGACTGGAGGACGCTCTCGTGCAGGACGAAGACGAACAGGACCGTCCCCACGACGAGGGCGACGAAGAACGCCGACAGCGCCAGCTTGAAGTGGCGCAGCGTGTAAGGCGTCTCCACACGAGTAGTATCCGTGTCGGTGGACGAGGAGAGCCAGGAGCGCCAGCTCAACATCCACGTGGACCCCCAGCACCTGGGCGGGGTCTACTCGAACTTCGCGAACATCAGCTTCTCGGACTACGAGTTCGCGATCACGTTCGCCCGGATCGACCACGAGGTCGAGGAGGGTGACATCCCCGGCGTGGTCGTCGCCCGGGTGAACATGTCGACCAAGTTCATGAAGGAGCTGCTCGACGCAATGCAGGACTCGTGGTCGAAGTGGTCGGCCCGGGAAGGGATTCGCAATCTTCCCGAGGCCGAACGGCAAGACCAGGGCTAGCGCCCTAGCCCGCCCGCGACTCCCGTTCCTGCCACGCGCGTACCATCCCGATCCGCTGCATCAGCGTCGGGTGATCCTCGAACCAGAGGTAGGCCCACGTCGGCGGATCGGGATCGCTCAGGCTCGACTTCGCAAACTCCTCGAAGAGCGCCTGCCCCGACCGCGGATCGCGGGTCGCCTGCAGCGCCATCCAGTCCGCCTCGCTCTCGAGATGTCGCGTGATCTCCGCCTGGAGCGGCTGTGCAAGCGTGTTCAGAACGACGAGAACGAGTAGGGCGAGCGGGACCGCTTCCGGCACCCCCATCCCGCCGCGACGCCTGGTGATCCGCGCGATCAGAAAGGCACCCGGGATCGCGAACAGCGCATACCAGCCGATCCCCTTCACCAGGTGCAGGCGCGCCTGGTGCCCGAGCTCGTGCGCGAAGACGAAGTCGATCTCGCCGCGCGAGAAGCGGCGGTCGAGGAGGGTGTCCCAGACGAAGACCCTGCGCGTCGGGCCGAAGCCGACCGTGAAGGCATTCGCCGCGCTCGTGTCCCCGTGGACGTCCTGGACACGCAAGGGAATCCCGTCCACCCCCTCCTTCCTGGCCAGGCGCTCGAAGTCGGCCTGGAGCTGCGGGTCGCGCAGCTTGTGCGAGGAGCCGACCAGGTACGGGGAGACGAACGTGAAGAGTGCGTACAGCCCGATGAACACTGCCGCACCGGGCAGCCACCAGCGCTCGCCGATGAGCCGCGCGAAGCCCATCACGACCAGCACCGCGAAACAGAGGAAGGTGAACACGACCCCGAGGGCGAACCAGCCGCCGAAGATCGCCTCTGCATACGAGACGCGCGAGACGTGGTGGCGCCGCTCCCACCAGAGCGTGACGACGTCGAAGGGAAGCGAGACGAGCCAGACGAGCCCGAAGCCGAGCATCGCCAGCAGCATCCCGGTGCCGATCGGCCCGGCCGCCGAGTCGCGGACGAACCGCGTGCCGGAGCGCGCGTAGACGACGAAGACGACGATCGTCGCCGCCGTCTCCAGCAACGAGACGACGTCCAGGAACTGCTCGTAGTGATCGCCCTTCCGGAGCAGCTCGGCACTGAAGTACGAATGCGGATCCAGGCCGCCCACGTGGACGCCGCCGGGGACGATGGTGGAGTCCCAGAGAAAGAAGGCGGCCGCAGCCCAGGCCCCTGCGAGCGCCGCTAAGGTTGCGAGCCGCAGCGGATGCCCAATGCGCGTCGCAGTCATCTCCGACATCCACGCTAACCTGCCCGCGCTCGAGGCGACCGCCGAGGCGATCGACGCCGAGGCTCCGAACCAGATCTGGTGCCTGGGCGACCTCGTCGGCTACGGGCCGCACCCGAACGAATGCTGCGCGTGGGCGCAGGAGCAGGCGGCCGTCTGCCTCTCCGGAAACCACGACCTCGGCGTGATCGGCGTGCTGCCGCTCGACGACTTCGCCGGTGACGCCGCGGCGGCCGCGCGCTGGGCGCAGTCGGTGCTGGCTCCCGGAGGCCGCGAGTACCTCGCCGGCCTTTCGTCCAAAGCCGTCGTCCGGGCAGTCGGCCTCTACCACGGGAGCCCGCGCGACCCGGTGTGGGAGTACATCCTCTCCTGGGAGGCGGCCCGCGACGCGATCCACGACTCGGGGACCGACGTCACACTCGTCGGCCACAGCCACGTCCCGCTTGCGATCCCGCAGCGCGACGGGCCGGAGGGCGGCCACGCGCCGGCCGGCACCGAGATCGACCTCGCCGGAACCCGCTGGCTGTTGAACCCGGGCTCGATCGGGCAGCCGCGGGACGGGGACCCGCGTGCCGCCTGGCTCCTGCTCGACCTCGAGCGCCGTCGAGCGTCGTTTCGCCGCACGCCGTACGACGTAGCCCGTGTACAGGAGGCGATCCGCGCCGCTGAGCTACCGGAGGCGCTCGCGGAGCGCCTGGCCCACGGCGTCTAGCCGGCCGTCTCGGTCTTGGCTTCGACCGCGGCCGGGCGGGAGTCGAACGTGATCCCCTCGCGGGCGAGTGCGAGCGCCACGTCCTCGCGGCCCTTGTAGATCCGCCACTTGACGGTCGCGAGCGTGACCTCGAGGGAGTCCGCGATCTCGGTGTACGACAGGCCGGCGACGTCGCGGAGCAGGAGGGCCATCTTCAGGTCGGTCGAGAGCCCGTCGATCGCACGCCAGAGCGCGTCGACCGTCTCGCCGCGCTCGATCGGCGCGTCCATCACCTCGAGCGGCGCGATGTCGTCCAGGGCGACCAGGTGCCGCGGCCGCCGCTCGCTTGCGCGCAGCTCGTCGAGCACGCGGTTCTTCGTCACCTGGAAGAGCCAGGTGGTGAACTTGCAGCGGAGCGAGAACTTCGGCAGGCCCTGGAAGACGCGGAGGAAGACCTCCTGCGTCAGGTCCTCGGCGAGCGAACGGTCGCCGACGAGGCGAAGGACGTAGTTGAAGACGGGCGTCTCGTAAGCCCGGACGATGATCGAAAAGGCGCGCTCGTCACCCCGTTGTGCCTTCCGGAGAATGCCGGGGTCTGGTTGCTGGAGTGACAAGGCGGCCGGAGTATAGCCCGGCTTATCGAGAGTGAAGTCTCGCTTACGGAAGATTTACCAACGGTGACCATCAATCCTCCAAATGGAGCAGACTCTCCCCCGACATCTCCGCCGGAGGCTGGATTCCGAGGAGCTCGAGGCACGTCGGCGCCAGGTCGGAGAGCTCACCGCCGTCGCGGAGAGACGCGCCGGTTTTGGTGACGACGAGCGGCACGGGATTCGTGGTGTGTGCGGTGTGCGGACTGACGCCGTCCTCGGCGAGCATCGTCTCGGCGTTTCCGTGGTCGGCCGTGACGAGCGCCACCCCGTCTGCGGCCTCGATCGCCTCGAGCACTTGCCCGAGGCAGCGGTCGGTCGCCTCCACCGCCGCGACCGTCGCGGGGATCGAGCCGGTATGCCCGACCATGTCGGGGTTCGCGAAGTTGACGACCCCGAATCGGTAGCCACCGCCGATCTCCGCAGCGAAGCGGTCGGCAACCTCGGCGGCGGACATCTCCGGCTTCTTGTCGTACGTACCGACCTCGCGCGGCGAGGGGACGAGGATCCGCGTCTCCCCCGGCCACTCCTCCTCGCGGCCGCCGTTGAGGAAGTAGGTGACGTGCGCGTACTTCTCCGTCTCGGCGCAATGGAGCTGCCGGGCGCCGTTCGCGGCGAGGACCTCGGCGAGGGTGTCGTGTACGACCTGCTCCTCGAACGCGACCGGGCAGTCGAGGTCGTCGCGGTAACGGGTCATCGTCGTCAGATCGACGCCCGCCTCGAGCAGCTTCTGGCTCAGCTGACGGGCGCGGTCCGGCCGGAAGTTGAAGAAGATCGCCGTGTAGCCGGGCTCGATCCCGGGTCGGCCCTCGAAGTGGACGGGCTCGATGAACTCGTCCGTGACACCCGCGTCGTACTGTTGTTGCACGTACGTCACAGGGACTGTCCCTGCGACAGGGCTGGAGCGGACGACGGCGTCGAACGCCCGCTCCGTGCGATCCCACCGGCCGTCGCGGTCCATCCCGTAGTACCGTCCGGACACGGAGGCGATCCGGTCCTGTGGGAGGTCGGCCAGATCGCGGACGGAGGCATGCGGGGAGACGTCGCGTCCGTCGGTGAACGCGTGGATCCAGGTCTTCTCGGGCGCGAACCGGAGCAGCGCCTTGAGATGGTCGATGTGCGAGTGGACGCCGCCGTTGGAGACCAGCCCGAGCAGGTGGACGTTTGCTCCCCGCTCGAACGCGCCCCGCAGCGCCGGATTCTCGAAGAAGGAACCGTCCTCGATCGCCTTGTTCACGCGCATCAGGTCCTGGTAGAGGATCCGGCCCGAGCCGATCGTCAGATGCCCGACCTCCGAGTTGCCCATCTGACCGGGCGGGAGGCCGACCGCCTCGCCGGAAGCCTTCAGGGTCGTGTGCGGCAGCTGCGCCCACAGCCGGTCGAAGACCGGCGTGTCGGCGAGGTCGACGGCGTTGCCGGGGCCGGGCGGCGCGCAGCCCCAGCCGTCGAGGATGACGAGGACTACGGGGCCGCTTTGCAAATCGCTACGAAGGAGGCGACGTCGAGCGATGCGCCGCCGACGAGCGCGCCGTCGACGTCGGGCTGGGCAAGGAGCTCGGCGGCGTTGTCGGGCTTGACCGAGCCGCCGTAGAGGATCGGCACGTCGATCAGGCCGCGGAGGAAGGCGTGCGCCTCCTGCGCCTGCCTGGGCGTTGCGGTCTTCCCTGTACCGATCGCCCAGACCGGCTCGTAGGCGATGACGAGCTGCTCGTGCGCCTCGAGCACGGCGACCTGCCGGCGCAGCACGTCCTCGGTCTGACCGGCCTCGCGCTCTTCCTCGGTCTCGCCCACGCACGCGATCACCCAGAGCCCGGCCTCGAGCGCGGCCGCCGTCCGCCGCGCGACGCCCTCGTCGGTCTCGCCGAAGAGCTGCCGGCGCTCGGAGTGGCCGACGATCGCGCCGTAGACGCCGAGCTCGAACAGCATCGGGGCGGAGATCTCGCCCGTGAAGGCGCCCTCGATCTCCCAGTGGACGTTCTGCGCCGCGACGGCAATGTCCGTCCCCGCCAGCGACTGGACCGCTGCGCTGAGTGAGACGAAGGGTGGACACACGGCCACGTCGACGCCGTCCACCCACTCGAGCTGGTCGCGGAGAGCGCGGCAGAAGGCGGCCGTCTCCTCCGGCCCCTTGTGCATCTTCCAGTTCCCGGCGATGAGCACGGACGGATCCTAAAGAGCCATGGCCGGGGTCAGACCCCGGACATGGCGAAAACGGGGTTCCGCACGGCCAAAGGCACTGCAAATCGCACACATATCATGTTGGATGGAGTTGCAAGTCACGCGGGCGGAATCGCCGACACGCCCGGAAGCTGCTTGCCCTCCAAGAGCTCGAGCGACGCTCCGCCTCCCGTCGAGACCCAGTCGACCCGGTCCGCAAGCCCGGCCTCCTCGATCGCCCGTACCGAGTCGCCGCCGCCGACGACGGTGTGCGCGTCTGCGTCTGCGACCGCCTTGGCGACGGCGAGCGTGCCCTCGGCAAACCGCGGCCACTCGAAGACTCCCATCGGCCCGTTCCAGAACACCGTCTTCGCCATCGCGATCCGCTTGGCGTAGCCCTCGCGGGTAGCCGGACCGATGTCGAGACCGAGCCAGCCTTCCGGCACCTCGGCGGCCGGCACGACCCGTGACTCCGCGTCGGCTTCGAATGCGGCCGCGGCGACCACGTCGTCCGGGAGCTTCACCGGCACGTCGATCGGGTCGGCGCGGATCCCCTCCGCCATCTTGCCGCCGACGAGCACGACGTCGGCCCGCTCGGCGAGGCTCCGGAGGACGCCGATCTTGTCCTCGACCTTGGCACCGCCGACGATCGCGACGAACGGCGGCTCCGGCTCCTCCAGCAGCCTGCCCAGCTCCTGGAGCTCGCGTTCGAGCAGCAACCCCGCGTACGCCGGCAGGAGATGGGCGACGCCCTCGGTGGAGGCGTGCGCTCGGTGCGCCGAGCCGAACGCGTCGTTCACGTAGAGATCCGCCTGGGCGGCGAGCTCCTTGGCCAGCTCCGGATCGTTCGCCGTCTCCCGCGGGTCGAAGCGGGTGTTCTCGAGCACGCGAACGCGGCCGTCGGCTCCGAGCAGGTCGCGCAGCCTGGCCGCGACGGGTGCGATCGCGTAGGCGGGATCCGGCCCTTTCGGCCGGCCGAGGTGCGAGCAGACGATGACCTCGGCCGCTCCCCGCTCGAGCAGCAGTCGCAACGTCGGCAGCGCCGCCCGGATCCGCGTGTCATCGGCGACCCGACCGTCGTCGAGCGGGACGTTCAGATCGGCCCGGACCAGGACCCGCTCGCCGTCGACGACGGCATCGCGAACCGAGCGAGGCAGTCGCATCTCAGGCAGCCGCAGCGACCGGGAGCGTCGCCCCGATCATCGCGATCAGGTCGACCAACCGGCAGCTATAGCCCCACTCGTTGTCGTACCAACCGAACACCTTCGCCATCCGCCCGTTCGCCATCGTCAGCTCGCTGTCGAAGATGCACGAGTACGGCGAGCGGACGATGTCGGTGGAGACGAGCGGCGCGTCCGCAAACTGGAGGTACCGGCCGAGCGGTCCGCCCGCAGCTTCGCGGTAGGCGTCGGTGATCTGGTCGCGGGTGACCTCGGCCCCGAGCTGGACAACGAGGTCGGTGATCGAGCCGGTCGCGACGGGGGCGCGAACCGAGATCCCGTCCAGCTTGCCCTGCAGGTCGGGAAGAACGAGCCCGATCGCCTTCGCAGCGCCGGTCGAGGTCGGGATCAGATTGATCGCCGCCGCTCGCGCCCGTCGCAGGTCCTTGTGCGGCATGTCCTGGAGGCCCTGGTCCTGCGTATACGCGTGGATCGTGGTCATGAAACCGTTCTCGATCCCGAACGCGTCGTTCAGCACCTTCGCCAGCGGCGCAACACAGTTCGTCGTGCAGGACGCGTTGGAGATGACCTGGTGCTCGGCCGGGTCGTACATGTCGTCGTTGACCCCGAGGACGAGGGTCACGTCCGGCCCGGTGGCGGGTGCGGAGATCACCACCTTCTTCGCGCCGGCGTCGATGTGCTTCTGAGCGCCGTCGCGGTCGGTGAAGAAGCCCGTCGACTCGAGCACGACGTCGACGCCGAGGTCACCCCACGGCAGCGCGGCCGGGTCACGCTCGGCCAGCATCCGCACCTCGAAGTCGCCGGCGCGGATCACGCCGTCGCCGACCTCGACCTCCTCGCCAAGCGGACCGAGCGTCGAGTCGTACTGGAGCAGGTGCCCCATCGTCTTCGCGTCGCCGAGGTCGTTCGCCGCCACGACCTCGAAGTCGCCGCCGCGCTGAAGGTGCGCCCGGAAGAAGTTCCGCCCGATGCGCCCGAACCCGTTGATGCCCACCCGTACCTTTGCCATCGCGTCTGCCCCCGTGTCCGATTTCGTCCCGAGTCTAGCCCTGTGTCCCAGCCGGGAAGTCAGTAGTCGGCCGCAAGCGGCGGGCCGGAGGGGAAGCTCCGAGGACGACCCTCCCCTCCGGTTGCACCGCGCTCAGAACCAAGCCGGCAGACGGGGTCTGAATCCACCGACCGACGAGCGCAGACCCGCCTCGCACGAGTATGCCCCATCCACGCGGCAAAAGCTACGTGTCTTCGTCGCCCGCCAGGACAACGAGCCGGGACAGCCTGCGGTGTGCCGCCGCCTTCGTCGCGGGCGGCCGGCACTTGGCGGCCAGCTCCCGGAGGGAGGCGGCCGGGTACCGCTGCCGGAGCTCGGCGATCTCCTGGAGCGAGGGGCCGAGGCGGGCGAGCCGGCCACGGGCTTCGAGCTCGCGAATCGCCACGATCTGGCGGTGGGCGGCGCGGCTGGAACGCACCAGGTTCGCGTGGTCGGCGTTCGCGACTCGATTCGCCCGCGCCCGGGCCTCGGCAACGACCGCGCGCTCGTCCAACGCGAGCGCAGCGTCGCCCGCGCCGGCAAGTGCGAGAGCGTCGGCGATCGCCTCCGCCCTCTTGGTGTAGACGGCGACGTGCCGTCCGCGCTCGTGCACGCGGAGCGTCACGTCGTCATGCCCGGCGACGGCGACAAGCAAGTCGGCACCCGCGCGGTTGGCGATCCGGATCTCGAGATGAGGCGAGCGCGGCCCACTGACCGACCCCCCGCCGAGAAAGGCGCCGCGCACATAGGCGTGGCGGCAGCACGCCCGCCCCACCACCCGCTTCGGCGGCGCCTCGAGCGGCGCGTGGGCGGCCGACAGCACGCCTGCCTGGTGCAGAACCGCGAGGGATCGTTCGTCTCCCGGGACATGGATCTGGTACCGGGTCGCCCGGTCGAAGGCGCGGCGGTTGTACGTCCGGATCTCCGCCTCGACCCCGAACGAGCGCAACAAGCCGAACGCCCGGCGCGCGACCGCCGCCTCGGCCACGTCGAGGTGGACCGAGAACTGACCGTGCCGCCGGAGGTGCAGGCTGCCCGCGGTGTGAAAGAGACCGGAGAGCTCCGCGAGTCGATCGCACTTCCGCCGCGGCTCGATCGCCGCGAGCTCGCGCCGGACCTCGTCAGAGAGCGGCACCTTCGAGCTCCAGGAGACGGCGCTTGTACTCGACCCCGAGCGATCCGTAGCCCCCGATGCCACCCGCCGCGATCACGCGGTGGCACGGAATCACCAGCGGCAGGCGGTTCTGCGCGCAGAAGGTGCCGGACGCCCGCGGCGCCTGGGGCCGCCCGGCGAGGGCGGAGAGCTCGCCGTAGCTGACCGTCTCACCATACGGAACCGCGCGCAGCGCCGCGGCAATCGCGAGCTGGAGCGGCGTGCACCAGTCCAGATCGATCGCGACGTCGGCGAACGAGACCCGCTCGCCCTCGAAGTACGCCGCCACCCGGCGCGCAACTTCCGGCACAGAACCGTGACGGACCCGTGCGCGCGACCCCGGTAGCGTGATCGTCGGGGGGCTCGTGCCCCCCTTGAGGGGGGCTGCCCGCGTGTGCTCGCGGGCCGGCGTCGGTAGCTCGTGCCACACGAGGCAGCCGTCGCCGTCGAACCACATTTCCCCCACGCCCCAGCCGTCGGCGGCGTACCGGACGACCTGCATCGCACGCCACCATACAATCCGGGCAATGCCAAGTCGGTTCGAGAAAACGCGGCCCGGAGCACGCCGCGGGCTGCCCACAGCGGGCCAGCCGTGAGCAGCCACGGAATCTTCCGTCCACCGGCGGCGCAGAACGAGCCGGTCAACGACTACGTCCCGGGATCGCCGGAGCGGGACGAGCTGAAGCGGCGGCTGGCGGAGATGGAGGCGGAGCGCCTCGACGTCCCCTGCGTGATCGGCGGCGAGGAGCTCCGCACGGGCGACACCGTCCAGGCGGTGATGCCGCACCGCAAGGACCACGTCCTCGCAGACGTCCACCAGGCCGGGCCGGCCGAAGTCGAGCGGGCGATCAAAGCCTCCGCCGAAGCCTGGCACGACTGGTCGCGGACACCGTGGGAGGAACGGGCCGCCGTCTTCCTGCGCGCCGCCGAGCTGCTCGCCGGACCGTGGCGGACGACGATGGTCGCAGCGACGATGCTCAACCAGTCGAAGACGGTCCACCAGGCCGAGATCGACGCGGCGACCGAGCTGATCGACTTCTTCCGCTTCAACGTCGAGTTCATGACCCGGGTCTACTCGGAGCAGCCCGTCTCGTCGGCAGGGGTCTGGAACCGCCTGGAGTACCGGCCGCTCGAGGGCTTCGTCTTCGCGGTCAGCCCGTTCAACTTCACCGCGATCGGCGGCAACCTGACCGGCTCGCCGGCACTGATGGGGAACACCGTCCTCTGGAAGCCGGCCTCGACCGCCGCGCTGTCCGCCTACTACACGATGCGCCTGTTCCAGGAGGCCGGCCTTCCCGACGGCGTCGTCAACCTCGTCTACGGCCGCGGCTCGGCGGTCGGCGATCCGGTCCTCGCCAGCCCCGACCTCGCCGGTATCCACTTCACCGGCTCGACTCCCGTCTTCCAGAACATGTGGAAGACGGTCGGCGCCAACATCGAGACGTACAGGAACTATCCGCGGATCGTCGGCGAGACGGGCGGCAAGGACTTCATCGTCGCCCATCCGTCCGCCGACGTCGACTCGGTCGCGACCGCGATCGTCCGCGGCTCGTTCGAGTACCAGGGACAGAAGTGCTCGGCGGCGTCGCGCGTCTACGCGCCCTCGAACCTGTGGCCCGATCTGCGCGAGCGGCTGGCGGACCAGGTGGCCGCCCTGAAGATCGGCGACGTGTCCAACTTCGAGAACTTCATGGGCGCGGTGATCGACTCGAGCTCGTTCGCGACCCAGAAGGAGGCGATCGAGGAGGCACGGTCGAACGGCGACTCCGCCGTGCTCGTCGGCGGCGACTACGACGACAGCGAGGGGTTCTTCGTCCGGCCGACCGTGATCGAGACGAAGGATCCCGGGTTCCGGCTGCTCCGCGACGAGCTCTTCGGTCCCGTCGTCACCACCTACGTCTACCCGGAGGGCGAGTACGAGGAGACGCTCGAGCTCGTCGACCGAACGGCGCCGTACGGACTGACCGGGGCCGTGTTCGCGCGCGACCGCGCCGCGATCGAGCTGGCCGACGAGAAGCTCCAGTACGCGGCCGGCAACTTCTACGTCAACGACAAGCCGACCGGTGCGGTCGTGGGCCAGCAGCCGTTCGGCGGCGCCCGCGCGTCCGGCACGAACGACAAGGCCGGCTCGATGTGGAACCTGATCCGCTGGGTCTCGCCGCGCACGATCAAGGAGACCTTCGTTCCGCCGACGGACTACCGCTACCCGTTCCTCGCGCCGGACCAGGGCTAGCGTCTTACACAGCGTTTACAGCTTCTCTCAGGTTGCTCTAACACTGGCCTCCTAGGCTGGGGTGATGAGATTCCTCACGCTCGCAGCCGGGTTCCTCACGATCCTCGTGCTCGTTCTGCCCAAGGCGTTCTAGGCTCGTCCCGCCTTGTGCAGCTGCGCGTAGACCGCGCGCGCCGTCTTCGCCGGCACACCCGGGACGCCCTCCAGCTCTTCCTGCGTCGCCTCGAGCAGTCGCTCGGCCGACCCGAAGTGCTGGAGCAAGGCCCGTCTCCGGACCGGGCCGATCCCCTGGAGCTCGTCGAGGATCGACCTTCGCGCCTTCGTGTCCCGGCGCTGCCGGTGGAAGCCGAGCGCAAACCGATGGGCTTCGTCGCGGACCCGCTGGAGGAGCTGCAGGCCCGGCGAGTCGCGCCCGAGGACGATCGGATCGGGCCGGCCGGGGACGAAGACCTCTTCATCGCGCTTGGCGAGGGCGACCACTGCCACGCGCGGCAGTTCGTACGTCTGCATCGCCGTGAGGGCCGCCGACAGCTGGCCCTTGCCGCCGTCGATCAGGACGAGGTTCGGCATCGCCGCGAACGACTCGTCGTACTCGGCGACGGTTTCGTCCCGGAGGCGGGCGAACCGCCGCGAGACAACCTCCGCCATCGCCGCGAAGTCGTCCGGCCCGTCGAGCCGGCGTACGCCGAACTTCCGGTAGTGCGCCTTCTTCGGCACCGCGTCCTGGAAGACCACCATCGCCCCGACGGGCGACTCCGCCTGGATGTTGGAGATGTCGTAGCACTCGATCCGCAGGGGCAGGCTCTCCAGGTTGAGCACCTCGCGCAGCTCCTCCAGCGCCTCGACGCGGCGTAGCCGCCGCTGCTCCGACTGGAGCAGGTCGGACTCGAGGGCGAAGCGCGCGTTCTGGTCGGCCAGCTCCTGCAGCCGGCGCTTCTCACCGCGGGCCGGCGTGCGGACCTCGACGCGGGCACCGCGACGGTCGGACAGGAACTGCTCGAGCGCCGCCGTGTCACCGGAGTCCGGCGGAACGACGATCTGCGGCGGGATGCTCGGCGCGGAGCCGTAGTACTCGAGGCAGAACGCCTCCAGCACGATGCCCGTGTCCCGCCCCTCGACGTTCTCCAGGTGGAAGCCGTACCGGTCGACGAGCCTGCCGTCGCGCAGCGGGAAGATCTGCACCGCCGCCCGATCGCCCTCGGTCGCGATCCCGATCACGTCGACCGTGCCGACGGAACGCCGGTCGGCCGCCTGGCGCTCGGCGAGGTGCCGGATCGCGAACAGCCGGTTACGGTACCTGGCCGCATCCTCGAAGCGCTCCTCGGCGGCTGCCTCCTGCATCCGTCGCTCGAGCTCCCGCTGGATCGGCCGGGTCTCGCCCGAGAGGAACTCGATCACGCGGTCGATGATCTCCCGGTACGCCTCCTGGTCGATGTAGCCCACGCACGGGGCCTTGCAGCGCTCGATGTGGTAGTCGAGACACGGAATCCCGGAGTGGCGGCCCGGCTTCGGCCCCTCGCAGGGGCGGTACTGGAAGACGCGGTTGAGCACGTCCAGCGTCTCGCGCACCTTCTTTGCGTTCGCGTACGGGCCGAAGTAGACGACGCCGCGCCTGTGACGCTCGCGCGTGAACATCACCCGCGGGTAGTCGTCCTCGACCGTGACCGCGATGTACGGGAACGACTTGTCGTCGCGGAGCCGGATGTTGAAAGGGGGCCGGTGTCGCTTCACCAGGTTCTGTTCGACGTGGAGCGCCTCCGCCTCCGTTCCGGTGACGATCACCTCGACGTCCGCGACGCGGCTCGGGAGCTGCCCGATCTGCATCCGCGTGTCGCCGCCGCGCTGGAAATACGAGCGCACCCGCGGCCGGAGAGACTTCGCCTTCCCGATGTAGAGCACGCGGCCGCCGGCGTCTCGAAAGAGGTAAACGCCGGGCTTCGCCGGCAGGCGCTTCAGCTGCTGTTCGATGCGGTCCTCCACCAACGGTCAGGCTATCGTCCCGCCGATGAGGTTCCCCCTCGCCGCGGCGGCCGCCGCAGCGGTCGTGCTGCTGGCTGCGCCCGTCGTCCGGTCGGCCGGTCCATCGCTCGTCGTCGGCGCCGCCGAAGACGACGTCAAGGCGGGCACCGTCGCCGAGGCGAAGGCGAGGCTCGACCTCCTGAAGCTCGCCGGCCTTGCGGCGGTGCGGGTGACGGCGATCTGGGATCCGGCCAATCCCCATCCCGCCCCGGGCGAGGTGGAGGCCCTGAACAACCTGACCGCGGCGGCCAAGCTCGACGCGATCGACGTCTACGTCGCCGTCTACAACTTCGGGAGCCGGACGACGCCGCTGACGGACGACCAGCAGGCGAGCTTCGCCGACTACGCCGCCGAGCTGGCGCGAGCCGTTCCCGACCTGAAGAACTTCATCATCGGGAACGAGCCGAACCTGAACCGCTTCTGGCTCCCCCAGTTCAACCTGGATGGATCGGATGCGGCGGCGCCCGCGTACCTCTCGCTGCTCGCGCGGACGTACACGGCGTTGAAGTCGGTCGACTCCTCGATCAACGTCTACGGGGGGGCGATCTCGCCGCGCGGGATCGACCGCCCCGGCACCGGGCGCGACACCCACTCGCCGACGGTCTTCATCCAGGATCTCGGCACCGCCTACCGTGGCAGCGGCCTCACGGGGCCCGTCATGGACGCGCTCGCGATCCATCCCTACCCGGAGAACTCCGAGGTCGCACCGACGTTCGCGCACCCGAACACGACGCCGATCGGCATCGCCGACTACGGGAAGCTGGTCGGCCTGCTCGGCAAGGCGTTCGACGGAACCGCTCAGCCGGGCTCGAGCCTGCCGGTCCTCTATGCCGAGTACGGCGTCGAGACGCGCGTCCCGGGCGCGAAGGCGTCCGAGTACACCGGCACGGAGCCGTCGACGATCAAGCCGGTCCCGGAGTCGACCCAGGCGTCGTACTACCGGCAGGCAACGGCGATGTCGTTCTGCCAGCCGAATGTCGTCGGTCTCCTGCTGTTTCACGCATTCGACGAGACGGCGCTCGACCGCTTCCAGTCCGGCCTCTACTACCCCGATCTGACCCCGAAGACGAGCCTCCCTGTCGTCCGCGACGCGACCCGCGACGTTCGCGGCGGCGTGATCGCGAAGTGCGAGGGCCTGGAGCTGACGCCGACTGCCAAGGTCGCGTACCCCCGCGTCCGCTCGATCGCGGCCGGCACTGCCGCGATCGCCGTCACCTGCGATCTCGACTGCTCGATCTCAGCACGGCTGGAGAAGCTCCCGCGTCACTCCACGACGCTGGCCGTCCGGGCGAGCGGGCGCGTCGGCGAGCGTGCCCTGATCAGGTTCCCGCAGAAGCGCATCGCCCGCGGCCGGTATCGCTTCACTCTCAGCCTCAGCGCACCGGTCAATCGTGGTCAGCCGCGCCTCCTGGCGAGCAAGGCGCTGATAGTCCGTTAGACCTATTCCCTCCCGCGCCCCGGTCGACTAGAGTGCCGGGCCGGGTCCAACGGCCTCGGCCGGTCTTTCGATGCGTCATTCCCCCGCGCTCATCGTCGTGCTGCTCGCCGCGCTCGCCGGCGCCCTCCCGTCCCCGGCGTGCCCCGCCCCGACGAGACCGAAGCCGCTGCTCGTCGGTGCGGCCGAAGACGCGGCGAAGGACGGCGGCGCGATCGCAGCCGACGCAAAGATGAGCCTGGCCGCGCTCGCCGGCTTCGACACGATCCGCGTCACCTCGATCTGGCATCCGGGCGAGCGCGAGATCGACCCCGGCGAGCAGGCGACGCTCCAGGCGGTCGCCGATTCTGCCGCGCTGCACGGCATCCGCCTGATCGTCTCGGTCTACCCGTTCGGCTCGAGGACCGTCCCGCAGTACGCCACCACCCGCGCCCAGTTCGCCGCCTATGCCGCGTCCGTCCCGCGGCTCGTGCCCTCGATCCGGTACGTGATCGTGGGCAACGAGCCGAACCTGAACCGCTTCTGGATGCCGCAGTTCACGAAGGCCGGCCTGGACGCGGCCGCCTCCTCCTACCTCGGCCTCCTCGCCCAGACCTACGACGCGATCAAGGCGGCCGCGCCGGGAACGGTCGTGATCGGCGGGTCGTTGGCGCCGCGGGGCAGCGACAACCCGAAGCTGGTTCGCGCCACCCATTCGCCGACGCGGTTCATCCTCGACCTGGGCGCGGCCTACCGTCGCAGTCACCGAACCCGGCCCGTCATGGACTGGTTCTCGATCCACCCGTACCTCGACCGCTCGAGCCTGGCGCCGACGTTCGCGCACCCGCGGACGACGACGATTTCCGTCGCCGACTACGGCAAGCTCGTCTCCCTGCTCGGCCGGGCGTTCGACGGCACCCACCAACGCGGCTCGACGCTGCCGATCCTCTACGACGAGTTCGGCGTCCAGACCTCCGCGCCGACCGACAAGCGCCAGCTGTACGCCAACCACGAGCTGCCCTCGGCCGGCGACGCGGTGGACGAGACCACCCAGGGCCGTTACTACCGGCAGGCGCTCGAGCTCGCTGCGTGCCAGAAGAACGTCGTCGGGCTGCTCTTCTTCCACGTCTCCGACGAGGCCGACCTCGACCGCTGGCAGTCGGGCGTCTACTACGCCGACGACTCGGCGAAGTCCGATCTCCCGGTCGTGAAATCGGCCGCGGTCGCCGCGCGGGCAGGCACGTTGGTCAAGTCCTGCCGCCGCTAACCCAAGCCGGTCGCGCGCCGCCGGGTTCCCGGTGGCGCTGCGGGCTAGCATGGCGGCGGTGGACGGTCAGTACGTCGCATACACCTTCTATCGCGCCGACCCCGCCTGGCGGCGGCTGCCGGTCGAGGAGCGGGCGGCCGGCAAGGACGCGTTCGCAGACGTGGTCGAGTCGTGGGCCGATCGGATGGCCGGGCTGCGGATCTACAGCTGCACGGGCGTCCGTCCCGATTGCGACTTCTTCCTCTGGAAGATCACCGACCGGTATGAGGACCTGGGCGAACTCGGCGCCGAGCTGAACGGGACGCCGCTTGCCGCCTGGCTGGAGACGCCCTACTCGTATCTGGCGACGACGATGGCCTCGCAGTACACGAATGCACGCAAGGCACGGAAGATCACGCCCCACGACCAGCCCTACCTCGTCGTCTATCCATTCGTGAAGGTGAGACCGTGGTACGCGCTCACCGAGCAGGAGCGGCAACGGGCGATGGACGAGCACATCCGCATCGGCCGCGATGAGTTCCCCGGCATCCACAACCACACCACGTACTCGTTCGGGATCGACGACCAGGAGTTCATGACCGCGTTCGAGTGCGACGAGCCGGCCGACTTCATGCATCTGATGCTGCGCCTGCGCGACACGAAGGCGAGCAGCTACACGGAGCGGGACACGCCGATCTTCGTCGGCAAGCTGACCGACATCCGCACCGCTCTCGCAGCGCTGGACGGCGCCTCAGCCCGCGTCCAGGCGTAGCGAAACGCACCTTGTAACTCGCCCATCAAGGGGCGAGAATCGTCACGTGGCACCCGCCGTCGTGTCACGCCGGGCGCCGGGAACGCATCGACACGGTCTCGACTAGGAGGCGCTCCCCCAATGGCCTGCTACGAAGGCAGCACCTACTCGGGCAACGACAAGACGAACTACTCGTGGACCAGCTGGAACGGCGATGTCTCGTTCCATCCCGGTCAACGACGGGCCCCGAAGAACCTCGCCTCGTTGGTCGAGGTCGTCGCGGACGCGACCAAGAAGAAGCAGTCGATTCACGCTATCGGCAGCGGGTGGGCGTTCGAGGACTGTGCCAAGGCGGATGGGGTGATGGTCTCTCTCGAGAACCTCAACCAACAGCTTCACGAGGTCGTCGATCCGATGAACAACGCGCTGACCGACGACTGGATTGGAAGGCACGGTAACCCCGTCAGCCCCACGCACCTCGTGCACTTCGAAGCAGGCGTCCGCATCCTCGACCTTTGCGAGGCGCTGGACAAACAGGGGCTCGCTATGCCGACCCTCGGTGGATCGAACGGCCAGGCCCTCGCGGGCGCGATCTCGACCTCTACGCACGGGGGCGACTGGCAGCAACCACCCTTTCCAGACGTTGTGCGCGCCGTTCATCTGGTGACCGTCAAGGGGCAGGAGTTGTGGATCGAGCGCGCGTCGAACCCGCTGACACGCGATGACGACGGCAACAAGGCCTTGCTCGCGGTGCTGCCGTGCAAGGAGACGAAGGTCGTGCGCGACGACCGCTTGTTCGATGCGGTGCGCGTCGCCTGCGGCCGTTTCGGGGTGATCTATTCGCTCGTGCTCGAGGTCAGACGGCAATTTCGAGTCGTGCAGGTCGTGACCACGCCGTCCGCGACGGCCGTCAGGAGCGCACTGAGAGCAGGCCAGAACACCCCGTCCGTCTTCACGCCGCTCTTCCGGCTGCTCAACAACGACCCGATTCCTGCCGGGCTGGAGGACGCCCAGGGAGTGCCCTACTTCCTCGAGGTCATCTTCAACTCGCAGCGGCCGAGCGACGTGTGGGTGAGGCGGCGATGGGTGACCACGGATCCCAACAAGCCGGATCGCCTGAACGATCCGTATCAGTCGAAGCAGGAGCTCGCGAAGCAGATCATCGGCCTGCTGCACGGGGCGCTCGCCGCCGACGGCCTGGTCGCCGGGATCGAAGTCGCGGCGCTGACCGCGATCCTCGGCCCGCTCGGTAGCACGATCGGGACACACCTTGGGATCACCACGACGGTTGCACTCGCGGACGTCGTGGCGAACCTTGATTACCTGCTCGTGACCGGGAAAGCTCCGTTCGGGTCGCTCCTCGCGGCCGCACTCACCGCGGCGTGGGACATTCAGGGTCTCAACTATCTGATCCCGCAGATCCAGGGCATGGTGATCGAGGATCAGCTTCGCGGCGGAAACACGAAGGGCGGGGCCCGCGGGCCCCATTTCCGCGTGACCACCGGGTGGCGGGAGGACAGTGACCAGAACGACTTCCGGTCGGACTCGATCGAGGTCGTCTTCGACGCGACAACCTCGGGCTACCTGGAATTCCTCGACGAGATCCTGCCGATCGCGCCCTTGTTTCAGCAGGCGGGATACATCTCGTTGCGCCCGTCTCTCAGCTCGTCGGCGCTTCTCTCCATGCACAACGTCGGCGGGGGCCGTGCAATCTCGATCGAGATCGCAAGCGTCAAGAATCTGCGCGGCAACGGGGCGTGGATGTCGTATCTCCACCAGGCTGCGGTTCGCCACAACGGACGCCCGCACTGGGGGCAATACAACAAGCTCAACGAGGTGAACGTCGCCATGCTCTACGGCGACGCGTTGAGCCGGTGGCGGGAAGCCCTGTTCGCCGTCAGCGGCGATTCGACGCTCTTCAGCAATGACTTCACCCGCCAGCGAGGCCTGGAGCCCAAGGGCATCGCGCGCGCGGTCACGTCGGTGAGGAGGTCGTCGCGCGGACGGATCACGCACCTATGCCACGCCGGTGAGTCCTGGTCGCCCGTGGCCGCGAACGACGCCATCAAGCAGATTCAGGACGGGACCGTCAGCTACGTCGCGGTCGCCGGTGACAGCATCGCCGTCATCAAGGTCGTCCGGGACGGGCACGGCGGCTTCTACCTGCGCACGGTCTCCGACAAGCTCGCGCCGAACAACCTGCGCAACCTGCCGCTCTGTACGTGATCCGCCCTCGTCCGTCGGGTCGGGCTGTGCAGCGATCTAGCTATACGTGTGCTGATCGCGCCACGTCCGCCACATCGCGAACCCGGCCGCAGCGAGGACGAGCACGAACGCGACCGCGTCGAGGCCAGATTCGCGGATGAACGAGATCGCGGCGATGTCGAGCACGATCAGGGCGGCGGAGCCGTAGAAGACCCAGCGGGCACGGCCGGGCCACAGATCGATGTCGCTGCGGTGCTCGCGCCAGAGGAGGAAGAGGAAGAAGGCGATCGCGAGCAGGAACGCGATCCGCGCGATCACGTACAGCGCCGCAAGCGTCGCCTCGAGACGAAGTACGACGATCCCGATCGAGACCAGGACCAGAATCGCGAACCCGCGGAGCGTCCGGTTGGTGCTCACGGATCAACGGTAGCGAGCCGAGCCCCGGCGGGTGTGTCAGCTCACCGGTGCACAACGAGGAACAGCACCGCGACGACGAGCGCGATCGCGAGGAGCCACGGTGCGGCGCGCGTCAACCGGCGGCGCAGCCAGTGAACCCGCCTGCGAACGTGGAGCCCGCCTGTCGCCGCAGTCAGTTTTGGACCTCGCTTGCTCTCCCTGCCTCTGCCGGAAGCGTACCGCGGGAGGGCGAACCACGTCTGCGGTTTCCAAACGGCGAGATCGCGGTACAGGCGGTTCAGATGTTGAAGCGCGGCGACCTCTTCCTCGTACCGGGCCTGAAATCGTGGCGGGTCGAGATCGGGTGGGACGAGCGCCCGGCCTCAGCCGACAAGAGGCGGGCGGAAGCAAGGACCCGGCGCACCGTGCACAACAGAACGTAGAGGCGCCAGATCTTGCATTCGTAGTCGGCGCCGGAGCCGACGTCTGCCATAGATTCCGGCGATGGACGCAGACGAGCGAGACGGCGGTCGGCGGCGACGGATTCTCGTCTACACCGCCCGGTTGTGCGTCGTGGCGGCGATCCTGGGTGCCGTGGGAGGCTGGTATGCGGACCGGTTCATCGGGGCTGTTGTCGGCGCCGCGTTGATGGGGCTGGTGTTCGCCCCCTGTGTGGGTCTGCTGGCGCTCGGTATCAGCCGGCTGGGACGCGTCGAGGACTGAGTGGCCCCAAGAAAACGGCGATGCGGATGAGAGGACTTGAACCTCCACGAGGTTCGCAGAGGGGTGGCGGGCCATGTCGGAGGGTGGCGGGAAGTGGCTTCGCTACGTGGTTTCCGCCACTGCCTTCGCACGGCGGCGAGGAGTGCTCAGCCAACGTTTGGGCACTGATCGGGCACGGGCCCCCGAATGAGGGCATCAGGCGCGCCACCCTCGACCGCCGCCGACAATCGAAGAGCAAGGCAACCAGATCGGCGCCTACTGGCGCGAGCGAGGCGCCTCCCGGCGCCTCGCCTAACAACACTCGAGCGTTAGATCAGGGCGTGCGCGGCCCTTCCGGCTGTCGCGAAATGCCCCCGACCACCTGGCCGGTGTCCTTATCTTTCCCTTGCAGGGCGATGTCGGCCTGCGAAATCACGCCGACGAGGCGATCGTCCTCGGCGGTCACTGCCAAACGCCTCACCTGATGCTGCGCCATGAGCGTGAGCGCATCCGAGAGATCGTCGTCGGGACTTACAGTGAGGAGCTCGTCCGAGGAGACCTCGGCCGCCGGCATCCCGCGCGGGTCTTTGCCCTTCGCGATGGCACGCACCACGATGTCGCGATCCGTGACGATCCCCACTAGGCGATCGCCTTCGACGAGCGGAACCGCTCCCACATCTTCGGTTTCCATCACCACAGCGACCTCGTTCAAAGGCGTCTGAGGCGTTACCGCACGCGGTCTCTGCGTCATGACATCTGCAACTTTCGTGCCCATCTCGCTCCTTTCGGGGTTCCTTCACCAGTTTCCGGCATCGCTTCAAACAAAACGGAGCTCCAATGCGCCGTGGAAGCGACGCGTGTCGCCGGACAGAGCCAAATCGCCGCACGAGGGTAAGGTGGGCGGGCCTCATACCCCACCGGCGGCGTGGGAGAGGCAACAACCGCAGGTGATCGACCCGCCCGAAGCTCGGTTCGCTTGGGACGCCACCGTTCCTCTGCCCTCACGGTGCGATGTCTGGCCCAGCCCCTACGTAGGGGGCATGACCGAAAGGCCGCGGATACTCGTCCTCGATCTCCTGGAGTCCTTCGCGCGGGAGCGGGATGTGAAGGTGCGCCTTGAGCGAAGGAAGGATCAACAGGACTGGGTCTGCACCGTGACCAACGGCAATCCCGTCGAGACGACCGGCGAGAGCGCGCGTGAGGCGATCGGGGCCGCGCTTCAACAAGCGGTCATCGAGATTCCCAGCTAGCGCCGCGCCAACTCCGCGAGCGTCTTCTCCTACTTTCCCGCATTCCCGGCCGAACAGCTCGTTCATCAGCGGCCAGGAACGGCGAATCGTCAGGTACATGGCCCTCTTCGAGGAGAGGGCCATGTACATGGATTTCTGCTAGCGGGTGAACGAGCGTGATGCCGGACGACTGGTAAGCCCGGCGAAGTCGCGAGCCCAGACGGTGACCGTCAGCCGGTGCCGGAAGCGTGGCGCCGGAATCCAGCTGCGTGTCAGCGTCGAGCACGGAGCCGGAGCTGTGAGTGTCCGGAAGCGGCGAATGTACGACGGAACACCACGCCGGGAGTCGCGCTCGATCATGTTCATCCGCCGGTGCGAGTCGTCGCAGACCCGCATCCGGACGTACACGCGGACGCCGACAAAGCGGACGGCGAGAATCCTGATCGACGGCCGATGGTTGACCGCCGGCGGCGGCGGCGGCGTCGTCGTGGTGGTTGTCGTGGTCGTGGTGGTCGTCACCGCCGCCTTTTGAACCACACCTGTCGGCGCCGACAGGGCCGCGGTCTGACCATCGGCGTTCTTCGCCACGACACGGAAGCGCAGCGTGTGGCCGACATCGACGCTCTTGAGGGTGTAGCTGAGGTTGGTCGCGTCGGTGATGTTCACGCAGCTGAAGCCGTCGCTCGCGCACCGCCGCCACTGGTAGTCGTAGTCGGTTGGATTGTTGTTCCAGGTGCCGCGGGTCGCCGTCAGGGTCTTGCCCTCCTCGGGCGTCCCGGCGATGGTCGGCGGGCTCGCGTTCACCGGCTTTGCGGAACTTGCTGCTCCGCCCGAACTCGCGAGGACAGCAAAGAGCATGCTGCCTGCCACCGTGACGCCGGCTGCGAGCCCGCCAACTACCAACCTGCCTCTCCACTTGCCTGTACGCATCGAGTCTCTCCCCTTTCCGTCTTGAGTGTCCGTAGGCGTACCCGCCCGTAGAGAGACAAAATCCCTGCAAATGGAACCCTTACATCTTCTCGATACCGACGACTCGATAGGAAGGGCGCCATAAGGCGCCCTTCCGTTTGCCCCTCCGTCGGAACTGATCGCGCCGGAAGCGCCTCCTGAAAACGTCTCCTTACAGAGAACTAACGCCCTCGATATCGAGTCGCCCTGCTGCCATTGCGTTTGACGAACTTTATGTCGTGGGTACACGAAGACTGATTACGTCCCAAGAGGGGAGGCAAGAATGGGCGTAGGTGTCAGTCTCCTGTTGATTGCCGCCGGCGCGATACTCGCGTGGGCGGTGGACGTGAGCACGTCGGGCTTCAACGTGAACACGGTCGGCTACATCCTGCTGATCGTCGGCATCGTCGGCTTGATCGTTTCGATGATCTTCTGGTCGAGCTGGGCAGGGCCTGGTTTCTTCACCCGAGGCGGTGGCCGGCGCGTCGTCGAGGAAGACGTTGATCGCCCGCGTCGTCGCGTCATCGAGGAAGACGTTTAACGGCAAGTAGCTCCTCAGGGGGTGACTGTGGTGGGTCATGCACAGTCACCCCTTCCAGCAGACCGCGTTCGGGCGCGGCGCGCAGACTCTCGGTGAGCCTCGCGGCGGCCACATCGCAAGATTCACGACGGAAACCACTCTCTTTGTGAAGCGGGGCGGGTACGCGAGGGCCTTCGAGGCGACGCGGGTCGTGCGCCTCCTTGCCTGACCCAGCGCTGACCCGGCACTGCGAATTGGCTTCGATAGCGGGTTTCCGACTTGACCTCCTACTAGGCTCAGTTCCTGGAGACCACCGTCCGGAGCCGAGCGGCGCTTGTTCGGCGCTTGCGACGAATCACGGGGGCCGGTCACCTGGGTGCAATCACCTACGACGCGATGGGCGACGCACTCGACCGACACGCGTTACCCCGAGATCGGTTCGGCCCAGGCCCCGACCTGAACATCCAGAGCGTCGAGGACGTTCAAGTCTTCTTGGACATGCTGGAAGAGCTGTACTACGAAGCCGATTTCACCGGCGAGCACCGGCGCGCGGATCGGTACTCACGGCGGGCATAGCTCGCACGGGCCATCGACGCTTTTCCTCTAGGCGGCGAGAGCGTCTTCCGGCAGCAGCATTCCCGCGTCGTCATTCCGGACGCTGTTCACCCGAGTGGAGGCGGGCAGCGCCAGCATGAGTTCCGCCGGATACGGCTCCAGCAGCGAGAGCGCGTGGTCTTTTGAGATCGTCGGATCGAGCCAAACCCGCTCGACGTTGGTCGGCAGGATCACCGGCATCCGGTCATGCACCGGAGCGACAAGCTCGTTCGGCGTCGTGGTGATAATCGTGCAACTCTCGATCACCTCTCCGGTCTCGTCGTCAGTGCGCGCCGTCCAGAGGCCTGCAAAGGCGAACATCTCGTAGTCGGGGAGATGGAAGTGAATCGGCTGCTTCTTCCCGTCGGTCCCTACCGTCCACTCGTAGAAGCCGTCAGCCGGGATCAGGCAGCGGTGCCGACCGATCAGGCTGCGGTAGGCGGGCTTCTCGGTCAGCGTCTCGGCTCGGGCGTTGATCATCTTGAAGGCGATCTTCGAGTCCTTCGCCCAGTGCGGGAGCAGACCCCACTTCGCCATCACCGCGTCGCGCTCGTCGTCGAGCTGACGGACGATCAGAGCCCGCTGCTGCGGGGCGAGATTGAACCGATGCTGGTAGGTCTCAGGAACGGCGACGTCAAAGCGTTCGCCTATCGCCTCCCGGCGCTGACTCGATGTGAACCGACCGCACACGAGTTCGGCAGTCTCTCGATCAACCCGGACGGAGTCGGAGACCGCGAGCCGCGAAGCCGAACAGGCTGTGACCCAAGACCGAGCTAGAGGCTTGATGTGAAATTCGGCGCTTTTCGTCGCGTCTGCGGGCCTCCCACGCTGAGCGCGGTTTGAAGTCGGAAAGCTGCCTTACGGCATTTAATGGTCGATGGCTCCGCTGAACGTGCCGGAACTAACGCCCGTCGCCTGGTCCAAGGTGGCGTGCAGCGTGAAGCTGCCAGTTGCGTCGGAGAAGCGTCCCGTTCCGCCTGTGATGGTGTAGACCTCGACGATCGAGGACACCCCGGGGGTTGTTGTCGGGGTTCCCTGTCCGTCGACGGTGGCGGTCAAGCTGTCGCCGTTCGCCGCAGTGAACGTCGCGGCCCCTGTCGCATGGGCCGTCGGAATGTTGACCTGCAGCGTTATGTGCTCTGTGAACTTGCC
>JBKPMR010000087.1:0-23868 GCA_046732255.1 Actinomycetota bacterium
GATCAGGATCACTCGGACGTCCTGTGCCATCGCCACGATCAGCTTGCGGTAGTTCTCCGCCTCCGCGTGCTCACGGCTCTGGAACTGGATCCTCGTCAGCTTGGTGACGCCGTCGACGAGCTGGGCGATCTCGTCGCCGAACTCGTCCTTGACCGCCTTCAGGTCCTGGTCGGTGTCCTCGACGACGTCGTGGAGCAGCGCCGCAGCGATCGTCTGCTCGTCGAGCTGGAGCTCGGTGAGGATCTTCGCGACGCCGAAGGGGTGGTTGATGAACTCCTCGCCGGACCGGCGCTGCTGGCCTTCGTGCGCCCTGGCCGCGAACGAGAACGCCCGCGTGAGCAGGTCGCGGTCGAGCTCCGGTTTGTACTGCTCGACCGCGTCGATGAGCTCGTCGACGAGCTCTTGGTGTCGCTCGTTGACCTCGAGCACGGTCATGTTCTCAGTGTACTTCGGCCTTCTGCGCCGATCCCTGCAGGGACCCACCCGCTTGTGTCATTTCGAAGGAACTGCGGTACGCGAGCCGAAATGCGGCCCGTGCGCAGACGACATCAGATCCAACGCAGACGCGCCGAGTTGCTCGTGCGCGTGTTCGAGCTCCTGCTGGCTCGTTAGGCAGCGCGCGCCAGCGGCGCAGGCTCGTCGAGTAAGGCCTTGAAGGTCAGCGACTCGAGCAGGCTCCGCCAGCCGCCGCCGTTGTCGAGGCCGAGCTCGGCGAAGATTGCCTCGGCCTCCGGGCTGAGCCGGCCGGAGCGCCACTCGTCCGCGAACCGTTCGCGCAGCTCCAGGTACCGCTCCGGCGTGTCGAAGACGCGCCGAACGACGAGCTGCGGCGAGGTCGTCCCGTTCCAGGTGTTCTCCTGGAGGCGGAAGGCGACGTCGTAGCGGCCGACTCGCCGGAACCGGTCGAGCTGCGACCCGAGGCCGAAGGCGATCGCGCTCCCGGCGGGGCGGCCGCCGTCGGTGACCCGGAAGCGCAGGTGCTTGCCGTCGCCCACGGTGGCGAGGTCACTGAGCTCGCAGCCGGCGACCAGGAGGTTGATACCGGGATTGCCGAGCCCGAACGGCGCGAGGCGGCGGAGCTCGGCGCAAAGGTCGAGGGTGAGTGCGGTGCCGGGGACGATCGCGTCGACCGGTATGACCGCCCGCAGATCCTCGTCTCCGAGGTGCTCGTCGGCGTAGACGGCGAAGGCCTCGGCGAGCCCGTCGACCGCGTCGGAGCGGATCGAGAGCCCCGCGGCCGCGCGATGGCCCCCGAAGCGTTCGAGGTGGTCTGCACAGGAGGCAAGCGCAGCGTGGAGGTCGAAGGCCGGAACGGAGCGGCCGGAACCCTTCCAGTCGCGGTCGGTCCCGGCGATCAGGACCACCGGACGGTGGTAGCGCTCGACCAGGCGCGACGCGACGATCCCGATCACGCCCTCGTGCCAGCTCTCGCCGGCGAGCACGTACCCCCGGCGGTTGCGGCGTGCCTCCGGCCAGGCATCGATGGTCGCGGACGCTTCGCGGAGGATCCGGTCCTCGATCATCTGGCGCTCACGGTTGAGCTCCTCGAGCTCGCCTGCGATCCGGCGCGCGGTTCCCTCGTCGTCGGTGAGCAGGAGCTCGAGCGCGGCGGTCGGCCGTCCGAGCCGCCCGGCCGCGTTGATCCGGGGCGCGAGCCGGAAGGCGACGGCGCCCTCGTCGACGACCGCCGCGTCCACGCGGGCCGAGTGCATGAGCGCACGCAGGCCGGGACGCGTGGTCGTGGCCAGCCGGCGCAGCCCGGCGATCGCGAGCGCGCGGTTCTCGTCCACGAGCGGGACGACGTCGGCGATCGTCGCCAGCGCGACCAGGTCGAGGTGGCGGGCCAGCCGCTCGTCGCCTTGCCCGAGCAGAGCCTCTGCGAGCTTGTAGACGACGCCCGTCCCGCTCAGCTCGGGAAAGGGGTAGGAAGACGGCCGGGTCGCGACGACCGCACAGTCGGGGAGCTTCTCGCCGGGCCGGTGATGGTCGGTGACGATGACGTCGACACCGGCTGCCTTCGCGGCGGCGATCTCGTCGACGGCGGTGATTCCGCAGTCGACCGTGATCACCAGGCCAAACCCTTCTCCGGCCAGACGCGTGAGCGTTTCGCCGGCCAGGCCGTAGCCCTCCTCGAAGCGGCTCGGCAGGTGCCAGTCGACGTCGGCGCCGAGCTCCCGGAGGACGAGGAGCGCGAGCGCGGTCGCGCAGATCCCGTCGACGTCGTAATCGCCGTGGACGCAGATCCTCGTGCCGGCCTCGATCGCGGCCCGGATCCGCCCACACGCCGCCTCCACGTCGCCGAGCGCGAACGGGTCGTGGCCAGGTAGCTCGCCGGCCAGGAAGGCGGCGGCCGCCTCCGGGTCACCGTAGCCGCGGCGGACGAGGACGCTCGCCGTCGTCGAGCTCAGGCCGAGCGCAGCAGCGAGCGACGCCGCTTCGTGCGGATCACAGTGCTCGATCGTCCACGTCGCTCCGACCATGGACAAGCGACGGTACGCACCCCTTCGGACGGCACTCAGGAACCGCGGCGGCGACCGCGAAACGACTCCCAGAGGACCCTGGTCCAGAGCACGACCAGGAACCCGGCCGCGCCGGCGACCAGGACCACGACCGGCGCAAGAACAACGGCGCGCTCGAACGACAGGTCGAGCAGAACCGTTGCAAGGGCGGTCAGGCCGAGGCAGGCGAGGAGGGAGATCAAGAGCACGCGGGGCCGCACGGCGAGCCAGTCTAGGCTCAGAGAGGCGTTGGTATCCTGGCCGCGTGGAGAGCCGTCCGCTGCCGGGGGACGCCAACTACAGTTCCGGCGACGAGTACGTCGTCGAGTTTCTCGGGTACCGGTTCAGCTTCAACAGCGCCGATTTCGAGCAACGCGTGACCGCCGCGGCGGTGAAGCTCGGTCTCGTCGAGGCGAACGAGCTGGACGAGGACGAGACCGCCGATCTGGTCGAGCTCGCCGCCGAAGGCCGGATCGAGGAGCCGCGCAGCCAGCTCGGTCGGTACCTCGTCCGGCACTGGGAGCGCATCTCTCTGGTCGGCGGCGAATCGCTCGTCTACTGGCTGCGCAAGCTGATCTTCCGCGGCGCCTGGCTTGACCACCGCGTCAAGGAGGGCTTGCTCGAGGTCGTCTGGGACGAGGAGAACTCCGAGTTCGCATACCGCGATCCGCGCGGCAGCCGCGCGCTGCTCGAGCTGGCCCCGGTCCCGAGCTGGCACGAATTGCAGTACCGGCCGTAGTCGAGCGCGACTCGCAAGAAGGGACAGCTGAAGCCTGTCCCCGGGCCTTCCGGTGGTGCCATCGGAAGGCATGGGCCAGACTGAAGTCTGGCCCTTCGACGAGTTACGAAGGAACCGAGAAGCCGAGCTGGGTGCGTTCTTCGGCTGCGGCGCTCAGCTCGATCCTCTTGATCGACCCGACGGGGACGATCACCAGCGCCGGCGTGTCCTCGACCGGGTGTGGACGAAGCGTCACGAACCCGTAACCCGGTTCGGCCGCAAGGGACTCGATGGCATAGCGCACGCCGTCGGCGAGCTCCACCTCGACGTACGCCTGCTCGACCCCGGCTTCGTGGGCGTACTGCTCGATCCGCCTGTGGATGCGGTCGACCAGGTCGTCGAGCGGGCCGGCGAAGCCCGGCACCCAGAGGTCGGGCATCAGAAGAGCGAGTCCGCGCGCGCAGCCTGGTCCGAGGCGACGTGCGCAAGCCCGAGCTCGGTGACGATGCGCCCGCGAGGCGTCCGCTGGATGAACCCGAGCTGGAGCAGGTAGGGCTCGTACACGTCCTCGATCGTGTCCGGCTCCTCGCCGAGCGAGACGGCGAGCGTGGAGAGCCCGACCGGTCCCCCCGCGAACTTGTGGACGATCGCCTCGAGCAGCTCGCGGTCGGTCCGCTCCAGGCCTTCCTGGTCGACCTCCAGCAGCTCCAGCGCCTCGGTCGCGACCTCGGCTGTGATCTCGCCCGAGTGCCGCACCTCCGCGACGTCGCGAACTCGGCGCAGGATGCGGTTCGCCACGCGTGGGGTGCCCCGCGAACGTCTCGCGATCTCGTCGGCCGCCTCGTCGCAGAGCGTGACGCCGAGGATCCGGGCCGAGCGGTGGACGATCGTCGCCAGCTGCTCCGGCTCGTAGTAGGAGAGCCTGAACGTGATCCCGAAGCGGTCGCGCAGAGGCGTGGTCAGCAGGCCGGTGCGGGTCGTCGCCCCGACGAGGGTGAACGGCGGCAGGTCGAGCGTCAGCGTGCGAGCCGCCGGCCCCTGGCCGATCACGATGTCGAGGCGGAAGTCCTCCAGGGCGGGGTAAAGGATCTCCTCGACCGCGGCGTTGAGCCGGTGGATCTCGTCGATGAACAGCACGTCGCGCGCCTCGAGCGAGGTGAGGATCGCCGCGAGGTCGCCCTTCCGTTCCACGGCCGGTCCGGCGATCGTCCGGATGCCGACGCCGAGCTCCTCGCGGACGATGTAGGCGAGGCTCGTCTTCCCCAAGCCCGGAGGGCCGACGAGCAGCACGTGGTCGAGCGCCTCGCCGCGGGTGCCCGCGGCGGTGAGCGCGACCTCGAGCTGCTCCTTGACCCGCTCCTGCCCGACGAACTCGTCGAGGCGCCGCGGCCGGAGCGAGCGGTCGAAGTCGTCTTCCTCGTCGCGGAGCGTCGGCGCCAGGAACTCGGTCTCGCTCATGCCGCCTTCTTCAACGCCTCACGTACGCGTTCCTCGGCGGGGAGCTCCGTGTCGACCTCGGCGAGCGCACGCTCGGCGTCGACCACGGAGTAGCCGAGCTCGACGAGCGCGTCTCGCGCGACGAGGTGCCCGTCCGTCCGCGTCTCGGGCGTCGGCGCTCCGGCACCCACCTTCTCCTTCAGCTCGAGGACGACCCGCTGTGCGGTCTTCTTGCCGATGCCGGGGATCGCCTCGAATCGGGCCGTGTCCTCGAGCGCGATCGCCCGGCGCAGCTCGGCAGGGCTCGAGCCCGAGACGATCGCTAGCGCCACCTTCGGGCCGACGCCGCTGACCGAGAGGAGGTGCTCGAACAGCTCCCGCTCCGCAGCGTCGGCGAAGCCGTAAAGCTGGAGCGCGTCCTCCCGGACATGGGTGTGGATCTCGAGCGTCACCTCGCCTCCGCCGTCGGCGCGGCGCACCGCGCTCTGGGTGGCGGCGACCAGGTAGCCGACGCCGTTGACGTCGAGCACGAGGCCGTCGGGCCGATGAGCGACCACGGTTCCGCGGAGCCGCGCGATCATGACGCGACCACCTTCAGAAGCGGGGGCGCGAGCGCGTGGCAGATCGCGACCGCCAGCGCATCGGAGGCGTGCGTCGACTCGGGCGGCGCCCGCATAGCGAGGATCGTCTTCACCATCCGGGCCACCTGGGCCTTCTCGGCGCGCCCGTAGCCGCAGACGGCCTGCTTCACGCGGGCGGGCGCGTACTCAGCGCACTCGACGCCGGCGAGCGCGGAGGCGACGAGCACGGCGCCCCGCGCCTGACCGACAGAGAGCGCGGTGCGGGCGTCGGCGCCGACGAACGACTCCTCGAGTGCGACGGCATCCGGCGCGTGTTGTTCCACCAGCCCCGTGACGCCCTCGAAGATCGTCCTCAGGCGCAGCTCCGGGCGCTCGCGCGCCTCCGTGCGCCAGCACCCGTGGACGAGGGCCTGGAGGCGTCCGTCGCTTTCGTGGACTATCGCGTAACCGCATGCAGCCGTACCCGGATCGATGCCGAGGACCTTCACGTCGTGAGGTTAGGCGCCAGATCGGACGTTCCTCTACGAGGAAGCCGAAGCCGGGTCCTCGCGGCCTCGAGCCCAAGCCGTCATCGGCGCCCGCCGTGTGTCATTGTGCCGTTAGCCACGTGGCGATGGCGCCATGTGGACCACGAAGGCAGGGAGGGAACATGACCCGTCGTGTACTCCTCTGGCTTGCAGCCGTGGGTGCGCTCCTCGCGTTCGCATTACCCGGGGCGAATGCCCAGCGCAGTGCCGCAGGCCCAAACGCGGTCATCGATTGGAACAGGATCGCGACGAGCACGCTCGTCCTGATTCCGGGTCCGGCGGGCGGAGCGCCACCCGCGCTCCAGATCAGCATGGCGATGACGCAAGGCGCCGTCTACGACGCGATCAATGCGATCACGCCGAAGCATCATCGGCCGTACCTCCTCAAGAGGCGCTTTTCCGCGAGAGCTTCGGAGGAGGCCGCCGTCGCGACGGCGGCGTACACCGTCCTCTCCGACATCGTCTCCACGGTGCCCGCGAGCATCTCGTTCCCGAACAGGGACAGCTTGTTGCAGTCGCTCGCCGCGCAGTACGCCGCGTCGCTCGCAGCGGTACCGGACACGCCTTTCAAGCGGCAGGGGATCGCCGCGGGCAACGCCGCCGCCGCCGCGATGATCGCCGCGCGGGAGAGCGACGGGCGCTTCGGGCCGTCGCAGTGGGTGCCGAACTCGAGTCCGGGGCACTGGCAGCCGCTGCTGCCCAATGGGACGTCGCCGCTCGACCCTACGCCGTGGGTGGGCGGCGTTCGACCGTTCCTGCTCCAGAGTTCCTCGCAGTTCCGTACCGCCGGCCCGAACGCCTTGACGAGCGCCGCCTACACGGCGGATTTCGACGAGGTCAAGGCGCTCGGCGGCGACGGCGTGGTGACCCCCTCGGCCCGCACGGCCGAGCAGACGCACAACGCCGTCTTCTGGCAGAGCGCAGGCGGACCGGCGTTGTTGTGGAACGGCTCCGCGCGGAACCTGGCCGAGGACCCGGCCCACGCGCTCGACAACGCCGACACCGCTCGTCTGCTGGCGATGATGAACCTGAGCGCGGCGGACGCGGCGATCAACTGCTGGAACGACAAGTACCACTTCGACTTCTGGCGGCCGTGGACGGCGATCCGGCAAGCGGGCCTCGACGCGAACCCTGACACGACGCCCGATCCGACCTGGACGCCCCTCACGACGGCGCCCTATCCCGAGCACGCGTCAGGGCACATGTGCCTCGACGGTGCTCATCTGCACACACTCCAGCTGTTCTTCGGCACCGACGTCATGCACTTCGGCGTTACGAGCAGCCAGTTCGGTGGGGAGACGCGCTTCTTCGACCGGTTCTCGGACCCGCTAAAGGAGATCACCGGCGCACGCGTCTGGGCCGGGCTGCACTTCCGCACCGCCGACGTGCAAGGGCAGAACCTCGGCATCAACGTCGCCGACTACATGGTCGGCCACGACTTCCAGCCGGTCGGCCGAGGCTGAGCAGATCACCCGAGGGGCCGCATCTGCGGCCCCTCGCGGGTTCTGGCTGAGCAGCCGAGCAGAGGCTAGACCGCGACCGTCTCCAGCACGTGCTCCGGGATGTCGAAGTTCGCGTACACGTCCTGGACGTCGTCGTTCTCCTCGAGCCCGTCGATCAGCTTGAGCACCTTCCGCGCGACCGACTCGTCCTCGATTGCGACCGTCGTCTTCGGGAGCATCGTCACCTCCGCGTCGCTGACTGCGATCCCGGACGCCTCCAGCGCCTCGCGCACGCTGTGGAGATCCTCTGGCGCGCAGGTGACCTCGAAGCTCGAGCCCTCCTCGGCGACGTCCTCGGCGCCCGCATCTGCGGCCGCCAGCGTCAGCTCGTCCTCGTCGGTCGAGTCGCGTTCGACGAGGACGACGCCCTTGCGCTCGAACAGCCATGCGACTGCCCCGGACTCAGCCAGGTTCCCGTCGTGCCGCGCGAAGATGTGCCGGACCTCGCCCGCCGTGCGGTTGCGGTTGTCGGTGAGCACGTCGACGTAGATGGCGACGCCGCCGGGCCCGTAGCCCTCGTAGGAGATGTGCTCGTAGGCGGCTGCGTCGGCGCCGGTGCCGCTGCCGCGCGCGATCGCCCGCTCGATGTTGTCCTTGGGCATCGAGGCCGCGCGCGCCTTCTCGATCGCATTCTGGAGGGCCAGGTTCGCGGCCGGATCCGGGCCGCCGTCCTTGGCTGCCACGATCAGCGCCCGCGTCAGCTTCGTGAACAGCTGACCGCGCTTCGCGTCGGCGGCGCCCTTCTTGTGCTTGATCGACGACCACTTGCTATGCCCCGACATTCGCCTCCTCCCGCACCAGATCGAGAAATCGCTCGTGCACGCGCGTGTCATCGGTGAGCTCGGGATGGAAGGAGGCGATGATGAAGCGTCCCTGACGGAGCAGCACCGGCTCGCCGTCCAGCTCCGCCAATACCTCCACGCTCGGTCCTCTCTCCCGCACCCGCGGTGCGCGGATGAAGACGCCGTGCAGCGGCTCCGGGTCGCCGTCCAGCTCCAGGTCGGCCTCGAAGCTCGCCACCTGCCGGCCGTAGGCGTTGCGGTCGACCTCGATGTCGACCAGGTCCAGGTGGTTCCGGTCGAGCAGGATCATCCCCGCGCAGGTGCCGAAGACCGGTCCGACGAACCGCCGCAGCGCCTCCTCGAGCCCGTACAGCCGCATCAGCCGCGCAATCGCGGTGGACTCGCCGCCGGGAATGACCAGGCCGTCGAGGCCTTCCAGCTCCTCCGGAAGCCGCACCTCGACCGCGTCTGCGCCGAGCCGGCGCAGCATCGCCGCGTGCTCGCGGAAGTTGCCCTGGACGGCGAGAACCCCGATCTTCATCGCCTTCGATTCTAGATACGCGCCTCCAGCCACTCGGCCAGCGGACCCTCGGCAACCTCGGCGAATCGCTCCTCGAGCTCGGCGCCCGCGGCGACGAGCAGCTCGGCCACGCGGACGAAGTCCCGACGCGGTTCCCGCCAGCTGTCGGAGTCGAGAAACGCCCACGCGAGCGGCGTGTCGAAGAGCATGCCCGAAGGCGCGACCGGATCCGCGCCGAGGGCGAGCAGGCGCTCGACCAGATCAGCGTCGCCCACCCAGCAGGCGTGATGGAGTAGCGTCCCGGCGGGCCCTCCCCCTGCCACGCCGCGAAAGTCGATTCCGACCGCGTCGACCACGACGTCGACGTGGCCGCCGAGCGCGGCGAGGACGACCACCTCCTGCTGGTCGGGGTCGAGCTGGTCGGGCAACGGCCCTGCCGGCCGCTCGCCATGGGCGATCGCTGCGATCGCGGCGTCCGCGGGATCGACTGCGGTCGAGGCGCCGAGCTCCTGCAAGACCTCGGCCGCGGCGTCGTTTCCTCGGAGCACCGCATGCGCGTACGGCGTCCGCAGGGGGACGTCCCCGCGCCAACTCTCGCCGCCGGGCCGCTCGAGATCGGCTCCGTACTCGACGAGCAGCCGCAGGAACTCAGGCCTCCGCCCACGCCGCACCGCGTGCGCGAGCGCGCTGCCCTCGTTCGCGTCCGCTCCCGCCTCGAGCAGCATCCGCACCGGCTCGATCCGGTCGTAGTCGAGCGCATGCGCGAGCGCGTTGGAGCCGGTCGGCCGCGCACCAGCCGCGAGGAGCACCCCAAGGCATTCGTGATTCTCGGCCTCGGTGGAGTGGTAGAGCGCGTCGCCGAACCAGGGCTCGCCGTTTGGATCGGCCCCGTGCTCGAGCAGGAGACGCGTGAGCTCGGGGTCGTGCTTGACGCCGGCCGCCCCGTACAGCGTCGACATCGGCCCGTGCTCGTTCGGGTAGAAGGCGTTCGGATCGGCGCCCCGGGCGAGCAGCTCGCCGGCGAGCCCGGTCGTCTCGAAAGCCGAGTGGCAGGCGTAATGGAGCGGCGACCATGCCCGCGGTCCGCCCGGCTCATTCGCGTCGCCCTCCCACTCCAGCCCGAGAACCAGCCGGGCCCAGCGGTCGCGCTCCAGGTCGGGCCGCGCGGCCAGGAGTCGCTCGGCGTAGTCGCGACGACGTTCGGTCGCGGCGACGACGAACGACTCGACGTTCGCCTCCGCCGCGTGCACGAGCGCCGGCCAGCTGCCGAACCCATGCTCGCGCGCGAGCACCAGGTGTGCGCTCGACAGGCGGATGGGCAGGTCACCGAACCTGGTCACCGCCTCGGGATCGCCGCGCCGGCCCGCCTTGACGAGGTCCTTGGCCTGCTTGCGGAGCTGTTCGAGGTTCATCTCGACCTCCTCCCATGAGGCCCGTGTCCGCGGCGGGCAGGGAAGAAGATCGATTGCTGCGGCGGTGGTATTGGGGGTGGGCTCAGCCCTTCCCGCGGACCGGGTGCGCCCCCGTGCGCGGGACCGATCCTAGCTCAGGCCGTCTCCGCCCCGTATGCGTCGCGCCGCCAGAGGATCATCCCGACGAAGGCGAGGAAGACGCCGAGGCACAGAAAGGCAACCGGACCGGCCCAGGAGGCAGGGGTGCTGGGCGGTTCCTCACCGGCACCGATGATTCCGTTGGTGGGGCTTCCGCCAAGCGCGTAGTGCCAGGTCGCGAGGACGAGTCCGACGGTTCCGATCACGGCGTAGCTCGAGCGTCTGATCCCGGCTCCGATCGCCATGAAGACGAGCCCGACGATGATGATCAGCGCCCACTGGAAGTCCGACAAGTGCCACCAGTAGAGGAGCGCCCCGAAGATCGTCAGTCCAGCGACGACGTGTACCCAGAACCCGTACGGCCTCGTGTCGCCGCCGTCGTTGCCGAGCCCCATGACGAACAGGAAGAGTCCGATGAACAGCGTCACCCACGCGCTCCAGTTGCCTCCACTGGAGATCAGATCAGTGACGAAGTACCAGCCGAGACCCCCGAGGACGAGCACGAACAGCGGGAACTTGAAGATCGAAAGATCGATCGCGGCTGCGATCAGCACGAGCAGCTCGAGGAACAGCAGGCCGAGATGGAATCCGCCGAGCGGCTTGTCGTCCGGCAGCCACCCAAACCAGGAGAAAAACAAGCCGACCATCAGGGCGAAAAGCCCGAGCCCGACGAACGCGAACAGCCCTGCGACGACTCGCCGGCCACGGCCGAGCAGACCGAAGGCGAGCACCTCGGCAATAGCCCAGAAGAGCACCGACCAGCCGGCGACCGCGCCCTGGCTGCGCTCGGAATCGATCACGGAGAGCCACGCGACCGCAGCGATGAGCGCAATCAGGGCGCCCGCGTACGCGAGGAACGACCCCGTGGCCCAGCCCACCCGGTTCACGATCACGCGCCGAGCATGGCAAGCCGGTCGGACGGTTCCATGGCCGCGACCGACATGGCGGGCGCGGCGCGTCCACGCCTGGCCGTTAGGCGGCGATGCGAGCGCAGCGAGCGAGTGAAGGAGAGGGCCCACGGGAGAACCATGGGTTCTCCCGTGCTTCTACCAGCCGCGTGTCTCGAGCAGCTGCTCGGGGCTGAGCTCGGCCGCCGAGATGCCGACCATGGGCTCGCCGAGGCCGGCCGAGACGCGGGCGATGATCTCTGCGTCGTTGAAGTGCGTCGTCGCCTCGACGATCGCTCTGGCGCGCTTCTCTGGGTCGCCTGACTTGAAGATGCCCGACCCGACGAAGACGCCGTCGGCGCCGAGCTGCATGCAGAGTGCGGCATCGGCCGGCGTGGCGATGCCGCCGGCGGTGAAGGTGACGACCGGCAGGCGGCCGTTCTCCGCGACCCAGGCGACCAGCTCGTACGGGGCCTGCAGGTTCTTCGCCTCCGCGTGGAGCTCGTCCGGCCGCAGGCTCGCGAGCCGCCGGATGCCGCCGCCGAACACCGCCCGCATGTGCGTGACCGCGTTGACGATGTCGCCCGTTCCGGCCTCGCCTTTCGTCCGGATCATGGCCGCGCCCTCCGAGATCCGGCGCAGAGCCTCTCCGAGGTTGGTGCAGCCGCAGACGAACGGGACGGTGAACTGCCACTTGTCGACGTGGTGCTCGAGATCCGCGGGCGTGAGCACCTCTGACTCGTCGATGTAGTCGATCTCGAGCGCCTGGAGCACCTGCGCCTCGACGAAGTGGCCGATTCGGCACTTCGCCATCACCGGGATCGTCACCGCCTCCTGGATCTCGACGATCTTGTCCGGATCGGACATGCGAGCGACCCCGCCGTCGCGCCGGATGTCCGCCGGCACGCGCTCGAGCGCCATCACCGCGCAGGCGCCCGCCTCTTCGGCGATCTTCGCCTGCTCGGCGTCGACGACGTCCATGATCACGCCGCCCTTGAGCATCTCGGCGAGCCCGCTCTTGACGCGCATCGTGCCGACGTCGGCCATCGACTCGATTCTACTCAGAGAGGTGTTGGGTGACCTCGGCGCGGAAGCGGTCGCGCGCCTCGACGAAGATGAAGTGGCCGCAGTCGGGGAGCACGACCGTGGTCTGCCGCGGAATCGAGCCGAAATCGGCGGCGCACGCCGGACCCGTGATGAAGTCGTCCTCGCCGGTGATGACGAGCGTCGGCGCCGTGATCTTCGGCAGGTCTGCACGGAGGTCGAAGGTCGTCCAGACCTCGTTGTTGAACAGGAGCAGAGCATCCGCGACCGGGATCTCGTCCCGGAGGGTGTCGAGGTATGCCTCTTCGGCGGCGCCGTAGTTCTTGAAGTAGAAGGGGAACTCGCGCAGCGCCAGCGCTCCGAGCTGCTCGTCGGTCTCGAAGCGGCCCTCCTGCTCGTCCTCGAGCGCGGCCCGGGCGTCGGCGTACCAGGGCTGGTCCGACTTCGCGTTCATGGCCGCTTCCATGGCCGCGTTCTGTTCTTCGGCGAAGCGGGCGAGCGTGCTGGCGAGAACCAGGCGCTCGACCCGGTGGGGATGGGCGGCGGAATAGGCCGCTGCCACGACCCCGCCGTGCGAATGTCCCAACAGGAGCATCTGCTCGACGCCGAGGTGCGCGCGCAGCTCGTCGAGGTCGGAGACGTAGTCGGCCGTCTGGTAGGCGCCACGATCGGACGGGCGGTCGGAGCCCTCGGTGCCGCGCGGATTGAGCAGGATCAGTGTGAAGCTCGCGCCGAGGCCGGCGAGGTCGCCGAAATAGCGCGACGAGAACCCCGGGCCGCCGGGGTGGCACACCAACAGCGGGCCCGTCCCTTCCCGGCGGTACGAGAGGATCCGGCCGTCGGCCGTGCGGAAGGACTCCATGCTGTCGACCTGGACGATGCGACTGACCGGCTCGGACCAAAAAAATTCGCCGAGCCGGTGGCGCTTTCGTCCTCCTAGCCGACCAACCTTCCGCTTCCGCGTACCGCTGCCCGGCTGGGCTTCGACCTAATCGCGCTCCGTGCTCGGCGCAAGCGCAAACCTAGAGGGTCGCGACCTGTCCTGCAAGAGGGTGGCGATCAGTTTTTCGCGCAATTTGCGAACTGGTCGTTGGGGCTGGGCGAGGTCGGCGTCACGTCCCCATACTCCGCCCGTTCCGTTCATCCCGAGGAAGAGGGGTCTCCAAATTGATGAGCAGGTGGGAACGGCCGACCTCGCGACCAGGACGGGCCGGACACGTCAGGTCGCTCCCCGGCTGCGTAGAGACGGGCCGCGGCGGCGCGGCGGCCTCGGCCGCAGCGCCACCGCGTTACGCTGAGCAGGCGGGGCCCGTAGCTCAGCTGGTCAGAGCAGCGGACTCATAATCCGTTGGTCCCTGGTTCGAATCCAGGCGGGCCCACTCCGGAAGCTCAGTAACCGTGCCGATTTGCTCGTCGGCCGCGTCGTCCGTCTCGGCAACCGTGTCCCGAATGTGTCCCGAAACCGGCCGGAGACGCGGCACCGACTCGGCCGCGGCGACCAGCTTCGAGAGCCGGTCGGCGGCGTCGACACGCGGGACGTGGTGGACGTAGATCATCGTCGTCGAGATGTCGGCGTGGCCCATGTACGCCTTCACGTCCGTCAGGGGGAACGCCTGCACGGCCAACGTGCCGAACGTGTGCCGGAGGTCGTGAAGCCGCAGCCGCGGCAGCCCCGCCTTGTCCAGCGCATCGTGGAAGCGGTTACGTACACGCCAGTCTTCCAGGTGGTCGCCGACGTCGTCGACGAACACGAGATCCCCCTGGTCGGTGAACCGGTCGCGGCGGCTGAGCCCGTCGAGCGCCTTCGCGGCCTGGTCGATCAGCCCGCCTGCCGACGCTGCCCGGCAAAGAAGACGCACCCGCGCACGCCGACGATGAACATGTTTTCGCCCAGCCAACAGGCGTTTCTTTGACAGGCGCACTCGCGGTCACCCGGCGCTGCAACTCATCACGCGGATGACCCGCGCGCGCCGCTACGTGCGAGGTCGGCGCCTTCGTTTGCCGCCCCGCGGCAAGACGTACCAGAGAACGAGGGCTACTGCGATGACAGCCGCCGCGATAGCTACCACGGCGACAGTAGAAGCGGCGACGACCACGCGGCCCTTATATCACCGCGATCTGCAGACGAAACGCTGAGCTGCCGAGCGCCGGATTTTTTGAAGAGCTCGGCTTCCACACCCCGCGCAGCCTCCCGCGAGAAAAAGCGCGAGACACGGAGAATACTCCTCAAAAACGGCTTAGTTAAGGCATTTTCGCGGTATGTTTCCCACAAGGCTCTGTTCGCCCGGCTCCGGGCAAGTACCAAGAAGAGGGGCGGCATTGCCGCCCCTCAAGCACCGAGGAAAGGGCTGCTCCGGCCGTCAGTTCCCCCAGGACTACCTCCACGGAGCAACCGCTCACCTGGACTGTTGCGCGTCATGCAGTGTGTGTCAAGCGTCACTTTTAGGGCTGCGCCCCAGTGCACATCCCGACGCTGAACGCGTTTTCGGCCAGCCTGCCGATGGTCTCAACGCTACGAGCGAAGCGCCTCCGCGCCCTTCTTGACCAGTCGACCGACGCCACTCGCCTCATCGTCTTCCGGAGTGGCAACAAGGCGCTCAATCAGCGCGCGCGTTTCGGGTCCGAGCTCGAAGTGGATGACACCATCTTCCGCGATCCGGTGCAACGTTTCGCGTGTCTTGTCGCCGAGTTCGAAGTCAATCGTGAAAAGTCCCATGCTGGCCTGCCGTCTACCCCGGCTCGGCGGCGGGAAACCAGCCTCCCTTGCTTGCGGGTCACCGGAGCAGCGGTCTGACCCGCGCGGCCGCCAGGTGGCCGCGGATCGTCGACTCGCCCGCCGGTTCCCTGCTCGTGAACATTGATGTTCGCGATCCGGAAAAGCGGAGGGCGGCGGAGCCCAGCCGGGTTGGGAGAGGGAGATCCAGCCGAGCGGGTCGGTGCGCCGCCCTCCAGCCCAGTATGGCTGCGGCGGTGATCGTCCGGTCGCAGATAAGCCGTCCAGTTTAGGCTTGTCTCAGCCGTCCGGCCCCCACCGGGAGGGCTGTTGACAGCGCAGGGCATCGCAAGGGCGATCTTCTGGGACTGTCTGCGGTGCGTCAGATCGTCTGGTCGGCCAGCCGTTCTCCAACGGCGGCAAGCACCTTGGTGCCGATCGACGGCAAATCATGGATCAGATCCGAGAGACCCCTCCGGGTCAGTACGAGCGTCTGGAGCGGTGAGGCGGCGACGACCGTGGCTGTCCGCGGGACGTTCGACAACAGGGCGATCTCGCCCATCCAGTCTCCCGGCCCAAACTCGGCGATCTTCCGGCCAGACCGAGTCACGCGGGCACTGCCGTCCACCACCACGAAAGCCTCCAAGCCGGGCTTACCCTCGGTCATCAATGTCTCGCCCTCCCGGAAGTCGACCATGTCCGCGAGGGCGGCGACTCGCCCTAGCTCGCTTTTCGAGCAGTGTGCGAACAGCGGGACACGCGAGAGCAGCTCGATCTTCCGATCCTTGCGGAAGCCCACGCACGGATCGTACGAGGGCCTAGTCCGAACGGTCAACTGGTGCGGGCGATCGAGAGTGGGAACGTCCTCGTGGCGGAGGCGACGGCGCGCGAGCTACTTAGGTTTCGGGGTGGTGACGGTCACCGTTTGGACGATGGTCACGGTTTGAGGAGGCAGGGTGACGGTTTGTGTTTCCGTCACGGGCTGGGTCACAGTGCGGGTGGTCGTACTGGTGAGCGTCTCCGTCCTTGTGACCGTGTCCGTCTCTGTCCTGGCGATTGTGACGGCGGGTTGAGTGACGTTTTGAGTCGTGACTGTCCGCGTTACCGTCGCCGTCCCGGGTTGGCCGCTTGTTATGGGCGGAGCGGAAGTGGCAGGGCTGGGCTTGCCGTTGATCGTGACTTCCCGCGTCGTCACTGACGGGATCAGCTTTGTCACCGTGTGAGCACGGGCGTCTCCGGATGCCGGTGGTGCGACGGTGATGTATTTGGGCTGGGTCTGGTAGATGGTCTCGCGCCGTTGCCGAGTCTTGATCGTGACTGCGACGGGCACCAACTTCCGGACCATCCGTCCCTGCTCGCGCACCGTAGCCAACCTCTGCACCGTCGTCTCGAGCACCAGCGAGCCACTGTTGCCACCCGAAGAAGGCGTCACTCCGCTCGCAGCGGCCCAGCCGCCTGCGATCAACGCGCACAGAAGAACTCCAACCGTCGCCACCTTCGCGCTGAACGGCACACGTCGCCGCCAAAGCCAAAACCAGTATTGGGGCTCCCGCCAGTGCCTCACGGATGGGCGGTGCCCGAACCCGTTCCCACGAAACATCCACCTGCAGGCGCAGAGGAAACGCCGTGGGGTTTCCTCTCCCGTCTCTCCACCTCCGGCTCAGCCTTTGAGGGAAGCACTCCAGCTCGTCCTGCTGTACGCCGCGTACGAGCCCGACAAGCTGGAGCGCGCTGCGCTGCGGTGGTTTGCCCGCTACCTTGAGGAGGGCAAAGGTGTGCCGTTGCTGAAGGCGCAGCTCGCGCTGTCGGCGCTAGCCGAGCTTCGAGTTGGCGAGCATGAACATGCGACAAGCTACTGAGCGAGCTGGCGCGGACTTGACTCCTGGAGGCAGTGTCTATCAGTCGTTCTCCATCAGGCCCTTGGCCTTGTCCGCAGCCTTGTCGATCGTCTCCTTCGCCTTCCCCGCGCTTTTGTCGATCGTCCCCTCCCGCTTGAGCCGTTCGTCGTCGGTTAGCTCTCCCGCTGCTCGCTTGGCACGTCCCTTGGCTTCATCGAGGTTGTCCGCCATCGTCTGCTCCTTTGTTCGGTTGCCTGACCTGTTCCCATCCAGCGCGTTGCGTAACGGCCTTGGCGGCACTTCGTTTCTTCTGGCCGAGCGTTTTGCCGTTTGTCCGCTGGCAACTATCGCAAGCGATGGATGCGCGGCAGGCGGATTGGCTGAGAGAAATGGCCACGTGGCTGCCCAACCAGGTGCGCCTGCTCGGATACTCCCCCGCATTTCGCAACGCGCTCGCTGACTTGATTTCGACAGCCCGTGCTGAAGGTGCGCGCGTGCGGGAGACGTCCTCTGCGTTCCAAGGCCATGAAGGTGAAGAGGCCCTGTACCAATTCGCGGGACGGATTCAGGGACTGCTGGAACTCTCAGATCGCGAGGCTCCGGAGATGGTCGGCGAACTGGAGGAGGCGGTGCGGAACGCACTGACCTCTTCCAGGCGCGAGGCGCAAGCTACGCAACTCCGGCCATGGCCGAAAGAGCGACTAGGCAGCCGCGGCGGCGGCGGTAGCGTCGTGAGCGGCCCGGCGGCGGGATAGAGCTGTGCGGCCAGACGATGGCGACCCTGGCGCAGGGCCACCGCCAAGGCGTCTGAGCGCGCGGTGACGGTCTAGCGGATATCGCGCTCTTCTGCGATCTCCGCTGCCTCGCCTTTCTTTTCGACCACCCAATACCGCTCGTGCATCTCGACGATCGATTCGACCTCCGGGCGGACATGGGTCGCGTCCGGGACCACAGCGAAGTGCGTCGGGTTCGAGCGCAGCTCTTCGTACTCCTCGGGGGTCATTGCGATGCGCTCCGTGCAGGTCTCATCGGGGCACTCGCAGATCCAATCGGACAGGGTCCTCCAGTAGGCGTGCGGCTTGAGAAGCGCGCTCACGCGCTCGTTTACGTCGCGAAAGAGCGCCTCGTTCTCGCCGATCCGCTTCTCGCGATCAGTATCCACTCCCCTGCGCCCCCGGGGGATTTTACGCTCGTCCTGCCGCGGCTCCAGGGGGGAGAAGCAGCGTTTCCCGCCTGGCGGGTTGGGTAGGCGGCATGGCATGAGCGGGCATCCTGATAACAAGAGCCACGCTCGCAACCTGATGGAGCCCACCCTCGCCAAAAGGCGAGAGAACGACTGGAGGTTGCGTGAGCGCCTCTCTCGGCTGAGAGACGCATTGCAGCGCCGCTAACAACGGCGAGGCTCGGCCGGCCGGCGAGAGTTCGACCCCCGCGCCGGGCCGCTGCTCTGAGCGGCTTCCGACGCGACCATTACCCTTGACGTAGTCACGGTGCCTCGCGGTGCCGGGGTGATAGTGAGTTCATCTGCGTTTGGGCGCCTCTTCGGAGGCGCTCGGCGCGTCCGGGGAGCGATGTCGTCATGTCCCCTCCTCATAATCGAGGGCAGATGAATTCCATCTCCACCCCGACGAACTGCCCGCCGTGTCTCCGCGTGAAGTAGCCGCAGCGTTCCTCAGCGAGTCCAAGGCGTACTTCGCGAGCATCGCGCACGAGTTCCCGCATGGAATGACCCCCGAGGGGGAACTCCGGCGCGCGAAGCAGATCCAACTCCTCCATGTCCCGAGCCATGAGGCTGCCGGCCGTCTCTCGAGGCAGGACGCCGAAAGGCGCTGCGGCGGGTCCTCGCCGAGGATGTGTCCGGGTTCGAGCTCTCGGATACGCCTGAGACGCGGGAGTGGGTCGTGGAGGGGGAGCGCCAGCGCAGGATCGGGGTGCAGGTGCGTGAGAGGTTCGCGTACGTCGAGTGTCTGCGGCGCAAAGGTGGAGCCATGGCTCCACCGGGTGTTCGGCCGCGGTCGCACGCGCGGACGCCTCGCCGCCGCTCCGGCATCCGCCGGACGCGCGGCGCACGGGCGCCCGCCCGAGAACCTGATCCTGAACCACATCTAGAAGTCGTTCCGCTCTCCCGCTTCCGGCTGGACTTAGACGCGTGGCTGCGAGGCGCGGCATGAGCCGCACGACCGGCCTCCAGGTCGCGCACGTCGGCCTCGTCGCGCTGCTCGAGCGATGGCGGGAGCAGTTGAGCCCTCGCGAGTACGCGACGGTGATCGAGCTCCTGTCGCGGTACCTCGAGGTCGAGCGTGAGCGGAACGAGCGGGCGCTGAGGCGGTGGGCAGCCTGAGCGCGGAACGCGCCATCGTTGCCTGCTCGAACCCTGGCTGTGGCGAGGAGCTGACGACCTTCGAGCAGGAGATCACCAGAGAAAACGGCCTGGTGATGTGCTCGTACTGTCTGCGAAGCAGCTCACGGCGGGAGCAACTCGCGCAGCGGGAGCAGCGCGCCATCGAAACCGCGGCGCGTCGGGCGGATGCGGTGCTGCGGGTCGTCGGCGAATGCAGCGGTTGCGGCCGCCCTTCGGAGGAGGATCCGTGCCCGTCGTGTCTCGCCGGCGGGGAACCGACCCCCGCTGAGCCGGCGGATGCCGAGAACGCTGAGCAGGATCGCGGCTGGACCCGCCTGAGCGAGATCGAGAAACGCTCGATCCGCTACGTCGACAAGCCGCTCTGGCAATGGGGCGCCTTTCACGTACTCGTTGCACGCAAGGGCAAGGGCAAAGGGACGTCAACCGCGTCGCTCGCCGCGCAGTTCACCCGCGGCGAGTTCGGCCGGAAGCGAACCGTCATCTGGATCGGCACGGAGGACTCGCCCTCAGTCGACATTCGCCCCAGACTCGAGGCCGCCGGCGGCCTCCCCGAACACGTCGTGTTCGTTACCCGGCATCTGAGCCTGCCAGCGGATATCGGCCGGCTGCGAGATCTCGCCGCCGAACTCGGCGACGTCGGCTTGATCGTCATCGACCCGCTCGGCAATCACGTCGGCGGGATCAACACGAACTGGGACGGGCACGTCCGAGACGCCATCCAGGGCCTAAACCCGCTCGCCGACGAGCTCGACGTCGTCATCGTTGGCATCCGCCACCTCACCGAGAAGGAGGCGAAAGACCTTCGCGCCGGTGTGCTCGGGGCGTCCGCCTGGCTCCAGGTTCCGCGCGTCGCGATCGCGATCGTCGACGACCCGGCCGACCCGGCGCTCAAGCACATGCACGCGTTTATGGGCAACCGCGGCCGTCCGGGCGAGTCGGGCCGCCAGTTCCGCATCGAAGGCGTTCTCCTCGACGGCCTCGAAGAAGAGGTGACCGTCGCGGTGTGGGACGGCGATTCCACCGTCGACATCGAGGAGCTGTTCGCGAGCGCAAACGGCGACGACGCCGGCAAGGCGCCCTCGCGCAGCGCGCGGGCACGCGAGTACATCCTCGACGTGCACGACCAGGAGGGCGAACAGGAGTCGGATGCGCTCGATGCGCGTGTCGTCAAAGCCACCGGCCTCGCGGCGAAGACGGTGCGGAACCTGCGCTCCGAACTGAGCGATCAGGGACTCGTCAAAGCGGTGCCGGTGAAGGAACGATTTAGGCTCAGTCATCGAGTGGCGTGTTCGGCGGACGAAGGCTCCGCGTGAGGGGCTCTCGACGCACAAAAGTCGGGATCTGGAGGAGTTAAGCCAAATCCGAGGTTTCAGTCGGGATCCAGATCCCGAGTCGGGCATGTCGCAGATCCCGATCCCGCCCCCGAAACTCATCGAGGCTGATTGGGCCGGCGCAGGCGGACGAGTTTGAGGGGAGCGACGAGATCCCGTGAGCGGAGGCGGCTCCCCCGCGTACCGGAGACGCCGGGCAGGAAAGGCCGGCCAGGTGGTCTACGTGCTCCGGTCGATCCCGGACGAGTTCGACGACGCCGCGAATCGCGACACGTACGTGAAGCTGCTTCAGGCTGCGGAGCCAGCTCGCGGGGGGCGGCGATGCGTGAGCGAGCTAGTGGATCTCGAGCGGCTCGACGTAGATCTTCAGTCCGACGTAGGGAACTTCTTCCGAGCGGACGACCTTCCAGGGTCGGTCTACTCCGTCCTTACCCTCGAGCGTGACGCTGTCCCCGACGTCCGGCGGTTGGGCGCCGTCCTCGAACTCGCCGCTTGCGATCACGACGTTGTTGCCGTTTTCGCCGGTCGTGACGTAGCTGTACTCCACCGTTCGACGGTCTATCCGGGCGGGTCGTTGCGGAAACTGCTCAGGGGGCGCCCGTGACCGACCGGCTGCCCGAGCTGCTCGACTGCAAAGCCCTCCGCGGCGAACTCGGCATCACCCGCGCCGCGGCCGAGGCGATCATGCGGCAGATCCCCGTCGTGACGATCGACGGGCTGAGGAAGACGTACGTCAAGCGCGACGACGTCTTCCACTACCTCGAGGAGCGCACATCTGAGGGGCGCTGCGTCTTCCAGAAGACCGGAATCGCGAGGTGACGTATCGTGACCGGCTGGGGCGGGCGTCGGTGGATTCCCTAGACAAGACTCCTCCATGTCCGCCCCGATGTATCCTCCGGGCGTCTAGGGAATCGCACGGAGGAGGAGTCGAATGGCAAGCCTCGTGATCACGACCCGCCAGACCTCGAGCGGTCCGCGGTATGTCGTCCGCTTCCGCCTCGGCGGCCGCGCCTATCCGGTCGTCCACGGCGGCAGCTTCCGGACGTTGAAGGAGGCGAAGACTCGCAGGGACCTGATCGCCGGCGAGCTCGCCGCAGGACGCAACCCGGCCGACGCGCTACGGCAGATGACCGAGCAGCCGAAGCGCCGAACAGTCGCGGAGTGGGGGGCCGCGATGGTGGCGTCCCGGCTCGACATCTCGGAGGGGCGCATCCGCTTCCTCGACCTGGCGCTACGCACCCGGATCGTCCCGACCTTCGGCGACCGAACCCCTACGAGATCACCGCGGCCGACGTCCAGGAGTGGATCGCCGACCCTCGACCGTGATCTCGCGCCTCGGTCGGTCTTGAATTACTGGCAGGTGTTCGCGCAGGTGCTGGACTACGCCGAGCAGACGCCGAACCCGGCACGGCACAAGACGGTCAAGCTGCCGTACGCCGACGTTGAGGAGATCACCCCGCCGTCGACCGAGCACTTCCTCGCGATCCTCGACCGGCTCGCTCCGAGACTCAGACTGCCGGCGGTGTTCCTCGAGCAGACGGGCTGCCGGGTCGCGGAGCTACGTGTCTGGGAGTGGCAGGACGTCGACGTCGCTGGGTCGCGGATTCGCTCCAGGGGAGTGAAGGGCAGGCGCGGACACCGGCGCGTTCTCTGGCGTCAGGTACCAGCGTGGCTGCTTGACCACCTATTCGACCAGGTGCCCCCAGACGACCGCACACCCGAACGCCGGCTGTTCCCCGGACTGAACGAGGGGACGATGCGCGACGCCATCGGCCGCGCCTGCCGCAGCGCCGGTGTTCCGTTCTACTCACCGCATGATCTTCGCCACCGCCGCGGCTCGCTCTGGCACGCCTCCGGGATGCCAGCTCGCGAGCTCGCCGAGCGGATGGGGCACAAGAAGGCGTCGATGAGCCTCGATGTCTACACCCACGTGATGCCTCCGGACGAGGCGGACATGGCCGAGCTTCTGCCCCTACTCGCGAGAGGCTGAGCCGTCCTGGTGTGGTCCCGGTGTGGTCTCGCGGCCACATCGGGGCCGCTATCCCGCACGGGTGCTAAAGCCAGCGCTTGTAGCGGAAGAACCCGACCAGACTTACGGCCAGGCCGATCATCACACCGATGATCACCCAGAACGCCTCGGCCGTAGCGAAGCCCGGGAAATCCACGTTCATGCCGAAGATCCCGCTGATCAGGGTCAGCGGGAGCAGCACCACGCTGAACACGGTCAGGATCCGCAGCACGTTGTTCTGGCGGTGCGAGATGACCGACTCGTTCGTCTGCTCGAGCCCCTCGACGACCTCCTTGTAGTTGTCGAGGAGGTCCCAGATCCGTTCGGCGGCGTCGACGATGTCGTCGAAGTAGAGCTCGAGCTCCTCCGGCAGGTAGCGCTGCACACGGCCGTCGAGCACGCGGAGGGTGGAGCGCTCGGGCTTGATGATCTTCCGGTAGGAGATGATCTCCTGCTTGACGTTCGAGAGGTCGCGGACGACGTCCTCGGCGCGGCCCTCGAACATCTCGTCCTCGATCGAGTCGAGCTTGTGCCCGATCTTGTCGAGGATCGGGAAGCAGTAGTCGAACAGGTCGTCGAGCACGTGGTAGAGGAGGTAGCCAGAGCCCTTCGAGAAGAGCGTCTCGCGCAGCTCGTTGTCCTCCTGGCAGCGCGCGAACAGCCGGGTGACCGGCAGGAGCTCGACGATCGGCAGCGTGATCAGGAAGTCGGGGCCGAGGAAGACGTCGAGCTCCGCGGCGTTCAACCGCTGGATCGCCTTGTCGTAGGCGGGGAAGTGGAGGACGGAGAACAGGTACTCCGGGTACTCGTCGACCTTCGGACGCTGGCGCTTCGAGAGGACGTCCTCGAGGTCGAGTGGATGCCAGCCGAAGCGCTCCGCGAGCTGCGCGGCCTCCTCGCCGGTGGGACGATCGAGATGGACCCAGGTCAGGCCGTGAGCGGTGAGTTCAGCGAGCCGCGGCTCGCGCGGAGTGACGACCTCGACTGCGGCACGCGGGCGCGTCCGCTTGATGCGGGGCAGGCTGGGCATCGGTACTGAGGGGCTCGTCCGTCCGCATTGGTTTTCAAATTCTACCCCCGGGTTCCTGCAGCACCACTCCGATCTGAGGGCCGGTCGAGATTGTCCGTGACGGGTGGCGTCAGCGCGGTGGTCGTCGCTGCTGCGCCCAGATCTAGCGTTCTGACCGGGCCGGAGATGGGCGGGGAAGCGCCTGAGCGTGCGCCGCCCCGTCGCGTGCGATGTTGCAGGGTCGGAGGCGTGGGGGCCTCCGACCGGGTGAGGAAGGGGCACCGGCCCTTGTGAGAGGTCAAGGCCGACGGCCGCTTTGGAAAGGGTCTGCTTTGACGTGCCTGCGGCGAACGGGCAGGGTACGGGCGTGGCGCTACCGACTGAGCCGATCGGCAGCATTCCTCGACCAGGCTCGCTGCTCGAGGGACTCCAAGACCGATCGCAGGGGAGGATCTCGGAGAGCGACCTCGACGCGCTCTATGAAGAGGCGGTGCGAGACACGATTGCGAGGTTCGAGGAGACCGGCTCGCCCATCGTGACCGACGGTGAGCAGCGCAAGCC
>JBKPMR010000088.1:0-18187 GCA_046732255.1 Actinomycetota bacterium
GGTCAGGCTCATCCAACCCGCGAGCCCCTGCATCATGTAGTCGTAGCCGCCCTGCACGGCACGCGGCCCGGTCATGCCGAACCCCGAGAGCGAGCAGCAGACGATGCGCGGGTTGACGTGCCTCAGGTCGTCGAAGGTCAACCGCAGCTTCGCCGGCTGGTCGCCGCGCAGGTTCGAGTACACGACGTCGGAGCCGCGCACCAGATCCTCGAAGACGTCGCGCGCGTCCGGGTGGCGGAGGTCGAGCGAGACGCTTCGCTTGTTGCGGTTGAACGTCTCGAAGAAGAGCGAGTCCTCGCCCTCGGCGAAGGGCGGCACGTAGCGGCCGACGTCGCCGCGCGAGGCCGGATCCTCGATCTTGATCACGTCGGCGCCGAGGTCGGCCAGCTGCAGCGTGCCCCAGGGACCGGCTCCGAACTGCTCGATCGCCAGCACGCGGACGTCAGCCAGCGGCTGCACGCACCACCTCCGCCAGGCGCTCGGCGTCCTCGGGCTCGGCGAGGTTGAACACGACGTGCTGGGCCCCGGCGTCGAGGTACTCGCGAACGCGCGCGAGGCATTCCTCCGGGGTTCCGGCGACGCAGTAGCGGTCGACCACGTGCTCGGTGAAGTCTCCCGCGTACCGGCGGCGCAGGTGCTCGTAGAGCGTCCGCTTCTCGCCCACGTGGGCGGGCAGCGTCACTGCGCGCGCCACGCGGTCGGGCAACTTCGCCGCGCCGTCCCGGAAGCGCTCGGGCGAGACCCAGATCGGCACCCAGCCGTCGCCGAGGGTCGCCGCGCGCCGGATCGCCGCCTCGGAGCCGCCGCCGACCCAGAGCGGGGGCCCGCCGGGCTGCTTCGGACCGGGGGCGACGTCGACGCCGTCGAAGGAGAAGAACCGGCCCGCGAAGCTCGCCGGCGGCGGGCCGAAGAGCGCACGCAGCGCCTGCATCGCCTCGTTCGTGCGTGCTCCCCGCTCGCGCGGATCGACGCCGACGGCCTCGAAGTCCTTCCCGCCCTCGCCGCCCACGCCGACGCCCAGGATCACCCGGCCGCCGGAGAGGTAGTCGAGCGACGCGAACTCCTTCGCGACCACGCTCGGGTGGCGCAGCGGCAGCAGGACGATCCCCGCGCCGAGCGTGATCCGCTCGGTCACCGCCGCAAAGGTGGCCAGCGCGACGACGACGTCGAGCAGCGGATTGCGGAACGAGAGGTGGTCGCCTGCCCAGATCGAGTCGTACCCCAGCTCCTCGGCTGCCTGTGCGAGGTCACGGTACCGGCCCGGGTCGGGCATCCCGTCCACCTGCTGCCCGCTGCCCTGGATGCCGAAGGCGACGCTCACAGGCTGCCTCTTTGCCTGTGAGCGTCGGGGAGGGGTCCCAGGGGAACCGGGAGGTTCCCCGACTGAATCGGCCTCTGAAAGAAGGGGGTCCGTGGGGGAAACATGGTTTCCCCCACGGGAGCGAGGCGGAGCCGAGCGACGGTCAAGCGCCGATGGTCGTTCGTCCGGCCTTGCGCCAGGCCTTCTCGTAGTACGGGCGGAGCCACTCGAGGTGGTCGAGCATCAGCTCGCCCGCCCCGTCTTCGTCGCCGCCCTCGATCGCCGCCGCGATCCCGCGGTGGTGCTCGTTGATCGAGCCGTGCCACCCGCGGCCGAGCCGGGAGCGGGACAGGTGGGTCTGCAGGACGACGAACACGGGCTGTGCGGCGATCGCCAGGAGCGTGTTCCCGCACGCCGCGATCACGCAGGAGTGGAAGTCGCGGTTGTAGACGAACTGCTCCTGGGTCGGGAGGTGCAGCGGACGGTCGGGGATCGCGTCCTGCAGCTGCACGAGATCGTCCGCGGTGCGGCGCCGGGCGGCCAGGCGGGCCGCCGGCACCTCGAGCAGCTCGCGCGTCTCGAGCAGCTCCTCCAGCGTCAGGTCGTCGGCGGCTGCGAGCAGCCCGATCCCCGAGCCGAGCGACTCGGACAGGTGGCGCGCGCTGGGCACCGTCACGAACGATCCGCCGCCCGCCCCCTTCGCGGTCCGGATCAGGTTGTGCGCCGCGAGCAGGCGGAGGGCCTCGCGGATCGTCGCGCGGCTCACGCCGAACTCGTCGGCCAGGACGGTCTCCTTCGGCAGGCGGCGCCCCTCCTCGAGCACGCCCTCGAGGATCTGCTCGCGCAGCCGCATCGCCACCCGCTCGTAGGCCTTGGCTATGCGCCCACCTCCGATGCCGTCGCGAACTCGGCGTTGCCCGCGACCGAGACCGGCGCCGACGCCGGCGGGAGCTCGCGGCCCGCAAACCACTCGGTCAGCGAGCTTCCGTTCCGCTTCGCGGCGAGCTCGCCCCGCAGCTTCTCCGTCGCGGCCTCGTCGATCTCGAGGGTGCGCTCGTCCACGAAGACGACACCATAGGCCTCCCGGGCAAGCTCGATCGACGTGAAGTCGTCGAGCACGTCCTCCCGCACGGCGTCCGGGTCTCGCTCGAGCGGATCGCCGTAGCCCGCCGCGTTCGGCTCGCGGAACTCGATGAACTCGCCCGCCCGGAATGGGATCCCGGTCACCTTCGCCGGAAGCGCCTGCTCGGATTGCGTGTCCGGGTTCTTCCTGCACGAGGCGACCAGACCGTCCCAGCCCCCGAACACGCCCCTGGGCGGGTCGGTCTGCCGGTCGCCTTCGCACGAGTACGTCCCGTCGACGAGGAAGCGGTTGCGGCGGATGATCCCGACGCCTCCGCGCCACTTGCCGGGCGCCGCCGGCTCCGGCCGGAGCTCGTACTGGTCGCAGCGCATCGGAAAGCGCATGTCGAGCTCCTCGATCGGGTTGTTGCGCGTGTTCGCCATCAGGTTGTCGACGGAGTCCATCGCGTCTTTGCCGGAGCGGCCGCCGTACGAGCCTTCGTTGACCTCGAGGTAGAGCCAGTACTCGCCGGCCGACTCGTCGAACCCTGCGTAGGCGCAGAAGTGGATGCCGGCCGAGTTGCCGCCGGTCACCTTGTCCGGCAGCGCCTCCGCCAGCGCCAGGTTGACGTTGTCGACCACCCGCTGGGTCTGGCAGAAGCGCGAGAAGCACGCGCGCGGGAAGTTCGGGTTGAAGATCGTCCCCTTGGGAGCGACCACCTGCACCGGCCGGAAGACGCCGTCGTTCTGCGGCACGTGCTCGGGGAAGGTCGTCTCGTCGAGCAGGATCGTGCGCACCGCGTAGTAGCAGGAGACGAGCAGCGAGCCCTCGTAGGGCACGTTGTAGCCGGTCGGCACCTCCGGGTGGGAGCCGGTGAGGTCGATCGTGATCTCGTCGCCTTCGACGACGACCCGCGTCTCCACGCGCAGCCGCTGGTCCCGATTGCGGGCGTCGTCGTCGAGCCAGCCGACGACCGGCCCGTACGTCCCGTCCGGGATCTTCTCGATCTCGCGCCGGAGCATCGTCTCCGAGTAGTCCATCCAGTCGTACGCGGCGCTCATCACGACGTCGGCCCCGTAGCGCTCGACCAGGCGGAGGAAGCGCTCGCGGCCGAGCTGGCAGGCGGCGAGCATCGCGTTCATGTCGCCGCGGTTCATCGTCTCGGTGCGGACGTTGTCGAAGATCATCCGGTCGAGATCCTCGTTCAGCTCCCCGCGGCGGTACCAGCGGAGGGCGTTGTAGACCTTGGCCTCGGCGTAGACGTCGAACGCATCGGCGTTGATCCCGGGGAACGAGCCGCCGACGTCGAGGACGTGGGCGGTGACGGCGGCGAAGCCGAGTAGCTCGCCGTCGTGAAAGATCGGCACCGCGACGGCGACGTCCGGTGAGTGCGAGGCACCGAGGTACGGGTGGTTGTGGACGATCACGTCGCCGTCCTCGATCTCCCCCTCGAGCCGCCAGAGGAAGCCGCGGATGTACCACGGCAGTGATCCGATGTGCATCGGCGTCGAGTCCGACTCGCAGAGCTCCCGGCCCTCCGCGTCGAAGATGCCCGCACCGAGGTCCTCCGACTCGCGGATGATCGACGAGTAGGACATCCGGAAGAGGACGCCGGCCATTTCCTTGGCGATCGCGTGGAAGGCGCCGCCGAGCACGCGGAGCGTGATCGGGTCGACCTCGACCCGCTTGCGCGTGGGCGGACCGGGCTGCCGCCCGACCTCGTACTCGACGACGCTCATCTCGACACCTCCGCAGCGGTCACGGCCTCCGCCTCGGCGGCGACCCCGGTTCCGATCACGATGTTCCCGAAGCGGTCGACGTGCGCGGTCAACCCGGGTGGGATCACGGTCGTGGAGTCGTACTGGTTGACGATCGCCGGTCCCTCCAGCCTGTTGCCGGCCTTCAGCGCGGCCCGGTCGTAGAACCGGGTCGGCACCTGCTCGAGGCTGCCGGCGACCCGGAACCAGGCGTCGCGCTCGTAGCGCAGCGCCTCGTCCGGCGACTCGTCGCCGTGGTCGACCTCCGGCACCGTCAACGGCGGCATCAGCCCGATGCCGCGCACGCGGACGTTCGGAATCTCGATGTCCGAGTCCTCGAACCTTCTCGAGTACTCACGCTCGTGAATGTCATGGAACAATGAGCGAAGCCTCTCCGCCCACTCTTCGTCGATGTTTCCGGAGGCAACATCGACTCTGAGCTCGTAGCCCTGGCCGAGGTAGCGGCAGTCGGCTACGCGCTGCACGAGGACCTGCTCGGCTGCGACCCCGTCCGCCTCGAGCTGGGCGCGGGCCTGCTCCTCGAGCTCCCCGAAGGCGCGCTCCAACGAGACCGCGTCCAGGCTCGACAGCCGCTCGTACACGGTGGACACGTACTCGTAGACCATGTCGGTCGCGAGCAGGCCGAGCGCTGCGGTCACACCTGGGTAGTTGGGCACGACAACCGACGGCGTGCCGACCTCGAGGGCGATCTGGGCGGCGAAGAGCGGGCCCGCGCCGCCCTCGGCGACCAGGGCGAAGTCGCGTGGGTCGTACCCCTTGCGCACGGAGTTCTCCTCGATCGACTGCACCATCGAGTGGGTGAGGATCTGGACGGCGCCCATCGACGCCTCCTCCACGGACATTCCGAGCGCACCGGCCGGCCCGTCCTCGAAGGCGCGCCGGGCGGCGGCCGCGTCGAGGTCCATCCCCCCTCCGAGGAAGGTCTCAGGCAGCAGCCAGCCGAGATTGACCATCGCGTCGGTCGCGGTCGCCTCGATGCCGCCGCGGCCGTAGGCGGCCGGGCCGGGGTCTGCGCCGGCCGAGCGCGGGCCGACACGGAAGATGCCGCCGCTGTCGACGTAGGCGATCGAGCCACCGCCGGCGCCGATCGTGTCGACGTCGACCATCGGGATCATCGCCTGGTACGGACCGACCCTCGTGTCCAGGAGGTGCTTCATCCGCAGGCGCCCCTCCTGCGCCAGACCGATGTCCGCGGAGGTGCCGCCGACGTCGAGTGTGATCACGTTCTCGTAGCCGGCCTGGCGACCTGCCCAGATGCCGCCGACGACGCCGGCCACCGGCCCGGACATCAGGAGGTTGACGGGCCGTGCGATCGCCCCTTCGGCCGTGGCGACGCCACTCGCGGAGGTCATCAGTTGCAACCCGCTGCGGACGTCCATCTCCTTGAGCTCTTCCTCGAGGCGGCGGACGTAGCGCGACACGCGAGGCCCGATGTACGCGTTCAGGCAGACGGTCGAGAAGCGCTCGTACTCGCGGTACTGGGGAAGCACCTCCGACGACACCGACAGGAACGCCTCGGGGAACTCCTCGCGGACGATCTCCGCCACCCGCGCCTCGTGCTCCGGGTTCAGGAACGAGAAGAGGAAGCAGACCGCGACCGATTCCACCCCGGCCTCCTTCAGCCGCGCCACCTGCTCGCCTGCCTTCGCCTCGTCGAGGGGGACGAGGACGGAGCCGTCGCGCGTGATCCGCTCTGGCACCGTCAGCCGGTGCCGGCGGCGGACGATCGGGTACCGCTGCCACGGCAGGTCCTGGTAGTTCGAGAAGTTGAGCGGCTTCTTGTGCCGGGCGATGTGGAGGATGTCGCGGTATCCCTCGGTCGTGATCAGCCCGACCTGGGCGCCGTCGTGCTCGATGACGATGTTCGTCGCGATCGTCGTGCCGTGGAACACCTGGTCCAGGTCCGAGGGCGCCGAGCCCGCGTTCGCGGTCAGCTCGCCGATGCCCCTCACCGTCCCCTGCGACGGGTCTTCCGGCGTGGTCGGCAGCTTGTGGACGAGGATCTGGCCGGCCTCGTCGTCCACGTAGATCAGGTCGGTGAACGTGCCGCCGACGTCGACTCCCAGTCGCTTCATCACATCCCCCTTGATGATTGATTCCTGACCCTCGTGCTTGTGGGGAGGGCATGCACCAAGCAGTGTGGTCGACTCGACCGGTGGCAAGGCCGGTGAGCCTTGGCGCCGGGCGGGGCGGCCGCAATGCGCCGCGTGCAGGCCCCCATCCGCGGGTGAGAGGGTCGGGGATCAATCATCCTGGCTTGAGGACGATCTTGCCGAAGTGCTCACGGCGCTCCATGGTCTCCATCGCCTCCCGCGCCTCCTCGAGCGGGAACGTCTTGTAGACGAGCGGCTCGATCAGCCCGCGGGCAGCGAGGTCGAGCACCTTCTCGAGCTCCCACCGGTCGTAGACGAACGAGCCGATGATCTGCCTCTGGCCGCGGAAGAACGGGATGATGTCGAACGGGACGACCTCTCCGGAGTGGCCGCCGCAGATCACGAGCCGCCCGTCCTTGGCCAGCGAATCGAGCCCCTTCTGGAAGAGCTCGCCGCCGACGTGCTCGAAGACCAGGTCGACGCCGCGGCCGTCGGTCGCCCGCATCACCTCCTCGACCACGTCCTGCGTCGCGTGGTTGATCCCGACGTCGAGGCCGAACTCGGACGCGCGGGCCAGCTTCTCGTCGGAGCTCGCGTTGCCGATAACGAAGGCGCCGGCGAGGTGAGCAAGCTGGACGGCGGCGGAGCCGATCCCGCTGCCGACCGAGTTGATCAGAACCCGCTCGGCGGGAGCGAGGCGTCCACGCGTGAAGAGCATGTGCCACGCCGTGCCGAAGGCGATCTGCGTCGCGGCCGCCGCCTCGTCGCCCAGGCTGTCGGGGATCCGGATCAGGTGCCGAACGGGGCAGGCGAGCTTCTCGGCGTACCCGCCGGACGTCGAGAAGCTGATGAACCCGGCCGAGAGGCAGAGCGACTCGCGCCCCGTGCGGCAGTACACGCACTCGCCGCAGGTCGCCATCAGGTACGGCATCACGCGCTCGCCGACCTCCCAGCCGCTGACGCCCTCGCCGAGCGCGGTGATGCGGCCGACGACCTCGACGCCGGGGACGAACGGCAGCTCGACCGGAAAGCGCGAGACCCCCTCGCGGACGTCGACGTCGAGGTGGTTCAGCGCCGAGGCGAGGACGTCGATCGCAACCTCGCCCGGTCCCGGCTCCGGGTCGGGCAGCTCTTTGAGCTCGAGCACCTCGGATCCGCCGAATTCCTCGAACACGACCGCCTTCACGACACGACCTCCCAGCTCGAGATCACGAGTAGAGCGTTTATGTCTGACTTTCGAGCCCACGTCAAGGAGCGTCTGCTCTGCGTCGGTTTGACCATCACGGAAATGTCTGACATAAAGCTGACACGGCTGCGCTCGACGGTCTCCGCTCGCTGCTCTTCGCGCCCGGCTCGGACGAGCCGAAGCTGACGAAGGCGCTCGCGTCGCACGCCGACGCGGTCGTCGCCGATCTCGAGGACGCGGTCACGCCCGACCGCAAGGACGCGGCCCGCGAGCGCGTGGCTCGGCTCCGCCCCGCCGTCGTCCGGATCAACGGTGCCGGTACTCCCTGGTTCGAGGACGACCTGGCAATGGTGCGCGAGCTGCCGCTCGAGGCGCTCGTCGTGCCGAAGGCGACGCCGGACTCGCTGGCCGCGCTCGACGCCGGCGGGCCGCCCCTGATCGCGATCGTCGAGACGGCGCAGGGCCTTCGGCTCGCCTTCGAGACAGCGTCGAGCCCACGAGTTGCGGCCCTCATGCTCGGCGCCGCCGACCTGGGCGCCGAGCTCGGCTGGGAGCCGAGGCCGGACGGCCTCGAAGTCCTCCACGCACGCTCGAAGATCGTCGTCGACTCGGCCGCGGCGGGGATTCGCGGCCCGTTCGACATCGTCCACCTGGACACCCGGGACGACGTGGGGCTGGAGGCGGCAGCCCGCTTCGCGAGGTCGCTCGGCTTCCGGGGCAAGGCGTGCATCCACCCGGCGCAGGTCGAGATCGTCAACCGCGTGTTCCTCCCGGAGGCCGACACGGTCGCCTGGGCCGAACGTGTGCTCGAGGCCGCCGAGCAAGGAGAGCGCGAGGGGCGCGGCGCGGTCGCCCTCGACGGAGAGATGATCGACGCGCCGATCGTCGAGCGCGCCCGCAGAATCCTGTCCGACGCGAAAGGAGGAAGGAATGGCCGCTGGCGCCGCGACCGCACCTAAGGTCTGGGAAGGACGCTTCTACGAGGACCTCGACGTCGGCGACGTCTTCCGCAGCCGCTTCGGCCGCACGGTCACCGAGTACGACAACATCCTCTTCACCGGCCTGACCCACAACACGAACTCGATTCACTTCGACGCCGCGCACGCACAGCGGACGCAGTTCGGTCAGATCCTCGTGAACAGCACCTTCACGCTGGCGCTGATCACCGGCCTGACCGTCCAGGACACGAGCGAGAACGCCGCCGCCAACCTGGCGTGGACGGACATCGCGCTGCCCAACCCGGTGTTCGTCGGCGACACGCTCTGGGCCGAGAGCGAGATCCTGGACAAGCGCGCGTCGAAATCGAACCCGAGCGTCGGCATCGTCTCGATGCGCTGTCGCGGAATCAACCAGCGCGGCGAGGTCGTGATCGAGTACCGCCGCACGTTCATGCTCTACAAGCGGGCGGCGCCGGAGGCGAGGCGCAGCTTCCCGGGCACCGCCGAAGAATGGAGGGTGTGATGGCAACTGCAGCTGAGCGGTTCGCGGCGTTTGCGTTGGAGCTCGAGCTCGATGCGGTCCCGGACGACGTCGTCGGCGCCGCGAAGCTGCACGTGCTCGACGTGTTGGGGTGCGGTCTCGCCGCCCACGGCCTGGGGATTGCGGACGAGGGTCGGACGGCGCTGGCGGAGCTCGGCGGCGAGCCGGAGGCAACCGTGATCGGGCTCGACCGGGGGCTGCCGGCGGCGAACGCCGCCTTCGCGAACGCCATGCTCTGCCACGGCCTCGACTTCGACGACACGCACTCGGACTCGGTCTCGCACGTGAGCACCGTGGTGGTGCCGGCCGCCGCCGCGCTCGCGGAAGCCCGGGGCTCGACCGGCCGCGACCTGCTGACGGCGGCGATCGCGGGCAACGAGATCGTCACTCGGATCGGCATGGCCGCGCCCGGCGCGTTCCACAAGCGTGGCTTCCACCCCACCGCGATCTGCGGGATCTTCGGCGCGACGGCGGCCGCGGCACGGCTGAGCGGGCTCTCCGTCCAAGACACGGCGAGCGCGCTCGGCATCGCCGGCAGCATGGCGTCGGGCCTGTTTGCGTACCTCGACGACGCGACCGCGACGAAGCCGATCCATCCCGCCTGGGCCGCACACGGCGCGCTGGTTGCGACCCGGCTGGCCGCGCTCGGCGCCGAAGGCCCGCCCGGCGTCTTGGAGGGCCGTTTCGGCCTGTACCACGCCTTCGTCGACACGCGCATCGACCTGGAGCCGCAGCTGGCGGACCTGGGCGAGCGCTGGGAGACGCCGCGGATCGCCTTCAAGGCGTTCCCGGCCTGCCACTTCATCCACGGCTCGCTCGGGGCGACGGCGTCCCTCGGCGACGAGGTCGACGTGGACGAGGTGGAGGACATCCTCGTCACGATTCCCGAGGCCGGCGTCTCGCTCGTTCTCGAGCCGGCCGACTCGAAGGTCGCGCCGCGGACCGACTACGAGGGCAAGTTCTCGCTGCAGTACTCCACCGCGGCGATGCTCGTGCACGGGCGTGTCGGCCTGACGACCTACACGCCGGAGGCGCTCGCCGACGAGCGCGTCCTCGCCCTGGCCCGGAAGGTGCGATACGAGACGAAGGAGTACGCGTCCTATCCGTCCGCCTTCCCGGGCGGCGTGCGGCTCGCACTCCGGGGCGGGCGGACGCTCGAGGCCGACTTCCAGTACCAGCTCGGCGCCCCCGAGAACCCGATGAGCGAGGAGCAGGTGCGGGCCAAGTTCCGCGAGAACGCCGCCCTCGCCGGCGGATCGTTCGTCGACCTCGAAGCGGCGGTGCTCGACCTGGAGCGTCAGGACGACGCGCAGACGGTCATGTCACCGCTCGGGCGGCTGGCGGTCCCTGCGTGACGCAACCCGAAGTCGTCGCCGCTGTCCGCCAGTGGGTCGAGCGGGAGGTCTACCCGGTCGCCTCGGACTACGAGCACGCCGACGAGTACCCGGAGCCGCTCGTCGAGGACATGAAGCGGATGGGCCTCTTCGGCGTGACGATCCCCGAGGAGTACGGCGGCCTGGGGCTCGACCTGCACACCTACGTCCTGATCCAGATCGAGCTGTCGCGCGGCTGGATGTCGCTCTCCGGTGTCCTGAACACACACTTCATCTCCGCTTGGATGATCGGGGCGCACGGCACCGACGAGCAGCGACGGCGCTACCTGCCCCGGATGGCGACCGGTGAGCTGCGCTTTGCCTACTCGATGACGGAGCCGCACGCCGGCTCCGACGTCCAGGCGATCCGCACGCGGGCCGTCAGGGACGGCGACGACTACGTGATCACCGGCCAGAAGATGTGGGCGACGAACGCCCTGCGGGCGGGGGCGGTGATGCTCCTCGCCGTCACCGATCCCGGCGCCGAGCCTCGGCACCGGGGCATGACCGCATTCGTGGTCGAGAAGGAGCCGGGCGTCGAGGAGCTCCCCGGGCTGCGCATTCCCGGCAAGCTCAGCAAGCTCGGCTACAAGGGCGTCGAGACGACCGAGCTCGTGTTCGACGGCTTCCGGACACCGGCGGCGAGCGTGCTCGGCGGCCCGGGAGGGGAGGGCAACGGCTTCGCCTACTTCATGGGCGGGATCGAGCTCGGCCGCGTGAACATCGCCGCGCGCGCGGTGGGCATCGCCACGCGGGCATTCGAGGAGTCGATCGCCTATGCGCAGCGGCGCGAGGCGTTCGGCAAGCCGATCGCACAGCACCAGGCGGTCCAGCTGAAGCTGGCGCAGATGGCGACGAAGATCGAGGCCGCCCGACTGCTCACGCTCCAGGCGGCCGAGCGCAAGAGCGCCGGCGAGCGGGGTGATCTCGAGGCGGGCATGGCCAAACTGTTCGCGACGGAGGCGGCGGAGGAGGTCGCCCTCGACGCGATGCGGATCCACGGAGGAGCCGGCTATTCGCAGGAGCTCGTCCTGGAGCGGATCTACCGCGACGCGCCGCTGCTGATCATCGGCGAGGGCTCGAACGAGATCCAGCAGCTCGTGATCGCCCGTCGGCTGCTCGAGCGCTACGCGGTCTGATGGACTTCTCGCCCGCACCGGAGCTGGACGAGATCCGATCCGCCGTACGCGAGCTGTGCAGGGGGTTCCCGGGCGAGTACTGGCGAGCCCTGGAGCCGGACCGCTACCCGGAGGAGTTCGTCGCCGCGCTGACCGAGCACGGCTGGCTGGCCGCGCTGATCCCGGAGCAGTTCGGAGGCGCGGGGCTCTCGCTCACGGCGGCGAGCGTGATCCTCGAGGAGATCAACGCCTCCGGCTGCAACTCGGGCGCCTGTCACGCGCAGATGTACACCATGGGGACGATCCTGCGGCACGGCTCCGACGCGCAGAAGCGTGAGTACCTCCCGAGGATCGCCTCCGGCGAGCTCAGGCTCCAGGCCTTCGGCGTCACCGAGCCGACGGTCGGCTCGGACACGACCAGCATCCAGACGACCGCCGAGCGCGTGGACGGCGGCTACGTCGTCCACGGCCAGAAGATCTGGACGTCACGTGCACTGCACTCCGACCTGATGCTGCTGCTCGCTCGGACGACGCCCGCCGACCAGGTTGAGAAGCGGACCGACGGCCTGTCCACGTTCATCGTCGACATGAAGCAGGCGGTCGAGGCCGGGACGATGACGATTCGCCCGATCAAGACGATGATGAACCACGCGACCACCGAGATCTTCCTGGACGGCGTCGAGGTGAGCGCCGACGCGCTCGTCGGCGAGGAGGGCAAGGGGTTCCGGTACATCCTCGACGGGATGAACGCCGAACGCGTCCTGATCGCCGCGGAGTGCATCGGCGACGGCCGCTGGTTCATCGACAAGGCCGCCCGCTACGCGTCCGAGCGGATCGTGTTCGGCCGCCCGATCGGCCAGAACCAGGGCGTGCAGTTCCCGATCGCGCGGGCGTGGGCGGCGGTCGAGGCCGCCGACCTGATGCGCTACAGGGCCGCCTGGCTCTTCGAGCAGGGCCTGCCCTGCGGCGCGGAGGCGAACACGGCCAAGCTGCTCGCCTCCGAGGCGTCCTGGGCGGCGGCGAACGCCTGTCTCGACACGCACGGCGGGTTCGGCTTCGCGGAGGAGTACGACGTCGAGCGGAAGTTCCGGGAGACGCGCCTCTACACGGTCGCGCCGGTCTCGAACAACCTCGTGCTCGCGTTCATCGGCCAGAACGTCCTCGGCATGCCGAGGTCGTACTAGTGCTGCTCATGCCTCCCGGTGCCGCCGGCGGAAGGCAGTGACAGGCTTAAAGCCTGTCACTCCAGTCAGAGCGCGGCACGGTTGAAGGCCGCGAGCGAGCTCTCCAGCTCTTCGCGCGTGAAGCCGCGGCCGATGAAGACGATGCGCGAGCGGCGGTCCTCATCCGGCCACGACTGTAGGTGCTCCGGCGGGTGAACGACGTGCTGCACACCGTTGATCAGCAGCGGACCCTCGGCACCGACGTCGAGCAGGCCCTTCACGCGCAGCACGTCCTGCCCACGCGCATGCAGCAGCATCGTCAGCCAGATTCCGAACGCGGTCCAGTCGATCGGCTCGCCAAGCGTCAGGCACAGCGCGCGGACGTCGCCGGCGTGCGAGTGCGACTCGTCGAAGACGAGGTCACGCGGGTCGCGTTCTGCTCCGGCGAAGAGCTCGTCCGGCGAGAGGTCGCCGAGCACGGCTACCAGCTGGTCGGCGCCCGGGTTGAGGCGCCGGAGGTCGGCGGCCACAGCCACCGGATCCTCGAGGTCGGCCTTGGTCACCACCAGCCGGTCGGCCGCGGCCGCCTGCCTCACCGACTCCTCGCCGCGCAGGCCGTGCTGCGCATCCACGGTCGTGATCACCCGCTCCAGCTCGTAGTGGTGCTTCACGACCGGATCGGTGAGCAGCGTGTAGAGGATCGGCGCCGGGTCGGCGAGCCCGGTCGTCTCGACCACCACGCGGCCGAACTGCGGGATCTCGCCGCGGTCCCGCCGCGAGAGCAGGTCGCGCAGCTCGTCGGCGAGGTCGCCGCGGAGGGTGCAGCAGACGCAGCCGTTCCCGAGGACGACCGTGCGCTCGTCGACGCGCCGCAGCAGATGGTGGTCGATCGCCGCCTCCCCGAGCTCGTTGACGATCACCGCCGTCTCGCCCATGTCAGGGTGGGCGAGGAGCCGCGAGAGCAGGGTGGTCTTGCCGCTGCCGAGGTAGCCGGTGAGGAGGACGACCGGCGTCTTCACGAGAGAGCGGCGACGAGATCGGGGTCGAGGGGATCGATCGGACGGCCGGCCAGCTTCTCGGCCTCCACCCACACTGCGCCGAGGTTGTCGACCACCGCAGTCCGGCCCTTGCGGTCGCGCAGCACCCAGACGCGGCCGCTCCAGTCGTCCAGCCGCAGGCCGTAGACGTCGAGCACACGGTTGAGCAGGCGCCCTCTGAAGACGCGGCTGCGGCGGCCGCCCTCCTGCTCGGCCCAGTGCTCGTTCAGGAGGACGCCGCAGAGGACGCACATCGCGCTTCCGTTCTACCACCGGTCGTATAGGTTCGGCATTGCATACAAACGATCCTGGAGGAGAGCGATGGCGAAGGAGATCTTCTGCGTGATCGGCGTCGACGTCGACGCGGTCGCCGGGTGGCTGGGCTCCTACGGCGGCGAGGACTCGCCCGACGACATCTCGCGCGGCATCTTCGCCGGCGAGGTCGGCACGAGGCGGCTCCTGAAGATGTTCGCCAAGTACGACATGAAGACGACCTGGTTCATCCCGGGGCACTCGATCGAGACGTTCCCGGAGGAGACCAAGATGGTCGTCGATGCCGGGCACGAGGTCGGGATGCACGGCTACTCGCACGAGAACCCGATCGCGATGACACCCGAGCAGGAGGAGGCCGTCCTCGTCAAGTGCATCGACCTGATCGAGCAGGCATCGGGCCGCCGCCCGACCGGCTACGTCGCGCCGTGGTGGGAGTTCTCGAACGTCACCAACGAGCTCCTGCTCAAGCACGGCATCAAGTACGACCACAGCCTAATGCACCGCGACTTCGTCCCGTACTACGTCCGGGTTGGAGACTCGTGGACGAAGATCGACTACTCGAAGAAGCCCGAGGAGTGGATGAAGCCGCTCGTCCGCGGCGAGGAGACTGACCTGGTCGAGATCCCGGCGAGCTGGTACCTCGACGACCTCCCGCCGATGATGTTCATCAAGGGCGCCCCGAACAGCCACGGCTTCGTCAACCCGCGGCACCTCGAGGAGATCTGGCGGGACCAGTTCGACTACGTCTACCGCGAGGAGGACTACGCGGTCTTCGGAATGACGGTCCACCCGGATGTGAGCGGCCGACCGCAGGTGATCCTGATGCTGGAGCGCCTGATCGAATACATCTCCGGCCACGACGGCGTCCGCTGGGCGACGATGGACGAGATCGCCGACGACTTCAAGAGACGCTCGCCGCGGCACGCCTGACGGCCGCCGCGAAGCTCGCTCGGGCATTCGCCGCCGCGACCGCCGCGACCGACATGGCGGGCGCGGCAACGACGGCTGCAGAGGTGCGACGGGCTTCGGGGAAGGGGGCACACGGGGGAAACCGGCCGTTTCCCCCGTGCTAACCCTCGACGACCTGCTCTGCGGCCTCGGCGTCGATCCCGCCGCCGAGGCCCAGCTCCTCCTCGACGCGATGCACGGTCGTCCGCCGGAACCTGGACCGGATCGCGAGCACGACGAGGAAGGCGACGATCACTGCGATCGAGACGAGCGTCGTCGCGGTGCCCAGGGCGTAGAGGTCGGGGCGGATCGCCGACGCCTGGATGAGGCCGACGATCTGGAGCGGCAGCGTGTTGTCGAGCACGAGCAGCACGGTGCGGTCGAAGTCGTTCCACGTCAGCGTGAACCCGAACAGCAAGGCGCCGAGGATGCCCGTCCAGACGAGCGGCAAGGTCACCTCGCCGAACGTCCTCGCCGAGTTCGCACCGAGATCGCGCGCCGCCTCGTCGATGTGGTCGTCGTAGCGGTTCCAGATCGCGATCATCACCAGGAAGCCGAATGGGATGCCCCACACCGTGTTCGTCCCGAGGGCCGTGTGCCAGAGCGACGTCGGCTCGCCCATCGACTTCCAGAAGATCTGCGTCCCGAGGCCGAGCAGGAAGCCGGGCGTCATCAGCGCGAGCAGGATCACGTAGAAGGCGAGGCCGTCGCCCTTGAAGCGGCGGCGGAAGGCCATCGAGAGGGTGAAGGCCATGAACGCGACGATCGCACCCGCCGCCAGGCTGACGTACAGGGAACGCTCACCCGCCGCCCGGATCGGCCCTGCGTTGGTGAAGACAGCCCCGACCTGCTCCTGGTAGATCGACCGCCACCAGTCGAAGCCCGCCGGGCCCTTGAACGGGAACGTGACGCCGCCGTAGTAGCCCTGAAAGGAGAGGATCGCCATCAGGATCATCGGGGCGTAGAGGAAGATCAGGAAGATGACGAAGTAGACCGCCAGGCCCCATTTCGCCCAGTCGCGGCGGGTTTTCGGCTGCCGCTTGATCACTGTGTCCTGCGTCCGCTCTATCGCGGGGGCGTAATCGCTCATCGGACTCCCTGCCAGAGGCGCGAGGTTTCCGCCGCCGCGACCGACACGGCGGGCGCGGCCCACAACGGCCGCTGAGGTGCGAGTGCTCTCGGGGAAGGGGGGTCACGGGGCGCCGTAAGCGCCCCGTGTGGGGGGCTCTGCTTGTTGGCACGCTTCGCGTGCGTGGCCGTTTCCCCGGTGCGAGCGAGCTCGCGCGAAGCGCGGCGAGCGACAGTCATACGTCTTCGCGAAGGTTCGAGAGGCGTGTGATCACGAATACGCCGAGGATCAGGATCAGCACGAGCAGCACGGCCGATGCCGCCCCCTGGGGGTACTGGGTGCCGATGATCTGGCTGTGGACGTAGACACCGACCGTGGTCACAGCCCCTTGGCTGATCACCTCCACGGTGCCGTACTCGCCCATCGTCAGCACGAAGATGAAGATCGAACCGATCACGATGCCGGGCATGGTCTGCGGGAGGATCACTTCCCGGAACGTGCTCCACCAGTTGCCACCGAGGTCGCGCGCAGCCTCGAGCGCGTGCCGGTCGACTTGCGCGAGCAGGAAGAAAATCGGCGTGACCATGAACAGGATGTAGAGCTGGATCATCGCCAGCTGCACGGATAACTGGGTGAACTGCGTGTCGATCAGCGGGTGGTCGTAGCTCGAGACGCCGAGCTTGACGAGGAACTGGTTGAGCGCCCCGTGGCTGCCCATGAGCGGGTAGGCCCAGGCGACCGAGCGCGTGATGAAGCTCGTCCAGAAGGGCGCGAGCGCGAGGATGAAGAGGGCGATCTGGTACTGGAGCTTCTTCACCTTCATCGCCAGGAAGTACGCGACCGGGAAGCCGAAGACGAGGCAGGCGGCGACGGCTATCGCCGAGATCTGGGCCGACCTCAGCATGTCCTTCCAGTACGGGTTGTCCAAGCTGAAGGGATGGAGCAGCTCGCTGTAGTTCGCCGTCGTCCAGGTGCGGACGAAGCCCTTGGCCGTATCCGGCGTCCAGAAGCTCATCAGCACGATGAAGACGAGCGGGGCGATCAGGAAGAAGGCGAGCCAGACGAAGCCGGGGAGCGCCCACGCCAACGTGACCCACCCGCCGCCTCGCTCCCTCCGGCGCCCCCGCTCGACGCCGAGCGCGCGCTCGTGCTCGGCCTCGACCTCCTCCTCGACGGTCTCAATGTCTTCGAGATCGAGCTGCGGAGCCGGATCAGGGGGCGAGGAGCTGGACATCCTCCTCTTTCCAGACGATTCGGATCGTCTCGCCCTCCCGGCCGCGGAGAGCCGGATACCGGTCGCCGGGCACCTTCGCCAGCATCCGCTCACCGCCTGCGGTCAGGTGCAGCTTGAGGAGATCGCCGAGGAACTCGACGAAGACGATCTCGCAGTCGGCCGAGTTCACCGTCTGCTCGCCGGCTGCGCCGTCGGCGAGCTCCACCGCGGCGGCCCGCACCGAGACGAACACCTCGTCTCCCACCGCCGGGCTCGTTCCGTCTGCGACCGTGACGCTCGCCCGCACGTGCCAGGCGTCCTCGACCACCAACCGGTTGCCGGTTCGCTCCGTCACCTTTCCACGGATGATGTTGTTGTCGCCCATGAACCGGGCAACGAGCTCGGTGGCAGGCTTCGTGGCGATTGTGAGCGGGTCGGCGATCTGCTGGATGCGTGCGTCGTTCATCACCACGATCCGGTCGGCCATCGACAGGGCCTCTTCCTGGTTGTGCGTGACGTGGATGAACATCAGCCCGAGCTGGCGCTGGAGGTTCCGGAGCTCGACGCGCATGCGCAGCTGCAGCAGGCGATCGAGATCCCCGAGCGGCTCGTCGAGGAGCAGCGCCTTGGGCTTGGTCACGAGGACACGCGCGAGCGCGACCCGCTGCTGCTGACCGCCGGACAGCGCCGCGGGCTTGCGGTCCCGGAGCTCGGTGAGCCCGACCATGTCGAGCGCCTCCATCGCCCTGGCGCGCCGCTCGGGCTTGCCCATGCCCTCCATCTTCAGTCCGAACGCGACGTTGTCGAGGACGCTCCGATGCGGGAACAGGGCGAAGTGCTGGAAGACCGTCGTCGTCGGCCGCTTGTGCGGCGGCAGTTCGACGAGCGACTCGCCGTCGAGGACGATGTCCCCCTCCGTCGGGTACTCGTGACCGCCGATCATCCGCAGCGTCGTCGTCTTGCCGCAGCCGGACGGGCCGAGCAGGACGACGTATTCCCCGTGGTCGACGTGCAGGTTGACGTCGTCGACGGCGACGGTGCCGCCCGGGAAGACCTTCGTGAGCCCGATCAGGTCGAGGCCTGATCCCGTAGGC
>JBKPMR010000089.1:0-5723 GCA_046732255.1 Actinomycetota bacterium
CTTCCATTACACGATGTTCGGCGGCGCCGTGTTCGCGATCTTCGGCGGCCTGTTCTACTGGTGGCCGAAGATGTTCGGGCGCAGGCTGAACGAGACGCTCGGGAAGTGGACGTTCTGGTTGATGTTCGTCGGGTTCAACACGACGTTCCTGCCGCAGCACTTCCTCGGGCTGCTCGGCATGCCGCGCAGGATCTACACGTACTCGAACGGCGGCTGGTGGGAGGCTTGGAACCTCGTCTCGACAATCGGCTCCGGCGTGATGGCAGTCGGCATTCTGCTCTTCGTCGTCAACGTGTTCCGGACTCGGCGCCGCGGCGAGCGCGTCGGCAACGATCCGTGGATGGCAGACACGCTCGAGTGGTTCGCCCCCTCGCCGCCGCCGCCCGAGAACTTCACCCAACCCGTTCCCTTTGTCGCGAGCGCCCGGCCGCTGCGCGACCTGCGGATCAAACTGAAGGAGCGTGATGCGCGAGTCGGTGCCTAGCGCCTGGCTGCGGCTCGTCGCGCTCGGCGCCTCCGGCGCGACGCTCGTCGCCGTGATCAGCGGCGCAGCCTCGCTCGGGACTGCGCACCAGCTGCTGTCGGCACTGGCACTGCCGCCGCTCGTGGCGGCGCTCGTCGCGGCGCTGCTCGGACACCGCCGCCTGGTCCTTCCTGCGCTCGTCTCGATCGTGCTCTTCGGCGTCGCGGCGCTGATCACCGTCGACGGCGTGCACCTCGGTGCCGCCGCGGTCGCGTTCGCGTCCACGCTCGTGCTGACCGCGCTCGCGTTCCGCGGCGGGACGGCGCCGATCGGCGCCTGGCGCGACTACGTCACGCTGACGAAGCCGCGGATCATGTCGCTGCTCCTGCTCACCGGCGTGTGCGGGATGTTCGTCGGCGCGCAGGGCGTTCCCCCGCTCGGCGACCTGGCGGTGCTCGTCATCGGGCTCGCGCTCGCCTGCGGCGGAGCCAGCGCACTGAACCACGTCCTCGACCGCGACATCGACTCGTTGATGGGCGAGCGCACGCGGGCGCGGCCGGTCACGGCCGGCCGGGTGCAGCCGTCGTACGCGCTCGAGTTCGGTCTCCTGCTGTCGGCGCTGTCTTTCGTGCTGCTGGCCGGGGTCGTCAACCTGCTGACCGCGACGCTGGCGCTGGTCGGGAACCTCTTCTACGTCCTCGTCTACACGCGGTGGCTGAAGCGGACGACGCCGCAGAACATCGTCATCGGCGGCGCCGCCGGCGCGGTCCCGCCGCTCGTCGGCTGGGCGGCGGCGACGGGGAACCTCACTCTGCCGGCCGTCTCGCTGTTCCTGATCGTCTTCTTCTGGACGCCGCCGCACTTCTGGGCGCTGGCGCTCCTGATCAAGCGGAACTACGCCGCGGCCGGAATCCCGATGCTGCCGGTCGTACGGGGGGAGCGCGAGACGGTTAAGCAGATCGTCCTCTACTCGCTCGTCATGGTCGCGGTGACGGCCGTCCCGTTCGTGTGGGGCACGCTCGGGATCGCGTACCTGGTCGCCGCGCTCGTCCTCGGTACGGCGTTCATCTGGCTCGCCGTGGAGCTGGCGCGGCACACGACGCCGCGGCAGGCGTCGCTGCTCTTCCATTCGTCGCTCCTCTACCTGGCGCTGGTGTTCGTCGCCGCCGCCGTAGACGTGGTCGTCTAGGTTGCGCTGATGCTGGATCGCGAGATCGAGCGCAAGAACATGCTCTGGGCCTGGGGGCTGTTCGTCGTCTTCTGCCTGATCGCGGCCGGGACGATCGCGATCGGGTTCATCTACCTCGCAGTCGACTAGCCGGGGGACCTCTCCCCAGCCTGTGGACAAGAGGTCGCACTCTTGACGCAGCCCCGGTCTCAGAGACCGGGTCGGAACCGCTGGAACCATGCCACCGGCCGGTCGACCTGGGGACGAATCGTTGCAAGAACGTTCCACCCCCGGTCTCAGAGACTGGGACAAGGCCCGAACAGTCACGGGCCGGGCGGGTCATGGGCCAAGATCGGCCTGTGAGCGAGCCGGCGAGGGATCTGCCCGGCATCTTCCTCGCACGGCCCGAGCGGCCGGCGGAGGGAATCAGGCTTGCGGTCAAGGACCTCTTCGACACCGCCGGGCTGACGACCACGTACGGCTCGGCGATCTTCGCCGACCACGTTCCGTCCGAAACGGCCGAGGCCGTGACCCGGCTCGAGGCGAACGGCTACGCGAACGTCGGCAAGACCAACCTGCACGAGTTCGCCTACGGAACGACGTCGGAGAACCCGCACTTCGGGAACGTGCCGAACCCGATCGCCCCCGGCCGCGTCGCCGGCGGCTCGAGCGGGGGCTCCGCAGCCGCGCTCGCCGCCGGTCTCGCCGACGCCGCGCTCGGCTCGGACACCGGCGGCTCGATCCGCATCCCGGCCGCCTGCTGCGGCGTGGTCGGCTTCAAGCCGACCTGGGGAGTCGTCCCGCTCGACGGCTGCTTCCCGCTCGCACCGAGCCTCGACCACGCCGGGCCCATGGCCCGTACCGTCGAGGGCTGCACGGCGATGATGGAGGCGCTCGTCCCCGGCTTCGCCCGCGCGAGCCTGGACTCCCTGGACGACGTTCGCGTCGGCGTCGCCTGGACGGAACACGGCGAGCCGCTCGTCCGTCGCCGGGTCGAGGAGGCGGCAGCGCACTTCACCGATCGTCGCCCAGTCGAGCTCCCGCTCGCGGAAGGCGCCCGGACCGTGTTCATGCGCGAGGTCGCGGACGTCCACCGTGAGCTCTACGCCGAGCACTCCGACCTCTACAGCGCGAACGTCGCCGCCAAGCTCGAGATCTGCCTGACCGTGACCGACGGCGAGCACGAAGCGGGGCTCCGTGCCCGCGAGACCTATCGCGACCAGACAGCCGAGCTCTTCGGCCAGGTCGACCTGATCGTCACCCCGACGCTCCCGTTCGTCGCGCCTGCCGCGGGCCAGGACGAGTGCGAGCTGCGCGGGAAACTGACGCTCCTGACGTGGCCGTTCAACGTGATCGGCGGCCCGGCGCTGGCGCTGCCCTGCGGCGCCGCCGAGGACGGGCTCCCCGCATCGCTGCAGATCACCGGCCGTCCGGGAGACGACGCGCTCGTCCTCGCCGCGGGACGACTGCTCGAGCGAGCGCTCAAGGTGTAGCTCGCAGCTGCCGACAACCGCAGGGAATGAGGATGCTCGCACGCCTTCTCGCCCTGGCCGCCATGGCCGCCCTCGCATACATCCCGGCAGCCGGGTCGGCGTCGCTCTCGGCGCCCACCGGCGTGCATCCGTTCTTCCTCCGCGTGGACGATCCTCTCCCCGCCTCGTTCCCCCGTACGCCCTCCTTCGCGTGGGATCCCGTCGAGGGCGCGACCGGATACGACTTCCAGCTCGCCACGAGCACGAAGTTCGACGACCGCACGCTGGCCTGGTCGACAAGCCGGCCCGTGCGGATCCCGGCTGTCTCGCTTCCACTCGCACTGCCGTGGATGACCGGCCATCCGCACGCGCTGTACGTCCGCGTGCGGGCGCGGGTGGGGACGCGCGTCACCCCGTGGAGCGCGGCCTTCGGCTTCGATACCGGCGGTGAGGCGCCCGAGCGGCTGCCCGACATGCCCGGTTTCGTGCGCTGGACACCGGTCGACGGTGCCACCTCCTACGAGGTGTGGTTCGACAACGTCGTCGTCAACGGCCTCCGCGGCAAGGTGGTCACCACTACGACAAACGTCGTCGACGAGCGCGAGTACTACACCGGCCATCAGGACCCGAGCTGGAGCGGCACCGTGGTCTGGCGGGTACGCGCCGTCAGGAAGGTCTACGGCGAGCTGCCGAACGCGCTGCCCGCAGTCTCGTACGGCCCCTGGAGCGAGATGTACGTCTCCGTGAACCCCCCGATCTCCGCGGGCACCTGGCTGACGCCGCTCCAGACCGTCTCCGACGCCCTTACCACCAGCACGGGCACCGTCGAGCACCAGCTCACACCGGGTTTCTCCTTCGTCGGCGACACGGCCCGAAATGGCAACACCGGCCACCTCTACCGCGTCTACGTCGCGACCGACCGCCAGTGCGTGAACGTCGTCTTCACCGGCTCGGTCGTCGGCAGCCCCGCCTATGCGCCGAGGACGAGCGGCCCGGTCGAGCTCCCGGCCTCGGAAGCCGACACGACCACCTACCCGGCCGACAAGGCACAGGGCAGCACCTTCAACGCCGAGTCGCTGCCGATCACCACGAACGAGCAGTCGGGCTCCGCCACCGGCGGCACGTCGACCGGCCCCACCGGCACGACCACGACCGCCGTACCGGCCGAGTTCACGACCAACGGACCGTACGTCGACCTGTGGGATCTCGGCCGGACGAACGCCCGCTACTGGTGGACGGTCGTGCCGGTCAACGTCCGCTCGGGGAAATACCAGGACGCCGAGACGCCGCAGGACGCGTGCGCCGCCGGCGACGTGATGGAGTTCGTCCGGACGAGCCAGCCCACGACCACGTCACTGACCAGTCCGTTCGCGTCGGGGCTCTCCCGCTTCGGCGAGCTCGTCGCCGCCCGGACGCTGACGCCCACCTTCTACCGCGCGGCCCTGATCGGCTGGCAGCCGGCGAAAGGCGCGACGGGGTACGAGGTGCAGTGGAGCCGTACGCGGACGCCCTGGCGCGCGAAGGCAGCGGTGTTCACCGCCTCTACGTCCATGCTGCTCGACGAGCTCACGCCCGGAACCTGGTTCTACCGGGTGCGCGGCATCGATCCGTACGTCGCCGGGCCGGTGAAGCAGATGACCTGGTCGACGCCGGTGAAGATCACGATCGCGAAGCCGAAGTTCCTGGTCCAGAGCGGCGTGACCACCCGCAAGGTCAAGAAGTAGACAGCAGCCGCGCCTCGCTCTGCCGGCGCCGGATCCGCAGGGTTGCCAGCGCCAGGCCGCCGAGGACGAAGAACGGCGCGCCGACGATCAGCACGTAGACCAGCACCTTCGCCTCGTCGGCCAGGATCTCCCCGGAGCGATGCAGGGCGCGGCCGATACGGCCGGGCTCGCCCGGCACGGCGACCGCCTTCGCCTTGCTGTGCAGGTCGAGCGAGACGGTCGCGTACGAGGTCTGGCGCACGAGCGCCGTCTGCGCGCGCTGGAGCGCGACCAGCTCGCGGCGGGCGGCGACGAGCCGGCTCTCGAGCGCGCTGCGCTCGGCGGACGTCAGGGACGGGTTCTCGAGCTTCGCCTGGAGCTTCGCGATCGCGTCCCGCCGGGCCTGCAGCTGGCGGAAGCGCCGGTCGACCTGCGGCTGGACGTCCTGGATCGAGACCTTCTGGTCGACGATCCGGCCGATCGCGGAGTACTCGACGATCGCCTTCTGCACGCTGCCGATGGGAACGCGCACGACCAGGTACGCAGAGCCCCGGTCGGCACCCGAGCCGTAGTCGACACTCCGCACGTAGCCGTGGAAGCCGCGCGTCAGCCGGAGGGCACGCTTGGTCGCCGCCGAGAGGTCGCCGACCTTCAGTGTCAGCTCGGCCTCGTACCGCTGCGCGCGGCCGGAGGTCGCCGGCAGGCCGGCGGCACCGCCGCTGCCCGCCGACTTCAGGGCCGGCGCGAGCGTGTCCGACTGAGAGAGGGGTGACAACGCGCGCTCGCGACCGGCAACCTGGTTCTGCCCGTTGCCACCCGAGTCGAGCACGCCGGCGGCGAGCGAGACGGCGGCCGCGACCGCCAGGCAGGCCGGGACGGCGACGAGCACGATCCGCCGCGAAGGCAGCGTCCGGCTC
>JBKPMR010000090.1:0-15424 GCA_046732255.1 Actinomycetota bacterium
CTCTGGCCGTTCGCCGGCATGAACGCCGCGACAAAGACGAGCGACGCGACACGGTCGGGGCAGTCGGAGGCCGACTGCGTGACGACGACGCCGCCCATGCTGAACCCGACCAGCACGGCCGGCTCGGGACGGCCGCGGAGCACCTCGGCGGTGCGGGCGACGTAGGTCTCGAGCGTGACCTCCGCAACCGGCGTGCGGTCGTCACCCGCACCGGGCAGGTCGAAGGCCTCGACGGCGTGTCCTGCGGCCTCGAGCGCTGGGATCACGGGCTCCCAGGACCACGCGCCGCCGAAGGCGCCGTGGACGAGGACGAACCGTGCCATCGGGCGATCTTTCCACCTCCGAGAACGTGTCCGGCGAAGACACGTCCGGTGCCAGGCACCGGACGTGTCGGTTCCGGACAGGTCGCCCGCATCGTTGAGCGGCGACCTTGGCCCGAACGGCCACGTCCGGTGCCTGGCACCGGACGTGGCACGTCGGGACTAGGCGCGTTTTGTCGACGAGTTGCCGGGTCAGGCGACGGTGAGGACGAGCTTGCCGCGGGTGCGCCCGGTCTCGCCGAGCGCATGTGCGGCCCCCGCCTCCTCGAGCGGGAAGGTCTCCTGCACATGTGGCCTGAGCTTTCCCTCCGCCGCGAGCGACGCGAGCGCCTGCATCCCCACCCGGTCCGGCTCGACGAGGATCCCCGCCACGCGAACCCGGCCCGCGGCCGCCTCGCGCAAGCCTGCCACCGACGACCCGGAGACGGTGACGAGGACGCCGCCGTCGCGCAGCGCCGGAAGGGCGCCGACACCCACGTCGCCGCCGACCGCGTCGAGGATCACGTCGACGTCCTGCACCCGATCGGCCACCGCGTCGCTCCTGTAGTCGATCGCCTCGTCCGCACCGAGCTCGGCGAGGAACCCGTGCTTGCCGGCGCTCGCCGTCCCGGCCACCCAGGCGCCCCGCGCCTTCGCGATCTGCACGGCGAGATGGCCGACCCCGCCCGCTGCGCCGAGGACGACGACGCGCGACTCCGCGCCGACGTCCGCCGTCTCCACCAGCGCCTGCCAGGCCGTCAGCCCCGCCAGCGGCACCGCGGCCGCCTCCGCATCCTCGAGACCATCCGGGATGCGTGCCAGCTGCCGAGACGGCGAGACCACGTACTCGGCGTAACACCCCGCCTCGCGCGGGAAGCGCGGCATCCCGAAGACCCGGTCGCCGGGCGCGAGCCAGGTGACGCCGAGGCCGACCGCCTCGACGACGCCGGCCACGTCCCAGCCGAGCGTGAAGGGAAGGTCGCGAATGAACCCACCGCCCGCGCGCGTCTTCCAGTCGACGGCATTGACGCCCGCAGCGGCGACGCGGACGAGCACCTCCGTCGGCCCCGGTTCCGGCCGGTCGACCTCCTCGATTGCGAGCACCTCGGGCCCGCCGAGCTCGTGCTGACGAACGGCCCGCATGGCGTGGATTGTTGTATACACGGCCTATGGCGGCCGGCGCATTCCCGAGCCCGTACGAGATCGAGACCCCGCCCGGCTGCGAGGGCTGGGAGGAGATGTACCCCCACTACGCGCTGTTCACCGAGGCGCGCCGTGACGTTGACGAGAACCGTTTCTGGTTCTGGAACTCGATGCACTTCCCGGTGCCGATGCCGGCCTTCGACGTCGCCTGCATCGACGCGCCCTACCAGGCGGTCGGCGCCTGGCAGAACCGCTTCTTCGCGATTCCGCCGGCGATGGGGATCGACTACCGGATCGTCAACGGCTACGTCTACATCACCGGCAACCCGGTCACCGACCCGGCGAAGATCGCCGAGCGGGCCGAGTACTTCCAGCGCCGCGCCGGCTACTACTACGAGCACTGGGATGAGCTGTACGGCCGCTGGCGGCAGAAGATGGAGACGCTGATCGCCGAGATCACGACGCTCCACGTTCCCGACCTGCCGGAGTACGAGCCGGACGAGGTGATGCTCGACGACACGCGCCAGACCGCCTTCTACGAAGTGCTCGACGCCTACAGCCGAACGCTGCGCTGCGGCGACCTGATGTGGCAGCACCACTTCGAGTTCCTGCTCCTCGGGTACGGCGCGTACATGACCTTCAGCGAGTTCTGCAAGGGCCAGCTCCCGGACATCCCCGAGCAGCACATCGCCCAGATGGTCGCCGGCATCGACGTCCTCCTCTTCAAGCCGAGCGCCGAGCTCGCCCGGCTCGCAAAGCTGGCGATCGACACCGGCGTCGACGGCGCGTTCGTCGAGGGGCGCACCCCGCCCGAGATCGATGCCGAGCTCGCGGACAGCGAGGCCGGCCGCGGCTGGCTCGCCGAGCTGGAGGCGATCAAGGACCCCTGGTTCAACATGGCGGTCGGCGACGGCCTGTACCACTTCTACGGCAGCTGGTACGACGACCCGTCGATTCCCTACGCGTCGGTGACGGGCAACATCCGTGCGCTGAAGGCCGGCGAGCAGATCGAGCGTCCGAGCGAGGAGATCGCCCGCGAGCGCGACCGGCTTGCGGAGGAATACGGCTCGCTGCTCGACGAGGACGCACGGAAGACGTTCCACGAGCTGCTCGGCCTCTCGCGCACCGTGTTCCCGTACGTCGAGGAGCACAAGTTCTTCTGCGACTACTGGTTCCTCACCCGCTGGTGGAACAAGCTGCGCGAGTTCGGCGGGTTGCTCGCCGAGCACGGCTTCCTGGAGAACCGCGAGGATATGTTCCACCTGACGCGGCACGAGGTGGCCGAGGCGCTCGACGAGCTGCTCCTCACCTGGGCGACCGGCGGCGCGCCGGCCGGGCCGAGCCACTGGCCGCCGATCGTCGCCCGCCGCAAGGAGCTGCTCGAGCGGCTGGCGGAGTGGACGCCGCCGCCGGCGATCGGCGTCACGCCCGAGGCGATCACCGACCCGATGTCGATCATGCTCTGGGGCGTCACGACCGAGCGCGTGCAGGAGTGGGCAGGCGCCCGGGACGGCGGCTCTCAGCTGAGCGGCGCGGCCGCGTCCCCGGGCGTGGTCGAAGGCCCGGCGCGGGTGGTCGTCGACGTCGACGAGCTGGCCGACGTGCGGGACGGCGACGTGCTCGTCTGTCCCGTCACCTCGCCGGCCTGGGCGCCGATCTTTCCGAAGGTGACCGCCGTCGTCACCGACATCGGCGGGGTGATGTCACACGCGGCGATCGTCTGTCGCGAGTACGGCCTGCCGGCCGTCGTCGGCACCGGCCGTGCGACCGCCGCGATCCGCACCGGCCAGTCGATCCGGGTCGACGGCTCGAGCGGGCTTGTCACGATCCTCGACTGACCCCGGCGCGCCATGCCGCTGAGCGACGACGACGTCCGCGAGATTCTCCGCCTGATCGACGCCTCGGAGTCGGACGAGCTGCGCGCCGAGCGCAACGGCTTCACGCTGCGCGCCACCCTCGATCCCGACCGGCCTGCGCCGGCTCCCCCGCCTGCCACCCACGCCCGGACCGGCCCGGTCGTGGACATCGTCGACACGACGATGCGCGACGGGAACCAGAGCCTGTGGAGCGCAACCGGCCTGACGACCGGGGACATCCTCGCGATCGCGCCGACGATCGACCGCGTCGGCTACCACGCCGCCGACTTCACGTCGAGCACGCACATGGCGGTCGCGGTTCGCTTCCACCAGGAGGACCCCTGGGAGCGGCTCCGGCTGGTCAGCGCGGCGATGCCGAACACGCCGCTCAGCTACATCACGACCGGCATGCGCTTCATCTCCTGGGTGCCGGCAGACGAGGACTTCATGCGGCTCTCGTTCCGGTGTGTCGTCCGCAACGGGATCCGCCGGTTCCAGATCGCCGACCCGTCCAACGACCCCGCTCGGCTCCAGCGGATGGCGCGCGTGGCGCGTGAAGAGGGCGTCGAGGAGATCGTGATCGGCCTGACGTATTCGATCAGCCCCGTTCACACGCACGCGTACTACGCCGAGCGCGCGGCGGCGCTCGCCGGCTGCCGCGACATGGACCGGCTCTACCTGAAGGACCCGGGCGGCCTGCTCACGCCGGACGCCGTGCGCGAGCTCGCCCCCCACTTCCTCTCCGCCGCCGGCGACCGGCCGGCCGAGCTGCACAGCCACTGCACGATCGGGCTCGCGCCGCTCGTGTACTTCGAAGGCCTGCGCGCCGGCTTCCGAGACCTGCATACGGCGGTCGCGCCGCTGGCGCGCGGAACCTCGAACCCCGCCGCCGAGACCACTCTTCGCGACCTCGAGGCGGCCGGCTACTCGCACCGCCTGGACCTCGAGGCGCTCGCCGAGGTGTCGGCCTACTTCCGGCAGCTCGGCCAAGACAAGGATCTGCCGATCGGCGAGCCGCAGGAGTTCGACGCCACCTACTACCACCACCAGCTGGCCGGCGGGATGGTCTCGACCACCAGGCGGATGCTCGACGAGCAGCGACATCCCGAGCTCTTCGACCAGGTGCTGGAGGAGGTCGGCCGCGTCCGGGCGGAGATGGGCTACCCGATCATCGTCACGCCGGTCTCGCAGATGGTCGCCACCCAGGCGCTCCGAAATGTGCTCGACAAGGAGCGCTGGTCGAACGTCTCCGTCGAGACGATTCGCTACTTCCTCGGCCACTACGGCGATCCGGCCGCGCCGGTCGATCCGGACGTTTCCGACCGCGTGCTCTCGCGCCCGGGGGTCGACGAGCTCCGCGACCTCGAGCCGCTCCACCTCGACGACTTCCGCAGGCAGTTCGGCACGCGGATCTCCGACGAGGAGCTCCTGCTCCGGGCGACGATGGCGGAGGAGCAGGTGGACGCGATGGTCGCCGCGGGGTCGAAGGCGGCAGCCGCTTCGGCGCGCCACCCGGTGACGACGCTCCTGCGCGAGGTGGCGAGACGGAAGACGGTGGTCAGCCTGCACGTCGAGACCGGCGACCGGGTCGTGGAGTGGCACCGCTGAACGTCGCTCGCCTTCGGCTCGCTCGCACGGGGGGAACGGCCGGTTCCCCCCGTGTGCCCCCCTCCCCAAAGGCGTTCGCACATCAGCAGCGGCACTGGGCCGCGCCCGCCATGTCGGTCGCGGCCGCGAAAACCTTCAGGCGAGCCGGGGAGACTGGCCGATGAAGCTCGACGCGGTCAGGGCGGTGGTGCTCGACGTCGACGGGACGCTCGTCCACCGGATCGGGGACGAGGTCCACCTACAGCCCGGCGCGGGCGAGGTACTGGCGCGGATCAGGGCGTCGGGGCGCCGGCTCGCGATCTTCACCAACGGCAGCCACGAGCCGCCGGAATGGTTCGCGGGCAACCTCCGCGCGGCGGGGCTGGACGTCGCCGACGACGAGATGCTCACGCCCCTACGCAGCGTCCGGGCGTACCTGAAGATGCGGCGCCTCGAGGGGCCGGTGCTGGCCTTCGCCACCGAGTCGGCACGCGCGTACCTGGCCGCAGAGGGCATGCACCTTGCAGCCGACAACGGCGCGGTCGAGACCGTGTTCGTCGCGCACGCGGACTCGGTCGACTTCCCGCTGCTCGAGCGGGCCGCACGCTCGATCATCGCCGGCGCGCGGCTGCTGACGGCGAGCTACGCACCAGGGTACGCCGGCGGCGACGGGATGATCATCAGCCGCGGCGCGATGACCACCGCGGCGCTGGCGAAGGCCAGCAGCACCCGACCGGTGATCGTCGGGAAACCCTCGCGCGCGGCGCTGAGGACGATCGAGGACCAGGTCGGCGTCCGCGGCGGGGAGCTCCTCGTCGTCGGCGACGACGTGACGATGGACGTCGCGCTCGGGCGCCTCGGCGGCGCACGAACGGTGCTGGTCGCGACCGGCATCAGCGGCCGCCTCACGCCCGGCGACATCCCGGAGCGCCGCCGCCCGGACGCGGTAGTCGGCGGCGTCGCCGAGCTCCTCGACTGGCTCTGAGCCGGCCCAGAAGGGACAGGTTCAGCCTGTCCCAGGCCGCGCGGGGCGACGACCTCCCCAGGCCTCGCGGGACGAAAGGCACGGGGCAGACTGAAGTCTGACCCTTCTAGGTACACCCTCCTCGCCCTTCGTTATGCGTGGTCAGACCCTCGGACCCCGGCCGCCGAGACACCCAGAACCAGAAGGGACAGGCTTCAGCCTGTCCCCGGGCCTCCGGGGCCGACGAAAGGCACGGGTCAGACCGAAGTCTGACCCGTCAAATGCGTGGCTGCGCCCTACGGCTTTACGAGGTGCTTGACCTCGAACGACTCCTGGGGCGGCGGCCCTGCGTCCACGGCTCCCTGGCCGAGCGCCTGGACCACCGCCGGCATGAGCCGTTCATCCCGGAACCGCTCGTACGCCTCCTGCGACTCCCACACGGAGACCGAGCGCCACGTCCCACCCTCCTCGCCGGCCGCGTGCACGATCAGACCTGCGGGCGGGTTGTCGTCCGCCCCGGCCGCATCACTGACGCGCTGGTAGTCGTCCCAGGTCGCATCCGTCGCCTTCTGAACCAGCACCCACGCCATGGCTTCCTCCCGTTCGATCGCCTACCGGACGACGGGAGCATGACAGCCCCGCACCCGAATCAGTAGCGTTGGCCCGTCGTGGTGACTGCGGAGGAAATCGCTGAGGTGACGGTCTTCGCCGGCCTCGATGCGGCCGCCCGCGAGCGGCTCGCCCGCGTCGCGGCCGACATCACCCTCGTGCCGGGCGAGTACGCCGCCCCGGAGGGGTCCGAGCGGGCGCTGTTCGCAGTGCTCGATGGGCACATCGAGGCGACGAAGCTCGTCGACGGGATCGAGCGCAAGGTCGGCGAACGACATCCCGGCGACATCTTCGGCGAGGTCCCGGTCACGCTCGGCACGATGTTCCCGGCGGGGTTCCGGGCTACCGAGCGGTCGCGCGTGCTGCGGATCGAGCCGCACGACTACCACTCGGTCGTCGCTCTCGAGCCGGAGGTCGGCAAGGAGGTCGGGAAGCTGGCGAGCCACCGGATCGAGGGCGCGACCGGCCTCCTGAGCCTCGCGGCCGAGCAGTCGCCGCCCCGTGCGATCGTGGTCGGCCACCGGCTCGACCCCTCCTGCACCGAGCTCCGCTACTTCCTCGACCGCAACCAGATCTCGTTCGCGTGGATCCAGCCGGACGACTCGGACGCGACCGAGCAGTGGGGCGGCCCGCTACCGCCCGAGCAGGACCTGCCGGTGATCCGGATCGTCGACGGCCAGACGGTCGTGCAGCCGCACCCGCGCCGCGTCGCCGAGCTCCTCGGCCTCGGCACGGAGCCGCAGCACACGACGTACGACACCGTCGTGATCGGCGCAGGCCCCGCGGGACTGGCGGCCGCCGTCTACGGAGCCTCGGAAGGACTGCGGACGATCGTGATCGAGCGGGAGGCGCCCGGCGGCCAGGCAGGCTCGTCCTCCCGGATCGAGAACTACCTCGGCTTTCCATCCGGTGTCTCCGGCGAGGAGCTCGCCAGCCGCGCACTCAAGCAGGCGCAGCGGCTCGGCGCCGAGTTCCTCGTCACCCGCGAGATCACCCGGATCGACCCGGAAGCGAGGGAGGTGCACCTCGACGGCGGCGACGTCCTTCGCGGCCGCACAATCATCGTCGCCTGCGGCGTCGCCTGGCGGCACCTGCCGCTGGAAGGGTGCACACGGCTGCTGGGCAAGGGCGTCTCCTACGGCGCGGCCCAGAACGAGGCGCCCGCGACCTACGGGCTCGACGTCCACATCGTCGGAGCGGGCAACTCGGCCGGCCAGGCGGCGATGCACTTCTCCACCCACGCGCGGAGCGTGACCGTCCTCTGCCGCAGCGACGGGCTCGAGAAGAGCATGTCCCGGTACCTGATCGACCAGATCGAGCACCGGTCGAACATCCGCGTCCGCACTAGCTCAGAGGTGGTCGCGCTCCACGGCGACGCCGCCCTCGAGGCGATCGACATCCACGACACGTCGACCGGGGAGACCACGCGCGCCGACTCCGGCGGGCTCTTCATCCTGATCGGCGCCGACGCCGAGACCGGCTGGCTCCCACCCGAGATCGCACTCGACGCCAGGGGCTACGTGCTCACCGGCTCCGACGTACGCGCAGCCGGCCGCTGGCCTCTCGACCGCGATCCGTACCTCCTCGAGACCAGCGTGCCGGGCATCTTCGCCTGCGGCGACGTCCGGCTCGGACCGGTGAAGCGCGTCGCGGCCGCCGTCGGCGAGGGGAGCATGGCGATCGCGTTCGTCCACCAGTACCTGCGCGACGGCGAATCCGGCGGCTGATCGCCGGTTCAGCCGATGAGGCCGCGGCGGAACCCGATCGTCACGGCATGCGCACGCGAGCGCGCCTCCAGCTTCGCCAGGATGTGGTGCATGTGCGTCTTCACCGTTTCGGGGCTGATCACGAGCTTCTCCGCGATCTCGGGAGTGACCAGGCCCTCGGCAACCAGCTGCAGGATCTCCGTCTCGCGTTCGGTCAGGTGCTCCGGAAGAAACCCCGGTGCCTCTGGGCGGGGCGCGCCAGACGATCCTCGCCGCCCGCGAGAACCGGCAACGTCTCCGGCTTCATTGCCGACATCCCCCACGGGTAAGGGATCGGCGTCTCCGCCGTTCCCTTGAACGGGGCGAAGCGACGCTTCGACTCCTCGACGCCCTCGTCGATCCGTGCAAAACTCGACGGTGCCTCTCCCCAAAGCAGCCCAACTTGAGCTCACAGCCTCAGAGATCCGAGGAGCAGTCCCCGGCGACCGCGCTTCCGCCCGAGGTCGAGACCGACCAGCTGCCGCGCGCCCTCTTCGGGTACGAGCGGTCGACGATCGGCGAGCTGCTCGACACGATGGGCGCACGCATCCGTGAGCTCGTACATGAGCGCGCCGAGCTCGAGCGGCGGATCGGAGAGCTCGAGCAGGAGCTGGAACGAAACCGGGAACACCAGCGCCTGATCGGCGAGACGCTGGTCAAGGCGCGCGAGGAGGCCGAGGCGATCCGCGAGGAGGCGAGACAGTCGGCCGAGCGCGATCTCCAAGCAGCCCGCGAGCAGGCCGAGCAGATCGTCGCCGAGGCCGACCAGGCCGGGACCGCGCGGGTCGCGGCGATGATCGCGGCGGCGCAGGAGCAGCGGGAGGCGATCATCGAGGATGCCCGCAACGAGCGGCAGGCGATCATCGACGAGGCCGGGCGGGCACGGGCCTTCGTCGACGAGACGCACGAGCAGCTCTCCGACTTCCTGATGGCCGCCGTCCGCTGGTACGAGCAGGCGAGGCCGTCCGCCGAGCGCGAGGGTCAGGCCGGAAGCGAGCCGGACAGCGCCGAGAACGACAGCAGCTCGATGTCTTCGTCCTTGACCGCCGCCTTGACCCGGGAGTCGCAGAGCGCCTCGAGCTCGAGCGGCCGCTCCGAGGAGTAGCTCGAGTCCTCCACCGGCTCCGCGGCCGGGTGGCAGCCGAGCTCGGTGACACCCTCGGGCAGCGACGACAGCAAGCGGAGGAGCGCCTCGACGCTGATCCCCTCAGGGTATGCGTCGCCCCTGCCGCTCTGGCCGTAGAAGTCGCCCCGGTACTCGATCCCCGGCGTGCACGACCGGACGGGAACCCCGAGCCGCCGACCCAGGTCGATCAACACCGACCGCACCGGGTCCTCCAGGTGCCGATGTTGGTGGGAGTCCAGGTGCGTGGGCCGGCGGCCGAACAGGGAGACGAAGCTCGCGAGCTGCGCGGCGACCTCGGCCTCCACCGCGGCCTCGTCCTCGCCGGCCACGACCTCGTAGAGCGGGACCCACTCCCCGTCGCGGTACACCCACTCGGAGAGATCGATGTGGAGCCCGACCGAGAGCCCAGGACGTGTGCGCGCGAGCTGCGCCGCCTCGTCGATCGCATCCCGGCGGACCATCGCGCTGGTGCTCGTGACGATCCCCTCGTCGTGGGCGCGGACGATGCCCCGGTTGACCCCGCTCGACAGGCCGAAGTCGTCCGCGTTGACGATGAGGATCCGGCTCATAGATCACACTCCCGGCCACTCCAGGGGTTTCCATCGCCGCGACCGACATGGCGGGCGCGGCTCTGCCCCGCTTGCTGTGAAACAGCTCGCGAACGCCGACGGCGAAGCCGGCGGCGGAGCTCGGAGGGGGGCTCGCGGGGGGAACCGGCCGTTCCCCCCGCGCGAGCGAGCCGGAGGCGAGCGACGGTCATAGGCCCACCCGCTCCGCAAGCCGCGGCAGCTCGGCGCGCCAGTCGAGCGCATGCTCGGGCGGCGGCATCCACTCCGCCGACCAGCCGAGCCACTGGATTGCCAGGTGGAGCCTGGCGCAGTCGAGCTCGAAGCCGAGCTCCTGCGCGTCCGGCGGGTCCTCGAGCGCGGCGCGGTACGTCTCGACGAGGGCCGACGCGTCCTCGTCTGCAAGGCCCGCGGTCACGGCCGCCAGGTCGAGCACGCCCGGCCCGACGCCGGCGAGCTCCCAGTCGATCACGCACACCCGGTCGCCGGCGAGCAGCACGTTCGACGCGTACAGCTCGCCGTGGACGAGCGTGGTGGGCAGGCCCGCGAGCCGGTCGATGACCGCCTCGTAGCCAGGCGGGCGCACGCCTGCCCGCTCCGGCCAGAGCTCGAAGTACGAGCGGTCGTAGCGAACGAGGTGGTCGGACGCCGCGACGCCGGCGAACCGGTCGTGCAATCGCGCCAGCCAGCGCGCGACCTCGTGCCAGCGGTCGACCTCGAGCTGGTACAGCTCCGTGCCGGCGACCTTCTCGACCGCGAGCCAGTACCGGCCCCGATCCGCGTCGGCGACCGCGGCGGCGAGCGCGGGCGTGCCGAGACCGGCCCCATCCAGGAACGTCCGGTAGACCTCGATCTCCCGCGCCGGGTCGTGGAGGAGATCGTGCTTCGCCGCGCGTGCTCGCTCGGTCAGGGCGGCCGGGGAGAGGTCCTTGAGCAGCAGCGTCCGCCCGCCGGCGTCGAGCTCGACGAGCGGCGCGCTCGAGCGATACTCGAACGGACGGCGGCGGATCGTGGCCGGCTCGACGCCGAGCAGCTCGGCGAGCTCTCCGTCCGGCGCGTCGTGGACGGACCGCGTCGGCGTGGGAGGCAGCGCCCCCACCTCGCGCAACAGGCGGGTCAGGACGAGACGCGAGTCGAGGTGCTCCTCCGCGATCGCCCGCGCCGCCCGCGCGTGGCGCCCGTAGTCGAAGCGGATCGCCTCGATCGCCGCCAGCACGCCGTCCACGTCGCTGAAGGCGAACAGCCCGGCGCCGACCGGTAGCCGCTCGCCGAAGCCGGTGTCCTGCGCCACCACGGGCCGCCCGGAGGCCAGGTAGACGGCGCTACGGTCGCCGAACCAGCCGCTCCCCGACACGACGTAGCCCTCCTTGGCAACGCCGAGCTCGGCTTTGGAGCCGCTGACGAACGCCGCATAGCGCTCGGGCGTTCCGGCCGCCGCGCGCGGATCGACGAGCTCCCACCCGTGGTCGCGAAGCACGGCGAGGTCGGGCTCGTCCGGGTGGATGTCGAGCGCGAGCGCGAAGCGCTCGTCGGTGCGTCCGGGGAGGTCGACCAGCGGCCGCAGCGAGTGCGCCTTCTGGCCGTAGTGGACGCCCTCGTGCTCGATCGAGCCGTAGGCACGGAAGTTGCCGACGGTGGTGAACGCATCGGTCTCGATCCGCTCCGCGACCGGCCAGCGGTCGAGCACGACCGGCGGCAGGCTCGGGATCCAGTCGTGACCGGTCGCAGGCACCCGCCGGCCGACGGTCACGTAGTGCGTGTGTCCGTCCAGGCCGGCGTCAACGCCCTGGAGGTGCCAGAGCTGGTTGAACACCGGGTCGAGGTCGAGGTAGACCCGGATCGGCGCTCCGTCCAGGACGCGCTCGTCGCGGAGCATTCCCGACACGTTCAGCAGCAGGTCGGGCACCGGGCCGGCGTAGCGTCCGAGGAACGCCTGCGGCCCGAGCTCGAGCGCAGCAAAGTACGCGGCCGCCTCGGCGTCCGGCTCCTCGGCCGGGTCGACCAGCCAGACCTCGTGCCCGAGCTGCTCGAGCCCGCGAACGTACTGGAGCACCGCCCAGGTGGCGCCCCCCTGGTGCGGGTCGGCGGCGACCATCCCCGCGACCACGATCCTCACAACGACCCTGCCGGCGCGACCCAGCGGCTCTCGAAGTCGAGCACCTCGGCCAGGCGGTCGAAGTGTGCGTCGTAGTGCAGGACACCAACAGCGACGTCCTGCGCCGCCGCCGCGATCAGTACGTCTGGAAACCGTACGCTGCGGTGGAGGAGCGGCCCGCGATGGGCGAGCTCGCGCAAGGCAGCCAGGGCCGCGTCCGTCACTGACCGCGTGATCGGCACATCGCGGAATCCCCCGAGGATCGCGTCGAGGCGATCGTAGTCGCTTCCGTCGCGCGCGGAATACAGCATCTCGAGCTTGACGATTGCGCAGGTGGCGATCTGCCGGTTATTCAGCGCAGCGGTCCATTCGTCGCGGATGCTCGGATGACCGGCATGCCACCATGCGCTGGCGTCCGCGATGTAGACGTTTCCGTCGTAGCCGACGGGAGCTTGCATTTACTCGCCCCAGGCGAGTTCGTCGATCCGCTCGAGAACCTCCCAGTCGATCAGGTGGCGGAGGTGTCCGGTCGAGAGGGCGATGGCATCCTCGATCGCCTGATCCGAACGACGTCGCTCCTCCTCGACCGCCTCGGCGCCCTTGACCGCGAGATCGTGCACCAGGCGCGCTGGGGCGATCCCGGGATAGAACGGGGCGACACGGTTGAGCGCCTCGGAGAGCTCCGGATCCTGGGTCACGGCGATTCGCTTCCAGTGTGTCGGCACGGGCACCTCCTAGTGTTACACCTTAGTGTAGCACCTGTGCCAACATTGCCTCCAGCACGCGGTCGGAGTCGAAGTACTCCTCCGCGATCGACCGCGCGGCCCGAGTATGGCGTTCGTAGTCGTCCACGATCGCACGCGCGCCCGCGGCTGCTTCCTCGGGCGTTCGGAACGCAACCAGGCCCTCTCCGGCCGGCAGCGTCTGTGTGAAGCCGGTGTCCTGGACGAGCGCCGGCTTGCCCGACGCGAGGTAGCGCACCGTTCGGTCGCTGAACCATCCGCTGTGGGTGTCGACGTAGATGCCCTGGGCGACCGAGAACTCGGCGCCCGAGCCCTGGACGTAGTTGCGAAAACCTTCGGGATCGGCCGTCACCGCGGGATCGACGATATGCCAGCTCTGTGCGTCGAGTGCGTTGCGATCGGCCGCGTCGGCGCGATCGATGGCAAGCGCCGCCTCGAAGGTCAGACTCGTCTCGGTCGGAAGGTGCAGGAACGAGCGCCACTGGTGATGCTTCAGCCCGTACGGCTCGATCGGCCCGAACGGGGAGCGCCACGTCGCAACGGTGGTGAAGCGGTCAAAGGCGCCGGTGGCGACCGGCCACTCGTCGACCACGACCGGCGGCCGCGTGGTGTGCCACTCGAGCCCGCAGGTGGGGATCGGGCAGTCGCTGGTGCCGATATTCGCTCCGATGGTGAAGTAGGCGTCGTGCGGGGGGATTTGCTCGATCCCCTGCTCATGCCAGAACTGCGTGAACCCCGGGTCGATGTCGACGAAGGCGGTTCGGCGAAAACGGCGGCGGACCGTCCTGGACCGGACGTTGCCGCTGATGTTGACCAGCAGGTCGCATGGCTCGACCACGTCGGCGGGCACGTAATCGAGCCCGAACCGCTCCGCAACTGACGCCGCGTAGTCCAGGGCATCCCGCGGCGCGTCGTTGGACTCCTCGACCAGGCGCACGTCGCAGCCGAGCCGCCGGAACCCGAGCGCGTAGCTCAGCCGCACCCACGCCTCGCCGCCGTTGCCGGCCTTGTCCGCGAGCGCTCCGGCGACCGCGACGGTCGTCATTCCGGCCGGGGGTTGGTGGCGTTCTCCATCGACCGCGAGCATACGTCCCGTTCTCTGTATTACGTTCTGTGGTACGATGCGGGCGTGGCGCGGACTGTACAAGCTCGACTCGACGAGCGTTCCGAGCAAGATCTTGCCGTCTTGCGGAACGAGGGCCATAGCGATTCCGAAGCTGTCCGGCTTGCGCTCCACGAGTCTGCGGAGACCCGGAGGCGGAAGAGCCGGCTGCGGCTCGAAGCCGAGACCGCGGCAGCCGATCCTGTAGACCGTGCCGAGACGCGGCGCGTCCGCGAAGAGATGGACGCGATCGCGGCAGCCTGGAACGACGGCGAGTAGCACGTGGTCCGCGGTGAAGTCTTCCGCCTGCGCGTGCCTCGCGGCACGCGCGGCTCGGAGCAGCGCGGCGCGCCCTACGCCGTCGTCGTCCAGGCCGACGAGCTGCTCGCGCTCTCGACCGTGCTCGTCTCGCCGACGTCGACCGCGGCACCGCCCCGGTCGTTTCGACCGACGATCGACCTCAGGGGATCGACGACGCGCGTGCTTGTCGAGCAAACGACCGCGGTCAGTCCGGAGAGACTCGGCAAGTCCGTCGGCCGTCTCAGCGCAAGCGAGCTGCGCGACCTGGACGCGGCGTTCGCGGTCGTGTTCGGACTCTGATCAAACGTCGAGTCGAGCGGCTTAGCCCAGGCTTTCCAGAAGCTCGGTCAAGACGATCCGCGCATCGAGCTCCACTTCGGCCAGACGGCGGGCGGCCCGGGCTTGCCCGGAGGTGTCGGCGAGGATGCGCTCGGCCCCCTCGACCGCCTCCTCCAGCGTCGAGTAGGCGATCAGCCCTTCGCCCAACGGGTAGTGGTCGGCGAGGCCGGTGTCCTGGACCAGCGCTGGCTTGCCGCTCGCGAGGTAGCAGGCGGTGCGGTCGCCGAGCCAGCCGGTGCAGAGGTCGACGTAGATTCCCTTCGCGACCGTGAACTCGGCCAGCGAGGCCTGGACGAAGCGCAGGTAGGCCGCCGGATCGGGAGCGACGTCGCCCGGCTCGACGAGGCGCCAGCCGTTGGACTCGAGCGCCTCCCGGTCGGCGGCATCGGCGGGGTCGATCTCGAGCGCGACCCGAAAATCGGCGTCCACGCGCGCCGGCAGCGCGACGAGCTTCCGGAACTCGTGTGCACGCAATCCAAGCCTCCGCTCCTCGTAGTCGATCGCGTCGTACGGCCCACGCCAGCTGCCGACGCTGGTGAAGTCGTCGCCTCCCTCGGCAACGGGGCAGCGGGTGAGCACGACCGGATGCGGGGTCGTCAGCCAGCGCAGCCCGCCGGTCGGAACGCCGCAGCCGTCGCGGCCAACGTTCCGCCCGACGGTGACGAAGTCGTCGTGGCCGGCGAAGACGTCGGCGAGGCCGAGCTCCCGCCACACCTGCCCGAAGCCGGGATCGATGTCGAGGAAAACGCGCCGCCGGGCGGCGGCCAGCAGCTCGGGGTCACGCACGAACCCCATCACGTTCAGCAGGAAGCGCGCCGCGCGCGTTCGTTCGAGTAGCCCTTCGCGCGAAAGGCCATCGAGCGCACGGCCGTCCTCACCGAGCACGCCGTAGGCGATCGCGTCCGCCTCGAGCAGGCCGCGCAGGTAACGGAGCGCGTCCTCCTCTTGCT
>JBKPMR010000091.1:0-25794 GCA_046732255.1 Actinomycetota bacterium
CGGGGTGGCGGGGCCTCCCGGGGGCGGGGCCCAATCGGGCGCCCGGGGGGGTGTAGGCGGCGCCGCCAGGGCGGGCCCCCCGCGGCCGGACGACCGGGGCGCCACAGAGGCCCCTTGGTTCGACGCGCTCGGCGCCTTCGCAGTCGGCATCCACGGAGCCGACGAGCTCGCGGCCGCGTACGAGGTCGACCACGACGACTACCGCTCGATCATGGTCAAGGCGCTCGCCGACCGGTTGGCCGAGGCGTTCGCCGAGTGGCTGCACGCCGAGGTCAGGAGGGCGTGGTACGCGGCGGGCGAGGAGCTCTCGAGCGAGGATCTGATCCGCGAGCGCTACCGCGGCATCCGTCCGGCCTTCGGCTACCCCGCCTGTCCCGACCACAGCGAGAAGGAGAAGCTCTTCCGGCTCCTCGGCGCCGGTGGTGCCGGGCTGGAGCTGACCGAGACGTTCGCAACGCTGCCGGCCGCGAGCGTCAGCGGCGTGTACTTCGCCCACCCCGAGGCGCGCTACTTCTCGGTCGGCCGCATCGGCCGCGACCAGGCGGAGGACTACGCTGCCCGCAAAGGGCTGTCCCTGGCAGAGGCCGAGCGCTGGCTGGGGCCGAACCTGGCCGACGAGCGTTCGCCGACGCCTGTGGGATGATCTCGGCCGTGCGCAGGCTCCTCGCTGTCATGGTCCTGGCCGTCGCGGTCGCCGTCCCTGCGGCACTCGCCGCGAACGGCGAGCCGCAGAAGAAGCTGACCAAGGCCGACCAGGCCAAGGCGCACACGATCGTGCTCCGCCGGTCCGACTTCCCGGCCGGCTGGGTCGGGAAGCCGAACACGAACACGAGTCAGGACAATCCGCGCTGCTCGACCTACAACCCCGACCAGTCCGACCTCGTCGAGACCGGCGACGTCGACTCGCCGGACTTCAGCCGTGCCGACGGGTCGTTCGTGTCCAGCACGGTCGGGATCTTCAAGACCGCGGCGATGGCCAAGACGGGCTACGCGCGCGTCGCCAGGCCCGAGTTGGCGAGCTGCTTCGGGGAGCTGTTCAAGAAGGGAGCCGCTCCCGCCAAGGTCCAGCTCCTCCGCGTCGGCGCGCTCCCCTTCCGGCGGCTCGGGGACCGCTCGAACGCCTACCGGCTGACGGCCAACGTGACCCTCCAGGGCACGACGATTCCCGTAGGGATCGACATCGTCACCTTCAACCGCGGCCGGGTCGACGCCGCGATGATCTTCCTCGGCATCCGCGGCCCGCTGCCGTCCGCGTTCGAGCAGGCGCTCGCGGCGAAGGTCGCGGCTCGCGTAGCCTGATCTCACAACGCCGCGGGCGCTCGCTGCAGAGACCTTGGCCGGTACAGGCATGTCTGCGTCCTGTCCGCTCGGGACACGTCCGGTGCCAGGCACCGGACGTGTCCGTTCCGGGCAACGCAACCGCTCAACCACGCGGAGCGGTTGTCCAAGCGGGCCACGTCCGGTGCCTGGCACCGGACGTGACGGTTGGGGTCGAGTCCAATTCGAACAATCGCCGGCAGTCCGCGTAGCTGCCCGTGCCGCCCGATCGAACAGCACGGCTGGCGTCGCGCTCAGGCGACCGAGCCTGAGCGCACGGATCAAGAGGGCCACCCGGTAGCGCTCCACGCCCCGATGCCTTCGGCGCACTTAGCTATCCTGCCGGGCAGGCGTGTCGATCCCGGCGCGCCGTTTTTTCGACCCTTGCGCGCTTGAAGACGACGCTGAAGCGAGGAATCGGGCGGGGCGGCGTCCTCGAGGAGAACGGGCACTCCGTTCTGCCGCCCTCGACGATGACGCCGATGACCCGCTACCGGGCGGAGGGCCCTCGGTCCAGATCGGGTCTCCGTACGGTCGGCCGGATCATCCTGTGGCTCGCGATCGCGATCGTGATGCTCGTCGTCGCCTTCGCCGCCGGCGCCTATCTCTTCTTCCACCAGAGCGTAGCCGCGATCCAGGCACACTCCGAGGACGCGAAGGCGGCGCAGAGGTTCCTCGGCGAGCCGCCCGCGCCGGGCCACGCCGCAATCGCGCTCGTGATCGGCTACGACCATCGCGCCAACGAGACGGCGAGCACGCCGTCGCGGTCCGACACGGTGATGCTGGTGCGCACCGATCCGTCGAACCACACGGTCTCGATGATGTCCTTCCCCCGCGACCTGGTCGTCAACGTCCACTGCCCCGGACAGCCGATCTACCAGGGCAAGATCAACTCCGCCTACGCAGACTGCGGCTCGAAGGGAACCGTGCAGACGGTCAGCGACCTGATCGGCCTGCCGATCAACTACCTGATCACGGTCAACTTCCGAGGCTTCAAGAAGATTGTGAACAGCCTCGGCGGCGTGTGGATCGACGTCGACCGGCGGTACTTCAACAACAACGCCGGGCTCTCGCCGACCTTCGGATACGCCCGGATCAACCTCCAGCCGGGGTACCAGCGGTTGACCGGCGGCAGCGCGCTCGACTACGTCCGCTACCGACACACCGACTCCGACCTCTTCCGGGTTGCCCGGCAGCAGCAGTTCGTGAAGGCGATGAAGTACCAGTTTCGGCACAGCTTCAGCCTGCTGAAGGTGCCGAAGATCGTCGGGACGCTGACGAAGAACATCGAGGTCGCTTCCGGCGGCGGCGGTGGCGTCAGCGGCAAGACGATCCTCAGCTACGCGTTCTTCGCCTGGCACCTGCCCGCGGGCCACTTCTTCCAGACGCAGATCCAGGGCCTGAGCGGCTACTCCGACCTGCGCACCGATCCGACGAACATCGCGGCGGCCGTCCAGGACTGGGAGACGCCCGACGTCGAGGACGCGCAGGTCGCAACTGCGGTCGCCCTCGGCCGAAAGGTCAAGCTGCGCACGCCGGCGCCGAAGGAGACCACGATCACCGTCCTGAACGGCAACGGCGTCGCGGGCGCCGCGGGCCTCGCGGGCGGGTCGCTGTCGCAGCTCGGGTACCACATCCTCCCGTTGCCCCCGAACGCGACCGGCAACGCACCGCGGTTCAACTACTTCCACACGACGATCTACTGGAACCCCAAGGTGCCGCGGGCGGCCGCCGGCGCGAAATCGGTTGCGAAGTTGTTCGCGCCTGCCGATGTACAGAAGGTGACTCGAGAGATCACACCGCTCCAGAACGGCGCGATGCTGACCGTCGTCGTCGGCAGGACGTTCCACGGCTCGCTCGCGCCTGCGGCGCCGCAGTCGCCGACACCGATACGCGAGCCGGCGCACGTGCAGTCGAACCCGTACGACACATCGGGCCCGCTCCGGGCGGTCCAGCCCGAGGTCGGCTTCAAGCTCATGGTGCCGAAGGTGCTCGAGGGCTCGTCGGCGCCCGATTCGGAGAAGCCGCTCTACGCCTACAAGATCGAGGGCGACCACCGCGCCGTGCGCCTCGTCTACCGGAACGCGAGCGGACAGTTCTGGGGAGTCGAGGAGACGGACTGGGACGATGCGCCGGTCCTCTCCGACCGCAGCTTCCACCACGTCCTCGGCGGCCGGCAGTACGACTTCTACTACAACGGTTCGAAGCTCCACATGATCGTGCTGCGCGGGAAGGGCGCGACCTACTGGGTGGTCAACTCGCTGCTCGACAACCTCTCGAACGAGACCATGATCGCGATCGCGAAGGGGCTGAAGCCCCTGAAGGCGAAGTAACCGACCGTGGCACGAGTCGCGTTCTTCGGCGCCGGGTACGCAGGCCTCGTCAGCGGGGTCTGCCTCGCCGACCTCGGGCACACCGTGGTCATCCGTGACGTCGTCCCGGAACGGGTCGAGCTGCTCGAGCAGGGGAAGGTGCCCTTCCACGAGCCCGGCCTCGACGAGCTGATCGCCCGGAACCGCGATCGGCTCACCTTCACGCTGTCGATGGACGAGGCAGTCGACGGGAGCGAATTCCTCTTCGTCTGCGTGGGAACCCCGCCGACACCGTCCGGGGACGCCAACCTGTCGGCGGTCTGGAGCGTGATCGAAGAGCTCCCCGCGGACATCGGCTCGCCGGTGCTCGTGATGAAGAGCACCGTGCCCGTCGGCACCGGCGAGAAAGTCCGCGCCGCGCTCGACGCGCGCGGCCTGGTCACCGTCGGATACGCGTCGTGTCCGGAGTTCCTCGCCGAGGGAACGGCGGTACAGGACTTCCAGGATGCGGACCGGGTCGTGGTCGGCGCTTTCGATCCGGCGGACGGCGACGCGGTCGCCGCGCTCCACGACAGCCTCGACGCCGAGATCGTCCGCATGGACGTGCCGTCGGCGGAGATGGTCAAGCTCGCCGCCAACGCCTACCTGGCCACGCGGATCAGCTTCATCAACGAGATCGCGAACGTGTGCGAGCTGGTCGGCGCCGACGTCGAGGACGTCGCCAGGGGCATGGGGCTCGACCGGCGGATCGGCACCCACTACCTGCGCGCCGGGATGGGGTACGGCGGAAGCTGCTTCCCGAAGGACATCTACTTCCTGAAGCTGCTCGCCGGGAATTCCGGCTACCACTTCCACCTGGTCACCTCCGTGATGGAGGTGAACGAGCTCCAGATGCGCAGGCCGGTGACGAAGCTGCAGAAGCATCTCGGCTCGCTGCGCGGCAAGCGGATCGCGCTGCTCGGGCTGGCGTTCAAGCCGAACACGGACGACATGCGCGAGGCGCCGAGCATCGTGCTCGCGGCGCGCCTGCTCGCCGAGGGCGCCGACGTAGTCGCGTGGGACCCGATCGCCGATGCGAGTCCGATCCTGAACGGCGTCGAGTTCGCCGACAGCGCAGCGGCGGCGCTGAAGGACGCCGACGCAGCCGTCGTCGTCACCGAGTGGCCTGAGCTCCGCGAGCTGCCGTGGGCAGAGCTGCGCGACACGATGCGCTCGCCGGTCGTCGTCGACGGCCGCAACCACCTCGATGCCGGGGCGATGCGCGCGGCCGGCTACGCCTACGACGGCGTGGGACGCGCGACGTCGGCGTTCGCCTCGCTCCCGCAGGCTCCCGAGCTCGAGCTTCCTTCTCGGTAGTGGAGGCAATCGTCCTTGCCGGCGGGAAGGCCGAGCGGATGGGGGATGCCGCCGGCGGCCGTCCGAAATCGCTCGTGGACGTCGCGGGCAAGCCGCTGCTCGCGTACCAAATCGGGCGTCTGGCGACCGCGGGCGTCCGCCGGGTGATCGTCTCCTGTGCCGCCGACCAGGGCGACGTCTTCGCCGTCGAGCTCGCCGGGCTCGGCGTCGAGATCGTCTGCGCGCCGGAGCCCGAGCGGCTCGGCCGCGGCGGCGGGATCAAGTTCGCCGCCCGCAAGCGGGAGGAATCCGGGGACGTGATCGCGATGAACGGCGACGAGCTCGTCGCCGTCGACTTCGCGGGGATGCTCGCGCAGCATGGAGAGACTGGTGCTCTGGCGACAGTGGCGATTGCGAGGCCGAGATCTCGGTTCGCGGTCGTCGAAGTCGACGACGACGACGTCATCGAAGGGTTCAGGGAGACCGGCCACGATCCCTACTGGGTGAATTGCGGCATCTACGTGCTCTCGGCCGAGGCGATCGAGCGGTTCCCCGAACGGGGCGACCACGAGTCGACTGCGTTCCCCGAGTTCGCTGCGGAGGGACGGTTGCGGGCGTATCGGCACGAAGGCCTGTGGTTGACGGTGAACACTCCGAAGGAGCTCCGCCTCGCTCAGGAGCACGTCGCTGCCCACCCGGAATGGCTGGCGTGAGCGGCCGGCCGCACGGCTTCGAGCCGCGCATCGTCGACAAGCCGTGGGGCTCGGAGCTGATCTGGGCGGAGACCGACGACTACGCCGGAAAGATCCTGTTCGTGAAAGCGGGCGAGTCGCTCAGCCTCCAGTACCACGAGGTCAAGGACGAGTCCTGGTACGTGCTCGACGGCCGCGCGCGGTTGGAGCTGGGCGTTGTCGGCGAGGACCCGCTCGAGGCGGTCGAGATCGTCGGCGGGCAAGCCTTCCGCTTCCGACCGGGGACGATCCACCGCGTGACCGGCATCGAGGACACGCGGATCCTCGAGGTGTCGACCGCGCACCTCGACGACGTGGTCCGGTTGGCGGACAACTACGGCCGCGAGGGCACCTCGCAACCCTGACACAAGTGTGGTAAGGTTTGCGCGATGGAGCTGACCGTCGGGCAAGCGGCGCAGCAGACGGGCTGGTCGGCCCGGATGCTGCGGTACCTCGAGGACGCGGGGTTGGTCGTTCCGGCGCGGCGGCCGAGCGGATACCGCGTGTACGGCCTGCGGGAGCTCAACCAGCTCCGCTCCCTGCGCGAGCTGCGGGCCGCCTTCGGCGTCGAGCTCTCGGACCTGGCGTTCGCGGCGCGTCTGCGGCGCGAGCCGGGACTCCGGGACGCCGTGCACACCTGGCTCGCCGGGACCGAGAGCGCACTCGAGTGGGAGCAGCGCAAACACGAACGTCTTCTGGCCGCATGAAACGCAAACGGAATCGGAGCCAGGCACCTCAACACCGGAACGGCGGGTGCCCGGCACCGATGCTGAAAGGAGTTTGACTGCATGGCTACCACCAAGCGATACGACGTGAAGGACCTGGCGCTCGCCCCCGAGGGCGTCCGCCGCATCCAGTGGGCCGACCGGCAGATGCCGGTGCTGGCCGCGATCCGGGAGCGCTTCGAGCGCGACCAGCCGCTCGCCGGCTACCGGGTCTCGGCGTGCCTGCATGTGACGACCGAGACGGCCAACCTCGTCCGGACGCTGAAGGCGGGCGGCGCGGACGTCGTGCTCTGCGCGTCCAACCCGTTGTCGACCCAGGACGACGTCGCGGCGGCGCTGGTCGACGAGTACGACATCGCCGTCTTCGCGATCAAGGGCGAGGACAACGACACGTACTACTCGCACATCGAGGCGGCCGTCGACCACAAGCCGCAGCTGACGATGGACGACGGCGCAGACGTGATCGGCGTGCTCCATTCGGCCCGGCGCGAGCAGCTCGGCGACATCATCGCCGGCACCGAGGAGACGACCACCGGCGTGATCCGCCTGAAGGCACTCGAGGCGGACGGCAAGCTCGGGTTCCCGATCATCGCCGTCAACGAGGCGAAGACGAAGCATCTGTTCGACAACCGGTACGGCACGGGCCAGTCGACGATCGACGGGATCATCCGTGCGACCAACGTCCTGCTCGCCGGGAAGCGGTTCGTCGTCGGCGGCTACGGCTGGGTCGGTCGGGGCGTCGCCTCGCGCGCCCGGGGGATGGGAGCCCACGTGATCGTCACCGAGGTCGACCCGATGCGGGCGCTCGAGGCGGCGATGGACGGGTTCGAGGTGCTGCCGATGGCGGCCGCTGCCCGGGTCGGCGACGTGTTCTGCACGGCGACGGGCGACAAGGGCGTGATCAACGCCGACCACTTCGGTCTGATGAAGGACGGTGCGATCCTCGCGAACACCGGCCACTTCGACGTCGAGATCGACAAGCCGGCGTTGCGCTCCCTCGCGACCGAGACGCGCCAGGCGCGTGAGTTCGTCGAGGAGTTCACGATGCCGGACGGCCGTCGTATCTATCTCGTCGCCGAGGGCCGGCTCGTCAACCTCAGTGCCGCCGAGGGCCACCCGGCGCTCGTCATGGACATGTCGTTCGCGAACCAGGCGCTCGGTGCCGAGTACGCGGTCCAGAACGCCGCGTCACTGGAGCGGAAGGTCTATCCGGTGCCGGACGAGATCGACCGCGAGATCGCGCGCCTCAAGCTGGCGACGATGGGGATCGACATCGACCAGCTCACCGAGGAGCAGGCCAAGTACCTCGCCAGCTGGGACGAGGGCACCTAGTAGATGGCGGACCCCGCAGGGGTCTGACCCCGAGGAGCGGCCCGGCGAGAGTCGGGCCGCTGCGTCTAGGCGAGCTCGCGCTCGACCTCGTCGACGAGCTCGAGGTGCAGTTCGAACAGCCTGCGCAGGAAGGCGTTCACGAGCATCAGGTACTTGCGTCGGTGGGGGAGCCGCTCCGCACTTGCTTCCGCGTCGTCCAATCGGGCCTGCAGGTCGGCGATGTCCGCACGCAGGGTGACGAGGCTCTCGCGCGTCACGGTCTCGCCGACGAGGTCGGCGATCAAGAGCCTCAGCAGCGGGTCGCTCTTGAGCGGGGTGAAGGTCACGGGCGTTCCGGCGTACTCGCGCAGCGCGGCGAGCCCCTTCTCCGTCAGCGTGTAGACGGTCCGCTCGCGGGTCTTGCCGGGCTCTCTGCGCGCGGACAGGTAACCGAGCTCGGCAAGACGCTTCGGTTCGACGTAGTACTGGCTTTCGCCCGCCCAGGCAAGCATCCGGCCTCGGCGGGCCAGACGCAGGAGATCGTGCGCTCCCGCACCGGTCCTGCCGACCAGGCCGAGGAGCTCGTAGGAGAACAGGCTCAGTTCGGGGTTTGATTTACTACGGATCATAGCTTATATCTATGAACCATAGTCTAGTCGAAGGAGCGGACGATGACGGCGACGGGACCGATGTCCGAGCGGGCTGTGCAGTGGGGACGGGCGTGGGGGGCACGCGCGTGCGACTGGGCGGCGAGCGAGGAGCAGCAGCTTCCCACCTACGAGGAAGCAATCCGACGGGTTGGGATCTCCGAGGGCCAGCGCGTGCTCGAGGTCGGATGCGGGACCGGGGTGTTCCTCCGAGCGGCCGCGGATCGGGGGGCGGAGGTCTACGGGCTCGACGCCTCCGAGGCGCTCCTCGAGCTGGCCCGCGCGCGGGTTCCAGAGGCCGACCTCCGGGTCGGCGACCTCGAGTTGCTCCCCTACGGCGACGATGCCTTCGACGTCGTTGCGGGCTTCAACTCGTTCTTCTTCGATCTGGACCTGGTCGAGGCCCTACGAGAGGCGGGCAGGGTTGCGAAACCCGGCGCGCCGGTCGTGATCCAGGTGTGGGGGCGACACGATCGCTGCGCCCTGGAAGCGATGAAGGAGGTCGTTCGGCCGTTCATGCCACCTCGGCCGCCGGATGCACCTTCCGACCCCGACCTCTCCGTTCCGGGAGCGCTCGAGCAGCTTGCCGCCGAGGCAGGCCTCGAGCCGAGCAGCGCCTTCGACCTCACCTGGGCATACGTGTTCCCGGACGACGAGGAGCTCGGGCGCGCCATGCTGGCTCCCGCAGGAATCGGCGATCTCGTCGGCCCCGCCCGGGAGGAGGATGTGCGTCGGCAAATCGTCGATGCCCTCGCTCCGTACCGAACTTCTGACGGCGGCTATCGCCTCGAAAACGAGTTCCACTTCCTGATCGCCACGGCTTGACGCGCCGTACGCTGCCTAGACTCCGGGGATGCTCGAACCGGAGCAGATCGTACGGCTCGAGGACGACGCGGTCGTCGTTCTCGACCAGCGTCGCCTGCCGGACGAAGAGGTCGATCTCGTCTGCCGCTCGTCGGCCGAGGTCGCCGATGCGATCCGCGCCCTCGCCGTTCGCGGCGCACCCGCGATCGGGATCGCGGCCGCATACGGCTATGCGCTCGCCGCGCGGACCGGCGAGGACCTCGGCGCCGCGGCGGCGACGCTCGCGGAGTCCCGTCCGACCGCCGTCAACCTGACCTGGGCGCTGGAGGAGATGCGCCGCTGGGACGGCGATCCCACGGAGCGGGCGCGGCAGATCCACGCCGACGAGGTCGAGCGGTGCCACGTCATGTCGCAGCACGCTGCATCGCTGCTCCATCCAGGCACCCGGGCTCTGACCCATTGCAACGCCGGCGGCTTGGCGACCGGCGGCTACGGCACCGCGGTCGGCGCGCTGCGGACGGCGTGGGAGCAAGGGGTACTCGAGCACGTGCTCGTGGACGAGACCCGGCCCCTGCTGCAGGGTGCGCGCCTCACCGCCTGGGAGCTCGAAGAGGCAGGCATCCCGCACGCGGTGATCGCCGACTCGGCAGCCGGGCTGATGATCGCTCGGGGCGAAGTCGACGCCGTCCTCACCGGCGCCGACCGCATCGCCGCCAACGGAGACGCCGCGAACAAGATCGGCACCTACACGCTCGCCGTGCTCGCGTCGCACCACGGGATCCCGCTCTACGTCGTGGCGCCGAGCTCCACCGTGGATTTGGCGACGGCGACCGGAGCCGAGATCCCGATCGAGGAGCGCGCCGGCGACGAGGTGACGTCGCGGTTCGCGGCCCGGAACCCCGCGTTCGACGTCACTCCGTCCGAGCTGATCACGGCGATCGTCACTGAGCACGGCGTGCACCGTGCGCCGTACGTGGAGTCGCTCAGCGGGGCGCTGGCCGCATGAGCCGTAGGCTCGACGGAGGCGACCAGCGAGCGGAGGTGCCGGCTTCGCCGGCGCCGGAGCGGGCATGAGGGCGATCGTTCTCGCAGCCGGGTACGCGACGCGGCTGCGGCCGCTGACCGACACGATCCCGAAGCAGCTGCTGCCGATCGCCGGCCGGCCGATGATCGACTGGGTCTGCGACCGGATCGAGGCGGTCACGCCGGACATCCACCTGGTCACGAACGCCCGCTTCGCCGAGGACTTCCGGCGCTGGGCAGCGGGGCGTGACGGGATCGTCGTCCACGACGACGGGACTCTCTCGAACGAGGACCGGCTGGGAGCGATCGGGGACATCGCCTTCGTTCTCGGGCGCGCGGGCAGCGACGACGACCTGCTCGTGGTCGCCGGCGACAACCTGTTCGACTTTGCGCTCGCGGATTTCGCGGACTTCGTGGGTGCAAAGGGCGTTGCGAGTGCCGTCGCGGTTTACGACTGCGGCGATCTCGAGCTCGCCACGCACTACGGCGTGGTCGAGACCGACGCCGACGACCGCATCACCGGCTTCGAGGAGAAGCCCTCGGAGCCGCGCAGCACGCTGGTGGCGACGGCCGCGTACCTGTACGACCGCCGGCATGTGCCGCTGGTCGAGCGATACCTGGCCGACGGCAACCCGCCCGACCAGCCGGGGCGCCTGATCGCATGGCTCTTCGAACGGGAACCCGTGTACGCCTATCGGTTCGCCGGACCGTGGTTCGACATCGGAAACCCCGAGCAGCTGCTCGAGGCCGACAACCGCTGGCGGGAGCGGATCGGTCTGCCGGTGCGCGAGGCGTACTCGCCGCTCAGCTAGGCGGCGGGGGCGGATGCTTGGGTCCCGGCGGCGGGCCGGGCGGCGCGGGCGGCCGGCGGCGGACGACCCATCGGCCCCACCAGCTGAGGCCGGGATGATCAGGGTCGTTCGCGCCCCAGCGAAACGGTCGCTTGCGCGGTGGTTGCTGCGGTGGTTGCGGCGTTCCCATGGCGCGACGTTACCGATTCGTTCCGCTTCTGTCACAGACACGTCTGGCGGCCGCCTCTAGCGTGACTGCATGTGCTGCTCGACCTGCTCTTCCCGAGGCGCTGCGTCGCATGTGGATTTCCGGGCGCAACTCTCTGCTCCCCGTGCACACGAGCCTTGCCACGGCTCGCCGAGCCGCTCTGTGCCCGCTGCGGCGCACCCGTCGCCTGGCCGGTCGCACGCTGCCGGGAGTGCTCGGGGCTCAGGCTCGCGTTCGCCTCCGCACGGGCAGCGGTCGCGTACGACGCAGGCGTGCGCACGCTCGTCTCGGCATGGAAGGAACGTGGCCTGCGCGACGTCGCCTCGCTCGCCGCCGAGGTCGTCGTCGCCGTGGTTACGCCTCCCCCGGTGCACACGATCACGTTCGTCCCGGCCGACGGCGACCGCAGCCTGAAGCGCGGGCACCATCCGCCGCAGCGCCTTGCCCGGGAGCTCGGTCGGCGTTGGGACATGCCGGTCCGTCCGCTGCTTCGCCGCACCCGCCTGCTGCGGCCGCAGCGAGGGCTCGGCCGAGACGAGCGGCGGCGGAACGTCCGCGGCGCGTTCCACGCCCGCGGCATCCGCGGCAGCGTGCTGCTCGTCGACGACGTCTACACGACCGGCGCGACGGTCTCGGCCGCAGCGAGCGCGCTCCGCCGGGCCGGGGCATCCTCGGTCGAAGTGGTCACCTTCGCGCGCGCCGTGAGGAGGTAAGCCGGACCGGGCGAGAATCATCTAGGGTGGAACGTGACCACTGGTCAAAAGGGGGAACCGAGATGCGCCTCCAGATCAAAGGGAAGAATGTCGAGGTCACCCCGGCGATTCGGTCCTACGCGGAGGAGAAGCTCGGGAAGCTCGAGCGCCAGCTCGCCGACCCGACGAAAGTCGAGCTCGAGCTCGCAGTCGAGCGGAACCCGTCGATCGCCGACAAGATCGTCGCCGAGGCGACCATCTGGACCAAGGGACCGGTCCTGCGCGCGAAGGAGCGGTCGACCGACATGCGGGCCTCGATCGATCTGCTGACCGACAAGCTCGAGCGTCAGGTCACCCGCTACCGGCAGAAGCGCCGCCGGCGTGGCCACCGGGACGCCGACAGGAACGCCGCCGGACAGATCGGAACGGGAGGGGCAATTGCACGGGGAGGGGCAATGGCACGGGGAGGGGCAATACCACCGGGAGGGGCGATGGCAACCGACGAGGAGGGTGGGCCCGTGATCGTGAAGACGAAGCAGTTCACCATGCATCCGATGAGCGCCGAGGAGGCAGTCCTTCAACTGGAGCTCGTCGGGCACGACTTCTTCGTCTTCCGGCACGAGGACAACGGCGAGATCAACGTGGTCTACCGCCGCCGTGACGGCGGCTACGGCCTGATCGAGCCGAGCTAGGTGGGGCTGTTCCGGCGGCGCGAGCCGCTGCACCGGCAGCTGGCCCGGGAGGGCGGCCTCGACGTCGAGCCGTTCAGCGCGACGCGGCCGCCTGGCTGGATGGAGACCGGCATCCACGGCGTGCCACGTGCCCGCGAGTGGGACGTGGTCTTCGCCGTCGACGCGGAGGGCGTTGCAGGCGACCGGGTGCGGTTCGTCGCCCTTCCCGACGAGACGCTTCTCGTCGAGGACGGCGAGGACGTCGAGCCGCTGGCGGCCGCGATCGAGCAGACCGGGGCGGCGCCGCCCTACCGCGCGGAGGCGGCCAGGCGCGGCGAGACCCAGTGGGCCGTCGGCCTCCGCGCGATCGACGTGCTCGAGCTGCCCGAGGATCCCGGCGGCGACGAGGTGACGCTCACCGTCCACGACGACGAGCGAACGCTGCTCGTCGACGGAGCCCATGCCTCCGGGTCCGTTCCGCAGCTGGAGGACTTCGGGTCGGGCCGGGGCCGCTCGTACGTCGTCAGGGCGAGACGGCTCGACGGATCGCTCTGGGAAGTCGAGGCGATGCCGCTCTAGCGTCGGAGCGCTGCCTGCACGTTGACCATCGCCACCGACGAAACTCGGCGTCCGACCGCGTAGGTCAACCCGTTGTGCTCGAGCACGGCGAAGGTGGCGTTCCGCAAGAACCCGTCCTTTCCCGTCGACACCCGCCGCGCGCGGATCTGCCGGCCGAGCTTGAAGAGGAGGATGCCTTCGGCGAAGTCGAGCATCCGCGCACCGGCCGGGAGGGTCAGCGACTTCACGGTTGATCCGTTGCGGATCTGGACTCTGCCGCCGGTCAGCTGGGCGACGAGCCCCCTGCCGGCAAGCGCGAACTCCTGCACCGACCCCGGGCGGAAGGTGTACGTCTGTTGCACCGTCCCCGTGGGGGAGAGGACGTAGCACCGGCCGCCGACGACGAACGCGGCGACGTTCGCGTTGTACGCGGTCGTGTTCGTGACGCGACCGGGCGCGTTCCAGGTGTACGCCGTGGAGCCGTTCGCCCGCAGCACCGTGACGCTGGGGCCGATCGAGTAGGGCATCACCTGCTCCGAGGCGACGCCGAGGACGATCGGCGGCGGCGCGTCCACGTCCACCTCGCGGAACGCCAGCTGTCGTTCCGCCGGCCTCGTCGTCGTCGCGGTCTCGAGGATCCAGTCGCGGAGGTTGCCGCCCGCATAGGCGAGCCAGAGTGCCCGGTTGCCCGCGACGGCGATGTCGGTCACACCGCTGCCGGTCGAGGGGCGGTCGCGGCAGAGCAGGTCAGGGTGCCGTCCGAGCGGGTGGACGCCGCGGGTGACGAGGCTCCAGAGCATCACGCGCGGCCCGCAGTGGCCGTCGTTCGGGCCGGAGAGGAAGGCGACCGAGTACCCGCTCCGGGCGAGCGCCCGCACCGGTCCGGGGCTGGTGACCGTGCGGTCGGCAGCGGCGGCAGAAGCGACGGTTGCGACAGCGAGCAGGGTCGCCGGCAGCGCGAGCTTCCGCATCGGAAACAAGAGTAGTCGCCCCTGACGGCTACCCTGTACTCGTGCCCGGACAGGATTTCGGCGGATTCGAGAAGTTCCTCCGCGCCGGCGAGGGTCGGCGGGTCAAGCGGCTCGCCGAGCAGGCTGCCTACATCACGTCGCTGGAGCCCGACTTCCAGAAGCTCTCCGACGACGAGCTGCGCGGCAAGACCGCCGAGTTCCGGCAGCGGTTGGAGAACGGCGAGTCGCTCGAGGAGCTGCTGTTCGAGGCCTTTGCGGCGGTGCGGGAGGCGCGGCTGCGCGAGTCCGACCAGCGCATGTTCGACGTGCAGCTGATGGGCGGGATCGTGCTCCACGAGGGCGACATCGCCGAGATGAAGACCGGCGAGGGGAAGACGTTCGTCGCCACCTTGCCGCTGTACCTGAACGCGCTTCCGGGGACCGGCGTCCACCTTGTCACCGTCAACGACTACCTGGCGAAGCGCGACGCGGAGTGGAACCGCGGCGTGTTCGAGCGGCTCGGGATGACGGTCGGCTGGATCGAGAACATGCTCCCGTTCTCCGAGCGCCAGGAGGCGTACCGCTGCGACATCACGTACGGCACGAACTCCGAGTTCGGATTCGACTACCTGCGCGACAACATGGCCGTGTCGCTCGAGCAGTGCGTCCAGCGCGGCCACGTCTACGCGATCGTGGACGAGGTCGACTCGATCCTCGTCGACGAGGCGCGCACGCCGCTGATCATCTCGGGCGAGCCGGAGACCGCCGCGCAGGTCTACGTCGACTTCGCGCGCGTGGCGCGGACGCTGACCGGCTATCCGCAGCCGAAGGCGAAACCCGGAGGCGGGCCGGTGGAGGCCGACGTCCCGCCCGGCACCGACTTCCTCTACGACGAGAAGTTCAAGACCGTCGCCCCGTTCGAGTCGGCGATCGAGAAGGTCGAACGCGCCCTGCGCGTCGAGAATCTGTACGACCCGCGGAACGTCCAGCTCGTCAACCATCTGAACCAGGCTCTGAAGGCACAGGCGCTCTACCAGCGCGACGTCGACTACGTCGTCCAGGACGGCGAGGTGAAGATCGTCGACGAGTTCACCGGCCGGATCATGGAGGGGCGCCGCTGGTCGGAGGGTCTGCACCAGGCGGTCGAGGCGAAGGAAGGCGTTCGCATCCAGGAGGAGCACGTCACCCTCGCGACGATCACGCTGCAGAACTACTTCCGGCTCTACGAAAAGCTCGCCGGCATGACCGGTACCGCCAAGACCGAGGAGAAGGAGTTCGTCGAGATCTACGGCACGCACGTGGTCGAGATCCCGACGAATCAGCCGGTCGCCCGCGACGACAAGAACGATTTCATCTACAAGACGGTCGACGGCAAGTTCCAGGCGGTCGTCGCCGACATCAAGGAGCGCCACGAGCAGGGGCAGCCGATCCTGGTCGGCACGATCGCGGTCGAGACCTCGGAGCATCTGTCCGAGCGGCTGAAGCGGGCCGGCATCCCGCACAACGTCCTGAACGCGAAGGAGCACGCCCGCGAGGCCGAGATCATCAAGGACGCAGGCCAGGTCGGCGCGGTCACGATCGCGACGAACATGGCCGGCCGCGGCGTCGACATCAAGCTCGGCGAGGGCGTCGTCGACCTCGGCGGGCTGTACGTGCTCGGCACCGAGCGGCACGAGGCGCGGCGCATCGACAACCAGCTCCGTGGCCGTTCAGGCCGCCAGGGCGACCCCGGCGAGTCGCGCTTCTACCTCTCGGCGCAGGACGAGCTCGTCCGCCTGTTCGCCGGCGACCGGATCTACCGCATCATCGAGCGGTTCAAGATCCCCGAGGACCAGCCGATGGAGGCGAAGATCCTCTCCCGCCAGATCGAGAACGCCCAGAAGAAGGTCGAGGAGCAGAACTTCGTCTCGCGCAAGAACGTCCTGAAGTACGACGACGTGATGAACAAGCAGCGCGTCGTCATTTACGAGCAGCGCCGGCGCGTGCTCGAGGGCGAGGACTTCTCCGACGAGATCAAGGGCTGGATCGAGGAAGTGATCTCGCGCGCCGTCGAGGTGTTCGTCGACCCGGAAAGCGGCGACCCGGACCTGGACGCGCTCACCCAGGCGATGCAGCAGCTCTACAACAGCGAGATCACGGCCGACGAGCTGCGCGAGGACGGGGTGACCGACCCAGGCGCGTTGATCGAGGAGTTCATCGAGGACGCCCAGGACGAATACGCGGCCAAGGAGGAGGAGCTCGGCTCGGAGTTGATGCGCGAGCTGGAGCGGTTCGTGATCCTCCAGGTGGTCGACACCCGCTGGCGCGAGCACCTCGAGAACATGGACTACCTCCGCGAGGGCGTGCACCTGCGGGCGATGGCACAGAAGGACCCGCTCGTCGAGTACACGTCCGAGGGGCACCAGATGTTCGGGGAGCTGAACGGCCAGATCCGGGAAGAGGTGCTGACGCTCCTGTACCACGCGCAGCTCCAGCCGGACGAGGCCGAGGAGCTGCGCCAGGTGCAGGAGGCGTCCGCGGCCGACAACGGCGGGCTCGCCTACGAACACGAGTCGCAGGCCGGCGCGGCGGTGATCGCCGGTGCGGCTGGCGGCGAGGCGGGCATGGTCAGCACGCTGCCGCGTCCTCAGCAGCGCACGGTCGGCGAGCACGAGAAGCTCGGCCGGAACGATCCCTGCTGGTGCGGTTCGGGCAAGAAGTACAAGAAGTGCCACGGCGCCTGACGGCGCCGACCCCGCCGCTCGCAGACGACGCGATCCGGCTCGAGCCGCTCGACGAGCGGTTCATCCCCGAGTTCGAGCGGCTGATGGACGATCCGGACGTCGTCCGGAATACTCGCGTTCCGTCGAAGCCACCGGCCGGCTTCGCGGCCCGGTGGGTCGGCCGGTACGTGAAGGGGTGGCAGGACGGGTCCTGTGCCGGATTCGCGATCCTCTCGGACGGCGACCGCTTTCTCGGCTTCGTCGCCCTCGTCGGCCTCGACCTGCCGGCGGAGCAGGGCGAGATCGGCTACGTGGTCGCTCGGGAAGCGCGGGGGCGGGGCGTCGCCGGCCGGGCGCTCAGGCTCATCACCGCCTGGGCTCTGGACGGGCTGCTGCTCGAGCGGGTGGACCTGCGGATCGACGTCGGCAACGCGCCGTCGATCAGGGTCGCCGAGCGGATCGGCTACCAGAGGGAAGGCGTGCTGCGGTCGCTCCACTTCAAGGAAAACCTCCGCTCGGACGTGGTCGTCTATTCGCTCCTCGCGGGCGACGAGCGCCCGTGAAGCCGACCGGCGCGTAACCCACACCCCCACCCCTGTGGGAGCTGAACCCCTTTCCCCTGCGGCCGAGGCTACCGGGAACCGCCGGACGCAACCGTGCCGAAAGCGTGCCGATGTCCGCTCGCAGGGAGTCCGTAAGAGTGCTCGGCTAGGCTGTCCGCATGGCGGACGCCGTCGACCAGCCGCTCGACCAGCAGCTCGAGGAGATCGGGACCCAGCTTGCCTGGGTCCGTGATTACCTTTGACCCCGATCGCCTAGCCGCGCGCGCGGCCGAGCTCGAGCAGGAAATGGGCGCCGCCGGCTTTTGGGACGACCAGCAGCGGGCGGCGGCGACCAGCACGGAGCACTCGCGGGTGACGAAGCGCCTCGAGCGCTACCGCCGCCTGGCCCAGGAGTACGACGACGCCAGAGAGCTAGCCGCAATGGACGGCGACATGGCCGGGGAGATCGCAACCAGCCTCCAGCCGTTGCGCGCCGAGCTGGCCCGCCTCGAGGAGGACGCGCTCTTCAACGGGGAATACGACCCCGGCGACGCGGTGGTCACGATCCACGCCGGCGCGGGGGGCACCGATTCGCAGGATTGGGCGGAGATCCTCCTGCGCATGTACCTGCGCTGGGCCGAGCGCCGCGGATTCCAGACCGAGCTGCTCGAGGCCAGCCCCGGAGAGGAAGCAGGCCTTAAGTCGGCCACGTTCACGGCACGCGGCGAGAACGCCTACGGGGTCTTCAAGGCGGAGCGGGGCGTCCACCGGCTCGTCCGCCTGTCGCCGTTCGACTCGGCGCACCGCCGGCACACCTCCTTCGCACAGGTGATCGTCAGCCCGCTCTTGCCGGACGACGCGGCGGCTGAGATCGACGAAGCCGATTTGCGGATCGACACCTACCGGGCGAGCGGCGCCGGCGGGCAGCACGTCAACAAGACCGACTCGGCGGTCCGGATCACGCACATCCCGACCGGGATCGTCGTCCAGTGCCAGAACGAGCGCTCCCAGACGTCGAACAAGCAGACCGCGCTCCGGATCCTCCGCTCGCGGCTCGCCGAGCTCGAGCAGGAACAGCGCGAGGCCGAGCTGGCGAAGGAGCGCGGGGCAGTGCAGGAGGCAGACTTCGGAAGTCAAATTCGGAGCTATGTCCTGCACCCGTACCAGCTGGTCAAGGACCACCGCACCGACGTCGAGGTCGGAAACGCACAGGGTGTCCTCGACGGCGACCTGGACGAGTTCGTCCATGCCTATCTCCTCGCTCGGGCGGCAGGAAAGGCGGCCTAGCCATGGATCCGGCTAAACTTGGCGAACCCCCGACCGGTGGTGCCTCGGGTCCGGCTGTACTTGCCGACGACGCTCTCTCGCAGGTAAACCCGGTGCCGCAAGGAAACCCGGTGCAGCAAGCAGACGAACTCCAAATCGAGACCCCGCTACCGGTCGCCGAGACCGTCGAGCGCGCGATTCCGGCCTCGGCGGCGATGATCGTCTTTGAGGCGGTGACGAAGGTCTACGACCCCGACGTGGTCGCCTTGCGTGACGTCTCGTTCACGATCGAGAAGGGCGAGTTCGTCTTCATCGTCGGCGCGTCCGGATCGGGCAAGTCGACGATCATCCGCCTGCTGCTCAAGGAGCTCGAGCCGACCCGCGGGCGGATCATCGTCGGCGGCCGCGACCTCGGGCGCCTGAAGCACTCGAAGGTTCCGCTGCTCCGGCGCAACCTCGGCTGCGTGTTCCAGGACTTCAAGCTCCTGCCGAATCGCACGGCCGCCGAGAACGTCGCCTACGCGCTGAAGGTGCAGGGCGATCGCCCCGAGTCGATCCGCAAGAAGGTGCCGGAGGCGCTCTCGCTCGTCGGCCTGGCGCACAAGGCGACGTCGTTGCCGGGCGAGCTGTCGGGCGGCGAGCAGCAGCGCGTCTCGATCGCGCGTGCGGTCGTCAACCATCCGCCGCTGCTGATCTGCGACGAGCCGACCGGAAACCTCGACCCGGACACGTCGGTCGGGATCATGCAGCTGCTCTACCGGATCAACCGGGCAGGCACGACCGTTCTGATGGTCACGCATGACCGGGAGATGGTCGACAAGATGCGCAAGCGCGTGATCGCCCTCGACAACGGCCGTCTGGCACGCGATGAGCGGCGCGGGGGGTACACGACCGAATGACGCGCGTGCGGATGATCGTGGGCGAGGCCTGGCGGTCGATCACAGCGAGCATGTCGACGACGGTCGCCGCGACGATGACCGTGCTCGTCGCAATGCTCGTCCTCGGCACGACGATCGGGCTCGGCACGTGGGTCCTGTCCTACAGCGACCACATCAAGAAGCAGCTGCTGATCAACGTCTACTTCAAGGACAGCCGTACGACCGCCCAGATCAACGCGGTCGAGCGCCGCTTCGATCCGAAGGTGAACCCGCTCGTCCGGGACATCACCTTCGTTTCCAAGTCCGAGGCGCTGAAGCAGATGAGGAAGCAGCAGCCGGAGTTCTTCAAGGGCGGACTGGCCTACAACCCGCTCCCCGACGCGGTCAAGATCAAGCCGCGCAATCCTGACGACCTCGACAAGCTCCGCGCGCAGCTGAAACCGCCGCCGCCGGGCGTGGCCAGCATCAACGACGGCGGAAAGACCTCGCGGCGCGTGCTGAAGGTCGGCGGGATCATCTCGATCGTCTGCCTGGTCGGCGTGCTCCTGCTCCTGATCGCGTCGATGCTCCTGATTGCCAATACGATCCGGCTCTCGATCTTCGCCCGCCGCCGCGAGATCGAGGTGATGAAGCTCGTCGGGGCGACGAACTGGTTCGTCCGCGGCCCGTTCATGGTCGAGGGGCTGATCTGCGGCCTCGCCGGCTCGATCGCCGCGGTTCTGCTGCTGATCGCGGGCAAGACGATCGTCCTGCCGTCCATCGGCCTCGAGCACTCGAAGAACGCGCACGCGATGGCGTTCGAGCTGAACGCGCTGATCCTGGTCGGGATCGGGCTCGCGCTCGGCGTCTCCGGAACCGGGCTGACGCTCCGCCGCTTCCTCCGGATCTGAACTCGCCGCCCAGGGTGCGGCGACCTGCCGTCGCCGCGCAGGCTGTTGCACTCTCGGCACTGAGGGTCACAGACACGTGACGGTTTCCTCGTTAGGCTTGCGGCGGGCGGTGGGCCGGGGTGCCCCAGACGGCGACCGATAGGGTCGGGCGCATGGAACCGGCCCGGATAGTGGTCGAGGTCGCCGGCCGCGGGAAGCTGGTCGTCGGGGAGCCGTACTTCCAGCCCGGCACCCCGATCGTCCTCGACCGCAAGTCGCTGCACGGGGCGGAGCGTGGCGACCTTGCCGTCGTGACGAGCGGTCGCGGTCGCGCCAAGGTCGAGCGCGTGCTCGGGGCGGCGGACCGGATCGACGCCGTCCTGGAAGGGCTGCTGGTCGAGCGTGGGCTGCGCGCGCCGTTCGAGCCGTTCGACCTGCCGCAGTCGAACCTGGACGGCCGGACCGACCTGCGCGACCTGACCACCTTCACGATCGATCCCGACACGGCGAAGGACTTCGACGACGCGATCTCGGTCGTCCGCGAAGGAGACGGCGTGCGCGCCTGGGTGCACATCGCCGACGTCTCGTGGTTCGTCGCCGCCGGCTCGGCCCTGGATCGCGGCGCCGCCGGCCGCGCATTCTCCACCTACGTCCCGGGCCTCGTCGCGCCGATGCTCCCGCCCGAGCTCTCCGACGACGCCTGCTCGCTCCGGCCGCACGTCGACCGGCTCTGCGTGACTGTTGAGCTCCCCCCCGAGGGGGAGCCCCTCTTCTACCGCTCGGTGATCCGCAGCGATGCCCGGCTCACGTACGGTCAGGCGCAGCGGCGCGACGTGCCGCCGGAAGTCGCCCTGGAGCTCGAGCTCGCGGCGGCCTACTCGGCCGACCGCCGCCGCCGGCGGTTCGCGCGCGGCGCGCTACGCGTCGAGCGGCCGGAGATCACGTTCGAGTTCGACGGCGAAGGCGGCGTCGCCGGCGCCCACTGGGAGGGCGAGCCCGAGGCGCACGCACTCGTGGAGGAGCTGATGATCGTCGCGAACGAGGCGGTTGCCGGTCTGCTCGCGGGTCGACGGCGAGAAGCGTTGTACCGGGTGCACGAGCGACCTGACCCGCAATCGATCTCGCTGCTCGTCGCCAAGCTCGCCGACCTCGACGTGCCGACGCCGCCGGTCCCGGACCGGCTCACGGCAGGCGATGCCGCGCGAGCCGTTGCCGAGATCAGTGAGCACGTGATCGCGTACGTGGCGCAGTCCGGTCGCGGCCGGGAAGCGTTCCCGGCCCTCGTCCTCCGATCGTTGAAGCAGGCCCGCTACGACCCGCGCAACCTCGGCCATTCGGGCCTGGCCAGCCCCGCCTACTGCCACTTCACGAGCCCGATCCGCCGCTACCCCGACCTCGTCGTCCACCGCGCGCTGCTCGGCGAGCTCGGCGGGTCGGACGAGCCGCTTCCCGAGCACCTCGGCGATCTCGCCGAGCACACCTCCGCCCGCGAGCGCGAGGCCGCGGAGCTGGAATACCTCGCCGACGACATCTGCCTTGCCTGGCTCCTCGAGGCACAGCTGTTCGAGCGCGGCTGGGAGGAGCCGTGGTCGGGAGAGATCATCGGGGTGATCCCGTCCGGCCTGTTCCTCCGCTTCGGGGACGTCTTCGAGGGCTTCCTGCCGGCGCGCCGGATGCGCGGCGACTACTTCGAGCTGAACACGCTCGGCACCGCCCTGGCGGGCCGGCGTGGGGGAGGCGTGTACAGGCTCGGCGATCCGATCGACATCGTGGTCGAGGAGATCCGCCGCTGGGAGGGCAAGGTCGAGCTCTCACCGGGCGGTCGAGCAACCCGGACAGCGCGTAATCGTCCGGCGGGTTAGGGTCACCCCGAGGATGGCGACAGCAGACGCCGCCCCCGCGACCAGCGCCGCTTCGGGCTCGCAGCTCGTCCTGTTCACGCTGGCGGCCGGCCAGTTCCTGATGACGCTCGACACCTCGGTGATGAATGTCTCGATCGAGGAGGTGGCGAAGGACGTCGGCACCACCGTGACCGGAATCCAGACCGCGATCACGCTCTACACGCTTGTGATGGCGGCGCTGATGATCACGGGCGCGAAGGTCGGCGCGATGATCGGCCGGAAGCGAGCGTTCGCGATCGGCTGTGTGATCTACGGCTGTGGCTCGTTCACCACCTCGATCGCACAGAACTACGCGACCCTGCTGATCGGCTGGTCGTTCCTCGAAGGGGTCGGCGCCGCACTGATCCTGCCCGCGATCGTCGCGCTCGTCGCCGGAAACTTCCCACCCGTGAAGCGTCCGGCCGCCTACGGCCTCGTCGCGGCGGCGGGGGCAGTCGCCGTCGCCGTCGGTCCGCTGGTCGGCGGCTTCTGCACGACCTACTTCTCCTGGCGCTGGGTCTTCGCCGGCGAGGTCCTGATCGTCGTGTTCATCCTGCTGATGACGAGGAAGTTCGAGGACGCGCCGGTTGAGGAGCGTCCCCATCTCGACGCCGTCGGCGTGGTCCTGTCCGCGGCGGGACTCGCACTCTTCGTCTTCGGGATCCTGAAGACGGGCACGTGGGGATGGTTTCGCGCGAAAGAGGGCGGGCCCTCGTGGGGCGGGCTTTCGCCCTCGATCTGGATGATGATCGGCGGTCTCTTCGTCGTCTGGCTCTTCTTCGCCTGGGAGCACAGGCGCGAGGACCGTGGCCAGGAGCCGCTCGTGCGGCCGAAGATGTTGCGAAACAGCCAGCTGGTCGGCGGTTTGGTGATGTTCTGCTGCCAGTTCATGATCCAGGCAGGCATCTTCTTCGTCGTTCCGCTCTACCTGTCGGTCTGCCTCGGTCTCTCGGCGCTCGAGACCGGCGCGCGCCTTCTGCCCCTCTCGCTGACCTTGCTCGCCTCCGCGATCGGGATCCCACGCCTCTGGCCGAAGGCGCGGCCGCGGCTGGTCGTCCGCTCCGGCCTCCTGGCACTCCTCCTCGGAGGTCTCGTCCTGCTCGGCGGGCTCGACGTCGACTCCGGCGCCGAGATCGTGCTCGTGCCGATGCTCCTGATCGGGCTCGGAATCGGCGCGCTCGCGTCCCAGCTGGGGGCGGTGACCGTCTCGGCCGTTCCCGACGAGGACAGCCCCGAGGTCGGCGGCCTCCAGAACACAGCGACGAACCTCGGAGCGTCACTCGGGACGGCGCTCGCCGGCTCCGTGATGATCGCTGTGCTGTCGAGCTCGTTCATCGCGAACATCGAGTCCAGCCCGGCGATCCCCGATTCCGTGAAGTCACAGGCCAGCGTCAAGCTGGCTAGCGGGGTTCCGTTCATCTCGGACGCCGATCTGAATGCAGCGCTCGACAAGGTGGGTGCCAGCAACTCGAGCTCGGAGGCCGCGGTCAGTGCCTACCAGGACGCGCGGATCGACGGGTTGAAGTCCGCGCTTGCGATTCTCGGCCTGATCACCGTGCTGGCGCTGTTCGCCGCGCGGCGGATCCCGACCGTTCCGGTCGGGGCGACCGGGCCTCCGTAGACGTTCGGTTTGCCACACCGTCGGACACCTGCGGGCCGTAACGACGGCGCGCCTCGCGAGACCTATCTTCCAGCCATGCCGATCGCAATCGCATATTCGTTGAGCTTCGCGCCGTTCCTGATGCTCGGGTTCGCGCTGCTGCGGCTGACCCGCGCCTAGACTTGTCTCCGGCATGGCCGGAGAGAAGCTGATCGCCGACAACCGTCGCGCGCGCCACGACTACGAGTTGCTCGAGCGTTTCGAGGCGGGTCTCGTGCTCACCGGGACCGAGGTGAAGTCACTCCGTGAGGGACGAGCGTCGCTCGCCCAGGCATTCGCGGACGTACGCGACGGCGAGGTGTGGCTCGTCGGCGCGGACATCGCGACCTACGAGCAGGGGAACATCGCCAACCACGAGCCGGCGCGCGAGCGCAAGCTCCTCCTCCACCGCCGCGAGATCGCATCCTTGTACGGGAAGGTGCGTGAGCGGGGCCTGACCCTGGTGCCGACCCGGATGTACTGGAAGGACGGCAAGGCGAAGGTCGAGATCGCGCTCGCCCGCGGCAAGCAGACGATCGACAAGCGCCGCGACATCGCCAAGCGCGAGGCCGACCGGGCGATGCAGCGCGCGCTCAAGGCGCGGCGGTAGCGCTTTGGGAATGATCCGGTGAGCATTCGGAATCGAGGCTTCCGCCGCCCGCACAACGGGCACGCCAGTTCGTAGACTGGGGGCGCTTCCGCCACACGACTGAAGGGGGGATCATGGCGAAGCCCATTCCGGAGGGGTACCGCACCGTCACGCCCTACCTCGTGTTCGAGGATGCGGCGTCCGCGATCGAGTTCTACAAGAACGCGTTCGGCGCGAAGGAGCGGATGAGGATGGCGGCTCCGGGCGGCAAGATCGGGCACGCGGAGATCGAGATCGGCGACTCGCTCGTGATGCTCGCGGACGCATTTCCGCAGTCGACGACGAAGCCGCCGAGCGAGCTCGGCGGCACGAGCGCAGGCGTCTTCCTGTACGTCGAGGACGTCGATGCCGTTACGCAGCGGGCGGTCGACGCGGGCGCGACCATCACGATGGAGGTCGCCGACCAGTTCTGGGGCGACCGCTTCGGGTCGCTGACGGATCCGTTCGGCCACTCGTGGTCGATCGCGACGCACGTCGAGGACGTCCCGCCCGACCAGATGGCCGAGCGCGCGAAGGAAGCCATGGCCGCGATGAGCAGCAGCTGACGCTGGTCAGAGCTGAGAGGCAGAAGCCGGGCGGGCCGAAAGGGGCAGCCCGCCCGGCTACGTCGCCTACTCGCTGACCTTGACCTGGCCGCGAATCTCGCCCGGCGCGTTCTTCGCCGTGTGGACGTTCACGTAGGCGTTGCCCGCCTCGAGCGCGTTCACGATCGCCTTCGAGATGTGCACCTTGCCGGTCTGGCCGTTGTGGCACGGACCGCAGAGCGGCACGACCACGGGGCCTGCCTGACCCCGCTTGCCCTTGTGGATGTGCGCCGCGAGCGCCTTCCCCGTCAGGTGCGAGTACGTCAGCTTCCAGGTGAGCGTTGCGCCCGTCTTGTTCTCGACGTACTTGCCGCTGAACGCGCCCTTTGCCAGCGGGGCGCCCTTCGCACGCGGCACCTCGGTGTTGTTCTTCAGCGTCGCGCTGACGCCGTAGTTCTCGGCTGCGCCGGCGAGTGCGGCGACGGCCAGGGCGGCCGCGACCGCCGCGATCACGAGCAGTGTCAGTCTCTTCACGAGTCTTCCTCCCGTCGTCAGGTGGTTCCTGCTTTGGTGTTTCGCGGCCGGAATGGGATCGGTTTTCGGGACCCGCTCGTCGATACAATGACCTGGCACGAACATACGGGGGCGACCAGGTCTCGACGTGGTCGGTTCTCCGGCTGAGCTGCAGGTCGAGGTCCCCGGTCGGCCTCGTAAAACAACCGGGAACCAACGTAAGTGCGGATAACGAACTCGCACTCGCTGCCTAACTG
>JBKPMR010000092.1:0-43445 GCA_046732255.1 Actinomycetota bacterium
TCTGGGGCGTGCGCCGAGCCCGGCACCGCTACTGAACAAGTAACGGTGACGGGCTCGGCGCGCGAAGCGGACGCGCCGGTGGAGCGGCCACCGGCCGCGGAACCGGAGCGGGAGCGGCCCAGACGGCCAGATCTCGCGTCCGGACGCACGAGATTTTCCGGTCAGCCATCTAGAGTCCAGGCCGGTGATCCTGGAGAACGGCGTCGTCCGCACCATGGACCCGTCGCTGCCGACGACCGGAGCGCTGGCGATCGCCGGCGAGCGCGTCGCGGGCGGCGTCGGTACGCACGAGACGGCGCTGGCGACCCCCGACGTCGTCGATCTCGGCGGCCGCTGCGTGATTCCCGGCCTGAGCGACTCGCACGTCCACTTCCCAACCTGGTCGGTCGCGCGGCGGCTGGTCCGGCTCGAGGAGGCGACCTCGGCCGAGGACGCGGCCACGCGGGTGAAGGCCGCCCTCGACGGCCTGGCGCCGGGCCGGTGGGTGCGCGCACAGGGCTTCCGGGAAGCCGACTGGCCGGCCCCCCCCACGAGCGCAGCGCTCGACGCCGTCACCGGCGAGGTCCCGGCCGCCCTCGTCTCGAAGGATTACCACGCCGTCTGGCTCAACTCTGCTGCGATCGCACGCGCAGGCGGTGATCTCCGCGCGTACGACGTCCCCGGCGGTGTGATCGAGGTCGACGAGCGGGGCGAGCCGACCGGCGTGCTCCGCGAGGAGTCGGCCTGGCGGTTCAAGGAAGACCACCTGGAGTACGCAGACGCCGAGTACCTGGAGGCGATGCGCGAAGGGCTGAACGTCGCGTCGTCCCGAGGGGTCACGGCGATCCACGACAAGGACGGTTGGCTCCCGTCGATTCCTCGGCTCTGGCAGGAGCTCGAGCGTGCGGAGGCGTTGCCGGTGCGCGTATGGCAGTCGATCCCGCACGAGCAGCTCGGCGGGGTCGCCGCCGCCGGGCTCGCTTCGGGGCTCGGCGGCGACCGTCTCCGGCTCGGGTACCTGAAGGTGTTCATGGACGGCACGCTCGGCTCGCAGACCGCGCTGATGAGCGACGGCAGCGGCGTCGAGATCACGACGCGCGAAGAGCTCGTGGAGATCCTCCGCCGGGCCGCCCGGGCACGCTGGCCCGTCGCGGTCCATGCGATCGGCGACCTCGCCAACCGGAACGCGCTCGACGCGTTCGAGGAGACCCGCGAGGAATGGCAGCCGCTCGGCCTGCGGCACCGTATCGAGCATGCGCAGTGCCTGCTTCCCGATGATGTCGGCCGCTTCGCGGCGCTCGGCTTGACCGCCTCGGTCCAGTTCAGTCACGCCCCGTCGGACGAGGAGCTCGCGCATCGATTCTGGGGCGACCGGCTCGACGGCACGTACTCCTTCCGCGACCTGCTCGAGGCGGGCACCCGCCTGATCAACGGATCGGATGCGCCGATCGAAGAGCTCGATCCCTGGGGCGGCCTCTGCGCCGGCGTCCTCCTCCACTGGCGGCCGGACCAGCGCCTCACGGTCGAGGAGGCCCTCACCGCGGCGACGGTCACACCTGCCTGGCAGACGTGCGACGAGCGACGCCGCGGGAAGCTCCTGCCCGGCTACCTCGCCGACCTGGTCGTGCTCGACCGCGACCCGCTCGCGATCCCGCTCGAGGAGCTTCCCGAGGTCAAGGTGGTCGCGACGATGGTCGGCGGCCGCTGGGCCCACAACCCACCCCCCTGGTGACGCTCGCGGCGGCTTTGCCGCCGGGCTCGCTCGCGCGGGGGGAACGGCCGGTTCCCCCCGCGAGCCCCCCTCCCCTTCGTTCTCACCGAGATCGGCTTTGTGCCGCGCCCGCCATGTCGGTCGCGGCGACGGAAACCGGCAGACTTCGGCGGCGGTGAAGATCAGCCACCGGAACTGGATGCAGGTCGAGGAGTACCTGGCCCGCGACGACCGCGTCGTGCTGCCGGTCGGCTCGATCGAGCAGCACGCCTACCTCTCCCTCGCCACCGACTCGATCCTGGCCGAACGCGTCGCGGTCGAGGCGGCCGAGCCGCTCGGCGTGCTCGTCCTCCCGGCGATGCCCTTCGGGATCGCCCCCGGCTTCGCCGCTTTTCCCGGAACCGTGACGCTCCGGCCCGAGACGTTCGTCGATGTCCTGTCGGACGCGCTCGGCACGCTCTACGGCCAGGGCTTCCGCGGCTTCCTGGTCGTCAACGGCCACGGCGGGAACGTGGCCGCCCGCGAGTCGCTCGAGCATTGGGCAGACGGCAGGGAAGCCATGCGATTCCGATGGCATGACTGGTGGGACTCGCCCGAGGTGCTTGGCGTCGCAGAGCGCATCGAGCCGAACGCAGCGCATGCGTCATGGCTGGAGAACTTCCCCTGGACGCGACTGGAAGGAGTCCAGCTGCCCTCCGACCCGAAACCGCCGGTCACCGACCGGGAGGCGCTGCGCGAGCTCGACCCGGTCTCCGTCCGCGCTGCGATCGGCGACGGCTCCTACGGCGGCGCGTACTCGGCTCCTGATGAGCGGATGCTCGAGATGTGGACCGCCGGCGTTACCGAGGTTCGAGCGCTGATCGAGCGACTCTAGGCTTCCAGCAGCCAGCCGAGCCAGCGGCCGCGACTCTTCACGCGCGGGCGCGGCGGGATCGCCGCGTCCGCGAGGATCGCGGACGGGACGTCCCAGGTGAGCCATCGAGCGAGCGCCGGGTCGCCGACGCGGTCGGCCGCGTCGGCCATCCCGACCTCCCGCACCGACGCGTGATGCGCGTCGCTGGCGAGCAGGTGCGCAAGGCCCGCCCTGATCAGGTAGCGGCCGCATTCCAGGGCCCTGCGTCCGACCCGGCCGTCGATCGAGGCGGCCGTGACCTGGACGAGGACGCCTGCCTCGACGAGCTCGGTCAGCCGCTCCGGATGAGCCGCGACGTCTGCGTTCCGTTCCGGATGCGCCAGCACCGGCGTGAAGCCCTCGTCCAGCAACGAGAACAGGACTCCGGGCAGGTCGCGCCGCCAACCGTAGTAGGGCGTCTCGACGAGGAGGTGCCGAGTTCCGCCGAGTCCGAAGCGGCGGAGCTCTTCGGTGGTCAGGCGGATGGCCCAGTCCAGCGCGATCTCACCGCCGGACCGGACGTCGAGCGGGATCCGGGCGTGATCGAGCTCGGCCCTGAGCTCGGCGAGCCGCTCCTCCATCAGCTCCGCCGTCGTGGGCCAGTCGTCGCGGACATGCGGGGTGGCGACGATGGTGACGATCCCGTCCCTGACGGCGGCACGGGCGATCTCGATGCTGTCCGCGACGGTCCTGGCGCCGTCGTCGATCCCGGGCAGGATGTGGGAGTGCAGGTCGATCATCGCTCTACAATCTGAACATGGCCCTTCGCACCATGAAACCCGTTCACGACGCAACGTGTGCGGTGGCGTGCTCGGCCGACATCATCGGCTCCAAGTGGACGGCGCTGCTCGTCCACGACATGTCCGAAGGGGCCCGCCGCTTCTCCGAGCTCGAGCATGCGTGTCCGGGGATCAGCCCGCGGACGCTCTCGGAGCGCCTGCGCTGGCTCGAGGAGGAGGGGGTCGTCGTCCGGCACAGCTACGCCGAGACGCCCCCGCGCGTCGAGTACGAGCTGACGCCCAAGGGACTCGGGCTCCTGCCGGTGATCGAGGAGATGCGCCGCTTCGGCCGGGACTGGCTCGTCCAGGACCCGGACCACCGACACGATTAGCGGGCAGCGTCGACGGGCAAAGCCCGCCGACGCGCGAACCGCGCGCATCTAGCTCGCCAGTCCGGCGAGGGCGGACAGGAGCGCTCGCGCGGCGGCGACGCCCAGCGGAATGTGCTCGACGAGCAGGCGCTCGTTCGGCGAGTGGAGATTCCCCTCGGGAAGATCGAACCCGGTCATGATCGTCGGCACACCCCGGTCCGCGAGGGCAGGGACGATCGGCAGCGATCCACCTGAGCGCAGCAGCAGCGGGCGGACACCCAGCACCTGTTCGAACGCGTCCTGACCGAGCCTGATCGCCGGCGAGTCGGGGGAGACCAGACCAGGCCGGGTGCTCGCCCAGAGGTCGACCTCGATCTCGGCGCCCGGCGGCGCCGACTCGCGCAGCAGGCGCTCGACCTCGGGCACGATCTCCTCGACCTTCTGGCCCGCCGCGAGCCGGATCGACAGGTTCGCCTCGGCGTTCACGGGGATCACCGTCTTCTGCAGCTGCGGCGACCCGCACTCTACGCCGTTCACGTCCAGCGAGGGCTCCGCCCACGCACGAAGGTAGAACTCCTCTGCCGCGTTCGCGTCCATCGGGCGCGCGCCCTGACCGGCAAGCACCTCCGCGCCGGGCGTCTGCGACGACCAGTCCCTGAGCTCCTGCTCGGTCGGCGCGATGACGCCCTTGCGCAGCGCCTCGGGCAGGCGGCCGTCGGGTCCGGCGAGCACGCCGGAGAGGGTCCGGATCAGCGCGTGCGTCCCGGAGAGCGCTGCCCCGCCGAACACGCCCGAATGGAGGTCGCGGTCGCCGGTCGTGACCCGGACGTGGAAGTAGCAGAGGCCGCGGGTCGCGATGTAGAACGCCGGCTGCCCCCGCCGCGGCATGTGCGCGTCGAAGATCACCGCTGCGTCCGCTCCCCGTTCGTCCTGTGCCAGCCAGTCGACGATCGTGTGCCCGCCGATCTCCTCCTCCCCGTCGCAGGCGACGCGGACGTTCACGGGCAGCGCCCCCTCGGCGGCCAGCAGCGTCGCCGCCTTGAGCAGCAGGTAGAGCTGACCCTTGTCGTCGGCGACCCCACGTGCGTAGAGCCATTCGTCTCGCACCGTCGGCTCGAACGGAGGACTCTCCCATCGCTCGAGCGGAGCCGGGGGTTGAACATCGAAGTGGCCGTAGACGAGGATCGTGGCCGCGGCGTCGGGATCGCGAGACGCACGCAGCTCGCCGAGCGCGAGCGGCCGCCCGTTGAAGTCGACCAGCGTCGCGTCCCCGCCCGCGGCGCGGACGAAGGAGCAGGCCCACTCGCCGGCCGCGCGAACGTCGTCCTGGTGGGCCGGATCCGCGCTGACGCTGGGGATGCGGAGCCACTCGGAGAGCTCCTCGAGCCAGGCAGGATCGATCGGCACCACCGGAATCTAGCGGCGCCGCGTTCGCCCAGGTCTCAGACTCGATCAGGGCACGAGCGGCGGATTCGCGAGCTGTGCGAGTTGCAGAGCCTGCTGCGGAAACCACTCGCCCGCAGCCGGGTCGATCAGGCCCCACTCGGGATCGGTCGGTCCGGCCGCCCCGCGCGTGCACTGGCCGTCGGACTCGCCCGGGATCTTGACCCATAGGTAGGCATCGACGAGCGGGTTGCCCGGAAGCGGCTGCGCAAGGGGACGGGCACCGAGCCCTCGGCCGGGCGGGTTGCACCAGTCCTGCGCATCCGTGTAGGTGCCTGGCGTGAACTGCCAGGGCCCCAGGCCGTTCCGGCTCGTGTCGACGACGAACCGCGCCGTCGGCTCTGTTGTCCCCAGCATGTTCGCGTAGCGGAGGTTGATGCCTGATGTGTTCAGCTCCGGCGTCGTCGACGTGTCGCTCCAGATGTCGTAGTTGCTGAGCGCAACCCCGGTCCACTCGCCGAGCAGGTCGGCAATCAGCGCCGGGTGAGGGCCACCGTTCCAGTACTGGTTCGGACAGCCGCCGAAGTCGCCCGGATTCACGGCCGTTGCGTACGCGATGCACTTCGAGACCCAGGTGCCGTACTGGACGAGATTCGGCGTGAACTGGTAGTTGGAGACGTTCAGGAAGAAGCCCTGGGCGCGCTCGACCCCGGCGTTGACGAGCCGCTGCGCGGCGTCGCCCACGTTCAGCCAGGCCGTGTGCGTCGCGTCGAGGTAGACGATCGCGTTCGGCTTCGCCTCGAGCGTGTCCACGGCGAAGTTCAGCGCCGCATACCGGTCGGCGTCACTGAAGGGAAAGCCGACGCCGCAGTTCGACGGCAGCAGGCCGAGCCCGTCCGGTTCCAGGATCACGACCGCCTTGTGCGGGCCGATCCCGTCCGCGAAGCCGCTGATCCAGTCCTCGTACTCGGCCGGCGTCTGCGCACCGCCCGCCGAGAGCCCGGCGCAGTCGCGGCCGGGGATGTTGTAGGCGACGAGCACGGCGACCGCGTGCTGCGCGTCGGCGCGTGCAATCGCGTTCTGGACGGCCTTGCGGGCGTCCTTCGGCGAGCCCTTCGTCACCCAGACGGCCTGTGGCGTCGCCGTCATCTTCGCGATCAGCGCCGCGTCGCCGGGCCTGCCCTGTCCGATCAGGTCGGTCTGCTGCTGCACCGCGCCCTCGTCCGGCGGCGGCACGAGGAAGCGCATGCCCGCCGGCAGCGTCCGATCGGACGGCCGGGCCCCACCGGCTGAAGCGACCATCACCACGAGCGTAAGCGCGAGACCGACGAGCCCCGCAGCCAGAGTCCTCACCATCATTGCCCCCTTGACGTCTTGATCCAGACCCGCAGAGTTCCGAAAACGTTTTCGGAACCGGGGCCCCAACGATAACCGGTCTCCGAGCGGAACGCTAAGCGGAGCTCATGATCGCAGCCTCCACCGCGGCGACATGGCGGACGCAGCACAGCCACGTCACTGAGATGCGACGTGCTTAGGGGCTCACGGCGGGAACCGGCCGTTCCCCCCGTGCGAGCGAGCTCGCGGCCGGAGGCCGCGGCGAGCGTCAGGCGACGTCGCGGAGCTTCTGCGAGTCCGCCAGCGCCCTGAGCTTCTTCAGGCTCTGGTTCTCGATCTGGCGGATGCGCTCGCGGGTGACGTTGAACGCGCGGCCGACCTCGTCCAGCGTCCGCGGATGCTCGCCGTTGAGGCCGTAGCGCAGCTCGAGCACGCGCCGCTCGCGCATCGAGAGCTGGCCGAGGATCTTCTCCAACGTCTCCTTGCGCAGCGTGACCTCTGCGGCCTCCTCGGGCAGCGGAACGGACTCGTCGGTGATGAAGTGCCCGAACTCGGACTCCTCCTCGTCGCCGACCGGCTTTTCGAGCGAGACCGGCGACTGCGCCGTGCGGCGGATTTGGTCGACCTCGTCGGACGTCAGGTCGAGGTCTCGCGCGATCTCGAGCGCGAGCGGCTCTCGGCCGAGCTCGGCCCTGAGCTTGCGCTCCGAGCGAACGATCTTGTTCAGCTTCTCGACGACGTGCACCGGCATCCGGATCGTGCGCGCCTTGTCTGCGAGGGCACGGGCAACCGCCTGACGGATCCACCACGTGGCATACGTCGAGAACTTGAAGCCTTTGCGGTAGTCGAACTTCTCGGCTGCGCGGACGAGTCCGATCGTCCCTTCCTGGATCAGGTCGAGGAACGGCAGCCCCTGGTTCCGGTAGCGCTTCGCGATCGACACGACGAGCCGGAGGTTCGCCTCCACCATCTCCTGCTTGGCGCGATGGTCGCCGCGCTCGATCCGTTTCGCCAGCTCAACCTCCTGTGCGGCGGTGAGCAGGTCGACCTTGCCGACGTCCTTGAGGAACAGCTGGAGCGCGTCGGTGGAGACCTCTTGCGCCTCGACTTCCTCGGCGACGCCGTCGTCCTCGTCCTCCTCGGCCGGTACGACCTCGATCTGGAGGTCGTCGAGCGCCTGGTAGAAGTCGTCGATCTGGCCGGCGTCGAGATCGAGCTCGTCGAGCGCGAGCGTGATCTCGTCGGCGGTCAGCGATCCCGACTCCTTCCCGGCCTCCAACAGCGTCCGCGCCTCGTCCGTCTCGAGGACCTGGACCCGAACCGGCGCTACGGCCGTCTCGCTTCCACTCATGCCTTCTCCCCTCCCGTCAAGGCCGACAAGCTAGCCGCCACCTGGTGTCCCGTCAAACGTCCCACCAAGACCGCGGCACTGTGCCAGATGCGGCGGACGTTCGCATAGGCCGAACGGCCTATCTTCGCGTCAGCGCGGTTTGATTCCTGCAAGCTGGTCGAGGAACTTCGCCGCCTCGACGCCCAGCTCCGTCCGCGGCCCGAGGTCGCGGGCGAGCCGCAGTTCCTGCCGAGCCTGGCGCAGATTGCCGAGCCAGAGCAGGCAGAGCCCGAGGTGGAAGCGGACGCTCTGGCTCTTCGGATACCGGCGTGCGAGCGGGCCGAGACGGGAGAACGTTCGGGACGGATCACCCTTGTCGAAGCGTGCGACCGCCGCCGCGACCTTCGCCTGGGGATCCTTGGGCGCCAGCGTCGCAGCCGTCTCGAACTCGCGCAGCGCCGAGACCTGGCGCCCGAGCCGCTGGAGCGCGACCCCGTACAGGAGCCTCCCCCGCTCGCCGCCCGTGTGTGCCAGACGCTCGAGATAAGCCAGCTGCTTCGGCGGGGACAGCCGGTCGAGCACAGCGGGCGCCCGGAAGCTCGGGACGAAGGTCGGCAGGCCGCGCGGGAAGTTCGGGAAGAGCAGGTCTTCGGCCCGCAGCGCGTACGGCGCGTCCGGCTGCGCCCTGCGGGCGGCGCGCCAGGCGGCCTTCGCCGGCGGGACCTCCCCGCGCCAGTAGAGGCCCAGGCCGTAGTGGAGCTGCGCGATCGCACTACGCGGATGGTCGCGCGCGAGCGCGGCGAGCCGCCTGAAGCCACCCGGCCAGGCCGCGAGGGCCGCGCCGATCTGGGCGTCGAGGGATCCGTACTGGGCGAAGATCCGCCCCGCCTCGGCCTTCTTGCCGGCGTTGTAGAGGTTCGCCGCCCGGCGGAGAGCGACCGCCTCGGGATCGGTGCGGACGCCGAGGTCGAGGGCGAGGGGCGGCGAGCCGGCCTGGCCGGCCGGCCGTTTCGGCGTCGGCGTCCGGGTCGCGAGCGTGATCCCCACGGTGAGGCCTGCACCTGCGACGGCACACGCCGCGACGATCGCGTACAGGCGTGCGCGAGAGGTCACGGGCCGCGACGTTACCCACGAGCGCCTCTCCCGGTCGTGTTCAGCAGGAATAGCCCGGGATCCGCCGCGTTTGCGAAAGCGCTATCTTTTTAAAAGCAATGCCGACGTACCGCGAGCTCCTGAGCCAGGTCAAGGCGGAGATCGACGAGATCGACGCCCAGTCGGCCGCGCCGCTGCTTCAGGACGGATCGGTCTTCCTCGATGTCCGCGAGCGCGACGAATGGGACGAGGGTCACATCCCGGGCGCGGTCCACGTGCCCCGGGGCAACCTGGAATCGCGCATCGAGAACGCCGTCCCCGACCACGGCAGCAGGATCGTCGTCTACTGCGCGAGCGGAGCACGCTCCGCCTTTGCAACGAAGACGCTCGAGGAGCTCGGCTACGTCGATGTCATCAACCTCTCGGGGGGCTACACCGAGTGGAAACGGAACGGCTTCCCCACGCAGCTGCCGAAGTCGCTCGGCGAGGAGCAGCGCCGCCGCTACAGCCGCCATCTGCTGATCCCGGAGGTCGGCGAAGAGGGCCAGCTCAAGCTGCTCGAGTCGCGGATCCTGCTGATCGGCGCCGGCGGCCTCGGCTCTCCCGCGTCGCTCTATCTCGCCGCGGCCGGCGTCGGCACGCTCGGGATCGTTGACGACGACGCGGTCGACGCGACCAACCTCCAGCGCCAGATCGTCCACTCCACGGACCGTCTCGGCGACTCTAAGGCGGAGTCGGCGAAGCGCACGATCGAGGCGCTGAACCCGGACGTGACCGTCAAGACGTTCCAGGAGCGACTCACCTCCGAGAACGTCGACCGGATCCTCGGCGAGGGCTGGGATGTGATCGTCGACGGCGCCGACAACTTCCCGACGCGCTACCTGCTGAACGACGCCTCGATCTGGCACGACATCCCCGTCGTCCACGGCTCGATCTTCCGCTTCGAGGGTCAGGTGACGGTCTTCAAGCCACATGAGGGGCCGTGCTACCGCTGCCTCTTCCCGACGCCGCCGCCGCCGGAGCTCGCTCCGAGCTGTGCCGAGGGCGGCGTGCTCGGCGTGCTGCCGGGCGTGGTCGGCTCGATCCAGGCGACCGAGGCGCTGAAGCTCGCCCTCGGGATCGGCGACACGCTCGTCGGGCGGCTCCTGCTCTACGACGCCCTCGCCGCGACCTTCACGGAGGTGACGCTCCGGCGCGATCCGAACTGTCCGGTGTGCGGCGAGCAACCGACGATCACCGAGTACATCGACTACGTCGAGTTCTGTGCGGGACCGAGAGCGCACGCATGACGAAGGTCAGGATCCCACCCACGCTCCGTCCCGCGGTCGGCGGCGAGCGCGAGGTGCCCGCCGCCGGAGCGACGGTCGGCGAGATCCTCGACGACCTCACCGCACGGTTTCCCGGGCTCGAGGGGCAGCTCCAGTTCGCGAACGTCTACGTCGACGGCGAGGACATCCGCACGCTCGACGACCTCGAGACGCCGGTCCGCGACGGCGCGACCGTGATCCTCCTGCCGGCGATGGCCGGCGGCTGATGACCACGGTCCGGGAGCTGTACGAGCTCTGGGCCGGCGAGTCCGCCCTGGACGCCGAGCTCGCTGACAGCCTCGACCCGCACGGCACCGACTGGCTTTTCGACGTCTTCGCCTCCCTCGACCCACAGCCGCGGCAGCTGCTCGTGGACGTCGGCGCGCGTGACGGGCAGCACGCGCTCCGGCTCGCGCGCGAGCACGACCTCCGCGCGGTCGCCCTCGACCCCCTGCCGCACCACGTCGAGCTCATCCGGGACGCCGTTGCATCCTCCGGTGCCGACATCGAGGTCGTCGAGGCGGCGGTCGAGGCGATGCCCTTCGAGGACGCGAGCGTCGACTGGATCTGGTGCCGCGACGTGCTCGTCCACGTGGACGTCGACCAGGGACTTTCCGAGTGCGCGCGGGTGCTCGCCCCGGGCGGGCGCATGGTCGCTTACGTGACGCTGGCGACAGATCTCCTCGAGACGGGTGAGGCGGCGTTCCTGAGCCGCGCGGTCGCGCTGAGGAACCTCGATCCGGCGCGGCTCGAGTCGGCGGCGGCCGATGCCGGCCTGCGGCTCGTTCGCGCCGTGCACGTCGACGGCGAGTGGCGCGAGCGGATGATCGAGGACGGCGAGTGGGATGCGGCCGACACGCTCCTGCGCCTCTCACGGCTTCGGCGCTGCGAGGCCGAGCTCGTCGCCCGCCACGGGCGCACGGCGGTCGACGCCTACGTCGCCGACCAGCTCTGGGGCGTGTACCAGCTGATCGGGAAGCTCCGCCCGACCGTCTACGTCTGGGAGCGGCGTGGCTAGTCGGCTCGCACCGGGCCTGCTCGACCTCGTCGGCGACACGCCGCTCGTCGAGCTGACCCGCCTCGCACCGAAGTCCAGCGTCCAGATCTACGCGAAGCTCGAAGCAGCCAACCCGACCGGCTCGATCAAGGACCGCATCGCGGTGGCCATGATCGAAGCGGCCGAGGCGAGCGGAGAGCTCGAGCCCGGGCGCGCCCTGATCGAGCCGACGAGCGGCAACACCGGGATCTCGCTCGCGATGGTCGCGAAGCTGAAGGGTTACCCCCTGACCTGCGTGATGCCGTCGAACGCAACCGAAGAGCGGCGGCGCCTGCTTCGGATCTACGGTGCTCGGATCGTCGACTCGCCGGCCGAGGAGGGCTCGAACGGCGCGGTCCGGCTGGCACTCCAGCTCGCCGAGCGCGATCCCAGCCTCTTCATGCCGTTCCAGTACGCGAACGACGCCAACCCGCGCGCCCACTACGAGGGCACGGGCGCCGAGATCGCCGAGGCGCTCGACCGCGTCGACGTGCTCGTCGCCGGCCTCGGCACCGGCGGCACGCTGATGGGGACGGGCGACCGGCTGCGCGAGACGTTCCCGGACGTCTCCGTCGTCGCCGCCGAGCCGCTCCCGGGCGATCCGGTGATGGGGTTGCGCTCGCTGGCGGACGGCTACGTCCCGCCGATCCTCGACGTGTCCAAGCTCGACCGGAAGTTGCTCGTCTCGAACGCGGAATCCCTCCAGGGCCTCCGCGCGCTCGTCGACGAGGAGGGGATCTTCGCCGGCGTGTCGTCCGGCGCCGTCATCCACGTTGCCCGCCGGGTCGCGGCCGAGCTCGACGAGGGCGTCGTGGTCTGCATCCTCGCGGACGGCGGCTGGAAGTACCTCTCGGCCGACTTCTGGGACGCCGGCGACCCCGGAGCGGCGATGGAGCACGGCCACTGGTGGTAGTCCCCGCCGCTGTGCGCCGGGGACTAGAGGAACACGCGGCGCTCGAGGCTCCAAACGAGGCCTGTGGACTGATCGCGCTCCGGGACGGCGTCGCCGAAAGGTTCATCCCCTGCGTCAACGCCGCCGCGAGCCCGTACCGCTTCGATCTGCGCGTCCCGGATCCGGCGCTCGTCTTCGACCTCGAGGACGCGGGCTATGAGCTCGCCGTCTTCCACTCCCACCCGACCGGCTCCGCGAAGCCGTCCCGAACGGACATCGCGAACATCGGCCTCTGGGAGACGAAGCCGTACCTGATCCTCTCGCGGCCGACGGGCGAGCTCGCCGCCTGGAAGATCGAGGCGGGAGCGGTCTCACCGCTCCCGCTCTCAGATCAAGCAGCCTGATCGGCTACGTCACCTTGAAGCTGCCGTGCATGGTGCTCTCGTGCGGGGCGCAGTAGTACTTGTACGTACCGCGCTTCAGCCTGAGCGTGACGGTCTTCGTCCCGGTGGCCCCCACAGTCGTGATCGCCCGGTCGAGGCCGGGGCCTTCGATCACGAAGTTGTGGATGTTCGACTTGTCGGAGACGACGAACGTGTACGTCCCGGCCTTCGCCGTACGAATGCGCGTCCCGGTCTTCTTGAGAACGATCGTGAAGCCGGGACCGACCGTGCCGATCAGCTTCGGGTGTGACATGGGTGTCGCCGGTGCTGTCGCCAGGAGCGCGACCGCACCGGCGGCAACGAGTGTGCAAATGAGCCTCATGCCACAACCGTACGAAACTCTGGGCAGATCGGATTCAGATCGCCTTGAAGCTTCCCTTCATCGTGGTCGCGTGGGGATCGCAGATGAACTTGTACGTCTTCCCCTTCGCGAGCGTGACCGTGACCGTCTTCGTCCCGACGAACGAGACTGTGGTGATCTCCTTGTTGAGACCGGGTCCCGTCAGGTGGAAGTTGTGGATGTTCGACTTGTCGGAGACCGTGATCGTGTACTTCCCGGCCTTCAGGGTCTTGAAGGTCTTTCCGGCCTTCTTGACGGTGATCGTGAAGCCCGGGCCGACGGTCCCGGTCAGCTTCGGGACGACGGCCTGGGACGGCGCGCTCAGCGCTAGTGCGCCAAGCGCCACGGCCGCGAACAGGACGAGCGTGCGAATGCGGGTCAAGGCAACTCCTTCCGAGTAAGAACTCTCCGCTGCCAGGATAGAGGCGCGGTGCGTGTCTACGAGATCGCAACCGGCCTCTGGCGCTGGACCGGGCTTCACCCGGCATGGACGCCGGCCGACGCCGGCCCCGGGGGGTGGGAGCAAGAGGTGAGCTGTGTGTTCTACGAGGCGCCGGATGCGATCGTGCTCTTCGACCCACTCGTGCCGATGGAGGATCGCGACCGGTTCTTCGAGGCCCTCGACCGCGACGTCGAGCGGCTCGGACAGCCGGTGCGGGTTCTGCTCACGGTCGATGACCATCGCCGCTCGTCGGCGGAGCTCGCCGAACGCTACGGTGGGACGATCGGCGAGGTGCCGGCGGGCGTCGAAGTCGCTCTCGACCGGTGGGGAGAGCGGGTCTACTGGATCCCCGAGCACCGCGCGCTCGTCTTCGGCGACGTCGTCCTCGGGCGCGCAGGCGGTCTGCGGCTTCCGCGTACGTGGATCGGCGAGGACCACTACGACGAGGTCGTGAAGGGGCTTCGGCCCCTGCTGGCGCTGCCCGTGGAGCGGGTGCTGGTCGCTCACGGAGAGCCGGTGCTCGAGGACGGGCATGCGGCCCTCGCGACCGCGCTTCGGCCCGAGGACTAGAAGGGCCAGACTTCAGTCTGGCCCGTGCCTTCCGGTGGCACCAGCGCAAGGCCTGGGGACAGGCTAAAGCCTGTCCCTCCTTCAGATTCGATTCCTACGCCGGAACGGCCGCGCGCTCGAGCACGGCGACGAACGCCTTCGACCACTCGGCGAGGTCGCCCCAGCCACGGCACGAGACCATGTTCCCGTCGACGACGTCCGCCCCCTCGACGTACGTGCCGCCGGCGGCCTCGATATCGGGGCCGAGCGGCGGAAAGCCGGAGCTCTTCCTCCCCTGGAGGTAGCCGAGCGCAGCCGGGACCTGCGGCCCGTGGCAGAGCGTCCCGACCGGCAGGTCGTTGTCGAAGAAGTGCGCGACGATCCGACGGACGTCCGAATCGACGCGGATGTACTCCGGCGCCCGGCCGCCGGGAACGACCAGTCCCACGTACCGCTCTGGCTCGACCTCCGAGAAGGCCAGATCGGGCTCGACCCGCCGCCCGGGCTTCTCGACGTAGGCGTCCGAGTCGGGCTCGAAGTCGTGGACGACGGTGCGCATGGTGCGGCGTGTCGGCGCGGCGACGTCGACCGCGTACCCGGCCTCCCGGAGGCGATAGAGAATGAAGAAGAGCTCGAGATCTTCGACGGCGTCGCCGGCGAGAATCAGGACGCGTTCCATCGGCGGAGTATCGCTCACGTTCGCAACGGGCGCAGGACGACCACCGCGGCGAGCGGAAACACGGCCGCGGCGAAGAAACCTGCACGCCACGAGGTCGATTCGACGAACGGTGCGAACGCGAGCGGCGTGAGCGCGACCGCGACGCCGAGCACCGTCTGCTGCAGACCGAGTGCCGCGCCACTGCGCCTCGAGCCGGATGTTTCGACTGCTGCGGCGACGGCCAGCCCGTTCCAACACATCGAGAGCCCACCGCCGACGACCAGTGCCGGCACGAGCAGCCAGACCGTCGCGCCGGCGAGCACGGCCGCAGCAGCCACGGCAACAGTGGTGGCGACTGCGATCTCCCGGATCAGCGCGACCCGGTTCCCGCCCCGCCGGTCGGACTGCCGGCCGGACAGCAACCGCCCGGCCGCACCGACGACGTTGATCGCCGCGAGCACGAGGCTGGCCTGAGTGGCGCCGAGATCACGCTGAGACTCGAGGAAGATCACGACGAAGCCGGTGATCGCAACTTGCGTCGAGATCAGCAATGCGCTCCCCACGGACAACCGCCAGATCCGCCGGTCCCGGAGCGGGTGGCGCAGAACATCCGTCGTCGACTCCTCGCTCTGGGAGACCGGTCCCTCGACAAGCCAGCAGGCGGCGAGAATGCCTGCGGCGAGCGAAAAGCCGGCAAGCATGAGCAAGGCGGCGCGGGCGCCGGAACGGTCGAGGATCAGCGGGATGCCGAGGGCGGCGACGAGCCCGCCGATTGGGACCGAGGTCTGTCGGATGCCGAGCGCGAATCCGCGCTGCTCCCGCGGGAACCAGCTGGTGACGGCCCGCCCGGTTGCCGTGTTGATGCTGGCGCCGAGCGCGCCGGCGATTGCGAGCAGCACGACGAGCACGGCGAAATTCGGGGCGTATGCAGCCCCGGCGAGCGCTATGCCCGCACCGAGCAGCCCGGCCGCGCCGGTCACCCGCTCGCCGACATGGTCCGCGGCGAGCCCCCAGGGAAGAAGCGTGAGGACGGCGCCGATGCTGGACACGCCGAGCATGACGCCGACCTCGGTGAGACTCAGGTTGTACCGGTCCCGGAGGGCGGGCGCGAGCACGGCCAAGCCGAAGAGAACGGCAGCCTGGGATGCCTGCGCGACCGTCCCGACCGCGAGGACGAGCCGGGCTCCACGCATTTCAGCCGCGGCGGAGCGGATACGCCTGGAGGCTCGAGCTTCCCTCGAAGCGGCTCTTGGTGGCGAGGAACGTCCTCACGTCGCCGCGGCGGAGCAGCACCGACGTCTCGGTATCCCAGGGGATGACCGTCCCCTGGGAGATCTTCGCGAGGAAGAGCTGCACCACCGGCGCGAACCCCTGGACGTACGGCTGCTGGTCGACGACGAAGTCGACCGTGCCGTCGGCGACGAACGAGAGGTCGCCGGGCAGGAGGTCGTAGCCGCCGCCCTTCACTCCCCGCCTCCTGAGCCCGAGTCGCGCGATCGCCCGCGCGCAGGCGAGCGTCCCGACTCCGTCGACCGCGAACAGCCCACGGACGCCTGTCTGCCGCTTGTAGGCCGCGTCGACCGCATCCTGCTGCTTGCGCGCGTCCCCGGTGACCCGCACGACCGTGGCGGCTGGGGCCCTCTTCGCCGCCGCGAGCCCGGCGAAAACCCCCTTCAGCCGGCGCTCCGCCCACTCGTGCGACTGGTCCGGCGCGAACAGGATCACCGTCCCTGTCGGAGTGAGCCGCGCGATCTCCGCGCCGGCGTTCACCCCCGACATATGCGGGTCCTCACCGACGTACGCGTACCGGCGCCCGCCGGCGCTGGCGCCGACGTTGAAGGCCACGACCGGGATCCCCATCCTGGCCGCCTTGGCCGCCTCGGGCAAGAACCGGGCGTCGTCGAGCACGGAGACGGCGATCCCGTCGGCCTTGTGCGCGATCGCCGACCGCAGCGCACCGAACGTCTCCTTGACGTCGCCGCGGGGCGAGCCGGTCCACTGCGTCGTGCAGCGCACGAGCGCCGCCGCGTCCTCGGCGCCGAACTGCGTCGCGACCAGCAGCGGATCGAGCGTGTCGTGGCTGACGAAGACGAACTTCCAGCGCGGGTGCGCCGGGAAGTCGCCACCGCCGTCGCCGGCAAGCGCCGCGGCAGGGCCGAGCAGCTGCGCGAGCGAGAATCCCGCCGCTCCGGCGCCGGCGCGGCGGAGGAAGTCGGCCCGGTCGCTCATGTTGCCTCGTGCTCCAGCAGGATCCGGCCGACGACCCCGTCCCGCTCGGCCATCAGCGCGAACGCATCCTCGAACCGCTCGGCCGGAAAGCGGCGCGCGACCACCGGGGCGAAGTCGACGAGGCCGCTGCCGAGCAGGTCGACGACCCGCGACCAGACCGCGGTCGTGTAGCCGACGCTGCCGATCAGCGTCAGATCACGGAGGACGAACCGGTCGGCGGGCAGTGCCAGCTCCCGTCCGCCGCCGGCGATTCCGAGCGCGACGACCCGTCCACCCATCCGCGGCAGCCGCGTGGCGAGCTCGATCGCGGGGACTGCCCCGGCCGTCTCGACAACCAGGTCGAGCTCGCCCTCGCGAGCGGACGGCAGCGAGGAGAGGTCGACGGTCTCGTCTGCGCCCAACCGTCGCGCGAGCTCGAGCTCGGCTTCGCGGATCCCGTAGGCGACGACCGCCGCCGGCGAGAACAGGCGGATGAGGACGAGGGCGAGCGCACCGAGCGTCCCGACGCCGATCACGCCCACCGTCTCACCGGGCTCGGGTCGAGCGCGCTGCAGACCCTGGAGGACGACCGACGCCGGCTCGACCAGTACGGCCGCGTCCAGGTCGACCGTCCCGGGGAGCCGGTGGACGACTCGGCGCGGGGCGACCACGAGCTCCCCGTAACCGCCGCCGCGCGTGAAGCCGAGCTGGTCGTAGGTCTCGCAGAGATGGGTGTCGCCCGCGCGGCAGCGGCGGCAGACGCCGCAGTAGCAGTAGCCCTCGCAGACGACCCGCGCTCCTGGGGTGAGATCGTTGACCGCGTCGCCGACCGCCTCGACGACGCCGCTCCACTCGTGCCCGGGGATGCACGGATAGCGCACCCAGCGCAGGTCGAGCTCACCGGCCAGCACTTCGACGTCCGTGCGGCACAACCCGGCAAACCGGCTCCGCACGAGCACGTCCGCCGGCCCGCAGCTCGGGGTCTCCACCTCCTCGAAAGCGACCTCGTGCGGGCGCTCGATCACGACCGCCTTCATCGCGGCCTAGTCTACGGAGGCGCTACACCTCGGCGGCGCGTTGCTCGGACGGCTCTTCGTGCTCGGGCCGGGGTAGGAACTCGACCTCGAGGCGCTCGATTCGCGTCCCCTCGAGGTCGACGACCTGGAACCGGAGCGAGTCTTGGACGACCTCGTCTCCCTGCTCCGGCGCTCGGCCGAGCAGACCGAAGACGTAGCCGCCCATCGTGTGGAAGTCCTCGATCGGCAGCTCCGTGTCGAACTGCTCGTTGAAGTCGTCAATCGGAAACGTCCCGTCGATCCGGATATGGGTCTCGTCGATCCGCTCGACCGACTCGTCCGGCAGGTCGAACTCGTCCTCGATTTCGCCGACGATCTCCTCGATCACGTCCTCGAGCGTGACGATCCCCTCCATGTCGCCGTACTCGTCGACCACGATCGCCATGTGCTGATTGGTCCGGCGGAACTCCTTCAGCAGCGCGGCGATGTCCTTGGTCTCCGGGACGATGTACGGCGGCCGCAGGATCTGCTCGATCTCGACCTGGGCGATCCCGCGCTCGTTCATCGCGTTGAGCAGGTCTCGCAGGTGGAGGACGCCGACGATGTGCTCGGGCGTCTCGCGGTAGACCGGGAAGCGGGTGAACGGCGACTCGAGCACCTTGCGCAGGCACTCCTCCGGCGGCATGTCGGCTGCGACGACGACCACCTCCGGCCGCGGGACCATGATGTTCGCGGCCTCCTTGTCGGCGAAGTCGAAGACCTTGTAGAGCATCTCCTGCTCCTCCTCCTCGAGCTCGCCCTCGACGGTCGAGCGCTCGAGCAGGAGCTTCAGCTCGGCCTCGGAGTACACGGCCCCGTCCGCCCCCGGCGGCTCGAGCCCGAGGAGGCGCAGGGTGAGCTCCGTGGACTTCTGCAGGAACCAGATCAGCGGCTTGAGCACGAAGAAGAACAGCCGGACCGGAGGCGCGACGAGCAGCGCCGTCCGCTCCGAGTGCCCGAGGGAGATCCCCTTCGGGACGAGCTCGCCGACGACGACGTGGAAGAAGCTCAGGACGAGCAGCGCGAGCGCGACGGCGAGCGCAGTCGCCATGATCGGATCGAAGAGTCGAGTGAGTGCGTGCTCGCCCAGTGCGCCGATCGCCAGCGAGGTGACGGTGACGCCGAGCTGCATCGCCGCGATGAACCGCGGTGGGACGGCGGTGAGGCCGAGCACCTGCTTCGCGCGCCGGTTTCCCTCTCCCACCAGCTCCTGGAGTCGGGTTCGCCGCACGGTGACGAGCGCGTATTCCGCCGCGACGAAGAACCCGTTCAGGAGGATCAGGGCGGCGACCGCCAGCAGCTCGAGGAACAGAGTCATGCCGACGCCCCGATCGCCGGGGCGCAGGTACTAGGAAGGAGGTCGTTCTCCAAGGGAACTTAGGGCTGAGTATAAGTGACGCGTCCGTCGTCACTTCGCTGCGCGGCCCGTCCCTCGACGACCAGGCGCTCCGCATGGGAGAGCGCCTCGGCAACGGCGAAACGGCGCTGGGCGGCGCCGAGATCGTCCGGGAACAGGACGCACGAGAGCTCGTACCCGGTAAGGGGACCGCGTCGGAGCGCCGCCTCCGTCTGGTCGAGCCGGTCGCGGTGGTGCTGGACGATCTCGCGCGCGCGACCCGCCGGATCGTCGATCGGCTCGCCGTGGCCGGGCAGCGCCACCGTGGGAGCGAGCTCCGCGACGCGTTCGAGCGACGTCATGTAGTCGCCGAGCGGATCGGGCCGCGAGTCCGGATAGAGCCCGACCGCCGGGGTGATCCGCGGGAGGAGATGGTCGCCGGCGATCAGCACGCCGTCCCTCAGCAGGCAGATGTGCCCATCCGCGTGACCGGGACACTCGATCACGTGCCAGCCCGCGACCTCGTCCCCTTCGCGCAGCAGGCGGGCGTCCGCGACGGAGTGGACGAACGTGCGGTAGACGCTGCCCACCGCGAGCAGCTCGGCCGTCTGCTCCGGCGGGACACCCTGTTGCGCGAACCAGTCGGCCAGCTGCGGCACCCACGCGTCGCTTCCCCACACCTTCTCACACTGGTAGTGGTCGATCGTCCCCTGGAGCACCGGAGCACCTGTCACGCCGACGGCGTCTGCGCTACCCCCGACGTGATCCGGGTGGAAGTGTGTGATCAGAATCGCCGTCACGGGCCGGGCCAGTTGCGGGACGAGCGCCGCCCAGTGTTCGACCATCTCCGGGAGGCCGAGTCCCGTGTCCACGAGCAGATAGCCGTCGTCGACCGGCACGAGGTAGCCGTGGACGTGGCCGGGCTTCATCGGCATCGGGTACGTGAGGCGCACCACTCCCGCCGCCACCTCCGTCGGAGCGAACGTATGTTCTATCATGTGGGCATGCGCGTCGAGTATCGCGAAGAGCCGTGCCGGAGCGCGCTGAACCGGGTGAAGGGCATGCCGTTCGGCTGGTCGCTGAATCCCTACATGGGCTGCGCCCACCGCTGCACATTCTGCTACGTCAGGGCGTTCGAGCTCCGGGCAGACCGCCCCGCAGACGACCGCTACGGCCGCTCGATCCGCGTGAAGGTCAACGTCGCGGAGGTACTGCGGGCGGAGCTCGCCCGGCCGTCCTGGCGGGGCGAGACCGTCGCGATCGGCGCTGCCACGGATCCGTACCAGCCCGCCGAAGGGCGGTACAAGCTCACGCGCGGCTGCCTCGAGGCGCTCCGGGACGCATCGAACGCGTTCAGCCTGATCACCCGCAGCCCGATGATCGTCCGCGACCTCGACGTGCTCGTCGAGGCGGCTGCCAGAACCGACGTCGGCGTCGTCTTCTCGGTTCCGACGCTCGACGAGGAGGTGTGGCGGCGGACTGAGCCCGGGACTCCTCCCCCGCGTCGGCGGCTCGAGGCGGTGGCCCGGCTGGTCCAGGCGGGCATCAAGGCGGGTGTCGGGATGGCGCCGATCCTGCCCGGCATCTCCGACTCGCCGGAGCAGCTCGAGCGGGTCGTCCGCGCGGCACGCGAGGCGGGCGCGACCGGCATCTGGGCGAACGTGCTCTACCTGAAGCCGGGCACGCGCGAACACTTCCTCGACGCCCTGGCCCGCGACTGGCCCGACCAGCTCGACCGCTACGAACGGCTGTACGCATCGCGTGCCTATCTGCCGAAGGGAGAGGCCGAACCGGTCCGGCAAGCGGTGGCGGAGCTTCGGAGGCGCTACAGCATCGCGGATCGCCGACCGGTGCGGCTCGAGCCCGCGCCACCCGCCGAACAGCTCGCGCTCCTCTAGCTCGCAGCCGCCGGGCAAAGCCCGCCGGCGCGCAAAAAACGGCCGGCCGCGCCCCGTTCGGGGCACGAGCCGGCAGAGCGACCACCTCCTGCCGCTCTATGATCCGGCGCATGCCGGAGGAGATCACCTGCCTGATCGTCGACGACCACGAAGTCGTCCGGGAGGGGCTGCGGCTCTCCCTGTCGCGGGCACCGCACATCCGGGTGGTCGGCGAGGCTGCCGACGGCGAACAGGCGGTCACGTTGGTCGAGCGGCGCAAGCCGAAGGTCGTGATCATGGACGTCCGCATGCCGGGCATGGACGGGCTCGAGGCGACGAGGCAGATCCTCGACCAGTCGCCCGAAACCGCCGTCCTCATCTTCACCGCGTTCAGCGAGCGTTCGCTGCTCGCACGCGGGATGGAGTCGGGCGCGAAGGGCTACATCCTCAAGGAGGCGCCGCACGAGACGCTGCTGCGGGCGATCGACAAGCTCGCCGCGGGCGAGAGCTACATCGACCCGGAGCTGATGCCCGCCTTCCTCAGCGGCAAGGAGGGCACCGACATGCTCACCGCCCGCGAGCGGGAGATCCTCCAGCTGCTCGCGGACGGGATGTCGAACGCGGACGTGGCGGCAAAGCTCTTCATCAGCCAGGAGACGGTGAAGAGCCACGTGCGCCACATCCTCACGAAGCTCGAGGCCGACACCCGCACGCACGCGGTCGCGATCGCGCTGCGCGACTCGATCATTGACTGAGCCGGAACCGCCCTTCGAGCGGCGGCAGGGCGAGCGCCGCAAGGAGGAGCGAGAGCGCATCCGGCAGTTCGAGCAGCGGATCGCCGCGGAGCAGGACGAGCGCCGACGCCTCGCGCTTCAGCTCCACGACGGGGCGGTGCAGGCGCTCGCCGGCATCGCGCTGATGCTCGACGCCGTCGATCACGCGATCGCGGAGGGGCGCAACGACGAGGCGCGGCGCGTGCTCGCGAGCGCGCTCGCGCAGCACCGGGCGACGATCCAGTCGCTCCGCGACCTCTCCTTCAACATCGAGCCGGTTGCGCTCCGCGACCAGGGCTTCGAGCCGGCGGTGCGGGACCTGGCGGAGCGGACCGGCCTCGACCGGGAGGTGCGGGTCGACGTCGACGTCGGTCCGGCCGAGTTGCTGGCCGAGCGGGCGCAGGTGACCTTCTACCAGCTGATCCGTGTTGCGCTCGACCAGGCGGTCGGCCGCAAGCCGGCGCGCATCTCCATCGCGGTCGCGGACACGGAGGACGGCGGGGCGAGGCTGACGGTCGTCGACGACGGCAGGCCCGAGCGACGCGACACTTCCGAGGCGTTCCAGGAGCGCGCTCGTGCCCTCAGCGGGAAGGTCGAGGTCGAGCGGACAGAAGGAGGCACCACGGTGACGGTCGTCCTGCCCGAGTACGCGGCTCGAACGTAGCACGGCAACGGTGACAGGCTTAAGCCTGTCACCGTTACAGTTTCTTCCCGTCGTGGGCTACCTCCTCTTCGTCTGGAAGCCGAGTGGGTACGAGCTGCGCGAGCGCGACGGCGAGCCGCCCGCGGTCGGCGAGGCGGTCGAGGAGGAGGAGGTGCGGATGACGGTGACGAAGGTCGGCCCGTCGCCGCTGCCGAGCGACGACCGGCGCTGCGCCTACATTCAGCCGGCCTGACCGCCGGTCACTTCTTCCGGGCCTTCTGCTCCGCGAGGCGGCGCTCGCGCGTCTTCTTCTTGCGCTGCCGGTCGTTCTTCCAGCGCTTGATCGGCCGTGACCCGCGTCCCATGCTGGAGACTGTATCGGGGACAGGTTTCGTTCCGTCTCCGTGGCCGTTGTCCGAGCAAGGATCAAAACCTGCCCCCGATGCGGTGTTGACGGTGCCGGAGTTCGAGGATCTCATGGACGAGGCGGTCGCCTCGTTGCCGGACGACCTGCGGGAGTTCATGTCGAACGTCGCGGTGGTCGTCGAGGACGAGCCGCCGGCCGGGCTGCCGCTGCTCGGGCTCTACCAGGGCGTCCCGCTGACGAGGCGCACGACCGCCTACGCCGCCGTTCCGCCCGACAAGATCACGATCTACCGCGGGCCGATCGAGCGGCTCACCGGGGGCGATCCGGATCGCCTCCGCGAGCAGGTGCGTCGGGTCGTCCTGCACGAGATCGCGCACCACTTCGGAATCTCGGACGAGCGGCTGCGCGAGCTCGACCGCTACTGAGAGGCGTCCTCGGCGGCGGCGAGGCCGAGGACGAGCGCCTGCGCGAGCCCGCTTGCGTAGCCGCCGTTCGAGAGCCCGCCGGCGTCGACGCCGGCGACCCAGACCCCGTCGGCGGCACGGGCGCGCGTGTCGACCTTCACCCCGCCGTAGGTGTGGGTGACGGCCGCGTACACGCGAACGCGCCGCCCGCCCGCCGGCAGCGGCTTTGTCTCCTGGACATACGGAAGCTTCTCGGCCACCTCGGGACGCGCGAGTGCCGCCTCGTCGAGCTCGTACCACGCCCGGCCGCCGGGTTGCGCGGCGATCGCCTGGGCGAGGTCGTTCTCCGACCAGGAGACCTCGCCCGGGAAGAACTCCTCGCCGCGGTCGTTGACGCGACGCGCGAAGCGCCCGTACAGCTGGGAGGCGGCGACGAACTGCGCTTCTGACACCGGCCCCGGCATCGCGCGGCCGTAGAACTCCTCGCTCGGCGCCGCTTCCGCACCGCGTTGCAGCGCGTGGGCGATGCCGTCACCCTCGGACCATGGGTTCGAGCGGACCAGGAGACCGCGCTCACGGGCGAGTCGAACGGGATAGCCGCCGGTCGCGATCACGAGCGGTCCGGGCGGGTCAGCGTTGTGTCCATACCGGACATCCCCGACCGCCCGCACGAGCGTGTCGGTCAGCCCGCGCGTCTCGAACCGTCGCCCGGTCGTGAGCGGGTTCGCAGTGCCGCGTGCGACGACCGGTGCGCCGAGCCCCTCGAGCCAGAGGAGCGCCTCGTCCAGCCGTTCCCAGACGAGCCGCTGGAGCGCCTTGTCCCCGTCCGGGCACTGCCGCCGATACTCGTCGAACTCGGCGTAGCGCCACACCACGCCGCTGGAGAGCAGCATCGACCCGCCCGGCCGGTCACCTTTCTCCAGCACCCGTACCTGAGCGCCGAGCTCGCGCAGGCGCGCTGCGGCGACTAGCCCGGCCATGCCCGCTCCGAGAACGGTGATCAGCGCAGCGAGAAGCTCGCCTTGTGCTCGACGTACTCGAGCTTGACCCGGTCCGGGCCCCAGACGAACACGGCGAACGTGTTCGCCGCGTCGACGACGTCGGCGACCTCGACTCCGAGCTCCTGGGCCGGCGCGGCCGCCTCGACGAGCACGCCGAGGTGGTTGAGCAGCGGCCGCTCGGGCTCGCCGAGATTGCCCGGCACGAGCTCGAGGAAGGCGCCGCCGACCTCGACCCGGTTCGGATCGTCCGTCGGCGAGAAGCCGTACTTCAGCCATGCGCGCGCGGCGGCGGTCGGGTCGGGCGAGTAGAGCGCGACGTGGTCGAGGTCGTACTCGGTGTCGGTCTCGCCCTCGACGAGCGTGACGTTCAGCCCGTTGCGGATCTCGAAGATCTCGGGCGTGCCTTCCGGCAACGCAGCGCGGGCCGCCGCGAGGTCCGAGACCCTGAGACCGATCCGCGCCAGTGCGCCTGGCTCCCGCGGGCCTTCGGCTGCGAACAGCGTCAGCTTGCCGCGGCGGGCATCCGAGCCCACGAGCGTGAAGCGGTCGGTTCGCTCGATGACGTGCATGCCGAGGTGCGCAACGACGAAATCCGCGATCGAGTCGCGGTCGTCGACCCAGAGTGCGACGTGGTCGAGACTGGTCGGCTCCATCCGCCCAGCTTACCCACGAGGCCGTGGTCTACTCCTGCTACGCAGAAACCGTCGTCGACACCCGGATCGGGGGCGTCGGCGTGGCCGAGCCGGCCGCTTGCTCGAGCGTGACGGCGACCGTCGAGCCGGCGGGCGCCGGGCGCGTCAGCGTCACCGGCTCCCCCGTGTCGGTGAAGAGGCCGGCCGGCTTCGGCGCCGTCTTTCCCTCGATCACCCAGATCTCGTACGCCTTCCCCGCCGGGGCGTCCGGCAGGCCTGAGACCGTGAGCTCCGCGACACCATTGTCGACCGAGACGGACGCCGCGAGCTTGTTGCTCGGCGAACTGCCGCCGGAAAGAGCCACCGAGAGGCCGATCGCGAGGCCGACCGCGGCAACCGCGGCGACGGCGCCCGCCGCGTACCAGCGCCTGCGCCTCGGCCGGATCGCGACGACGTTCGACGGGCCTTGCTCCCGCGCCGCCGCAATGACGCGGTCGCGCAGCCCGTCGGACGGCGCAGGGCCTTCGACGGCGAGCGCCAGCACGCCGGCTGTCTCCGCGAGCTCACGGAGCTCCTCACGGCAGCGATCGCATGTCGCGAGATGCTCCTCGTACACGCCGCGCTCGTCTGCGTCCAGCGCGTCGAGCGCGTACGCGGCGGTGAGCTCGTGGAGATCCTCGTTCGTCGTCATTCGTGGCCCTTCGGCGGTATTCGCCCGCGGGGGCGAATCGGTTCGGACCTAAATGCTCGCTTTTGCGTCGGTGTCGGGCGTTGCCCTGCACCGACTGCGGGCTCATTCGAGAGGAGGATTCTGAACGTTGTGCTCGGTCGCGTACTCGTCGGTCAACCGATTGATCTCACCGGCCTCGGGATAGGCGTAGTTGATCTTCACGAAGGGTGCCCACTTCTCGGGGAGCGCGTCCTCGGGGAAGATCGCCTCGACCGGACACTCCGGTTCGCAGGCGCCGCAGTTCCGGGTGTACACACCACCGGCGAGCGTGAACGCGTGCTTGCCCGGGACGACGGCGCAAAACGTCTCCTGTTCGTCGGCCTCGTACGGCTCGACGCCCATCACCCGCCAATGCGTCTCACGGGTTGCCAGGTAGAGCCAGCGGATCGGCCGGCTGCGGACCCCGAAGTTCGTCTCGCGGCTCCCCTCCTCGCCGGAACCGACGACCACGAAGCCGGCATACGGTGCAACCTGCTCCAACCACGAGAGCGCCTCGTGATCGGTGGACCGCAGACGCCATGAACCGGCCCTGGTCGGGTCGCCATCGGCCGCGAGCCAGCCGTCGACGAAACCGGCGATGTACTCGCGGTCGGCGGCCTCGGGCAGAGACCGCTTGAGATTGATCCCCGACCGCACAACACCAGTGCCGACATATCCGGGATGGACGTCGAGGCAAGCTGAATGGTTGACCTGGTCGAAGAAGTCCCGGTACTTCGCAACCCGGTTGCCGTAGAGCTGCACGTAGTGCAGGTGCTCGCCGGAGCGGATCTCGAGTCGGTTCCAGCTGCCGTCCCCAAAGACAAGTCCATGCAGGACGCCGAGCCGATGGCTCTCCGACTCACGCTGCGGCTGCACCCGCATCGCCGGCACGAACTGGCCAACCGAGAGGGATCCGGTCGTCTCGCCGTCGCTCAGCAGCCAGCTGTGGGTCGGCGTCGCCCAAATCGAACGCCGGAACCGCGAGGCGTTCCTCGTCGTCAGCCGCGTCCCGCCGTAGCGGTCGCGCTCCTCAAAGGCGGGTGCGAGCTCCACCTTGACGAGCGGCTTGCGCCGGAAGCGCTTCACGAGCGCGGGCTTGAAGCCGCTGTCGGTGAGCACCCGCACGGGTTGGTTCTCCATCTCCGCAAAGGTGCGGACGCCGTAGGTGGTGAGGAACTGCTCGTCCGGCGCGAAGCAGTCGATGCACTCCTCCGGATCGATGATCAGGACCCGCTCGAACTCGTGGATGCAGTCGACGGGACAGACGTCGACGCAGGAGCGGTCCTTGATGTCGATACAGGGCTCGGCGATGATGTAGGTCACTGGTCCTCCGGAGGAATCAAACGACTCTGGAAGACCTACTCTACCGGGGCCAGAAGCTCCTCGATCACCTCCGGGCCACGTTCCTGGAGCGCCGACTTCGCGAGCACCTGGTCGAAGCCGGCGGCGTGTGCACGACGCAGCCCGGCGGTGTCGGTGTGGCTGGAGTAGCCGACGATCGGGATGTCCGGATACGTGTCCGCGACCTCCTCGGGCTCGACCCGCGAGATGTCGGCGATCACGAGCTCGGGCTCGGCGATCGTGTCCGCGGTGACGAAATGGTGCCCCGGCAGGAGCACATCCAGCTTGCCCCGGAAGAAGAGGTCGACCCCAACGAGCAGGATCGTCGCCACAGCTGCTGACATTAACACTCTCAGGGGCAGCGTCCAATAGCCTCGCTCCGTGAGCTACGAGCGGGGACTGGAGCTGATCCGCGCCGGGCTGTACTTCGAGGCGCACGAGGAGCTCGAGGACGCCTGGCGGGCAGCAGAGCCTGAGGAGCGCGATTTCCTCCAGGGCCTCGTTCACGTCGCGGTCGCGTGGTACCAGGCGGGCCGCGGACGGCGGATCGGTTGCGAGCGACAGCTGGCCAAGGCTCGCCGGCGGCTTGCGCCGTACGCTCCCGAGCATCGCGGGTTGGACGTCGCGGCGCTCCTCGCCCGCCTAGATCTGGTCGAGCCCGACCTTCTCGAGTACGCGGTTGACCACGACGTTCAGCCAGTAGGACCGATCGAAGAAGAGCAGTAGCCCGAGCGCGACGAGGGTCGACCCGCCGACGATCTGGAGCAAGAGGTACCGGTCACGGATCCAGCGGAACGCCCCCATCGCGTGGGTGAAGGCGACCCCCGACAGCACGAACGCGGCGCCGAGGCCGATCGAATACGCCGCCAGCAGCACGATCCCCCGGGCGACCGTCCCCGAGTGGGCGGCCAGCGTCAGGATCGAACCGAGCACCGCACCGATGCACGGCGCGGCGCAGACGGCGAATGCGGCGCCGAGGAGGATGCTGGAGCCGCGGGCGCGGGCCAGCAGCCCCGGTGCGACCGCACGCTTCGGCCAGGGGATGAGGCCCATGAAACCGAGCCCCAGCACGATCAGCAGGAAGCCGGCGAACTCGTCCTGCGTTCGCGGGCTGAGGACGCTCCCGATCGCCGCCGCTCCCGCGCCGAGGAAGACGAACACGGCCGTGAACCCGAGGACGAAGGGGAGGCTCGCACGCGCCACTCTCCACCCCAGCCCAGGCTCACCGAGACGCTTCGCCTCGACCGCGGAGACCGCAGACAGGTAGCCGGGCACCAGCGGCAGGACGCAGGGCAGCACGATCGAGATGAAGCCGACTGCGAAGGCGGCCGGGAGCTGCTCAGCCGTCGAAGCGAGCAAGTTCCTCGTCCACCCGCCGGTCGAGGTCGGGGTCCAGCGCGGCCGGCATGTTCCCCTCGGCCGGCTCCGATTCCCGGCGCCGGGACCATCTCCAAACGAGCCACGCCAGCACCGCCGCACCGAGCCCGAGCGCGACGAACGGCAGCACCCAGGCGAGCAGGTTGAAGCCAGACTTCGACGGCTCGGCGAGCACCGCCGGCCCGAACTGGAGCACGAGCTTCCGCTTGATCTCGCTCTTCGTGTCCCCGGCGGCAATGCGGGCCGTGATGAACTGACGGATCCGGTTGGCGATCGGCGCGGTCGACTGGTCGAGCGTCGTCTTGCATGTCGGGCACATCACCTCCCCCTCGAGCTCGCCGAGGGTCGGGTGGCGCTCGCTCGCCGCCGCCGGCGCCGCGAGCACCAGGGCAAGGAGAAAGCCGACGACGACCTTCACGACCGGAGCGCGCGCTGGATGCCCGCGGTCAGCTTCGCGGCACTGACCGCGCCGACCACCCTGTCGCCGACCAGACGCCCGCGGCGGTCGACGAAGTACGTCTCGGGATACCCGGTGACGCCGTACTTCGTCCCGATGTCGCCCGGGCCGTCGTGCACGTTCGGATACGTGATCCTGTGCTTACGGATGAAGCGCTTCGCGTCGCCGGAGAAGTCCTGCCCGTCGACGCCGAGGACGACCACGCCCTGCTCCCGGTAGCGGCGCCAGGCCGCCTCGAGCCGCGGCGCTTCCGATTTGCACGGGTTGCACCAGGATGCCCAGAAGTTCAGGACGACCACCTTGCCGCGGAGCGAGGCGAGCGCGAGCTCCCCCGGCGCATCGAGACGCGCGAGGGCGAACGCTGGGGCAGGCGGGGTGCGCCCTCCGCCGAGCTTCACGCCCTTGTCCTGGTGGACGACCTTCCAGATCAGGAGGCCGAGCAGGCCGATGACGACCAGCACGGTCACCGCCTGGAGGCCGTACTTCAACCGCACGGGCATTGGCGTCCTTAACTATGCCGGGACGATGAAGACCGGGGTGCCGATGTCGACATGGTCGAACAGCCACTCGGCGTACGGGATGTACATCCGGATGCAGCCGTGCGACGCCGAGTAGCCGAGCGACGCCGGATCGGGCGTACCGTGGATGCCGACGCCGGGCGCCGACAGGCCCATCCAGCGCGTGCCCAGCGGATTGCCCGGCCCGGGCGGGATCGGCTTCGCCCCCTTGGCCCACGGCGAGTCCGGCGGATACCACCACGGGTCCTTCCACTTGACGACGATCTCGAAGCGACCGAGCGGCGTCGGATAGACCGCCTGCCCGGTGGCGACCGTGAACGTCCGCCAGGACTTCATGCCCTTGTAGAGGTAGAGCTGGTTCGTGCTGCGGTGGATGACGATCACCGCGCCGAACGTCGCGCGCGTAACCGTTTGGGGGACGCCGCGGAACGGCAGGACGATGCCGGTGCGGAGATTCTGGCGAAGCGCGACGAGAATCGCCGCGCGCGCACCCTTCGCGTCGACCCGCTTCCCGGCGGCGCCGTCGGTGATGAACGGCTTGAGGTTGCGAAGCAGGAGCTTGGCGTCGACCGGATCGCGATTGAAGCGCTTGCCGAGGGAGGCGATGAGGCGGCGAACGCGCGAGCCGTCGATGTTCACGCCGAGCGGGACCGCGGTGCCGGGCGGCGCGAACCGGGCCCGGGAGACGGCGTTCTTCGCGTACGCGACCGCCCCGAGCTTCGTCGGCGACACCTCGACCTTGTGTGCGCCCAGCGTGAGCACGAGCGGCGAGTTGAAAGCGGCGCGGACGACGAGGTATGCAGCCCGTGGAGCGAGACCGCCGACGTGGATGCCTCCGATGGTGACTCCCTGGGGCAGCACCTTGGGCATGGGCTTCGGGCGCGGCTTGGGTTTCGGCGTCGTGGTCGTTGACGGTGCCGTGGTGGTCGCGGTCGTGGTCGTCTCCGTGGTCGCGGAGTCGGTGGGCTCCGTCGTCGACTCGGTCGAGGTCGTCGACGGCAACTGTGCAGAGCCGACGGGAACCACCGCGGCGAGGACGCCGGCGGCGGCGAGCGCCAGAGCGCTGACGGCAATGGCGAACGAGCGCTTCACCGCTCCTGAGTGTAGTCAGCGGAGACGAAGATACGAGGGTCGTTGGTGATCACGCCGTCGACGCCGGCGGCGACCATTCGCTGGAGCAACGGCTCGTCGTCGACGGTCCACGCGAAAACGGACGCGCCGAACGTATGCGCACGCGTGACGGCCGCCCGCGACACGACCGAGAAGTGGAGCATCGCCGCGCTGGCGTCCACTCGGCGCAGCATCCCCTGGATCCGGCGCGGCAGCGCCCTGCGCAAGGTCGCAGTCGCCGCTCCCGCGGCAGGTGCGAGCCACCGACGCGTCGAGAGTCCGTGGCGGTCGGCGGGATAGGTCAGTGCCCGCGCAAGCGCCGGGTCCGCTTGTCCCAGCCGAAGCAGGCTCGGTACGCGGAACGTGCTCACGACCGAGCGCTCGACCAGCCCGTGACGCCGAAGCGTGCGGGCAACCGCCTCCTCGAACCCGGCGTCCTTCAGGTCGACCTGGATGCCGATCCGATCGAGACCGCCGAGCAGCTCGAGCGCCTGGTCGAAGGTCGGCAGCTCCGGCGCGACCTCGCGCAGCGCGGCCAGGCTCATGGTGCGCACGCGCCCGCGTACGGCGCCGTGGCTGACTTCGAGCAGGTCGTCCGAGTGCGCGAGCACGAGGGTCCCGTCGGACAGATCGAGCACGTCGAACTCGACGAGGTCGCACCCCAGCTCCGCCGCGCGGGCGAGCGAGCGCAGGGTGTTTTCCGGCTCCAGGGCGGCGGCGCCCTTGTGACCGACACACAACGGCCGTCCGACTGCCCGCAGGTGCACGGCGAAAACGTATCCGTCGACTCGACCGAAGCAGCGACCGGGCCGTCCGATCGCTCTAGAATCCCACCGATGGCCGAGCCCGCACAGCGGCAACGGGCCCGGGTCGATGCTCCTCCCGTCGACCCGTACGCCGTGGACCGCGCGTATCGGTTCTACCGCGCCCAGCGGCATGCAAAGGTCGAGCACCGGCGCGAGACGAAGATGGCCCGCGTTCGCTTCTGGGCCTTCCTCGGGCTCCTGGTTCTCGCCTGCGCCGTCGTCGCCGTGACCGTGTGGACCGAGATCGCCCGGATCTTCGGAATCTGAATCGCCGGTCATACTCCGCTCCGTGGAACCCGACCTCTTCGACTTCGACGATCCCGAGCTGGACGAGCCCGACGAGCCCGCCCGTTCGACGCGACCGGCGCTTCCGCAGCTCCGGCCCGCAAGCGGGATCTGGTCGGCGGGCGGGCGCATTGCCTGGGTCGCCGGGCTGATCCTGATGCTCTCGTCGTTCATGTCCTGGTACTCGGGCAGCTCGATCGAAGGGCCGACCCTGTCCGTGATCGGATGGCACACAGGGACGATCGGGAAGCTCGTGTTCTTTCTCGGCCTCGCCCTGGTCGTGATCGCGATCCTGCGGGAAGCGGGAATCGAGTTGCCGCCGACGATTCCGGAGAGCCTCGTCACCATTGCCCTCGGGGCCCTGGGCACGATCCTCGTCCTCGTCCGGCTGATCTCGATCCCCGACACGTTCGCCGGGACGAGCGGGCGATCGATCGGCCTCTGGATCGCGCTCGGCTCGGCGCTTGCCGTGATCGCCGCCGGCCTCCTCCGAGCCGGCGAGGATCTGTAGGAGCATCCGTGCCAGAGCTTGCTCTGGCTGGATTCCGCTTCAGCATCCGTGCCAGAGCTTGCTCTGGCTTGGATTCCGTTTCTACCGGGTTACGGTCACCGTCTCGCGCGCCGGCGGCAAGGGCAGCGGCTTCAGGGTCCGGACGAGCGTCTGCGTTCCACCGCCCGAGGGGTTGTCGTGCAGGGCCTCGCCAAGGGCCAACCCCACCGCGAAGACGACCGCGACCAGGACCAGTCCGACCAGGAGACGGAGCAGCGGTCGCCGCCGCCGCGGCCGCCTCGACGGCCTCGCGCTCGAAGGCGTGCTCATTGCCTTAGCGCCGTCAGGGTTGGAAGTCCTGTGCGCCGCGCGCGTAGAGGTGGAAGGCGGCGTCGACGGCGGTCGTCACTCCCGCTCCCCACCGCGCCTCCTCCGGCAGCTCGGGCAGGAGATCGTGCGCCGAGGTGTCCCAGCGCCGGTACTCGGCGACCAGCTCGGCGAGCTCGAAGCGGGCGCCGACGCGCCGGCGGAGCTGATCGGTAATCGCGTCCACCTGTGCGCGCAGCGCGCGGTAGCGGGCCGGATCCTCCCGCGTGCTCTCGAGCCGCCGGTATCCATCGGCCCACTCGTGGCGAACCAGCTCGGCACCCGTCGACATGGCGCGATGCTACGTCACGTCCATGCAGCACCGGTCAGCCGGCCAGAGCGGACCGACGTCCTGGACGATCCGGTCGCCGAGGTCGTAGCCGGGACAGGCGAGCGCGTAGGCGACGTGGGCGTGGAGACATTTCAGGCTGCCGTGCCGGCCCGCGCCGCCGATTCCGAGGTCGAGCGAGGCACCGCCGTCTGCACCCGCGTGGCCCCCGGCCAGGCGCCGCCGAAGTCCCCGCTGCGCCTCGTCCGCCCGCTCGCGGCTCGCTGCGAGCGCAGGATCGCCGGCAGCAGCCTGAGACCAGCGTTCGACACCGCCCGCGGCTTCCAACCTCGAGACCGCCGCGACCAGGTGCGGGCAGGTCAGGTAGTACGTGGTCGGAAACGGGTTGCCGTCGTCGTCGTAAGGTCGCTGCTCGGTCACCGCCGGACGGCCGAAGGGGCAGCGGACCGCTACACGGCGGAAGGCTCGGGGCTCGCGTCCCAGCTGCCGGGCGACGAGGACGCGGTCGTCCATGTCCGTGAGCGTAGACGCGCGCCTTGTAACACTGTGTTACTTGCGCGCTGGGGTGCTCAGCAAGCGGTTTCGTGAGCTTGTAACACTGTGTTACTTGCTCTTGGCGTGGGCTCGCCGCCACTGCTGGATGCCCTGGACGATGAACAGGTGCTCGCCCGGCTTGACGAGGCCGAGCCGGCGTGCGCCGCGGACGAGCGACGATCCCTGCTCGATCTCGGTCAGGCGCTTTTCGAGCTGGTGCTTCCGCGCGGCTAGTGCGTGAACCTCGGCGGTGCGCTGCTGGAGCGTGTGGCGGGTGTTCACGTACGTGCGGACGGGGCGGTAGTAGAGAAGCGCGAGCAGCACGGCGACGCCGAGCGCGACCAGGCGCATCCACCGACGGCGTCTCCGGGGCCGGAGCATGGAGCGTCGCTTCGACGCCCGCCTCGGCCGTTCCTGCCTAGGCCACGTCGACCTTGATCACGTTCGTCGAGCCGGGGATGTTGACCGACGTTCCCGCGGTCAGGACGATGCGGTCGCCCTGGGAGACGAGCCCCGCCTCCCGCGCGGCGCCGATCGAGAGCTCCCAGAGATCCTCGACGTCGTTCGCCTGGCTGACGAGCAGCGGGATCACCCCCCACTCCAGCGCCATCTGCTGGACAGCGAACTGGTTGTGCGTCAGCGCAACAATCGGCCGCCGGGGTCTGAGCCTGGCGACCGCCGAGGCGGTCCGCCCGGTCGCCGTGGGGACGAGGATCGCGGTCGCCCGCAGCGTCTCGGCGAGGTCGCAGGCCGCGTTGGACATCGCCCGTCCCACACCCGGCGCGTCGTCAGCCTCGGGCAGCTCGTGCCGGTAGCCGAGGCTCGGCTCGACCGCCCGAGCGATCCGGTCCATGTACGCGACCGACTCGACCGGATACGCACCGACGGCCGTCTCGCCGGAGAGCATCAGCGCCGACGAGCCGTCGAGCACCGCATTGGCGACGTCGCTCGCCTCGGCCCTGGTCGGCTCGGCGTGCTCGATCATCGACTCGAGCATCTGGGTGGCCGTGATCACCGGCTTTCCGGCCTCGAGCGCGCGCAGGATGATCCGCTTCTGCAGGAGCGGCACCGATGCGACCCCGATCTCCACGCCGAGGTCGCCGCGGGCGACCATGATCGCATCGGTCTCGGCGAGGATCTCGCCGAGCACCTCGACCGCCTCGGCCTTCTCGATCTTCGCGATTACCTCGGCATGCGAGCCGGCCTGCTCGATCAGCGCGCGCAGCTCACGGACGTCGGCTGCCGAGCGGACGAACGACAGCGCGACGTAGTCGACGCCGATCGCGAGGGCGAGCTCGAGGTCGGCGACGTCCTTCGGCGTGAGCGAGGGAATCGGCAGCGGCACGCCTGGCAGGTTCACGCCCTTGTGCGCGCTGACCGGTCCGCCGACGATCACGGCGCAGCGGGCCTTCCCGCCCTCGACCTCCTCCACCTTCAGGTGGACGAGCCCGTCGTCGATCAGCACGTCGTTCCCGGGCGCGAGGACTTCCCCGATCACGGCGGGGGAGACCGGCAGGTCGCCGTCGCCGGACGATCCCTCCGGCGCGATCACCACCTCCTGGCCGCGCGTGAGCGTGCGCGGCTCGGGCAGGTCGCCCACCCTGATCTTCGGCCCCTGGAGGTCGGCGACGAGCGCGAGCGGCCGCCCGGCCTCGGCGGCGGCCGCCCGGGCGGCCTCCGCGCGGGCGCGGTGCTGGTCAGGCGTTCCGTGGGAGAAGTTCAGGCGCGCGCCGTCCATCCCGGCCGCGACCAGCTCGGCCAGCCGCTCCGGGGAACCGCTGGCAGGCCCGATCGTGGCGAGGATCTTCGTGCGCCGGGGGGCGGCGGCGGCCATGCGTCCCAATCTAGCTCGGCGTGCGCGAGAAGGCGGCCCAGCCCGGGTACTCGGCACGATCGCCGAGCTCCTCCTCGATCCGCAGGAGCTGGTTGAACTTCGCCACCCGGTCGGTGCGGCACGGCGCGCCGGTCTTGATCTGCCCGGCGCCGGTGGCAACGGCGAGATCGGCGATCGTCGTGTCCTCCGTCTCGCCGGAGCGGTGCGAGATCACGGACGCGTAGCGGCTCGCCCACGCGAGCCCGATCGTGTCGAGCGTCTCGGTCAGCGTTCCGATCTGGTTGACCTTGACGAGGATCGCATTCGCGACGCCCTCGTCGATCCCGCGCCGGAGGCGCGCGACGTTCGTCACGAACAGGTCGTCGCCGACCAGCTGGACGCGCTCGCCGAGCCGTTCGGTCAGCGAGCGCCACGCCGTCCAGTCGTCCTCGGCGAGGCCGTCCTCGACCGAGACGAGCGGGTACCGGGCGGCGAGACCGGCGTAGAAGTCGGCCATCGCTCCGCCGTCCGCCTCCCGGCTCTCGAACCGGTAGACGCCGTCAGCGTAGAACTCCGTCGAGGCCGGGTCGAGCGCGATCGCGACGCGGTCCCGGTGACCGGCACGCTCGGCGGCCTCGAGGATCGCCTCGATCGCCTCCTCGCTGGAGCCGAGGTCGGGCGCGAACCCGCCCTCGTCGCCGACCGCTGTGGACAGGCCGCGCTCGTGGAGCACCTTCTTCAGCGAGTGGTAGACCTCGGTGCCGATCCGCATCGCCTCGGTGAAGCTCGCGGCGCCGGCAGGCACGACCATGAACTCCTGTAGGTCGATCGAGTTGTCGGCGTGCGCGCCGCCGTTGATCACGTTCATCATCGGCACCGGCAGCACGCGCGCCTCCTCGCCGCCGAGGTACCGAAACAGCGAGACGTCGGCGTCCGCGGCAGACGCTTTCGCCGCCGCCAGCGAGACGCCGAGGATCGCATTCGCGCCGAGCCGGCCCTTGTTCGGGGTTCCGTCAAGCTCGACCAGCACCTGGTCGAGGCCGGCCTGGTCTGCCGCGTCTCGGCCCCGGACTGCGTCCGCGATCTCGCCCTGGACGTTCGCAACCGCCTGCGACACGCCCCTGCCGCCGTAGGCATCCCCCCCGTCGCGGAGCTCGACCGCCTCGTGCACGCCCGTCGACGCGCCGGAGGGAACTGCTGCCCGTCCGAGCGCGCCGGAGCTCAGCCGGACGTCGACCTCCACGGTCGGGTTCCCCCGCGAGTCGAAGATCTGGCGGGCATGGACATCGGCGATCGCGGTCATTCCGTCTCCTTGGCGAGGTCGAAGTAGCGGTCCTGGTCGGCTAGGTCGAGCTCGGTCCACGAGCGGCCGTCGCGGGCGGCGAGGCGCTCGGCTTCCTCGACGCGGGCAACGAAGCGTGCCGTCGCCTGGCGCAGCTCGAGCTCGGGATCGGCGTTCAAACGCCGGGCGACGTTCACGCAGGCGAAGAGCAGGTCACCGAGCTCCGCCGCGCGACGCTCGTCTGGACCATCGGCGAGCTCGGCCTTCAGCTCGGCCAGCTCGTCCTCGAGGTCCGCAAGCGCGCCCTCGACGTCGGGGTACTCGAACCCGACCGAGGCCGCCCGCCGCTGGACCTTTCGCGCGTGGAGCAGCGCGGGCAGCGCCTCGGGGATGTCGTGGAACACACCCTCTCGCCCCTCCTGCTCGCGCTTGATCTCGTCCCAGCGCTTCCGCACAGCCGAAGCGCTGGCGGCAGTCGCATCTCCGAACACGTGAGGGTGGCGTCTGACCAGCTTCTCGTGCACGTTTCGGGCCACCTCCTCCAGGCCGCCTTGGCCCTGCTCCGACAGGAGCAGAGCCAGGAAATAGACCTGGAACAGGAGGTCGCCGAGCTCGTCGAGGAGCTTGCCCGGGTCGTCGGCGAACGCGGCGTCGGCGACCTCGTACGCCTCCTCGACCGTGTGGGGAACGATCGTCCGCGCGGTCTGCTCCCGGTCCCAGGGACAGTCACGCCGCAGGCGCTCGGTCAGCTCCTGGAGGTCGAGGAGAGCCCGGTCGAGCGTCAACCAGTGGTGGTCGCCGAGGTGGTCGTCTGCGGCGGGGCGAGCCCGGCGGCGTACGAGATCTTGCCGGCGTACTCCTTCGTCAGCGCGTTGAGCCACTTCTGGAGCGCCGCGCTCCGCCTCTGCTGGAGGAGCTGCTGCTTGATCGATTCCTTCACCTGTGCAAACGGCGTCGACTGGCGTGGCTTCGCCGGCTTGTCGGCGTGGATGATGTGCCAGCCGTACTGCGTGTGGACCGGTTTCGACAGGGCGCCGGTCGCGAGCGCAAAGGCGGTCTTGTCGAACTCGGGCACGGTCTGGCCGCGGGTGATCGTCAGCCGGCCGCCGTTCGTCTTGGAGCCCGGGTCGATCGAATACTTCTTCGCCAGCGCCGCGAAATCCGCACCGGCCTTCAGCTGGGCGTAGAGCCTGTCGGCCAGCGCCTTGTTCTTCACGAGGATGTGGCTGACGACCCTCGACTGCGGCGTGGTGTAGACCTCGCGGTGCGAGTCGTAGTACGACCTCACCTCGGCGGGCGAGACCGAGATACCTGCGGTGAGCTTCTTCTGGATTCCGTTCGAAAGCAGGCTGGCACGGATGTCGTCGCGGACCTCCGCGTCGGTCACGCACTGCTTCTTCAGCTCCGCCAGATACCGCTTCTCGTTGCCGCCGAAGTACTGCTTCTTCAAAGTCTTGAGCTGGCTCTCGACCTGCTTGTCGGTGACCTTCACGTCCAGGCTCGGAGCCTTCTGATCGAGCTGCACGCGCTGGACGAGGGTCTGCACGATCTGCTTCTGCAGATCCTGGTACTGAGTCGAGCCCGCCTTCGGGAAGGTGCGCTTCTGGAGCTTGTAGCGGCAGGCGGTCTCCGTCATGCGGTGGTCGAGATCGGCCTGCGTGATGTGCTCGCCGTCGACCACCGCGGCATCCCCGCTGGACACGGAGGAGCTGCCTCCTCCACCCCCGCAGGCGGCCGCGAGGAGGACGAGGGGAAGCGCTAGTGGGACCAAAAAAAAGCGCCGCATCTGAGCCGGTGCCAGGGTAGCAGCGAGTTCCGGCGGCCGGCCCGGCAGCCGTTGGCTCATTTGCGTCACTCACGCGGCTTGTCGCGCTTCGACGATCGCGTCGACGAGACGCAGGGCGCCACGGAAGTCGTCCTGGCGCATCGCCACCTCGTGCTTGCCGGTCGTATACACGGCCGTGGCGGCCCGGTCGCGCAGCTCCCGCAGCTCCGCCGAGCCGAGCACGAGCGGGCCGACCGTGATCCGGCCGCCGCGGTAAACGAGGTACTCGGCTCCGACCTGCGCGATCTTCAGCTTCGCCTCCTGGATCGCGAACAGGTTCTCGACCGGCTCCGGCAGGTCGCCGTACCGGTCCTCGACCGACGCCCGCAGCTCGCGCAGCTCGTCCTCGTCCTCGACGAGCGCGAGGCGCCGGTGGAGGTCGATCTTCAGCGCCTCCGAGCCGATGTACGAGGCCGGGACGTACGCGTCGACGCGGGCGTCCATCCGAACGGGCCGGGCCGCGACCCGCCGCTGCCCGGACAGCTCCGCGACCGCCTCGTTCAGCAGCTCGACGTACAGCTCGAAGCCGACCGCGGCGACGTGTCCCGACTGTTCTGCGCCCAGCAGCTCGCCGGCACCGCGGATCTCCAGGTCGCGCATCGCGATCGCGAAGCCGGCGCCGAGCTCGGTGTGATCGGCGATGGTCGCGAGCCGCGCCCGCGCCTCGGCGGTCAGCTCCGAGGCCGCGGGGTAGAAGAGGTGGGCGAAGGCGGTGACGTCGGAGCGGCCGACGCGCCCGCGAATCTGGTACAGCTGCGCGAGCCCGAGCATGTCCGCCCGCTCGACGATGAGCGTGTTCGCCTGCGGGATGTCGAGGCCCGACTCGATGATCGTGGTCGAGACCAGCACGTCGGCATCCCCGGCGAGGAACTGCATCATCCGTTCCTCGAGGTCCCGCTCCTTCATCTGCCCGTGCGCGACGATGAAGCGGAGGCCGGGGCAGAGGACCTGAAGCCTGGCCTGGGCCTCCTCGATCGTCTCCACCCGGTTGTGCAGGTAGAAGGACTGCCCGCCTCTGTCGTGCTCGCGCGATATCGCGAGCACGATCGCATCCTCGTCGTACTCGCCGACGTGCGTCCGGATTGGGCGCCGTCCCTCCGGCGGCGTCTCGATCACCGAGATGTCGCGCAACCCGGAGAGCGACATGTGGAGCGTGCGCGGGATCGGCGTCGCGGTCAGCGCGAGAACGTCGACCTCGAGCCTCAGCGATCGGAGCAGCTCCTTCTGCGCGACGCCGAACCGCTGCTCCTCGTCGACGATCACGAGGCCGAGGTTCTTCGGGATCACGTCGCGGGACAGGATGCGGTGCGTCCCGATCAAAACGTCGACTTTTCCTGCGGAAAAGTCGCCGAGGACTGCCTTTGCATCCGATGCCTTTCTGAATCTCGAGACCATCTCCACCCGCACCGGGAAGTCGCGGTAGCGCTCGCGGAACGTGTTCCAGTGCTGCTGGGCGAGCACGGTCGTCGGGACGAGCATCAGCGTCTGCTTGCCGTTCAGCGCCACCGCGAACGCGGCGCGGACGGCCACCTCGGTCTTGCCGAACCCGACGTCGCCGCACACGAGACGATCCATTGGGCTCGGCGCTTCCAGATCCTCCTTCACTGCCTCGATCGCCCGCTGCTGGTCTTCGGTCTCCCGGTACGGGAACTCGGTCTCGAGCCGCTCGAGCCACTCGCCGGACAGGTCGAACGCCACGCCCGGCGAGGTCTGCCGGCGGGCATAGAGCGCGATCAGCTCGCCGGCCAGCTCCTGGACGGACTCGCGCGCGCGGCTCTTCAGCAGCAGCCAGGCCTTGCCCCCCAGCTTCGAGAGCGCGGGCGCCTTGGCGTCGGCACCGATGTACCGAGAGACCTTGCCGATCTGCTCGTGCGGGACGTACAGGCGATCCTCGCCGCGGAAGGCGAGGAAGAGGTAGTCGCGTGTGACGCCGGCGACCTCCTTGGTCTCGAAGCCGAGCAGCCGCCCGATCCCGTGGTCCTCGTGCACGACGTAGTCGCCGGTCCGCAGGTCGGCGAACGACTGGAGCGCGCGCCCGAGCCTTGCGTCTCCTCGCGGTGCGCGCTTCCGGAAGATCTGGGTGTCCGGCAGGAGGACGAGCCCGAGGTCGCGCCAGACGAACCCGCGCCGGGCGGGCGAGACCGTGAAGTACAGCCCTTCCTCGGCCGGAAGCTCGTCGCCGTCTTCCAGCCAGCCGACCTCGAGCCGCCTGATCAGGTTCGCCGTCCGCAGCGCGTCGCCGCGGTGCGGGAAGGCGACCACGACCCGCTGCCCGGCGCGGACGAAGGAGGCCAGTTCCTGCTCCGCCTCGGCAAGGCCCCGCGCGGCGACGGCGGGACGCTGCGCCTCGAAGGCGTGGGCTTGGCCGCGCGGGAACGGGTCGAGGAGCGCCGTGCCGTCGAGCGCGACCGGCTCGAGCTGCTCCTCCTCCCACACGCGCTCGACCGCCTCGGGATCGAAGACGAGGTCGGGGCCGCGCCCGAACGGCGCGACCAAGTCGTCGGGGGCGGCGGGCGCCTGGTCCTCGTCATCCGTAAGCTCGAGGTCGACCAGGTCGCGGCGGCGCTCGGCCGCCGGGTAGACGACCGCATCCTCGACCGGGCGGAGGGCGCGCTGCGTGAACGGCGAGAACGCCCGGACCGCCTCGATCTCGTCTCCGAAGAGCTCGATTCGAAGCGGATCGCGACCCGTGGTCGGGAAGACGTCGACGATCCCGCCGCGGACGGCGAACTGGCCGCGCTCCTCGACGCGGTCGACCCGCTCATAACCCGCAAGCGCGAGGTGCTCCGCGAGCGTGTCGATCCCAGGCTCGTCGCCGACGGCGAGGACGAGCCGCTGCGGCCGGGCGTCCGGCGGCGGCATCTGCTCAGCCAGGGCGGCCGCCGAGGCACAGACCAGCCCGCCCGCCTCGAGCACGTCGAGCGCCCGCGTGCGCTCGCCGATCAGGTGCGGCGGCGGCTCGAGCCCGGAGTCCCAGCCGACTCCGCGGCTCGGAAAGAGCGCGACGCGCTCGTCGCCGAGATACCAGGCGGCAGCCTCGGCGGCGTCGCGGGCGTCCGTATCCTCGGCCAGGAGTACGAGCAGCGCCCGGTCGAGGTGCAGGTGCAGCGCCGCGAGCAGGAGCGGGAGCCCGGGCTCGGAGACGCGTGCATTCGCCCCGCGAAGGTCATCCGCGAAGGCGGCGAGCCGTTCGGCGCCGGCCAACTCGAGCGCGAGCGGCTTCAGGGTCGGCGCTGCCGTGTGACGGGACAGGTCCATGACGAAAGGCGGAACCGGCGGTTCCGCGCCGGGTCAGTCTAGCCGCGGCCGGCGAAGCCCCAGCCGACGGTGCGGGATACTCCGCCCGTGGACGGCTGGAGTCTGCTCGGCAGCACCGAGACCGTGATCACCGACCTTTTGCCGTTTCTGATCCTGCTCGGTTTCTGGTGGTTCATCATGCGGCAGTTTCGGACGAGCCCGACGGGGCCGTCCGTGACCGACAAGCTCGAGGAGATCCGGGCAGAGCTCGAGCGCCTCCGCAAGGCGATCGAGGGCAGCAACTACCGGTAGCGCTCGGACACCGATTTCTCCACCCACCCCCCACCAGGGTGGGGGTGGGAAAGCTAGCTGCCCCGTGTGATACCCGACTGTGTCGAATTCGTGCCGATTGCCGACCCGGTGTTCGAGCCGCCTATGCGCGCGGCGCTAGTTGAAGCGCTGCTGCGCGGCGACGAGCCCTTCGCGGACGATCGCTTCGACCGCGTCGGCCGACCGGCCGACGAGCCCGTCGACATCGGTCTCGGGCGCGAAGGGCGCCAGCACGTAGTCGGCGACCGAGCGGCGGTCGCCGCGGCCCGGCCGGCCGACGCCGATTCGTAGTCGCAGGAACTCCTGTGAGCCGAGCGCCTGCGCGATCGAGCGCAGCCCGTTGTGGCCGGCCAGCCCACCGCCGAGCCGGGCCTGGAGACGCCCCTCGTCGAGGTCGACGTCGTCGTGGACAACAAGGACTCCTTCCACCGGGACCTTGAAGAAGCGTGCCGCGGCGGCGATCGACCGGCCCGATTCGTTCATGTACGTCTCCGGCTTGACCAGCGCGAGCCGCGACCCATCGACCCTGGTCTCGGCGAGCTGGCCCGAGAACTTGGACTTCCACGATCCGCCGTGCCGGCGTGCGAGCTCGTCGACGACCATCCAGCCGGCGTTGTGCCGCGTGGCCGCGTACTCGCGTCCCGGATTGCCGAGACCCGCGATCAGCAGGTCGAGCGTCGAGGCGGACTCGCCCCGACGAAACAGGCGCATGGATCAGCCTTCTTCGGTCGGACCGGCCTCGTCCGCAGCACCTTCGGCTGCAGCAGGCTCCTCGCCCTCAGCCTCCGGAGCGGCCTCGCCCTCCGGCTCCTCGCCCTCGACGCCCTCCTCGACCTCTTCCTCCTCGACCTCCGGCTCCTCGACCTTCGTCGGGACGGTCACCGTCGCCAGCACGGTCTCTGGATCGTCGAGCAGGGTCACGCCGTCGGGAACGCCCAGGTCCGACAGCCGCAGCGAGTCACCGATCTCCATGCTGGTGACGTCGAGCTCCAGGCGCTCCGGAACCTCGAGCGGAAGCGCCTCGACGCGGATCTCGCGGGCGACCTGGGAAAGCACGCCGCCCGCCTTTGCACCGATGCTCTCGCCCACCAGCTCGACGACGACGGCGGTCTGGATTGGCTGGTCGAGGCGAACCTCCTGGAGATCGAAGTGGTCGATCTTCCCGCGGATCGGGTCGACCTGGTAGTCCTTGAGGATCGACGAGTGGGTCGTCTTCTGACCCTCGAGCACGACGTCGAGGATTGCGTGGAGGCCGGCGGTGCCGGTGAGCACCCGCCGAAGGTCACGCTCGGACACGCAGATCGGGTGAGGCTTGTGTCCGCGCCCGTACAGGACACCGGGGATCAGACCGGTCTTGCGCAGGCGCCGCGAGTCGCGCGAGCCGCTGCGCTCGCGTTCCTGGACCTCCAGACGAATCCGTTCGCCGGCCATACCGGCGGCGAAGTGTAGCGGAGGGCTACTTCACCGAGTCCCGGAACGCCATCGCCTCGGTGGCGATCCCGGTGCTCTCTTCGATTGGCAGGATCGGCTTGACGGTGAAACGGAGCCACGGCGTCCAGGGCGCCGTCGTCCGGAACAAAGCCGCAGCGCTCTCCGCTTCGATCAGCGCGACGCCGCCGGTCCCGTCGGCGAACCCGAAGAAGCCCTTGAACTCGACTCCTTCCGGCTGCCACTTCTCGAAGACGGCGAGGCTCCGGCGCTCGCCCTCCTCGGTCGTGTCGATGAACTCCCAGGTGACGTGGAAGAGCATCTCCTTGCTCCTTTCGGCTCGGAACGCTGGCGTGTGGACCGCAATGCTGCCATGAAGCGGCCGGCAGTTCGTTTGGCAGGCGGCCCACGCGGATACAACGCGAGCACTCAAGGGAGGGGTGCCCCCGAAGGCAAGTCGCGTCGAGCGAGCG
>JBKPMR010000093.1:0-34482 GCA_046732255.1 Actinomycetota bacterium
GCGTGAAGGTGCGTGTTCGCGCTCTTGAGCCCGGCGATCTCGACCTCGAAGCCCCGCTTCGTCCACCGAGCCGGACGCCAGCTCCGGCCGAAGTGCTCCAGCCAGCCGCCGTACAAGTCGTCGTGCGCACGTTCGACGAGGAGCTCGAACAACGCCCGAGCCTCGTCCAGGGCGCCCGCGTCGCCGCCCGCACGCGCGTACTCAACGAGCGCATGGACGACGAAGAGCTGTCCGTAGAGAATCTTGCGGTCGTTCCGAACACGCCCGGCAGGGTCGGTCTTCCAGAAGAACCCTCCGTGTCTAGGGTCGCGGAACCGTGCGAGCACAAACGCGAGGCCCTGCTCGGCGATACCGAGGTAGTCGCCGAAGCGCATCCGGTGGGCGTGCGCGAACGCCCAAACCATCCGGCTCTGCGTGGCGAGCTGCTTCTCCTCGGACGCGAGCAGATACCCGCCGTACCGCTCGTCGAGTGTCTCCGCCCACCACGGCAGGCCGCTGGACCGGAGCTGGTCGACCAGTCGGCGTGACCGCTCGCGCAGCACCGTGGTCATCCGCGAGTTGTAACGCGTGCTGACTATCGTTCACCGGCTCATGGCCCTTTCCGGCGACACCCTCTGGCGGACCGTGGACCGCATGCTCGCGCAGGCAGATGTCGGGGGCGTCCTCGCCCACCAGCTCGCCCCGCTCGCGGCCCACAGGCTTCGCCGGCTGGACCAGACGGTCCCGGCTGCGTTCCTGCCCGAGGAGCAGATCGCACGGACCGCGGTGATGACGTCCATCCCGCTGCTCCGGCGCATCCGCGACCTTGCCGACGGCCCCCTCGTGCTGGCCAAGGGAGCAGAGGTGGCCTGGCTCTATCCGGGCCGCGCTCGGTCGTTCGGCGACGTCGACCTGCTTGCAGTCGAGAGTGGCGCTCTACACCAGTCGCTCAGGGCCTCCGGTTTCGTCGAAGTCGACGATCCCGACGACCCTCTTGACTACCGCGGAGGAGAGTACCGTCACCTCCAGCCGCTTCAGGCGCCGCGACTCTGGCTGCAGATCGAGATCCATAGGCAGCCGATCGTTCCCGATGCCGTCCAGCCGCCTCCACTCGCGGAGGTCGTGGAGGCCGCGGTTCCCTCCGCCCTCGGCATAGAGGGGATCTCCGCCCCTCATCCCGTCCACCACGCGCTCATGCTGGCGGGCCACGCGTGGGAGGATCGCCGTCCTCTCCACGTCCTTCGGGATCTGATCGACGTCGCAGCGGTCGCCCAGCACGCGTCGGAGAGCGAGCTGGCGCGCACCGCCCGGGTCTGGGGCATCCCGAAGATCTGGCGCACGACCTACGGGGCCGCCATGGCGCTGTTCGGCGACGGCCGACCGACCGCCGCGCTGCGGCTGTTCGGGCGTCACCTCCCGACCGTGCGCGAGCGCAGGGTGCTCGACAACCACCTCCAACGGTGGCTCCACCCGTTCTGGGAGCTGCCGTTCCACCGGGCCCTGTTGACGATCCCGGGTACGCTCCGAAAGGAGCTGCTCCCCGAGCCGGGCGAGTCCTGGAGCACCAAGCTGCATCGCACGAAGCACGCCATCGTGCGCCCTGGACGGACGATGTCCGTCCACACCGAGAGCTGGCGTCAGGATGCTGCCGGCAACCTTGTTTCACAGGATGGACACGAACGCACTCCGCCCGTAGAGTGAGGACAGAGAGAGGGGGCACATTGAGCGGCTACGTCACCAACCCGCAGGCGATGCACGAGACCATCGACGGCGAGACGATCGTCATCGACCTGTCCACGGGCACGTACTACAGCCTGCGCGGCTCAGGCCCCACGATCTGGAACGCCGTCGCATCGGGCGCGTCCCGGGAAGCGATCATCGACGATCTGGAGCAGGTCTACGAGGCATCGCCCGGAGAGATCGCGCAGGCGACAGACGCATTCCTCACCGAGCTCGAGGCGGAGCAGCTGATCGCCCAGGGGAACGGCTCCGGGCCGGTCGCCGGATCGACGTCGACGCCTGCTGAAACGCGTTCGCCCTTCGAGGAACCCAAGCTCGAGAAGTACGAGGACATGCAGGACATCATCCTGCTCGATCCGGTGCACATGGTCGACGACCAGGGATGGCCGCACCGCGCTCCCACCGGGAACGAGTCGGGCTAGACCGCACCGGCCGGGCGGCCCGGCCCGGCGGTTGAACCACGATGCTTCGCACGAGCTCCGACGCGCCCTTCGCCTCGCTCTTCGCCGAGGCGGCCGAGCGCGCCGGCCTCGTCGAGCGGCACTTCACGATCGCCGGCCTGCGCTTCACGATGCGGTTCGCCGGCGAACGGATGCGCACGGTCGTCGGACGCTCGTTCGAGCACCTGGCGTCGGAGCCCTCCGGCGAGCCCGGCCTGACGGTCAACCTGTGGGACTCCGAATCCGGCGGCGTCGACCCGCCGCCGCTGCTCGGCGACCTGATCGAGACCGACGAGAGCGGCCCGATCCACTACTACGAGCGCGACGGCGTCCAGGCGATGGGCCGCTGGCGGACGCTCTCGGTCCTGGACTCGCAGGCGGCGGAGGCGTGGTTCTGGACGCCCGACCCGGCGTCGATGGCGTCCTGGGATTGGGCGGCACCGCTCAGGGCGATTCTCCACTGGTGGCTCGGCTCCCATGGGGTCGTCCAGGTCCACGGAGGCGCGGTCGGCACCGCCGCAGGCGGCGTGCTCGTCGTCGGGCGCGGCGGCTCTGGGAAGTCGACGACGGCACTGTCGTCGCTCGCCGCCGGCCTGCGCTACGCAGGCGACGACTTCGTCGCGGTCACGACGGGGCCGGAGCCGTGGGTCCACAGCCTCTATTGCTCGGGCAAGCTCGATCCGACCCATCTCGAGCGTTTCTCGCGGCTGCCGGCCGAGGTCGCGAACCCGATCCGGGGCGAGGACGAGAAGGCGATCGTCTACGTCGACCAGGCGTTTCCGGGCAGCCCGATCGGCGGCTTCCCCCTCCGGGCGGTGCTGATCCCGCGGGTGGTCGCGCGCGAGTCGGATTCGCGTCTCGTCCCCGCAACCGCCCCGGCAGCCCTGGCCGCGCTCGCTCCGAGCACGATCTTCCAGCTCTATCCGCCGCAGGAGAACGCGCTCGCGCAGATGGCCGCGCTCGTCCGCGCGGTCCCCTGCTTCTCGCTCGAGCTCGGTTCGGACATCGAGCGGATCCCGGAGACGTTCGGCCAGCTCGTGGAGGAACGAGCGTGAACGGACCGCTCGTCAGCGTGATCGTGCCCGTCTACAACCGGGAGGCGTTTCTCCGCGAAACCCTCGACAGCGTCTTCGCACTGGTCTACGAGCCCTTCGAGGTGATCGTGGTCGACGACGGCTCGACCGACGGCAGTGCCGCGATCGCACAGTCGTACCCGGGAGTCCACTACATCCGACAGGAGAATCGCGGCCCCGGCGCCGCACGGAACGCCGGGATCGACGTCTCGCGAGGCGAGTTCGTCGCCTTCGTCGACTCGGACGACGTCGTCCTTCCCCACAAGCTGTCCGCCCAGGTCGGCTACCTGCTCGACCACCCCGACGTGACCGCGACGCTCGGACGCCAGGAGTGGATCACGCCGCCTCCGAACGCGGTACCGGATCTCGTGTGGGGCGACCTCGACGGGATCACGCCCATCTCGCTGGTGATCCGACGGACCGCATTGATCGACCTCGGCGGCTTCGATCCGGCCCTCCGCGGCCCGGAAGACGTCGATCTGTTGGTGCGCCTGCGCGAAGGCGGGTACCGCTTCCTGGTCATTCCCGAGATCGTCATGCGCCGGCGCTACCACGGCGAGAACCTCGTTGCCGGCCGCCGCGACGCCCCGCTGCCGCTCGAACTGCTGAAAGCGAAGCTCGACCGGGCACGCGCCGAGGAGCCGTCGCCACGAACGCCTCGACCCTGATCAGCGTCCTGATCCCGGCCTACAACGCCGGCCCCTACCTCCGCGAGGCGATCGACAGCGCGTTCGCCCAGACCACCGGCCCCTCGAGGTGATCGTCGTCGACGACGGCTCGGAGGACGACACGCGCTCGGTCGCCGAGTCGTACGGCGATCAGATCAGCCTCGCGCATCAGCAACGGAACGGCGCCGGAGCGGCGCGCAACACCGCCGCCGGACTCGCGAGCGGCTCCTACCTCGCGGTTCTCGACGCGGACGATCGGTTCCTGCCGCAGAAGCTCGAGCACCAGCTCGCCGCCCTGCAGGCAGACCCCGAGCTGGACATGGTGTTCGGCCACGTCCGCGAGTTCGTCAGTCCCGAGCTCTCGGCCGAGGCGCGATCCGCTGTCCGGCCCCCGGCGGCACCGTCACCCTGGACCGCTCCGAACCTGATGCTGATCCGGCGCGCGTCGTTCGACCGGGTCGGGCCGTTCGCGACCGACGCAGGCGTCGCGGACCTGGTCGACTGGTACGCGCGCGCGGCCGAGGCAAGCCTGAAGAGCCTCGTCCTCCCGGAGGTCGTGCTCGAGCGCCGGCTGCACACCTCGCACAGCGGCCTGCGCGAGCGGAACGCCAACGCCGACTACCTCCGCGTGGTCAGGGCGACGATGGAGCGCCGGCGCCGCCAGGATGAGGGTACGCGCGATTCTCCGCGCTAGGGTCCGCCCATGAGCACCAGGATGAAGGGGCCGCTCGTCAGCATCGTCCTCCCCGTCTACAACGCGGAGGCGTTTCTTCGCGAGACGCTCGAGAGCGTCTTCGCGCTCGACTACGAGCCCTTGGAGGTGATCGTCGTCGACGACGGCTCGACCGACGGCAGCGCCGCACTCGCGCAGTCCTTCCCGGGCGTTCGCTGCATCCGGCAGGAAAATCGCGGACCGGCTGCGGCACGAAACACCGGGATCGAGGCGGCGCAAGGCGAGTTCGTCGCCTTCGTCGACGCCGACGACATCGTCCTCCCCCATAAGCTCTCGGTGCAAGTCGGCTACCTGCTCGACCATCCGGAGGTGACCGCCACGCTCGCGCGTCAGGAATGGATCACCCCGCCTCCGAACGCCGTTCCCGATCTCGTCTGGGGCGACCTCGATGGGATCCCAGCCATGTCGATGGTGATCCGAAGCGCGGCGGCGGCCGAGGTTGGTTGCTTCGACCCGGCACTCCGCGGCCCGGAGGACACCGACCTGCTGATGCGCCTGCGCGAGGGCGGGTATCGGTTCGTCGTCCTACCCGAGATCGTCATGCGCCGGCGCTACCACGGCGGCAACCTCGTCGCCGGCCGGCGCGTCACTCCGGTTCCGCTCGACCGTCTGAAGGTCAAGCTGGACCGCGAGCGGGCTCGTTCCCAGGAGACGGCGCCACGTCGTCCCAGGACCTGATCAGCGTCCTGATCCCGGCCCACAACGCCGGGCTGTACCTCCACGAGGCGATCGACAGCGCGCTCGGCCAGACCCACCGGGCCGTCGAGGTGATCGTCGTCGACGACGGCTCCGACGACGACACGAGCGCGGTCGTCGAGCGGTTCGGCGAACGCATCCGCTTCACGCGCGAGGAGCACCGGGGTGCCGGAGCGGCGCGCAACACGGCGGTCGAGCTTGCATCCGGGGACTACCTCGCGTTTCTCGATGCCGACGACCGTTTCCTGCCGGAGAAGCTCGAGCACCAGCTCGCCGCGCTGCACGCGGACCCCGAGCTGGACATGGTCTTCGGCCACGTCCGCGAGTTCGTCAGCCCCGAGCTCACGGACGAGGCACGCGCCGCCATTCGGCCTCCTGCACCGCCGTCGCCGTGGAAGACGCCGAACCTGATGCTGACCCGCCGCGCGTCGTTCGACCGGGTCGGGCCGTTCGCAACCGATCTGCGGGTCGCCGAGACCGTCGACTGGGCCGCGCGCGCGACCGACCTCGGACTGAAGGGTCTCACCCTGCCGGAGGTCGTGCTCGAGCGCCGGCTGCACCCCTTGAACAGCGGGCTGCGCGAGCGCGGTTCCCGCTCCGACTACCTGCAGGTGATCCGAGCGTCGATGGAGCGCCGGCGCCGACAGGGATGAGCGGCCGGCGGCTCTCGAGCACGTTCTGGCCTTCTGGGCGCGAGCAGCTGCTGCTCCTCACCGCGCTCGCCGAGCCGGATCGGGCGGTCGAGGCCTGGCAGGAGCTGCGGCGAGACTTCGACCTCCAGACGGCCGAAGACCTCGCATTCGCCGCGCTGCCGCTCGTCTTCCATCGTCTCCACGCAGGCGGTGTCGACGATCCGGACCTCGCCCGCCTCAAGGGCATCTATCGCAGCACCTGGGCGAAGAACACGCTGCTCGTCGAGCGTCTGCGCGCGACGACGGACGCGTTCGCAGCCGCCGAGGTCCCGATGCTCGTGGTCGGCAGCATCGGTGCGGCGTTGCGCTACTACGACCTGCTCGGCCTGCGGCCCACAGGGGAGCTCGACCTGCTGGTCCGCGAAGACGACGTCACGCGTGCGGTCCGCATCCTCGGGAGCGCCGGCTGGAGCACGCGGGGCGGGACGCGCCGCGGACGGGCAGCGCCCCTGGCGCTCTTCGACGAGGCGGGCGCGCTGTGCCTGCTGCGATCCAGCCTTGCCGCGGACTTCGCCGCTGAGACCGGCGAACCGGGCGAGACGCCGTTCTGGGACGCGGCCGTCGTCCTCGAGGCCAACGGCACGCCGGTGCCCGTGCTGTCACCGACCGACGACCTGCTCGCCACGGTCGTGACGGGGGCACGGGTGAACCCGATCCGCTCGGTGCAGTGGATCGTCGACGCGGCGATGATCCTCCGAGACGAGGAGCAGATCGACTCGGAGCGCCTCAGCGGGATCGCAGTCGAGCGAGGCCAGGGGCTCCGCCTCCGCGACGCGCTCGAGTACCTGCGGCAGCTGCTCGGCTCAGATCTACTGCCCGCCGTCCGGGAGTCGCTGGGCCTCCGGAAACCGTCGGCCCGCGAACGGCTCACCTACGCCTGTACGTCCCGGTCGGTTCCGGCGCTGGGCTCGTTGCCGCAGGCCCTGGGCGAGCATCTCGGCGCGACTGCCGGGCGCTCGGGATGGGCAGCGGTCGCCGCGCTGCCGGCGTTCTTCCGAGCTCGCTGGGACGTCGATCACGCCTGGCAGCTGCCCGTCGCCGGCGGGCGACGGGCGGTGCGCAACCTCGGCCGGCGTCGAGCCGGTCCGGCCGACTCCCGCTAACGGGCTCCGAAGCTAGGCGTCCCAGCCGAAGTCGTCGCCCGTCTCGAGCTTGTGCCAGAAGGTGATCTCCGGCTCGCCCGTTGCGACCTCCTGCATCATCGGTCCGATCTCCGGCTCCATCTCAGAGAAGAACGTCTGGAAGCTCGCCTCGTCGGGCCACTCGTCGATCACCATGACCTTTCCCTCGGAGCCGTAGAAGCGGTGAGCGATCAGTCCGTGCTTCTTCGCAGCCTCGAGGATCGTGCGCATCCGGTCCGGTCCCTCCTGCGCCGTGCGCTCGACCGCCTTCGGATCAGCGGCGACGACGAGGGTCATGATCACCGGCATGTGAGCCTCCTGAGTCGTGGACGTCGGCTCGATTCTCCCAGGTAGGCTCCCGGCCATGGCCACCATCGTGCACTTCGAGCTCCCTTCGGCCGACACCGATCGGGCGAAGGCGTTCTGGAGCGGCGTGTTCGGCTGGAAATTCGGTGGGATGACCGAGCCCTTCGTCTACCTGATGACCGAGGGCGAGGAGCCCGTCGGCGCGATCTTCCAGTCCGACGAGGTGGGCACCGGTCCGATCGTCTACATGGCGACCGACGACATCGACGCGACGATCGCCAAGGTCCGCGACGCCGGCGGCTCGGCCGACGAGAAGCAGGCGATCCCGCAGACTGGTTGGTTCGCCCGCTGCAAGGACACCGAGGGCAACGCCTTCTCGCTGTTCCAGAGTGACGAGTCGGTTCCCGGAAGCTTCTAGCCCAGGAGCCGGGCAGGATCGAACAGGGTGAGCTCGGGCGCCTCGCGCCCGAGCATCGCCTCCGCGACGAGCTCGCCGCAGAGCAGGCCGAGGACGTTGCCGTGCCCGGAGTAGCCACCCGCGACCCAGACGTTCTGCTCGCCGGGCAGGCGGCCAACGACCGGCAGGAAGTCCATGACCAGGCCGAACAGCCCCGCCCACCGGTAGTCGACGCGAAGGGGCCGGCCGACGAGATCGGCGACGAACGACTCGAGCGCACCCTGGATCGCCGGCGTGATCGTCTCATCGGTCGTGAACTCCTCGTGGAGGGCCGAGTCGCGGAAGCCGCCGGCGAGGATCCGGCCGTCGGGCCGCTGCTGCCAGTAGTCGAATCCGTGGCGGCCGTAGTGCGGCAGGTCGAAGAGCTGCTCGGCGAGCGGCTCGGTCGCGAGCATCTGGCCGCGGGTCGGGACGATCAATCCCTCGAGCTCACCGAGCAGGCCGCTCGGGTAGCCGTCCGTGGCGACGAGCACACGGCCTGCAGCGACGTCGGCGAGGGAGTCGACACGGCTGTGCTCGTGCATCTCGACGCCCGCCTCGGCGGCACGGACGGCCAGCCGCCGCACCCAGCGCGCCGGCTGGAGCGCGGCATCGGGCGGGTGGAGGATCGCCGCGCGGAAGCGACCGCCGAGCGGCTCCTCGATCCATTCGGCTTCGAATCCACCCGCGCGCAGCGCGTCGAGCTCGACGGCGAGCTCGTCGCGTTCCTCGTCGTCGGCGGCGAGCCGCAGGCTTCCCGTGCGGGCGAACGCATCGCCGGCGAGCTCCTCGAGCCGGTCCAGAGCCTCCTCGGTCCGGCGCCAGAGCCAGACCGCGTTCTCGAGGCCGATCGCCTCGACGGTGACGTCGAAGGGCGCGGCGCCCCCACGGAGGGCGAAGCCCCCGTTCCGCCCGCTTGCCCCGCCCGCGATCTCGCGTGCCTCGTGCAGCCGTACCTTCAGGCCGGCCTCGGCGAGCCGCAGTGCCGCCGCACAGCCGGTCACGCCGCCGCCGACGACGACGACGTCCGGCGATCCGGCAAGCTGCCGCCTCGGGATCGCCGGCGCCGGCTCGTCCAGCCAGTACGAGGTCAGCTGAGGAGGGAGGTCGCCTTGCTCATCGGAACGAAGGCGAGGTTACCGACGTCCTTGATCCCCTTGACGGTGTTGTAGGCGTAGACGACCCCGGGCGCCTCGAGCTCGAGACCCGCGATCGCCCGAGGGGCGGTGGCGACAATGCGATCCTTGCCGTCGGCGAGCCGCAGCACGTGGACGCTCCGGCCGACCGCGTAGGCGGCCACTCCACCGTGGACGTCGAGCCTCGACGCCCCGGCCGCGACCGGAAGCGTGCGTACGACCGCTCCGGTTCGGGCGTTGAAGATCTCGAGCGTCCTCGTCCGGGTGAGGACGACGAGGTAGTCCTTGCGGAGCGCCACTTCCTTCGCCGAGCTCGGCGATACGGTGAGGATGAGGCGGCTCGTCTCCGTGTCGAAGAGCGCGAGCTTCTGGTCCGGCCGCAGCACCGCGACCCGCCGTTGGTCGAGGGACGAGGCGTGGAGCGCCGTCGTCCCGGCCGCGATCGTGACCAGACGGCGTCCGTCAAGGCGCCGTAGAGCCCCGGTCGACACTGTCCCTGACGCGTCGGTCGTGAACTGGTTGAGCGCGATCCGATCGCCGCCGGCGACAAGCCCGCCGAGCCAGCGTCCGGTCAACGTTCCGTCGACGTCGCCGGTACGCAGCGCAGTCGCCACCCGTACCTCTTGCGGCGCGGGCAACGAGGCCGTGTAGAGCGTGTCGTCGCTCTCGGTGTTCCCGCCTTCGTTGACGAGCCAGGCCAGCCTCGTGTCCGCGACCGCGATCTCGGTCACGCCCCCGCCGGTGCTCGTGGAGTCGGCGCCGCACGTGCCGCGGCCGCTGATGACCGCGCCCGCCCGGGTGCGAACGTTCCACACGAAGACCCGCGTACAGGTCGATCCGCCACGGACGGCATAGGCAACGCGTGCGCCGTCCATCGCGAGGGAGGAGATCCACCCGTTCGTATTCTTCACGTGTGCCGCCGGTCCGGGGGCGGCCGCGGCCGGGACGGCCAGTGCGAGCAGCAGGGAGGCGATCGCGAGGAAGCGCACGAGCTCATGGTTGCGGCGCTCCCCGAAAGATCCCTGAAGTTTCCGTAAGGAGTTCGTGCAGCTCCAGCTCCGCCAACGCGGCCGCCACCGCGGCCGCGTCCATGCGGAGCGCCCTGACGAGCTCGTCGGCAGACGCCGGCCCGTCGCAGATGCGGACGAGCACCTGCTCGGCCGTGGGTGAGAGAGACGGCGTGGGCGGCGCAACCGGGGCGAGGCCGAACACCTCCAGCACGTCGAGCGCCGACGTTGCCGCCGTCGCCCCCTGACGGAGCAGCCCGTTCGATCCCGCCGAGACGGCCGACGTGATCTCGCCGGGCACCGTGAAGATCTCGCGTCCCTCCTCGAGCGCGAGATCGGCGGTGATCAGCGCGCCGCTCCGCTGACGTGCCTCGACGACCACGGTCGCCTGCGCGAGCCCGGCGATGATGCGGTTTCTCGCCGGGAACCGCCAGGGGGCCGGCTCCACGCCGGGTGCGTACTCGGAGACGACGAGGCCTTCGTCGCAGATCCGGCGTGCCAGCTCCCGATGCGAAGCCGGATAATCACGGTCGACGCCGCAGCCGAGCACGGCGACGGTGGCGCCGCCGGCGTCGAGCGCTCCGCGGTGGGCCTCCCCGTCCACGCCGCGGGCCATGCCGCTGACGACAACCAGCCCGGCCCCGGCCAGCTCCCGGCCGAACGTCCTGGCGACGTGTGAGCCGTAGCCGGAGCACGCGCGCGCGCCGACAATCGCGACCGCTGGACGGTCGAGCAGCCCCAGCTCGCCGGCCCCGCGGAGGAACAGCCCCGGCGGCGGATCGAAGATCGACCGCAGCGCGGCCGGAAACCCGGGATCGGAGCGCGCCAACCAGCGGATCCCGGACTCCGCGAGGCGGTTGCGGAACGCCGCCTCGTCGAAGCGCTCGCGGAACCGCGCGTACCGCGCGTCCCGTGGCTCCGAAACGAAGTGCCCGCCCGTCTCGGCCGCGAACGCGGCCAGCGCGAGCGCCGTGTCTGCTCCGTCTCTCATACCGGGTCGAGCTCTCTCGGTGACCGGTAGGCGAGCGCCTCGGCGATGTGCTCGGGCTTGACGGTCTCGGAGCCGGCGAGCGCGGCAGCCGTCCGGGCGACCCGCGCTACTCGGGCCCGGCCTCGACCCGAGAGCGGCAGGCGTTCGACCGCGCGATCGAGCAGCTCGTCGGCTTCCGGTGTTCGGCGCGGCGTGTGGACGGCGAGCAGCTCCCGGCCGGCCTCGACCCGCTCTGAAACCGCCGCCGTCGGTTCGGAGGGGCCGGCAGCGAGCTCGTCCGCCCGCGGGCGCGGGACGGTGACGACGAGGTCGAACCGATCCAGCAGCGCCCGCGAGAGCTTGTCCCGGAAGGACGCGAGCCGCTGCGGCGAGCAGGAGCACTCCGCGCCCGGGTCGCCGCGCGCGCCGCAGGGGCACAGGTTCATGGTCGCGACCAGTTGGAACCGGGCCGGGTAGACCGCCCTCCCCTCTGCGCGCGACACGCTGACGACGCCGTCCTCGAGCGGCTGCCGCAGGGCTTCGAGCGCGGGGCGGATGAACTCCGGTAGCTCGTCGAGGAGCAGGACGCCGCGGTGCGCGAGGCTGACCTCGCCGGGACGCGCGGTGCGTCCGCCGCCGACGATCGCCGCCATCGACGCACTGTGGTGAGGCGCCCGGAAGGGCGGATCGCGGACGAGCGGTCGGTCGGGCGCCAGCAGGCCTGCCACGGAATGGATCCGGGTCACCTCCAGCGCCTCGTCCGGGCCGAGCGGGGGCAGGAGCCCCGGCAAGCGGCGGGCGAGCATCGTCTTGCCGGTCCCGGGCGGCCCCGCGAGCAGCAGGTTGTGTCCGCCGGAGGCGGCGAGCTCGAGGGCGCGGCGGGCGCGCTCCTGCCCTCGCACGTCCGCCAGGTCCGGGTGGGCGGCAGCCGTCGTGTCGCCGTTCTCGCCCGGCTCGTAGGGCTCCGGGTCCGCTTCGCCGCGCAGGTAGGCGGCCGCCTCGGCGAGATGGCGAAGCGGCACGGGCTCGATTCCGGCCAAGGCCGCCTCGGGCGTCGACTCCGCGGCGCAGAGCAACAGGTCGAGGCCCGCCCGTCGAGCCCCCTCGGCGGCAGCGAGGGCGCCGCCGACTGGCCGAACGCGACCGTCGAGGGCGAGCTCGCCGAAGGCAGCGTGCGCGCCGAGGCGTTCGGTCGGCACCTGATGGGACGCGGCGAGCACGGCGAGCGCGATCGGGAGATCGAACCCGGAGCCCTCCTTCTTGAGCCCGGCCGGGGCGAGGTTCACGGTGATGTGGCGCGAGGGCCAGAAGAGCTCGGCGGACGCGATCGCGCTCCGGACGCGATGCTTCGCCTCCTGGCACGCGCGGTCGGCGAGCCCGACGATCGTGAACGCGGGGTTGCCGAGCTCGACGTGCGCCTCGACCTCGACCCGGCGAGCGTCGAGCCCGACGAGGGCGTGGGTGAGTATCCGTGCGAGCACCCACGCAGAGAAGCAGGCGAGGTGTGACGCTAGACGCGCGCGATCAAGACGTCTTCGAAAAACTCGCCGGCTCGTCTGCCGGTCCGCCGGTTCACGTGGCGCCGGAGGCGCCTTTCGAGCTGCAGACCGGAACGCTCGAGGATCTCCGGGTAGAGATCGCGACGGTCGTTGACCACGATCGCGATGGGCGCTCCGGGTCGGAGCGCTTCCCGAACGTTGATGAGGACGTCGACGATCCCGTCCTGGTACGCGGCGAGAGCCCGTCTGCTCGTTCCGGCGGCGGCTGCCCCGACTTCGAGCTCGCGGCAATCGTCGAGGCCGAGCAGCTCGTAGGCGTAGCGATGCTGCTCGTGGTAGTCGATCAGGCCCGGATACGGCGGCGACGTGATGACCGCCTCATATGGGCCGTCGAGGCCAAGCTCGCGGCCGTCGCCGTGGATCACGTCGGCCTCGACGCCCCGTTCGCACACACGTGCGAATGCCTTGATGCGCGCGAGTGTGTCGAGCGCGTAACGGCGAATGAAGTGCTCCGCGCGATCGACCGGACGGCACTCGCGTTTGTGCTTGTGGCACCAATAGGGCTCTGTCTGCGGCGCCTTCGGGAAGTCGAGATCGAAGTGTGCGGTCAACCGCGCCGAGCGCGCAGCCCGCGCCAGGACGACACGAAGAACGTCAGCATGTGCATAGTCCGTGACGATCGAGCGGAAAGCGAGGAGCTCGCGGGCGGCTTGCGGAGCGAACCAGCGGCTGACGTAACCGCGTCCAAGGGACAGTCCCTGCAACGAACCGTCCACAGCTCGGAACCGTCCGAGCGCGTCGCGGATCTCGTGCTCGAGGACGAACTCGTTGTACCGCGCCGTCTTGACCCGCATCAGCAGGCAGTTGAAAGCGGCAACGTCGATTCCGGTCGCGCGGTGCCCGCTCTCGAGCGCCTGGACGAGCGTCGTCCCTGAGCCGGCGAACGGGTCGAGGACACGTCCGCCGGCCGGCACGTACCGCGCCAGCAGCGTCTCGACGAGCTGCGGGATGAACTTGCCTAGGTACGGGTGGAGCCGGTGGACGTGCTTCGTCCGCTCGCGTTCCGGCAGGTCACGCTCGGACCACGAGAGCTCGAGGTCGATGTCGGCGTAGAGAGCCTCTTGCGTCCGCGCCACCGAAGCGAAGTTCGGCGGCGCGGACGCGGGTCCTACACGCTAGGCAAGACCTCTGTTGCGGTCGTACTCGCGCAGCCGGGCGATCCGCTCTTCGAGCGGCGGGTGCGTCGAGAAGAGCGCCGTCATGCCCGCTCCGCTGAACGGGTTGACGATGTAGAGCGCTTCGGTCGCCGGGTTGACCTGCATCGGCATCGCCTGGCGGCCGCGCTCGAGGTTCTCGAGCGCCTGCGCGAGCGGCTCGCCGGTTCCGAGCATCCGAGCGGCGGTTGCGTCCGCAAGGTACTCGCGCTGTCGCGAGACGGCGAGCTGGAGCAGCGAGGCGGCGATCGGGGCGACGATGATCAGGAGCAGCGACCCGATCGCGCCGAGCGGGTTGTCGTCGTCGTCGCCGAAGATCCCCATGAAGAAGAAGATGTTCCCGATCGCCGAGATCGCGCCCGCGATCATCGCCGCGATCGACGACACCAGGATGTCGCGGTTCTTCACGTGTGCGAACTCGTGGGCGAGCACGCCCTTGACCTGGTCCCGGGGCATGTACTGGAGCAGCCCCTGTGTCACTGCGACGGCGGCATGTTCGGGGTTTCGCCCGGTTGCGAACGCGTTCGGCTGGTCCGACGGGATCAGGTAGACGCGCGGCTTGGGCACGTCGTAGAGCTGCGCGAGCTCGGTGACGAGTCCGTGGAGCTCCGGCGCCTCGGCTTCGGACACCTCCTGCGCACGGGCGGCGCGGATCGCGAACTTGTCCGACCAGAAGTACGCGGCCAGGTTCATGAACACGGAGAAGAGGACGAAGAACCACAGAGCGGCTCCCCCGATCGCCCAACCGACGCCGATGAACAGCGCGGTCAGGCCGGCAAGGAGGAGCCACGTACGGGCCTTGGTGTTGAAGCTTGCTTGATTGAGGTTCACGGCACTCCTTTCGGCTGACTCAAAGTCGATCTGTCAGCCGAAGGTTTCTCCCGCCTGGCGCCTGCCACGGCCGGCGTGCCCGGGCCTCCTGAGAGACCGTTCTGACGAGCAACACCCGTTCGGGGATAGTGCCCCTCGGCAAGACGCATTGTAGCGACAAGGCCGGTATGCAGCCTGAAGGCTCGCTAAGAGCCGTCGAGGATCGCAATGCGCAGCGCTGCACCGCCGCCCTCCGGATCCTCGACGACGGACTCCGGCCCGACCCCGAGCGGCTCCGCGGGTTGCCCGCGCCGGCCGGACCCGTACGAACAGACGATCAGCCGACGGGCCCAGCCCCGCAACCGCGCGACAAACTCGTCGCGCTTGCCGTCCGGCGCGTAGACAAGCTCGGTACGGACGAACTCAAAGCGGTACGGCGGCTCCCACTCGAGGGCGTCTCCGACGAAGAACCGCCCGTGCGGAAGCCGCATTCGGGCGAGCTCGATCAGGCGGGCAGAGAAGTCGAGCCCGCAGGGGTCGATTGGATGGGGCGACCAGCGAAGGAGACACTCGAGCAGGTAGCCGTTGGCGCAGCCGACGTCGAGGAAACTACCCGGAGCGTCGATTGCGTCGGCAATCGGCCGACGAAGCGCCTGCCAGCGCCTCTCGTCCCCACCGAAGCCGGACTGGGCGCGTGGGTTCGCGCCCCCCAGGTAGTGCTGCTCGTAGACCTCAACCGGGTACCAGGGCAACCCGGGAGAGCCTACCCTCGCGAATCGCGATCGCCTCGTATACGACCTCGAGCCCGGCGGCGTCGGGATGCGACGCCAGCCACGCTTCACCCGCCTGCCACAGCCGGCGGAGCTTCTCCCTGGTGATCATCTCGAGCGGATCGCCGAAGCCCGGTCCGTGCTTGGCCTTCACCTCGCAGAAGACGAGCCGGCCGCCGCGACGCAGCACCAGATCCAGCTCATAGCCGCCCGCCCAGACGTTGGCGCCGAGAACGCGGTAGCCGCGCAGCCGGTAGTGGAGCCGTGCGCGCCGCTCGGCCCGGCGGCCCTTACTCCGGGTCGACGGCCGCGAGGGCGTCTTCTTCGGGCAGGTAGCAGAGGGCCTGGAACGAACGGCGGTGGATCTCGCATGGTCCGCGCTCACGCACGACGGCCGAATGGCCCGGCGTGATGTACCCCACATGCGACACGAAGCCGTAGTGCGGGAACAAGGAGTCCATCCGCCGCATCAGGCGATCGCGCGTGACCTTGGCGACGACGGATGCCGCGGCGATCGCGGCGCTCCGTTCGTCCCCGTTGACGACCGCCGTGTGGACAGGCGCCGCCGGACCCAGCCGGAACCCGTCGACGAGGCATGCCTCGGCCGGCGGGGTCAGCTCCCAGAGGACCGATCGAAGTCCTGCGAGGTTGCACCGGTGGAGCCCCGTGCGGTCGATCTCGTGATGCGAGATGACGCGCAGCGCGACCCGCTCTGCGCAACCGACGATCGCGCGGAGGAGCTCTTCCCGCCGCTCCGGAGCGACCTGCTTCGAGTCGTTGAGGAGCGCCAGCGGGCGGACGCGGTGGTCTCGCAGCCTGTCGTAGTCGAGCAGGACACCGGCGACGACCAGCGGCCCTGCGAGCGATCCCCGACCGGCCTCGTCGGCGCCGGCGACGAACCGGGCGCCGAGCCGGCGGTCGAAGCTAAGAAGCCTCTTTCCCGGTCTCTGCCTTTGCTTCGGGCTCTGCGGACGCTTCCGCATCGCCTTCAGCTTCGGCGGCAGGTTCAGTGGACTCTGGCTCGAGCTCGGGCTCGCCGGCGTCGTCGGCAGTCTCGGCAACCGGCTCGGCGGGCTCTTCCTCAGGCTCCGCGACTCCGTCGGCGGCGTCTTCGACCGCATCGAGCGAGCTTAGCTTGTCCCTCCGCTGGACGGCCCGGACGCGCGCCTTCTTCCCCACTTTCTCGCGCAAGTAGTAGAGCTTCGCCCGGTTCACATCGCCGATCTGCGTGACCTCGATCTTCTCGATCTTCGGCGAGTGGAGCGGGAACGTCCGCTCGACGCCGACGCCGAACGACTGCTTCCGGACGGTGAAGGTCTCGCGCACGCCCGCGCCCTGGCGCTTGATCACGATCCCCTCGAACACCTGGATGCGGCGGCGCTGACCCTCGATCACCTGGAAATGGACGCGCACGGAGTCGCCCGCCTTGAACCGCGGGCGGTCTTTGCGCAGCTGCCGCCGCTCGAGGAGCTCAATGGTCTTGCTCATAGGAAGACGGCCCGTGGGCCGACGCCGAATGATAGCGGAGGAACCAATGGTTCAGCCGCGCCTCGCGCGTGCTGGACGCCGGCCGCGAGAGAAGCAAACCCGTCGCGTCCGGCTCTCCCCCGCTGACCCCCTCCTTCGCTCGCTCGCTGCGCTCGCATCGCCTCCTGACGGCGATCGGTCGCGTGCCGCGCCCGCCGTGTCCGTCGCGGCGACGAATCTCTACGAGTATGAGATGAACTCGAGAAGCGAGCCGTCAGGATCACGGAAGTAGACGCTCGTGCCTTTCCCGACCGCGCCGATCCGTTCGACCGGGCCGAGCTCGGGCGCGATGCCGAAGTCGTGCAAGCGCTGGACTGCCTGTTCGATCGGACCGTCCCAGACGAAGCAGAGGTCGCTGTTCCCCGGCTTGACAGGGTCGGCCGCACGCGGACGCGGCTCGGACCCCGGTCCGTGGACGTTCAGCTGCTGCCCACCGAAGCGGTACGCGTAGCGACCCTTGTCCAGGTCGATCACCTCGGCGCCAAGGACGTCTTCGTAGAACCAGTTCGAGCGCGTCCAGTCGGACACCGCGATCACCACGTGGTCAAGCGTCACGCGGATCGCGCCACCTCCCACGCTTCTGGCCGACCGGGCAATTCGAGCAGGATCCAAAGTCTGAACTCCCGGTATCCCTCGGAGAACCGAGCCATCACACGCGATTACGCCGCCGCGACCGACATGGCGGGCGCGGCCCGACTCCGTCCGCCGGCAGCAGGCGATGCAAGCGAAGCGAGCGGGCGAAGGAGAGGGCCACCGGGAGAACCATGGGTTCTCCCGCTATCTGAAGCCGATCCGATTCGGAGGCCAGTAGACGGCGAAGACCTCGCCGATCAGGTTCTTCCGCGGGACCGGTCCCCACTCGCGCGAGTCGCACGACTGCGTGCGGTTGTCGCCCATCATGAAGTACGTCCCGTCCGGGACCTTCCGCGGCGGATACGACGTGCCGGAGTCGCGGCGGTCGGACTTGATGTACGGCTCGATCAGCTTCTTGCCGTTGAGGTAGATGAAGCCGTTCTTCTCTTCCCAGGTCTCACCGGGTAGCGCGATCAGCCGCTTCACGAACGTGCCGCCGGCGCCGCACTTCTCCTTCGCTAGCGGCGGGGTCTTGAAGACGATGATGTCGCCCCGGTGCGGCTTGCGGAAGTGGTAGATGAAGCGGTTCGCGAGCACCCGATCCGAGAAGCGCGCCTCGCAGCCGCTGCCCGGTCTGGCGCAGTGGAGGGTCGGCTCCATCGACGACGACGGGATGCGGTACGGGTTGACCACCCATGCCTTGATCGCCAGCACGATCGCGACCGCGCCGACGATCGTCACGAGCCAGTCGATCGCGATCCGCCAGCCGCGCGGAAGGCCGCGCGTGGCGCGGGTGACCGGGTTCCAGGTGTGATGGTCGTCGTCGCTCGACTGGGCCTCTTCCTCGGCCGGCGCCTGCTCGTCGAACGGATGCGGTTCCTCGACGGTGGTCGGGAAAGCCCCCCACTCGTACCGGCTCGCGTCGTAGCTCCGCCGCCGCTCGGGGTCGGAAAGGACTTCGTAGGCCTCGCGGAGTCGGCGCATCCTCGCCGTCCCTTCCGGAGTCTCGACGTCGTCGAACCGGAGCTGCCGGTGGTAGGCAGACCTGATCTCGTCCTCGGACGCCTCGGGCGGAACCCCCAGGACGGCGTACAGATCGCTCACGGTGCGCTCCTCGTCCGGCTTTGCTCTCGCCGCCAGCTCTCGATCCGAGCATGGTCGCCGGAGACCAGCACCTCCGGGACACGCCACCCGCGAAACTCGGCCGGGCGGGTGTACTGCGGAAACTCGACTCCGCCCTCGAGCTCCGGGGAGAAGGTCTCATGGCGGGGCGACTCCTCGGCGAGCGCCCCCGGCTGGAGGCGTGCGATCGCGTCGATGACGACCATCGCAGGCAGCTCGCCGCCCGAGAGGACGTAGGGGCCGATCGAGATCGCATCGGAACAGAAGTGCGTGAGTATCCGCTCGTCGAAGCCCTCGAACCGTGCCGAGAGCAGCGTCAGCCGCTCCTCGCCGGCGAGCTCCTCCACCACGCGCTGATCGAGCGCCCGTCCCTGCGGAGTCAGCGCGATCACGCGGTGGTCCGGGACCCCGCCGTAGACAACCTCGAGAGCAGCGGCGACGACGTCGACACGCAGCAGCATCCCCGGCCCGCCGCCGTAGGGAGCGTCGTCGACCTGGCCGTTCGCAAGGGGCGTCGTGTCGCGGTACCCGAAGAGGCGCAGGTCGATCTCGGTGCCGAGCACGGCCGCGAGCGGGCGCTGCTCGGTGAGCCACCCGAAGGCGTGCGGAACGAGCGTGAAGACGTCGATCTGCAAGAGGCGGTTGAGGTCAGTGGTCTGCTGCGAAGCCGGATGAGACGACAATTGTGCCCGCAGCGACGTCGATCCGGCGGATGCACTCCTCGTGCATCGGCAGGGCGAGGCCGGAGTCGAGCTCGAGCACGTCGTTCGCCACCCCCGGAGCGACATCCTGCACCGCTCCGAGTCGCCGCCCGAGCTCGTCCACGACCTCGAGGCCCTTGAGCTGGAAGACGTAGTAGCTGTCCGGTTCCGGCACGGGCAAGGCGGATCGCGGGACGGCGAGCTGCGCCCCTCGGGTGGTCGTCGGCTCTACGCGAAGCACGAGCCGGCCGCCGGAACGCTTCCGCCCCGCGACGGTCACGGGCGCGCCGTCGGCGTAGAGCGTCGCGCCGGGCTCGAAGAGCCGCTCGTTGACGCTCGGACGCTCGACCACGAACGAGCCGTCGAGGCCGTGCGGACGGCCGACCCGTCCGACCGGGACGAGCTCGGCTTCATCCGTCACTCGACGATCTCGAGCGTCACACGGCGCTCGCCGTGGACGCCGGCGGCGCGGACCACGGTCCTCAGCGCGCGTGCGATCCGCCCGCCGCGGCCGATCACCCGGCCGAGGTCGTCGGGCGCGACATGCAGGCGGATCACCAGCATGCCGTCCTCTTCGACCTCGTCCACTGCGACCTGGTCCTCGTGCTCGACCAGCCGGCGGGCCAGGTACTCGACCAGCTCGGCTTCGTCTCTCAAGCGAGATTCTCGTCTGGGTCGGCGCCTTCGGCACCGCCCTCGCCGAGTCCTCTTCGCCTCGGGCCAAGGTACTCAGCTGGCGCCGGCACCTTTGCCCTCGGCTTCGAGGTTCTTCGCCTTCAGGAGGCGCGAGACGGTGTCGGACGGCTGCGCACCCTTCGACAGCCAGTCCTTCACCTTCGCCTCGTCGAACTCGATCAGCGAAGGGTCCTGCTGCGGGTTGTAGCGACCCACGATCTCGATGAACTTCCCGTCTCGCGGGGAGCGGGAGTCCGCGACCACGACCCGGTAGATCGGATTCTTCTTCGACCCGACGCGGGTCAGTCTCATCCGTACTGCCATCTGTCTCCTTTCCTAGCGCTTCCCGGCGAGCCCGGGGAGCGCCGGCATCTTGCCCTTGCCCATCTGCTTCATCAGCTTCTGCATCTGCTTGCGTGCGTTTAGGAGTCGAGAGACCTCCTGGACCGTGGTGCCGCTCCCGCGGGCGATCCGCTGGCGGCGCGACCCGTCGATAGTGTGCGGGAAGCTGCGCTCCCGTGGGGTCATCGACAGGATGATCGCCTCGACGCGTGCGAGCTCGCGCTCGTCGATCTCGAGCCCTTTCAGCTGGTTGCCCATGCCGGGGATCATCGAGAGCACGCCCTTGAGCGGCCCCATCCGGCGGAGCATCTTGTAGCTGGCGAGGAAGTCGTCGAAGGTGAACTCGCCCGCGCGGAGCCGCCGTTCCATCTCCTCCTGCTCGTCGGCCTCGACCGCCGCCTCCGCCTTCTCGATCAGCGTCATCACGTCGCCCATCCCGAGGATCCGCGACGCCATCCGGTCAGGGTGGAACCACTCGAGCTGGTCGAGCTTCTCGCCGACGGATGCGAGCTTGATCGGCTCTCCGGTGACGGCGCGAACCGACAAGGCCGCTCCGCCGCGGGCGTCGCCGTCGAGCTTGGTGAGGACGATCCCGTCGAAGGCGACCTGCTCCTGGAAGGCCTGCGCGACATTGACGGCTTCCTGGCCGGTCATCGCGTCGAGCACGAGAAGAACATTGTGCGGCTTCACCCGACGGTGAATCCGCACTAGCTCGTCCATCATCGGCTCGTCCAGCTGATGCCTTCCGGCCGTGTCGACGATCACAACATCTCTACCGTCCGCTCTGGCCGTTTCGACGCCTTCTAGGGCAACGCCGACGGAGTCGCCGTTGCCCGTGTACACGGGTACCTGGATCTGCCGGCCCAGCTGCTCCAACTGATCGATCGCCGCCGGACGCTGGAGGTCGGCGGCGACGAGCGCCGGCGTCCTTCCCTCCTTGCGCAGCATGAGCGCGAGCTTCGCGGCGGCGGTCGTCTTCCCGGAGCCCTGGAGCCCGGCGAGCACGATCACCGTCTCGCCGCGCGGCGCGAACGCGAGCCGCGAGTCGCCCCCGCCCATCGTCGCGGTCAGCTCCTCGTGGACGATCTTCACGACCTCCTGACCCGGCGTCAGGCTCTTCGTCACCGCCTCGCCGACCGCCCGCTCTCTGACGCGGGCGACGAACTCCTTCACCACCTGGAGGTTGACGTCGGCTTCGAGCAGCGCGAGGCGGATCTCGCGCATCGCCTTGGAGACCGTCTCCTCGTCGAGCCGGCCGCGGCCGCGGAGGTCGCCGAGGACGTTCTGGAGCTTGTCGGAGAGCGTGTCGAACACAGCCGGGGAAGGGTACCGGTCGCGTCCAAGACGGCGAATTGCGCCCTGGGAACGCAGCACTCACACTCCTGGTGTTGATTGAACGCGCCATCGCCAGAGCCAACGAGGAGCACGAGGCGGCGCACGCCACCAAACTCCTGCGGCAGCGGATGGCTTACCACCGCGCGAAGATGGCTGAAGAGCGAGCCGCCGCGGAGGCACGCGCCGAGCGGCGACGTCGACTGAAGCGCCTCTTCAGCCTCGGTCTACTCGGCCACTAGCGCCCGCGCGAAGTCCTGCGGGTCGAACGGGCGCAGGTCGTCGAGGCTTTCCCCCACGCCGACCAGCGTCACCGGCAGTCCGAGCTCGTGGGCGATTGCAACCGCGATCCCGCCCTTCGCGGAGCCGTCCAGCTTCGTCAGCACGACTCCGGAGACGTCCACCGCCTCGGCGAACAGCCGAGCCTGCTGGAGGCCGTTCTGACCGGTGGTTGCATCCACGACCAGCAGGGTCTCGTGCGGCGCGCCGTCGAGCCGGCCGGCGATCACCCGTCGGACCTTGGCGAGCTCGTCCATCAGGTTCTTCTGCGTGTGCAGGCGCCCGGCCGTGTCGACGATCACGACGTCGCGGCCGCGCGCGGTCGCCGCCTCGATCGCGTCGTAGGCGACGGCGGCCGGGTCGCCTCCGCGTGGCGAGCCGACGAAGTCCGCGCCCGCGCGTTCGGCCCAGACCTCGAGCTGCTCCTCGGCGGCGGCCCTGAATGTGTCCGCCGCCGCGAGCAGCACCGAATGCCCGTGCTCGGCCAGCTTGGCGGCCAGCTTGCCGATCGTGGTCGTCTTGCCGGTGCCGTTGACGCCGACGACCAGCACGACCGCAGGCTGCGCCGAGACGTCCAGCGTTCCCGGCTCGCCCAGCAGCGATGCCAGCTCCTCGGCGAGCGGCTCGTCGAGGGTGGTCAGCCCTCCGCGGGCCTCCAGGCGCTGGACGAGCTCGGCCGTCGCCGGTACCCCCACGTCGGCCGTGATCAGGGCTTCCTCGAGCCGCTCCCAGGCGTCCTCGTCCGTCGGATCGAACGCACCCACCGCCAGCTGCTGCGTCAGCGCTCGCCGGGACTTCGAGAGCGAGTCGCGCAGGCGACCGAGGAAACCGCTGCGCTCCTCATCGGTCTCGTGGGAGGCATCCGCCTCCCCCAACAACTCCGACCAGCTCCGCGACACGGCGCGGACGATAGCCGGAGCAAGGCGACCCCAGCTGTCTACGCGATCGCGGCAGCAGCCGCGTCCTCGCGCGGCAGCCGCCGGGAAACCACCTGCGAGACGCCGTCGCCGCCCATCGTGACGCCGTAGAGCATGTCGGCCGCCTCCATCGTCCGCTTCTGGTGCGTGACGACGATGAATTGCGCGCGGTCGGCGAACTGACGGAGGAGCGCGCAGAAACGGCCGATGTTCGTGTCGTCGAGCGCCGCCTCGACCTCGTCGAGCAGGTAGAAGGGACACGGCCGCGCGAGGAACAGTGCGAACAGGAAGGAGATCGCGCCGAGCGCTTTCTCGCCGCCGGAGAGGAGCGACAGCCGCGTCACGCGCTTCCCGGCGGGTGAAAGCTCGACTTCGATTCCCGCCTCGCCCCCGTCGTCCTCCGGCTCGGTGAGCCGAAGCCGACCGTGGCCGCCCGGGAAGAGCGTCGAGGCGACCTCGGCGAAGTTCCGCTGCACCGTCTCGAAGGTCTCGGCGAAGCGGCGGTCGACCGTCTCGGTGAGCTCGTCGCGAAGCCTCCCGAGCTCCTCCAGGGACCGTTCGAGGTCCTCGCGCTGCGTCCGGAGCTCGGCCAGCCGTGCCTTCTCCGTCTCGTACTCCTCCTTCGCGAACGGGTTGACACCGCCCAGCTGCTCCCGCCGGCGCTCCAGGCGTTCCAGCTTCTCGGCCAGGTCGACCCGTTCTCCTTCAGCCGGCTCTGCACCGGCGTGCTCGAAGCGGCGCTGGGCCTCCCCCCGCTCAGCCTCGAGCCGGGCAAGCTCGACGTCGACGGAGGAGGCGCGCTCGGAAGCGGCCGCGTGCTCGCGGCGGAGCTCGACCTCGCGCCCGCCGAGGGTCCGCAGCTGGGCGGCGAGGTCGCCCGCGCGCGCCGAGCTCTGCTCGGCGCGCGCCAGCTCTGGCGCTTCCAGAGCGCGGATGCGGTCCAGAACCGACGTGATGCAGGCCACGGCCTTCTCGGCGGCACCCAAGAGCCCGGCGTCAGGCAACCGCGGCACCGTCCGCGTCGCCTGTTCAGCCAGCGCAGACGCCTCCTCCAGGAGGCGTCTGCGCGTGTTCTCGAGCTCGAGGAGGACCGCCTCCGCCGTATCGCCGGTGAACGTGAGGACCCCGCGCGCAGGATCGTAGTGGTGGCCCTCCGGAGTGACTGCGGGCCGCGTGACCGCCAGCAGGTCTTGGCGGGCCACGACGTCGAAGCCGTCGAGGGGGTCGAAGCTGTTCGGGCGAACGAGCACGGTCAAGTTGCCGAGCCCGCGCCCGCGGGCGTGCTCGAGCAGGCGCAGCCCCTCCTCCGGCGTCCCGGCAACGAGCGCCGCGCCGACGGCGGCGGCGACCGCGCGCTCACGACCTTCCGGAACCTCGACGAGCGCGATCGCCAGAGGTGCACCCTCCTCGGCCAGAGCGCGGGCGGCTGGCGGGAGGCCTTCGCGCTCCGCGATCGCCCGTTCGAGCGCCGCCGCCCGCGTGCGTGCCACCTGCGCGCGCTCCAGCAAACCCGCGTCGACGACCGGGGACGGCTCGCGCAGACGCTCGAGCAGTGACTCGGCCGCCTCGCGACGGAGCTCGAGACGCTCGGCTCCGCTTCGCAGCCGGTACAGCGTCCCCGCGATCCCTTCGCGGCCGCCGGCCGCCTCGGCGAGCGCCTCCTCGGCGCGACCGCGCTCGGCGAGCACCTCGTCGAGGGCCCGCTCGGCGGCCTGCTTCTCGTGCGCGAAGCCGCGCCGGCGGCCCTCAGCAGAGGCGATCTGGGCGGAGAGCGATGCGATGTCGAGCGCCGCCACCCCCGCCCGGAGCCCGGCGATCTCAACCGCGAGCTTCTCGGCACGCTCCGCGGCGGTCGCCTGGAGCGCGAGGGGACGCAGGCGCTTCGCCACCTCCGCCTCGACGTCGCGCGCTCGCTCGACCTGGGCGGCGACGCGCGCCAGCTTCAACTCGGCCCGATGGCGGCGCCGCTTGAACCGACCGAGGCCGGCCGCCTCCTCGACGAGCTTCCGCCGTTCCTCCGGTTTCGAGGCGAGGATCGCTTCGACCCGCCCCTGAGAGACGATCGAGCCCATTGCGGAGCCGAGGCCGACGTCGGACAGCAGCTCGACCACGTCGGTGCGGCGAACGTGTGCCCCGTTGACGAGGTACTGACCCTCCCCACCCCGGTGCAGGCGGCGGACGATCGAGACCTCGGCGACGCCGATCTCCGTCAGGGCGCCGTCCTCGTTGTCGAACAGGAGCTCGACCTCGCAGTGGTCGGCGCGACTCCGCCCGGCCGAGCCGTTGAAAAGCACGTCGTCAGGCTTTTCAGCCCGCAGCTCGCTCGGTGCGAGCGACCCTGCGGCCCAGATCAGAGCATCGGCGATGTTCGACTTGCCGGAGCCGTTCGGGCCGACGACGACGGCGACTCCCGGCTCGAGCCGGACCTCGACCGGGTCGGGGAACGACTTGAAGCCACGCAGCTTGATCGCCCGCAGGTGCACGCCCGGCGCAGGCTAGCGATCGAAGGGGACAGACTCGGCGCGCCGGCCGTGCTCAGCAGTCGCCGGTGCAGCTGTTGCGTTCGCTCCATTGGCGAAACGCCTCGCCCGCGGCGGACACCCCCCCGAGCAGGGACAGCAACCCGAAGCTCAGGGCGTAGACGACGCCGATCGCGATCCACTGAAGCATGTTCCTCCCTTGGCCGGGAACCTCTGAACACACAGTGCCAGCAGCGCGCGGTGGAGCTGGTGGCCCTTCGAGCCACCCCGGCTATACCGGCGAATCGGGACCGACCCGATCCAGCGCCTCGCGCGCCGCCTCTTGCTCCGCCTCCTTTTTCGTGCGGCCGGTGCCGACGCCGGACTGGACGCCGTCGATGACCGCGGCACACGTGAACCGGCGGTCGTGGGCCGGACCTTCCGCATCGACAACCGAGTAGACGACCTGCTGCCGCCGCCGCGCGAGCAGTTCCTGAAGCTCGGTCTTGTAGTCGACGTGCTGCTCGGCCGCGTACTCGATCTGGTCGGAGAAGGCGGCGACGATCGCCGGCTCGACCGCCTCGAAGCCCCACTCGAGGAAGGCGGCGGCGAGTGCCGCCTCGAGCAGTGCGGCGAGAACGTTTCGGTTCGCCACCAGCCGCGCGAGCTCCTCGTTGGGCAGCGAGTCGTCGCCGCGGCTCGCGAGCATCGGGCCCAGGTCGAGCTCCCTGGCAACCTGCGCGCAGCTCTGGCGCGAGACGACGTGCGAGCGGATCTTCGCCAGTCGCCCTTCCGAGAAGTCGGGGTAGCGGTCGTAGAGCGCCTGCGCGACCGCTAGCTCGAGCACGCTGTCGCCGAGAAACTCGAGCCGCTCGTAGGATGAGGCTCGGTCGGCGGCCCAGGAGGCGTGCGTGAAGACGTGCTCCAGCCTCGCCGCCGGCAGCGCGTCGATCAGCTTGCGTAGGGGAGCGGGACCAGAGACGGCCCCTGCACCCGCCCTACTGGTGCGAGAAGACGTAGTCGACAGCCTGCCCGACGGTCGTGATCTTCTGAGCGTCCTCGTCCGAGATCTTGATCCCGAACTGGTCCTCGAGCTCCATGATCAGCTCGACCAGATCCAGCGAGTCTGCGTCGAGGTCTTCTTGGAACGAAGCCTCGTCAGTGATCTGGTCCTCGTCGATCCCGAGCTGCTCGACGAGAACGGCCTTCACCTGCTCGGAGACTTCTTCTCTCGACGCTGCCATGTCACCTCTTCTTTGGGTCGGATCGGGGTATTTGAAGCCGAAGCCGGCCGATCATACACATCTCGTCTGCCGATCAGGCCGGTGTTTCGGCCTTGTTCGGCAACCGGGCTGCGAGGCGCCCGGTGATGTCGTGCTCGACGCCGCGGGCGGCCAGACGAACGGCGTTCGCGATCGCCAGGCGCGAGGAGTTGCCGTGGGCGATGACGGCGAGCCCCCGCAGCCCGAGCAGGTAGGCGCCGCCGTAGGTCTCGGGATCGAGCCGCCGGCGCAGCCGCTGCGAGGCCGGGCGGATCAGCAGGCCGCCCAGCTTTCCGCGCGCCGTCGCCGTGATCTCGTCGCGAAGCCCATCCACGACCGTCCGGATCGTTCCCTCGAGCGTCTTCAGCGCCACGTTGCCGGTGAAGCCGTCGGTGACGACTACGTCGGCCGCCTTCGCCAGCAGGTCGCGGCCCTCGGTGTTGCCGCGGAAGTTGAGCTGGCTCTGGGCGAGCAGGGCGTGCGCCTCCAGGCTCAGCTGGTTGCCTTTCTCGGGCTCCTCGCCGATCGAGAGCAGGCGAACCTGCGGATTCGGGAGCGCGAGGATCTCCTCCGCAAAGATCGCTCCCATGTAGCCGAACTGGAGCAGGTGCTCGGCCCGCGCGTCGGCGTTCGCGCCGCAGTCGAGCAGCAGGGAGGGGCCGTCGCGCGCCGGGATCGGCACGGCGATCGCGGGTCGGGCGACGCCCGGGAGTCGCCGGATCTCGAGCAGGCCGGCGGCCAGCATCGCCCCGGTATTGCCGGCGGACACGACCGCGTGGGCCGTCCCCTCCGCGAGCGCACGGCACGAGGCGACCAGGGAGCTGTCCGACTTCGCCCGGACCGCCTCCGCGGGCTTCTCGTCCATCGCGATCACCTGGTCGGCGACCACGTGCTCGAGCCCACGCGAGTCGAGGGACGCCGGGCCGAAGAGCACCGGGACGATCCCGTCCGCAGCAGCCTCGAGCGCACCCGCGACCACCTCGTCGGGGCCCCGGTCGCCGCCCATTGCGTCGACGGCAACCCTGACGGTCATGACGGCTACAGCTGCGTCGAGAGCGGCTCGACGTCGCGGCCCCGGTACGTCTTGCACGTGGGGCAAACGCGATGCGGCCGCTTCGGCTGCCCGCAGTTCGGGCAGACGTTGATGCGCGGCGCCTCGATGCCGTGCTGGGCGCGGCGCTTGTCGCGGCGGGACTTCGACGTTTTCCTCTTTGGGACAGCCATGGGAGCGGTCGGCAGTATAGCCGTGTGAGCGTCGCTCGGACCGCTTTCATCCACGGCCGCAGGCATCGCTGCGGCGCAGGATCCGACCCTTATCGGTTAGGGCCGACGCCCGGAGGAATCCGGTAGCGGCACGAGCGCGATGTTCTCGAATCGTGCGATCTCGGCAACGGATGGATCGGCCGTTGCAATGCGGTGCTGTGCCCCGGCCGCAGCGAGGAGGAAACAGTCAGCGAGGGAAAGAGGTCTCCGGCGTCGCCGGTAGTGAGTGATACGGAGGTGACCGGCCCTGAACGCGACGATTGCATCAGGCGCGTTCACTACGAGCAGCCCAGCCGACACGAGCAGCTCGATCGTCTGTCGTACCGCCGACTCGTTTGCTCCACCGGCTCGGCAGGCGATGTCGATCGCCTCCGCGAGGTTCGGTGAAGTAACTCTCGCGTCACGCTTCTCCAGCAGCGCCTCTACCTCGTGCCCGGCAGGCTCGTCGAGGAGGTAGGCGACGACCGCGTATGCGTCGAGGACGGTCAGCGGCGCCGCCTGCGGTCGCTTACAGCATCCTCGTCCTCCCGGGCGCGTCGCCGCAGCTCGTTGCTCGAAACGTGGATTGCTCCTTCAGCGATCCGCGCAGCGCGGCCAGCACGTCATCAGGCAGCGGTCTCACGAGGAGCGAATCGCCGCGGTCCTCGATTGCGACTCGGCGGGTCCCCCAACGGCGCCGAATCGCCGCCGGGATTGACAGCTGGCCACCCGCAGTGATTTTTGCTGTCTTCATGCAAGAAAACCACCACATTGAGTTAACGCGGTGCTGACCCGAGCTCGAGCGTCCTCGTAATCCCGAGCCGCTCCAGGAACCGGCGGTCGTGCGAGACCAGGAGGAGTGTGCCCGTATAGGCCGCCAGCGCACGCTCCAGCTCCTCGATCGCGGGGAGGTCGAGGTGGTTGGTGGGCTCGTCGAGAACGAGGCAGTTCGCTCCGAGCGCGACCTGGACGGCGAGCTCGGCTCGGGTGCGCTCGCCCGGTGAGAGCGTCGCCACCTGTCGGAGCACGTGTTGCTCATAGACGTCGAACTTGGCCAGCAGGGTCCGAGCCGGTTCCGGCCGCATCCCGGTCTGCTGCGTGAACGCCTCGAGTAGCCGTCGATCGGCCGCGAGCAGCGAGCGCTCTTGCGCAACGGTGCCGAGCACGACGCTCGGCCCCATCCGTCTCGTCCCCGTCACCGGCTCGAGCTCACCGAGCAAGGCGGCGAGCAGCATCGACTTGCCTGAGCCGTTCGGCCCCTCGACCGAGATCCGTTCCCCCCAGCCGACGTGGAGGTCGATCGGGCCCAGCGTGAACTGCCCGCGCTCCAGCACCGCCCGGTCGAGCACGAGGACGGTGTCGCCGGCGCGGGACTCGGGCGCGAGCCTGAGCTCCAGCGCCCACGGCTGCCACGGCTTCTCGATCCTGTGCTGCTCGAGCCGTTCCAGCCTCCGGGCGGCGGCGCGGGTCTTGGACATCAGCGCGTGCGCCCGCGCCTACCGGCGCCCTTGCCGTGCGTGCGCGCCTCTTTCCGGCGGCCGTGGTGGAGGTCGCGGAAGCGCCGCCGCTCGGCATCCCAGCGCCCGTACGCGCGCTCGTGCTCCTGCCGGGCTCGTTCGCGGGCGGCTTCGTAGTCGCTCCAGCCGCCGGTGTACTCGAGCACCCGCTGCGTCCCGGCCTCGAGCTCGACGATGCGGCTCACCGTACGGTCGAGGAACGCCCGGTCGTGGGAGACGACCACGACGCCCGCGTCCACCGAGGCGACGAACTGCTCGAGCAGGTCGAGCCCGGCGAAGTCGAGGTCGTTCGTCGGCTCGTCCAGCAGGTACACGTCGAACCGGGCGAGCCGGATCGAGGCGACGGCGAGCCGGGCGCGCTGGCCGCCCGAGAGCGTGCCCGCAGGATGGTCGAGCGGAACGTCGAGCCCCGCGCGCGCGAGCGTCTTGGCCGCCCGCCAGTCGACCACTTCGCCGGTGCGCCGCGAGAGGTACCGCCCAACGGACTCGAAAGGATCGAGGTCGCGCTCCTGCGACAGGTAGCCGACGCGCAGCCCGGGCGGTGTTCGTGAGACGGTGCCCTCGTCGGGCTGCTCGAGCCCGGCGAGCGCTCGGAGCAGCGTCGACTTGCCACGGCCGTTCGGACCGACGACGCCGATGCGGGCGCCAGTCGAGACCGTGAGCGACACGCGCTCGAGGACGAGCGCAGGACCCTTGGCGATCGTGACCTCGGTGGCGGCGAGGGTTGCGGCTTGCACGTGACGGACCTCCTGCGGGACGGAAACAGCGCAGGACACGGCCTGCGCGGGACATGGATTCCGGTCAGCGATCCGTCATAGAGCGGCGTCGCCAGGACGCCGACGCGGATGCTACAGACGATCCTTCAGCTCGGACAGTGCCGCCCACCGCGGGTCGGCCTCCTCGTCTCCGTGCGTGTGCGGCTCACGGTTCAGGTCTCGACCGCAGACGGGACAGAGGCCGGCGCAGTCGGGACGGCAGAGGATCTTGCCGGGCAGAGCGAGAACGAGCGAGTCCCGCGCCCAGGCGGAGACGTCGAGGCGGTTGTCGACGAGGTAGGGCGTCGTCAGCTCGTCGGAATCCGGACTGCTCGCCTGGTACTCGCGCAGGCGGAGGGTCTCATCGATCACCGCGTCGCCCAGACAGCGCATGCACGGGCCGTGCAGGCGGACGGAGAGCCCTAGCTCGAACACCCAGCCGGTCGAGGCCCGCGTGACTGCCAGCTCGGCCGGGACCTCCTCGGGAACGGCGATGTAGCGCTCGCCGCCGAGCTCGATCGGCGCGATCTCGACGGTGATCGCCTCGCGGTGCTCCTCTCCTGACCGCACCCGAACGTTGCGCAGGTCGAACCACGTCATGCGGTCAGCGTAGCTCGGACGAAGATCCACCCCGTCGAAAGTCCGGAGGACTTTCGACGCCCTTAGCTCCCGCGGGCGGGGACGGCGGACGGGCGCGGCTCCACCACCGGCGCGGGCTCGGCCCCCGGCGCACGCACGATCATCGCCACCGCGGCGAGCACGATTCCGCCGCCGACGAGGGTGCGCCAGCCGAGCGGCTCGCCGAGGATCACCGTGCCGAGCAGCACCGCCACGAACGGGTTCACGTATGCGTACGTGCCGACGAGCGCGGTCGGTGCATTCCGCAGGAGCCACATGTACGTCGTGAAGGCGACCAGCGACCCGGCGACGACGAGGTAGGCCAGCCCCAGCCACGACTCCAGCGAGACCCGGCCGGGGTGGACGCTCGAGAACTCGCCGGCCGCCGCGGAGATGACGACGAGGATCAGGCCGCCGGCCAGCATCTGCATCCCCGCCGACACCAGCGGCCGGTTCGGCTGCGGCGCGCGGCGCGAGTAGAGGGAACCGATCGCCCACGCGGCCGAGCCGAAGACGAGCACGATCGCCGCGGTGCCGGCTCCCCCGCCGCCGGGCGCGACCAGCAGGCCGACGCCGACGAAGCCGATCAGCAGTCCCGTGACGGCGGCCCGTACGAGCCGCTGGCCGTAGACGACCCGATCGAGAAGTGCCATCCAGAGGGGGACGGAGGCGACGATCAGCGAGGCGGTGCCGGTGTCGAGCGTCTGCTCGGCCCAGCCGACCGCGGCGTTGCCGACCGCGAGCATCGGCGCGGCGATCAGGAACGCCGAGACCCACTGCCTCGCCGTCGGCCGGTCAGTGGAGTTCCCGCTCCGGCGCCGGCCAAGCCGGCGCCTGCGCTCATTGCCGGCTCCGTCGAGCCTACGCCGATCCCCGCGGCGCACCGCCCAGGCGTACAGCAGGCTCCCGGCGATCAGGAAGCGCATGGCCGCCATCAGGAACGGCGGGATCGTCCGCACGGCGAGGTCGATCCCGAGGTACGTCGAGCCCCAGACGACGTAGACGACCGCTAGGCCGAGCCAGACGCGGGTGCTCAGGTTCGGTGTCCTGGCCACCAGCCCCGCCGGTCGTTCACGTCGTAGTCCCGGCCGTCGGGACCGAGGACGGAGAGGACGCAAGCGAGGATCAGAATCCCGAAGACCACGGCGAATGCCATACGTTCAGCCTGCCTACTCGACAGCGATTAGTACAAGTCGTCTAAAGTGTGGTAACCATCATGGAAGCTGATAGCTACCAGTCCAGCTGGCTCGGCCTCGAGTTCCGCCATCTGATCGCCCTGAAGGCGATTGCCGAGACGGGCACGTTCGGACGGGCGGCCGCGCAGCTGGGTTACACGCAGTCCGCGATCAGCCAGCAGATCGCCATGCTGGAGCGGATCGTCGGCCGGCGGCTGCTCGAGCGGCCGGGCGGTCCCCGCCCCGTGTCTCTGACCGAGTCGGGCGAGCTTCTCCTCCGGCATGCGGATGCGATCTCGGCACGGCTCCAGGCGGCCCAGGCCGACCTGGCGGCACTCGACGCCGGCGACGCCGGGCCGCTTCGCATCGGGACGTATCAGAGCGTCGGCGCCCGTGTCCTGCCCGAGCTCGTCCGCGAGTTCTGTACCGAGTGGCCGCAGGTCGAGGTCACCCTCCAGGAGTCCGCCGACGACCGCGATCTGCTCACCCTGGTCGAGCGCGGCGACCTCGACCTCAGCTTCGTGGTCATCCCGGTGGACACCGGCCCGTACGAGAGCGTCGAGCTCTTCCGCGATCCCTACGTGCTCGTCGTGCCGGCGGGGTCGCCGCTGGCCGCCCGTGAGCGGCCGCCGACGCTCCGTGAGCTGGTCGAGCACCCGCTGATCTCCCACCGGACGTGCCGGACGACGAAGCACGTCGAGGACCGTCTGCGGCAGGCCGGGCGCGAACCGCAGATCGCGTTCCGCTCGGACGACAACGGGACGGTGCAGGGTCTCGTCGCCGCGGGGGTCGGCATCGCGATCGTTCCGCGTCTGACCGTCGACGAGAGTGATCCGGCCATCGAGGTGGTCGATCTCGGCGAGCGTGTCCCACCCCGGCTGATCGGGATCGCGTGGCACCGCGACCGCCGCCGCACGCGCGCCGCGGAGGCGTTCGTCGAGCTTGCCCAAGGCGTCACCTCCGACGCCGGGCTCGCGGTCGAGGCTGCTTAGCCGCCAGGAAGCCACTGGCGGCGGTACCCGACCAGCCGGCCGCGCGGGAACCGGGCGTACGCCTCCGCCGGGTCGGTCGTCTCGCGCTCGACGCCGGCGCCGTGGCGGATCGCGACCTCGTCGACGGTGTAGGCGCCCCAGTCCGGGCCGGTCGATCGGTCGCGGGCACCGGCCGCGAGTACGAGACACGGCCTGTTTCCCGCGCCGACGATCACGTGCTCCGTCCCGGCAGGGCAATGCACGAAGTCCCACGCACGGAGCGCCCGCTCCTCGCCCTCGACGACGAGCAGCGCTTCACCGGCGACAACGAGGAAGTCCTCCTGGTCCGCCTCCCAGTGGTACATGGCCATCGGCTCGCCCGGACTGAGCAGCGTGAGGTTGATCCCGAGCTGCAGGAAATCCAACGCGCCGTCGAAGCCGGCGCCCTCGAACTCGCACAGGACGCCGCGTCCCGGCCGCTCCCACCACTGCGCGTCCCGAGCGTTGAGGACGAACCAGCCGTCTCCTTTCGGGACGATTCCGACGTCTGTCCGGACGAGCTCCGCTTCGGGAACCACGACTCGGCTAGCGCTGCGACTCGAAGAAGGCAGCCGCCTCCCGAGCATTCGGCACCGTGAGCAGGTTCTCGGCGATCCACTCCTCGGCATCGGGCCGCCGGGGGCGACGATCGACGCCGAACAGGATCACATCCGGCCGAATCGACTCGAGCTCGGCGAGCACGGCCTCGAGCGCAGGGAGGTTGCCGTGGACGTCGTAGAGCGCTGCAACCTTCATTCGTTAGCCGCCCGATACGCTGGTCATCAGGCGCCCAGGCGACCGAGCCTGGGCGCACGGGCTAATACGCTTCGTCGCCGTCCGAGGAGACGCCGGCGACGACGTTCTCCTGGGAGCGCTCGTGAAGGCGCTCGCGGCCGCGCTTGACGGCGGTCAGGAACTTGTCGAGATTGACCTCGAGCGTCGAGAGGATGCCGTCGGCCCAGTCCTCCATCTCGAGCCGCGTCTCGCGCGCCTGCCGGCGGGCATCGTCGATGATCTCCTGAGCCTGGCGCTCCGCGAGCTTGACGATCTCGGTCTGCGACGCCTCGCGGGCCGCCTGCTCGCGTGCCTCGCCGAGGATCCGGTCGCACTCGCGCTTCGCCTCCGCGAGCATCTCCTGCCGTTCCTTGACGATCCAGCGCGCCTGCTTGATCTCTTCCGGGATCGTCGCGCGCATCTGGTCGAGGATGTCGTAGATCTCCTCGCGGTCGATCCGCACCTGGTCGGTGAGCGGGACCGCCTTCGCGTTGTGCACGAGGTCGTCGAGCTTGTCGATCAATACGAGTACGTCCATGGGGTTGCAGTCTAGCCCGGCAGCCAGCCAGGCGGAGTCTGGTTGGCGCCAAGAGCGAGCACGCTACTCCTGCGGGCTCGTCGGGGCACCGCCCCGCCCTTCCGGGAAGAGCTCCCGGAAACGGGCGGCCACCGCCGGCGGAACCAGCTCATCCACGTTCCCCCCGAACGCGGCTATCTCTTTCACGCCGCTGGAGGAGATGAACGAGTAGAGCGGGCTGGCCATCACGTAGACAGTCTCGATCTCGGGCGCGAGGTGGCGGTTGAGCTGGTTCATCTGGAACTCCCACTCGAAGTCGGAGATCACGCGCAGGCCCTTCACGATCGCCTTCGCCTGCCATCGCCGCGCGAACTCGACCACCAGCTCGGCGAACA
>JBKPMR010000094.1:0-23462 GCA_046732255.1 Actinomycetota bacterium
CCGGGCTCGAGCAGCAACAGCGCCAACAGCATTCGCTGACGCCGGCCGCCGAGCGGCACCGGCTTCCCGTCTTGCACAGCCTCTACCGGCCCGAGCAGGCGGAACTCCACGGGTCGAGACTCGGCCGCAGTCATCTGTTCCTCGATGAAATAGTCGGAGCGGGCCGCGCGATCAAGGGCTGGCTTCGTGGTGTCCCGGGCGATCTCAGCGCTCCGCCGGCCGCGGGACCACCCGCAGCCGGCGCACCTGGTGCCCCAGCTCGAGGGCGACGAGCGCGCCGACGCCGAACAGCGCCATCATCAGCGCCATCGGCACGGCCGTTTCGCGGCCGGCGACTCCGACCAGCGGCGCGGCCGCGCCGCCGAAGACGAACTGGGCGGTGCCGAGGACGGCTGCGGCTGAGCCGGCAGCATGTGGGTAGTCGGTCAGCGCGAGCGCGGTCGCGTTCGGGATCACCAGCCCGACAGAGGAGACGCACACGAAGAGGCAGGGGAGGATGCCGGGCAGGCCGATCCCGCCGGCCAGCACGACGACGAGCAGAGCGACACCCGCCGTCGTCCCTGCGCTGACGCCGGCGAGCAGCATCCGCTCGGGTGACGCCTTGGCCACCACCGCGCGGTTCAGCTGCGAGGCGGCGACGATGCCGAGCGCGTTGACGCCGAAGATCAGGCCGTACTGCTGGGGTGAGACGTCGTAGAGGTCCTCGAGGACGAAGGACGAGCCGGCGATGTAGCTGAACATGGCCGCGAAGTTGAGGCCGAGCACGGCGGCGTAGGCGAGGAAGATCCGGTCGGTCAGGAGCTCGAGGAGGCCGGCCGCCGTCTGTCCGCCTCGCTGCCGTCGCTCGGCAGCGAGCGTCTCCGGCAGCCAGACGAGGACGCCGGCGAGGATCACCGCGTCGACGACCCCGAGGATCACGAACAGACCGCGCCAGCTCGTCGCGTGCAGGAGCGCGCCGCCGACGATCGGGGCGAGGAGCGGGACGACGCCGACGACGAGCATGATGATCGAGAAGAGTCGCGCGGCGCCGACGCCGGAGCGCAGGTCGCGCACGACCGAGCGCGCGATGACGATTCCCGAGGAGCCGCTCAGACCCTGAACTGCACGCAGCGCGACGAGCGTCCAGATGTCCGGTGCCGCGGCGCAGGCCAGGGAGGCGCCGCAGTACACGACCAGACCGGCGATCAACGGTCGCCGCCGGCCGAAGCGGTCGCTCAGCGGCCCGAAGGCGAGCTGCCCGAACGCGAGGCCGAGCAGGCAGGCGGTCAGGGTCAGCTGACCGGCGGAGGCGCTCGCGTCGAAGTCGCTGGTCAGCCGCGGGAGACCGGGAAGATAGAAGTCGATCGAGAGCGGCCCGAACGCGGAGAGCGCACCGAGAATGACGACGATTCGGAGCGGCACGGGGACAGTCCCTTAGGGACTGTCCCTAGCGAGGGCTCGAGCGAGCGCGGCTCCGACGTCGCCGTCCGCGCCCTGCGCGCGCCAGGCGATGAATCCGTCCGGCCGCACGAGCACCGCGCCCTCGGTGCCGATGCCGTAGGGGCCGGCCACGTCGCCGTCGAAATCAGTGCCCGCGCGGTACGCGTCCAGCGGCATGCTCAGTCGCTCCGCGGCGGACATAGCCGCCGAACACCACCCCGTGGCGTCCGCGCCCGCGACGAGCGCGAACCCGCGGCAGAACAGGTCGAGAGTCGAGAGCCGCGCGCCGTCGCGCTCGATCCAGACGTGCGGCGCCCGCATGCCCGGTCGCCCGCTCGGCTCCTTCGGGTCCTCCCAGAGGTCGTCGCCGTCCTCGACGGCGACGGCGTCGGAGACGTGGCGGTAGCCGAGCTCGACCGTCGCCTCGCCCACGATCGGCATCAGATTCTCCTTCCCGAGCCCCGGGTCGAGGCGGAGCACGTACCGCGTATACGCCTGCTCGGTGGTGAACGAGCCGACGGGGCGCCGCTCGGTGTCGTAGGTGTCGAGCAGCGCCGGTGCCGCCTTGCCGTCGAGCACGTACTGGAGCTTCCAGGCGAGGTCGAACGCATCCTGGACGCCGCAGTTCCCGCCGAAGCCACCGGTCGGGGGCATCACGTGGACGGCGTCGCCGGCGAGCAGGACTCGGCCGTCCGAGAAGCGCTCCGCCCAGTCGGCAGTCGCCGCCCAACGCTGGACGTTCTCGATCTGGACCGCGAGGTCGGGGGCGCCGAGCGCCTCGCGCACGTAGCGGATGCACGTGTCCTCGCTCGTGTCCTCACCGATCGCGACCGAGCGGTTGCCCTCTTCGTCGAAGGTCGCGTTGACGACGAGAAAGCCGGCGTCGCCGTCGATCGAGAAGCGAAAGAACCCGACCAGCCGCGGATTGAAGACGTAGACGACGCTCAGGTTGCGGTCGCCGAGCAGCGGCCGCACGTCGGCGCGGAAGTAGATGGTGATGCTGTCCGAGAAGCTGCCGTGTCCGAGCGACCGGATTCCGAGCCGCTCGCGAACCGGGCTGTGCGCGCCGTCGGCGGCGAGTACGTAGCGGGCGCGGACGGTGCGCTCCGGCCCGCCGTCGCGCGGCCGGACGGTGGCGGTGACGCCGTCGCCGTCCTGCTCCAGCCCGACGATCTCCGACGCGTACCGCACCTCGGCGCCGACCTGCCCGGCCTTCCGGAGCAGCACGGGCTCGAGCCCGATCTGGGTGATGAACAGCCGCGGGCAGGGGCTGAGCTCCTCGACGCCTTCGTTGATGTTGCGGAAGTAGTAGTCGAGCTCCTTGCCGCCGAGGCTCTCGACAGAGACGATCGCCCCGTTCTGGACGAACTCGCGCGCGGCCGCCTCCGCGATCTCATCCTCGATCCCGACCGACCGGTAGTTCTCCATCGTCCGCTGGTTGACGAGCGCCGCTCGGGGGTGGATCGCCGTCCCGACGTGCCGCTCCACCACGAGCGAGCGGACACCCCTGGCGCCGAGGAACACGGCGGCCGACAGCCCGACGAGGCTGCCGCCGACGATCAGCACCGGGACGTCTTCGCCCGCCACGATGCGCGCGAGTGTATTGGACGCACCCTGCGACTTCGCGTACAGCTCAGCTGTACGCGCCCTCCGGCATTGCGCTCTGCACCCAGTTCGGCTGGATCTCGGTCGCCGCGAGCAGATGGGCGAGCGACGCCGCCGCGCGGTCGCGGGCGCCTGCGAGATCCGTGTCCACGAGCCGTCCGTCGCGCTTGAGGAACCGGCCGCCGACCATGACCGTGTCGACGTTGCGCGTATCGGCCTGGTGGACGACGGTCGAGACGGGGTCGATCACGGGGTGGGTGTTCGTCTGGTCGCCGCGGATCAGCACCAGGTCGGCCTGCTTGCCGACCGTGAGCGAGCCGGTGCGGTCTTCCAGCCCGCAGACGCGCGCACCGTCGATCGTCGCGAACTCGAGCACCTCGCGCGAGCTGAGCAGCTTCGGCTCTTCCACGTTCCCGGCCGCGAACGCCGCCTCGTGTGCGGCCAGGCGGTCGGTCGCGAAGAGGAAGCGCATCTGCGTGAACATGTCCCCCGGCACCGTCGTGACCACATCGATGCTGAGGCTGGGACGGAGGCCGTGTGCGAGTGCCTTCGCGGTCGGCGGCGTCCCGTGCCCCATGACCATCTCGACGGACGGCGCGATCGAGACCTTGCCGCCCGAGTCGGCGATCAACCCGAACTCCTCGTCGGAGAGGTAGTTGCAGTGGATGTAGGTCGTGTCCGGGCCGAGCAGGCCCATCTCGTCGAGCTGCTTCACCATCGAGAACCGGCCCGCAATCGGCCCCATTGCGACGTGCACACTGATCGGAGCACCGACGTCGCGGGCGAGCTCCCAGTCGTGCTTGACCACCTCCGGCTTGCAGAACCCGGGGCCGCGCGTGCCCATGGCGAGGGTGATCAGCTGGTCGTCGCTCGAGAAGTACTGCTCCCGGATCCGGCGGATGTCCTCGGGTGCGGTGAGCTCGCTCTCGTACCACCAGTCGGCGAGCGACGTGTTCGGGTTGCCGTAGCAGTACACGGCCCGCAGCCCCGCCTGCTCGAGGCCGCGGATCGCCTCGTCGGAGTGGTCGGGAGTGTTGTTGATGTGCGACCAGTCGAGCAGCGTGGTCACCCCGGCGTCGATCGCCTCCAGCGCACCGAGGTAGTTGCCGGCGAACACGTCCTCCGGCCGGTAGGCGGGGGCGAAGGCGGCGAGGACGACCTCGAAGTAGCCGGCGAGGCTGACATCGGGCGCGACGCCCCGGATGACCGTCTCCCATGTGTGCCGATGTGAGTCGATGAAGCCGGGGATGACGATGCAGCTGGAGGCGTCGACCACCTCGGCGTCGCCGACCTCGAGATCGCGGCCGACGGCGGAGATGCGATCGCCCTCCACGAGCACGTCGCCCCCGAAGACGTCTCGGGTAGTCGGATCCATCGTCAGGACATGGCCGCCCTTGAACACGACTCGCTCTGCCACGACGCTCCCTCCACTCAGGCTGGGCATCCAGCCATACTGAACAGTCCTCGGCCCGGTTTTACCAGAGTTCTGGCCGCCGTAGTTGACTGGCACTGCACACCGCCTCTATGGTTGGCCGGCCGTGCCAGCCGGAGCCGTTGTCGTCATTGGTGGCACGTCCGGCATCGGACTGCGACTGGCCGAGACGTATGCCGCCCGGGGCCGAGACGTGCTGATCACCGGCCGAAGCGCCGAGCGCTGTCAGGAGGTTGCCCGAGGGATCGGAGCGGGCGAGGTGCGCTCATGCGCGCTCGACCTCGCCGAGCCCGAGCTGCTCGCCGATGCCCTGAGCTCGGTCGGCGCGGTCTCCCGGCTCGTGCTCGCCGCGATCGAGCGGGACCAGAACACGGTTGCGGACTACGATGTGGCCCGCGCGACGAAGCTGGTGACGCTTAAGCTGGTCGGGTACACGGAGGTCGTCCACACCCTCCTCGACCGCTTCACCGAGGACGCCTCGATCCTGCTCTTCGGCGGGCAGGCGCTGCGCAGGCCCTATCCCGGCTCGACCACGATCACCACGGTGAACGGGGGAGTCGAAGGGCTCGTCAGGACGCTCGCGGTCCAGCTCGCGCCGATCCGAGCGAACGCGATCCATCCGGGGGTCGTCGGCGACTCGCCGGAGTGGGTGGGGAAGCCCGAGGCGGTGCTGGATGCGATTCGCGCCCGAACGCCGATCGGCCGGCTCGTCACGATGGACGAGATCGTCGACGCCTCGATCTTTCTGCTCGAGAACGCGGCTGTGAACGGCGTGAGCCTCGAGGCGGACGGCGGATGGATGCTCCAGTGACCGTGGGGGAAACGGCTGTGCACGCGAAGCGTGCCGGCAAACAGAGCCCCCATCCGGGGCGCCTGGCGGCGCCCCGCGAGCCCCCTTCCGAGCTCCGCCGCCGGCTTCGCCGGCGGCGTTCGCGATTGTTTTCCCGGCAAGCGGTGCGGTGCCGCGCCCGCCATGTCGGTCGCGGCGACGGAAACCCGCCGAGGAGTTGCGCGAGGTATCCGTGAGCGGCCACGTGTTGATCCGCCGCGAGGACATCGCGCTCGGGTCTGCGCTGCCCGACCACAGCCGGGGCCTCACGCGCGCGGTTCTGATCGGAGCTGCCAGCGGTTCGGTCCACATGGGCCTGACGCTGGTCGAGCTCGAGGCGGGCCACGTCGACACCCACCTGCACTCGTTCGAGTCGAGCTTTTTCGTGCTCGAGGGCAAGCCGTGCCTGTACCTCGACGGCCACGGCGTCAGGCTGCGCCCGAACGCCTGCGGCGCGATCCCGGTCGGGGTGCCCCACGCGTGGAAGAGCGACGAGCATGCCCGCTGGATCGAGATGGCCGCTCCCCGCCCGCGGCCGCCGGACCAGCCCGTCGACACGTTCTTCGTCGGCGGAGCGCCCGAGGGTGCGGTCGAGGAGCTCGACCTCCGCGACCCGCGCAACCGGAACCTCTTCTATCTGGCCGACGAGGACATGGACACTGCCCGCCTCAGCGAGGGCAGCCGGGTCTCGGCCCCCACCGTCTCGGCGAGCATGGCGACGGCGGCGCTGCTCTACAGCGGGATCACCGTGAAGATGCTGGTCGACAAGCGGCTCGACGCCCAGCTCCACACGATGTTCATGGTCGGCTACCAGCCCGGCGCCGTCGCGCACCCGCACGACCATCCGTTCGAGGAGTCTTACTTCATGCTCGACGGCGAGGTCGACGTCGTCGCCGACGGCAACCGCTACACGCTGCGGCCGGGCGACGTTTTCTGGACCGGCGTCGGCTGCGTCCACGCCTTCTACGAGGTGAAGGGCGGCACGGTGAAGTGGCTCGAGACGTCCGCGCCCGGACCTCCGGACCGGCACTCCTACCGCTTCGAACGGGACTGGGAGTACCTCGTCGACCAGCTCGGCTAGGGAAAGAAGGGCCAGACTTCAGTCTGGCCCGTGCCTTCCGGTGGCGCCGACGCAAGGCGTGGGGACAGGCTGAATGCCTGTCCCTTCTTCGCCACCGGCCTCGTCTGACGGGTCGACGGCCTTTTCACACGGCTCCGAATGCTCTATTAATCGCTGCCGTGGAACCTGCGGTCGCGAGTGACGCGCCGAAGCCGGCGAGCCCGCTCTCGGTGATGCTGGCCGGGATCCTGCTGGTCGCGGGCGCGATCGTCTTCCTCTGGTACGCACCGTCCTCCTACCAGGTCTACCTCGCGCTGCACATCGTCGCGGTCATTGTCTGGGTCGGCGGCGACGTCACGCTGACGACGCTCGGGATCGTGTTCGAGCGCAAAGGAGACGGCGAGGCGCTCGCGCAGCTCGGCAAGATGGGCGCCTGGATCGGGACCCGCGTGTACACGCCGACCCTCTTTGCGGTCTTCGGGCTCGGCGTCGTCCTGATCGAGAAGGGCCACTGGGGCTGGAACCACTTCTGGATCGACTTTGCGATCGCCGGCTGGGCGATCGCGACCGTGGTCGGCGTCGCCTTCGTCGGGCCGGAACTGGGGCGGATCGACAAGGCGGCCGCGGAGCACGGGCCCGGCTCGCCCGAGGTCGCGCGGCGCGTGAAGCGGCTCTTCACGGTCTTCCGCTTCGACACCGCGCTGCTGGTGCTGATCGCGATCGACATGGCGGCGAAGCCGTCGTTCTGACCGGCCCCGCCGCCTGGCCAAATCGAACCCGGAGTCAGTCGAGCGGAATACGCTCCTTGTTCGTCGCGAGCCAGTCGTCGAAAGTCGTCAGCTCCACGCCAAGTGCCCGCGCGGCTGCACCGTCGCGGGCGCCCGCATAGTCGGAGTCGAAGTCCCGTTTGAACTGGAACATGTTCCCCACCTCGTCGGCCGCCGGAAAGCCGAATCCGCGGTACGCGTCGGGATCGACGTCGTCGTAGCCGACGTCCTGGCCGAGGGCCTTCGAGAGCGCTGCCGCCATCTGTGCGCCGGTCAGGTTCTCGCCAGAGATATAGACCGACTTTCCTATGTATTCGTCGCCGGCCTTGAAGACCGCGTAGGCGACCCGGCCGATGTCCGCCACCGCGATACCAGGGAGCCTCGAATTCCCCAGCGGGTAGGTGATGACGAGCGCTCCGTCCTCGCCGCGCTTCGGGCCGAGTCCGAAGTAGATGAGGTTCTCCCAGTAGAAGCTCGTGTAGAGGAAGGTCGTCGGCACACCCGCCTCCGTGAAAGCCGCGTTCGCCGTCTCTTTAGCGTCGAAGTGGGGGACCTTGTAGTGCTCCTGCAGGGTCGGCATGCGGTCATCCTCGAGGGTGACGAACCGCCGGGTGTCCTCGAGCGTCGACCAGATCGCATGAGCGATGCCGGCGGCCGCAGCAGCCCGCGCCAAGTTCTCCGCCTGCTCGACCTCCTTGTCTCCCGAGAAGTGCTCCCAGAAGTTCGTGAGACAGAACGCGCCGTAGGCGCCGTCGAAGGCGCGGCGAAGGCTTTCCTCGTCATCGAGGTCGGCCTGGACGACCTCCGCCCCCGCGCTCGCGAGCGCTTGCGCCTGCTCTTTGCTCGGATCCCGCGTCACCGCGCGAACCGCAAAGCCTCCGCCCGGGTCGGCGAGGATCGCACGCGCCATTCCGCCACCCTGGGCGCCGGTGGCGCCGATGACGGCGATCACCTTCTTGTCGCTCATCTCTCTCCTCCCTGTGTGTTCTGGTCCGGTTGGGTCAAGCCGCTCAGGCGGCGTTAACCCATTGTTGACACTAAGGATCGCATCTGCTCAGAATGAACGCCTGGTAGCGGCTTCCCCTTTCCCTTCGTGCCGCGCTGGATACGGCAACCCGTGAGCACCCCCGATAGCACCGTCGGTGTGGCTCCCTCCGCGGGAAGGGGACGCGTGTCCTCACTCGTTGCGAGCACGGCCGTTGCCGCCCGGTTCGTGCCGGTCTGGCTCGCCACCGGTGTGCTCATGATCGTCGCCGCGATCATCGCGCCCGCCGCACTAACGCACGTGTCGTGGGCTTTCATCCTGCCCTACATGACGATTCTCGCGATTGCGGCGCTCGGGCAGATGCTCGTGATCATGCAAGGCGGCATCGACCTCTCGACCCCAGCCGTGATGTCGCTCGGCGGGCTCCTGGTCGTCGGCGTGAGCCTGGGGCAGGACGGCCGGCTGGCGCTCGGCTTGCTCGCCTGCCTTGGTCTCGGCGCGGGCGTGGGCCTCGTCAACGGCATCCTCGTCGGAATCGTCAGGCTGAACCCGTTGATCGTCACGCTGGCCGTGGGTCAGATCGTTGCCGCCTATGGCCTGCGGTATGCGCGCGAGAATACGAACTCGCTCGCAGTCCCGCCGGCGCTCAGCTCGTGGGCCGCCGAGAAGTGGCTCGGCATCAGCTCCGTCTTCTGGACGGGCGCGGCACTGACCATCGCCGTCGCGCTCCTGCTCCGATACACGGCTCCCGGGCGGCGCTTCCAGGCCGTGGGCGCAAACCCCAGAGCCGCATGGATGGCCGGGCTGCACGTGCGCACACACGTCGTCTGCGCGTATACGTGCGCGGGCATCCTCTACGGAGCCTCGGCGGTCCTGCTCGCCGGCATCCGCATCAACGTCGACCCGCAGTTCGGCGCTGCCTACCTGCTCGCGCCGATCGCGGCAGTCGTGATCGCGGGCGCGTCGCTCGCAGGCGGGCTGGCGAGCGCAACGTCGACGTGGGTCGCGGCGCTGGCGCTAACGTTCTTGCCGCAGATGCTGCTAATCCTGGGCCTGCGACCGGGGTGGCAGTACATCGTCTTCGGTGCCGCGATCATCATCGGGATGCTGATCTCCGGCGACCGAATCGCCTCGCTTCTCGGCCGCGTTTTGAGGCCCATCGAGCGGAGGGCGGGCGACAACCCCAGGGTGGAAGTGAACACGAGCTGATGCTCGCGAAAGGAGGCACGATGCACGGAGGGAAGAGGTCCGCAGCGCGTGACAAGCGCCGGATGGTGGTGGTGCTCGCGATCGCGTTGTTCGCGCTGCTCGCGGCGACTCTCGCAGTCGTCTCGCCCGGTTCCGGAGCGGGGCCGGTCATGGTCGGCAAGGGAGGCGGGTTCGGCGAGGTGTACCGGGCGAGGGCCACGACCCTCAAGCGCACGCTCTTCGACGCCGCCCTGCTCCCGAAGAACCGGACGTCCCGCAACATCGCGCTCGCCGCCCTCGGCCGCGCCGACAAGAAGGTCAACTACGCGCTTGCGCTCAAGTGCTGGAAGAACAACGTCTGCAATACCGGCACGGGTGGCAAGCTCACCGTCGCCTACATCGAGCAGTTCGGCGAGAACGTCTATCGCCAGATGTCGCACATGGAGTTCATCCTCCAGGCGCTGTCCTATCCGCAGGTCGGCAAGATCATCTACAAGAGCGCCCACTCCGACCTGAACCAGGGCATCGCCGACTTCAAGGCGGCGATCGCGCAGAAGGTCAGTCTGATCGTCACGTATCCGGACTACGGCGACGCGATGCTGCCCGTGATGAAGGAGGCAACCGACGCCGGGATCCCGGTCGCGACCTATGCCTGGGGCTACGTCACCGGGCCGGGCAAGAACTACCTGACCGTCGTCGGCGAGTACACCTGCAATCTCGGCAGGGCGTTCGCGCAGGTCATGAACACGCAGGTCAAGTCCGGCGACATCGCCTTCCTCGGCGGCTTCCCGGGCAACCCGCTGTCTCTCGGGTGGCAGACGTGCGAGAAGCCGCAGCTGAACTCGAACATCCACGTCGTCGCGAACGAGCCGACGAACTGGGATCCGTCGAAGGTCCAGTCGGTCGTCGCCGGAATCCTCGCGGCACATCCGAACATCAAGGGGTGGAGCTACGAGTACGGCGGCGGCATGGCGCTGGGCGCCCTGGCGGCATACAAGGCCGCCGGCAAGTCGTTCAACCCCGTGATGACCCTGAGGACGGACGACGTCAGGATGGGGTGCCTGTACAACCAGCTGAAGAAGAGCAACCCGGGCCTGAAGATGTACTACTACACCTCGGGCAACACGCAGATCCGGGTCGCCTTCACGGCCGCGATGATGAAGCTCAAGGGCGCCAAGATCCCGCCCACGATCGTCTTCCCGATCCAGCTGCAGGATCAGGACAAGCGCGATTCGTGCACGAAGGGCTATCCCCTGGACGCCTCTGGGACGTCGCTGATCCCGCTGAGCCTGCTCCACCAGATGTACCCCTAGTGGCGCTCGCTCCGCTCGCTTCGCGGGGGGAACGGCTGGTTCCCCCCGCGAGCCCCCTTCCGAGTTCCGCCGCCGGCTTTGCCGGCGGCGTTCACGATGGTTTTCACAGCCGGCGGTGCTCGGCCGCGCCCGCCATGTCGGTCGCGGCGACGAAACCCTGTTGCCAACGGTGGAACCGAACCCCATGAGCGGCATCGTTCTTTCCTTGCAGGGGGTGTCGAAAGCGTTCGGAGCGGTACAGGCGCTTCGGGACGTCAGCGTCGACTGCGACGCGGGCGAGATTCACGCCCTCGTCGGGGAGAACGGGTCCGGGAAATCGACCTTGCTGGGCATCGCCAGCGGCTTCGTCCACCCCGACGAGGGGACCGTCGAGATCGGAGGAACGCTCAGCCGGCACGCCTCACCTGCCGACGCTCGGAAGCTGGGCATCGGCATCGCGTATCAGACGTACTCACACGTCCTCGACCTCTCCGTCGCCGAGAACCTCTACCTCGCGGTGCCCGGGGGCATGCAACCGGCGTACGGCCGCATGGACGCGTGGGCGGCGGAGAGGCTCGCAGAGTTCAAGCTCGACGTCCCGTTGAACGCTCCTGTCGGGTCGCTGTCGCTCGCCCAGCGGCAGTTCCTCGAGGTCGTCAAGGCGCTGCTCGCGCGCCCGAAGGTCCTTCTGCTGGACGAGCCGACGACGGCGCTCGGGCCCGAGGAGGTCGAGCGCCTCCACGCGCTCGTCTTCGAGCAGAGCCGCGCGGGTGTCGGCATCGTCTACGTCAGCCATCGGCTGCCGGAGGTGCTTGGCATCGCCGACCGCATCACCGTCCTGCGTGACGGCGTCTCTCAGGGAACCTTCGACGCCGCCGGCATGTCGGAGGAAAGCCTGGTCGCCCTGATGATCGGCCGGCCGCTCAAGCTCGCCTTTCCCGACCGGCAGGCCCCCGACGCCGCCTCCGAGGTGCTGCTCGCCGTGTCGGGTCTGCACAGCGAACGCTTCGGGCCGATCGACCTCGACATCGCGAAGGGCGAGATCCTCGGGATCGCGGGAGCGGAGGGCAACGGACAGGTGCCGTTCCTCCGCGCGCTCGCGGGTGCCGAGCGCGCAGCCGGCCGCGCCACCTGCGACGGCCGTAAGCTCGACACCGGTTCGCCGCTGGGCCCACTCCGGGCAGGGGTCGTGCTGCTCAGCGGCGATCGAACCGTGGAAGCCCTCTTCCCCGTCCTGAGCGTGCGGGCGAACACGACCATCCAGGTGCTGAGGCGCCTGGGCCGGCTGGGGTTCCTGAACCGGCGGCGCGAGCGCCGTATGGTCGACGAGCTCGTGCGCCGTCTCACCATTCGCATGGCGTCGATCGAACAGCCGGTGCAGTCGCTCTCGGGGGGCAACCAACAGAAGGTCTCGCTGACCCGGCCTTTCCTGCGCGGGAACGTCAAGGTCATCCTGGCGGAGGAACCGACCCAGGGGGTGGACGTCGCCGCCCGGTTCGACATCTACGACGCCCTGCGCGCAAAGGCGAGAGAAGGCGTCGCCGTCGTCGTCAAGTCGAGCGACCCGCTCGAGCTGGCCGGGCTTTGCGACCGCGTGATCGTGATGTCGCGCGGGAAGATCGTCGACGAGATCCGCGGCGACGACCTCGGCGAGCGGCGGATCGTCGAAGCGATCGTCGGCTCGCGGGCAGCTGCCGCCGGCCGCGCGATCGCGGAGGAGGGGAGCCCGGCGTGACGTTCGGCGCGCGCGTGGCCGCCTTCGTTGCGAGGATCAGGTTCCGCGGCGTCGTCCCGCTCGTCCTGATGACGACGCTGATCGTCGCTGTCGGCGCGTACACGGCGCTGCGGCAGGACGCGTTCCTCAGCTCCTACAACCTCAACAACCTGCTGCTCGCGACCATTCCGCTTGCGCTCGTCTCGCTCGGTCAGACGTGTGCGCTGCTGGTCGGCGGCTTCGACGTCTCCGTCGCCGCCCTGATGACGCTGTGCGTCGTCGTCGCGTCGTACACGATGACCCCGACGACGTCGACCTGGTCGCTGATCCCGGGAGCGCTCGTGCTGGTCGGCGTGGGGCTCGCCGTCGGGATCTTCAACGCGCTCCTGATCCGTGTCTTCCGCCTCCCCTCGATCATCGCGACGCTGGGCACGCTCAGCATCCTCCAGGGGGTGTCGCTGCTGCTGCGAGACCATCCCGAGGGGACGATCTCGAGCGACGCCATCGGCGAGCTGACGACGAGCTGGAGCTTCGTGCCGGTCGCCTTCATCGGCGTCGTCGTCCTCGCACTGCTCGGGGACGTCTGGCTGTACCGCAGCCGCACCGGCATGGCGATGCGCGCGGTCGGTCTCGACGAGACCTCGTCGCGCAGGATCGGGATCAGAACCGACCGCGCGATCATCCTTGCCTTCGTCGCGTGCTCGGTCATGGCGTCGATCGGTGGCTTCTATCTCGCCGCCGAGGTCCAGATCGGCTCGCCGATCATCGGCAACCAGGCGCTCGAGAGCATCGCCGCCGGAGTCCTCGGCGGCGCCAGCCTCGCCGGTGGGAGAGGCTCGTTCTTCGGGACGCTGCTCGCGGCGCTCTTCCTCTCGCTGATCGACAACGTCCTGCCGCTGTTCCACCAGCCGACCGAGTACGCGGAGATGACGATCGGCGTGCTGATCCTGGTCGCGCTGATCCTCTACCAGGGGCCGGAGCTGATCGACCGCCTCCGCTCGAGCTGGGGAGGCGTCGGCCGGCTCCGGGGGCCTCGGGCCGAAACCGGCGAGCCCGGGGAAGCCGAGGCTGTCTAGCCGCTAGGAAAGGGAACCGGGGACAGGTCTGACGAACGAACCGGGGACAGGTCTGTAAGACCTGTCCCTCTCTGTGCTCATCATCTGCCTGTCCCTCTCTGTGCTCATCATCTGCGAATCCGCTCGGTGATCTCGGCCACGATCCGGTCCGGGCCCGGGAAGAAGGCGTCCTCGAGCGGTGGGCTGTACGGGATCGGAGAGTTCGGCGTGGTGATGCGCCAGGCGTCGTCGAGGTCACCCAGACCCTCCTCGGTGACGAGTGCGAGCACCTCTCCGGCCCAACCGCCGGTCAGCGGGCCTTCCTCTACGACCGCGATCCGGTTCGTCTTCTGAACCGAACGGAGGATCGTCTCGAGGTCGATCGGCCGCAGCGTGCGCAGGTCGATCACCTCCGCCGACAATCCCTGCTCCTGGAGGGTGTCCGCAGCGGCGAGGCAGTCGTGAACGCCCTTCATCGCGCTGACGAGCGTCACGTCCCCGCCCTCCCGGACGACCCTGGCGACGCCGAGCGGCTCGGGCTCGTCCCCTCCGGCGGGACCGGACATCGAGTACAGCCGCTTGTGCTCGAAGAAGACGACTGGGTTGTCGTCGCGGATCGCCCCCTTGAGCAGGCCCTTCGCGTCCCCCGGGCTCGACGGGGCGACGATCTTCAGGCCCGGTATCCCCGTCAGCCACGAGACCGGCATCTGCGAGTGGATCGCCCCGAACCGGGCGCCGCCGCCGACGACGGAGCGGATCACGAGCGGACAGCTCTGCCGCTCCCCGGTCAGGAACCAGTACTTCGTCGCCTGGTTGATCAGGCTGTCCATCGACAGCGCCAGGAAGTCACCGAACATGATCTCGAGCACCGGCCGCTTGCCGGTCACCGCGGCGCCGAAGGCCGCGCCCGTCATCGCCAGCTCCGAGATCGGGGTGTCGAACACCCGCGCAGGTCCGTACTTCTCGTGCAGGCCGGGCGTGGCGGCGAAGACCCCGCCGGCGACGGCGACGTCCTCGCCGAAGAAGATGACGCTCTCGTCGCGGGCGAGCTCCTCGTCGAGCGCGTCCCTGATCGCGGTTCTGAACTCGATCTCGGTCTCCACGGTCTCCTCCGTCAGGCGGCGACGAGCGCCACCGGGCGCTCGAGCATGGTCGTGAGGGTTTGCAGGAAGCGCGCGGCCTCGGCGCCGTAGACCACCCGGTGATCGCACGAGAGGGCGACGTCCATCCGCTGCCGGGCGACGATCGCGCCGGAGCCGTCGACGACCGGCCGGCGCGAGACCTCCCCGACGGCGAGGATCCCGGCCTGCGGCGGGTTGATCACCGCGTGGAAGCGCCGGATGCCGTACATGCCGAGGTTGGAGACCGTGAACGTCCCGTCGCGCAGCTCGTCGGGCGTGATCGTCCCGGCCGTCACCTTCTCGATCTGCTGCCGGGCCTGCCCGGCGATCTCGAAGACCGAGAGCGTGTCGGCGTCGGGGATCGTCGGAACGTAGAGCGCGTCCTCGGTGGCGACTGCGATGCCGACGTTCACGCGCTCGTGGCGGCGGATGCGCCCGTCCGCCCAGGAGCTGTTCAGCGCAGGATGCTTCCGGAGCGCCAGCGCGACACCCTTGACCACCAGGTCGTTGAAGGAGGGGAGCGGCTCGCGGCCGAGGGCACGCAGCTCCTCGCGGATCTCCGCGATCGCGTCCATGTCGATCTCCGCCTCGAGCGTGAACTCGGGGATCTCCGCCCGCGACTCCGCCATCCGGGCGGCGATCGTGCGCTGGGTGGCGGTCAGCTCGATCACGCCCGCGTCCGTCTGCGCCGGGACCGGCGCCGGCGGGGCCGCGCCTGCGGCGTCGCGCACGTCCGCGCGGACGATCCGCCCGCCGGGACCGGTGCCCTTGACGCCGGTGAGCTCGACGCCGAGCTCGTTTGCGAGCCGCCGCGCGACCGGCGTCGCCCGCGCTCGGCCGGACTTGCCCCCGTTCTGGACGGCCGGTGGAGCCGGGGCGGGCGTGGGGGGTGACGGAGCAGGCTGCTCGGCTTGCGGTTCCGCCTGTGGCGAGGGCGCCGGTGCCGTGTGCGAGCTCCCGGCCCCGCTGGCGCGGGCGATCGTCGCCCCGAGCGCGGCCGTGCTGCCCTCGTCCACGACGATCTCGTCGAGGACGCCGTCGAACTCCGCCTCGTAGACCATCGTCGCCTTGTCGGTCTCGACCTCGACCAGCGGCTCGCCACGCTTCACCGCGTCGCCGGGCTGTTTCAGCCACTTGATCACGGTCGCCTCCTCCATCTGGTCGGAGAGGCGCGGCATCACGATCTCGAGCACTGCGACGCTCATGTCAAGAGATACTGAACGGCCGGTTCGAGCACGCCGAGCCGGTCACTCGTGCTCGGGGACGTCGTGGCGGCCGAGGACGATCCAGATTGCGTTCACGAGCTCGTCGCCGTCGTTGTGCAGCCGGTGCGGAATGCTGGAATCGAACGCGATCGAGTCCCCGGGGCGGAGGACGTAGTCCTCGAAGCCGACCTTCACGCCGAGCTCGCCGGCGAGCACGACTCCGAATTCGCGGCCGTTGTGCCGCATCAGGCTCCCATCGGGGCTCGACGAGCCGCCCGGCTCGTAGATCGCGTACAGGAACTCGACGTCACGGTCGTTCCAGGTGGTCAGCCGCTCCCAGCGGACGCCGGATCCGAGGTCGATCACGTTGCGGTCCTCGGCCCGCTGGACGCGGCCGTACCGGTCGGCGCGCTGCCCGCCCTCGCCTGCCGGGCGCAGGGCCGCCGGTCCCCGCTCCAGGGGGCCGTCGGCCGGGGCGAACAGCTCGTCGAGCGAGATCCCGAGCTCGGTGACGATCGCGTAGAGCGTCCGCACCGACGGCTGGCTCTTGCCGGTCTCGATCTGCGAGACGAGGCTGGGGGATACCTCGAGCCGCCTCGCGAGCTCGCGTAGCGTCAGACCGGACCGTTCGCGCTCGACCCGCAGCCGGGCCCCGAGGCTGTCGTCGCCCGCCTGGATGCGCTGCTCGGCCGCGATCTGCCGCTCGCTCATCGGTTCATCTCCCAGGGCCGGCAGCAGGTTTTCGCAGCCGCGACCGACATGGCGGGCGCGGCCCAGCGCGGCTTGCTGTGAAACCAATCGCGAACGCCGATGGCGAAGCCAGCGGCGGAGCTCGGAAGGGGGCTCACGGGGGAAACCGGCCGTTTCCCCCGTGAAGCGAGGCGAAGCCGAGCGAAGCTCATTCCTTGAACTCCGTAAACGCCGTCTGGTCGGGGAACGGAGCCGCGAGCGACGCCTCCTCGACCTCCTGGAGCTCGCGCTCGACGTCGGCTGCGACCTCGGCGAGCCGTTCGGCGGACACGCCGTGCTCGGCGGCGAGGCGCCGCTCCGCGACGAGCAGGGGATCCCGCTCCCGCCACTCCTCGAGCTCGCCGGCCGGCCGGTACTTGCCGGGATCGCTCCGCGAGTGCCCGACGAACCGGTACGTGCGCGCCTCGACGAACACCGGGCCGCGACCGCCGCGAACCCGCTCGACCGCCTGGTTGGCGATCTCACGCACGGCCCAGACGTCCATGCCGTCGATCACCAGCGCCGGGATCTCCATCGCCTCGGCGCGGCCGACGATCGTGCCCGCGGTGACCACGTCCATCGGCGTGTACTCGCCGTAGCCGTTGTTCTCGCACACGAACAGCACGGGCAGGTCGAGCACCTTCGCGAAGTTGAGGCACTCGAAGAAGTACGCCTGGTTCGTCGCCCCGTCGCCGAAGAACGCGGTCGCAAGCCGGCCCGTGTCCTTCAGCGCCAGCGCCGCGCCGGTCGCTGCGGCGATGCTCCCGCCGACGATCCCGAAACAGCCGACGACGCCGTGGTCGAGGTCGACCATGTTCATCGAGCCCGCCCGGCCGCCGTTCACCCCGGTCGTCCGGCCGAGCAGCTCCCCGAGCAGCGCCTCCGGCGCCAGGCCCCGGGCGAGCAGGTGCCCGTGCCCGCGATACGTACAAGCGACCCGGTCGCCGTCACCGAGCGCCGACGCGAAGCCGACCGACACGGCCTCCTGACCGGAGCAGAGGTGCGTGGTCCCGTAGACCTCGCCGCGGAGGAAAAGTGACTGGACGAGCTCCTCGAAGCGGCGGATCAGCAGCATCCGCCGGTAGAGGTCGAGCCCGACCTCGGGGCTCTCGGCGGTCGTCTGCGCGGTCTCCTGCGATGCCATTCAGCTCGCGGGCGCGCCGGCGAAAGTCGGTTCCGAGGTCTCGGTCGCGGCGGGGGGAACCACACCGTCCACCAGGTCGATGCCCCGGACGTACGTCTTGCCGGTGACGAGCAGCTCCTGGGCGGGGAAGCGCGTCAGCACCTCCGGCCCGGTGGGGGTGACGACGACCTCCTCCTCGATCCGCGCGGCCGAGCGGCCGTCCGTGGCGGGGCAGTACGTCTCCAGCGCGAACACCATCCCGACCTCGAGCTCCGCCGGCGCGTCGAGCGAGTGCAGGCGCGAGATCATCGGGAACTCGTAGAGCCCGACGCCGATCCCGTGCCCGAACTGGAGGCCGAACGCCGCCCGCTCGTCGGGCAAACCGATCTCGGTCGCCTCCGGCCACGCCTCGGCGATCTGGTCGGTGGTGACGCCCGGGCGGACGAGCTCGATCGCCGCGTCGAGCCACTCCCGGCAGCGGCGGTAGGCGTCGAGCTGGGAGGGCGTCGCGTAGCCCACGTTGAACGTGCGGTAGTAGCACGTCCGGTAGCCGTTGAAGGCATGGATGATGTCGAAGAACGCCTGGTCGCCCGGGCGCAGGAGCCGGTCGGCGAACGTGTGCGGATGGGGGTTGCAGCGGTCGCCGGAGATCGCGTTGATCGCTTCGACGTGCTCGGAGCCGAGGTCGAAGAGCGTCTTCATTGCCTGGGCGACGACCTGGTTCTCGGTGATGCCCGGACGCAGCGTCCGGTAGATCTCGTCGTAGACGGCGTCGACGATCGCCGCCGCGTGGTCGAGCAGCGCGAGCTCGTCCTCGGACTTGAGCTTCCGGGCCTCCAGCATCAGCGGCTGGGAGTCCGTGACGTGAATCCCCGCCTGCTGGAGCGCGAGCAGCGTGGTCATGTCCGGGACGTCCAGTCCGAGCGGCTCCTGCTCGAGGCCGCGCTCGCGCAACTCGTGGAGGATCAGGTCGGCGAGGTCGCCGGGGATGCCGGTCTCGTTCGGCATCGCGCCGCGCATCGGCGGAACCCAGGCGCGCCAGTTCTCCTCGGGCAGCCAGGGGCAGTAGAGCTTGTGGTGCTTCGCGGCCGAGCCGAAGTCCCAGAGGATCGGATCCTCGCCGCGCGGGAGCAGGGCGAAGCGGATGTTCTTGTCGCGCTCCCACGTTCCGATCGCGGTGCTCGTCAGGTAGCGCAGGTTGTTCGGGTCGAAGAGCAGAAGCGCGCCGAGGTCGGATGCGTCGAGCACCGCCTTCGCTCGTTCCATCCGATGCCGGCGCAGCCGGTCGAAATCGACCCGCTGCTCCCAGTCGACCGCCATCCTCGCACCGCGCGATGCGATGTTCACTGCACTGCCCTCCGCCGTCGTGGCCGTTAAGCGATTCTGCACAATACCGTGGAGCGGCGTCAACGTCCGGCGCGCGCGACCGCCCTGACATCCGACCCGTCTGCGACGAACGAGACGGTGCTCCCGAACCACGCCAGATCGATCCGCTCGCCGAGGTCGATCGGGCGGCGGTAGTCGAGCTCGACATGCAAAGGACCGCGCGGATCGGCCACGAGGGCGGGCAGCAGCTCCTCGACCGCCTGCCAGTAGACCGCGTTGTTGACGTGGCCGTGCAGGTCGACGTCGGCGGCGCGCAGCGGCCACGGCACGCGCCCGGCGTCGGCCGGTGGGTCTGGCAGCTCGAGCTTCGTCGAGACGGGCCGGCCCGCGGCCGCCTCGGCGTAGACGCCGAAGTCCTCGATCCGGGCCGGGTTCGCGTCGGCGTCGAGGTGGATCCACACGCTGTCGACCTCGATCCGACCGCCCCGGTCGCCGCCGACCGACCACCTGCGGCCGGCGGCGATCGCGGCCACGCCGCTGCACCACGTGGTCAGCGCGACCTCGCGGTCGTCCAGGAACGGCTCGAGCACGTCGATCCTGATCCGGCGCACGAACCACAGGTGCGCCGGCATGCCCCAGCCAATCTCCTGGACGTCGTCGATCGCAATGTCCTGGAGGAAGCGTGCGACCGCGTCGAGCCGGAGCCGGCCCCGCGGGTCCATATCCGAGAGACGGATGCGGCGGCTCGTGGAGTACGTGCGCCCGACCGACGGGACGGGGATGGTGGTGTCGAGCATGATTCGCCAGTCTGGATCACGGCCGCAGAACCTGCTCACGCCTACGATGTGACGCCGTGTCCGACACCGTAGTCTTCATCCCCGCCTGGAACGAGGAGGCGACCCTGCCCGCCGTGCTCGACGAGCTCGCGACGGGGTTGCCCGCAGTCGACGTGCTCGTCGTCGACGACGGCTCGACCGACCGCACCGCCGAGGTGGCATCCGGCCGCGGCGCGCAGGTGCTCTCGTTTGGGGAAAACCGGGGGCTCCGGGCCGGGATCGCCGCCGGTTACTCCTACGCGGCCGAACACGGCTACGCCTTCGCCGGACGGGTGGATGCGGACGGACAGCATCCGGTGAGCGAGCTCGCGCGCCTGCTCGGGATCGTCCGCGAGGGGGAGGCGGACGTCGCCGTCGGCTCGCGCTTCGCGACCGGCGACGGCTATGCCGCCTACCGGTACGAGCCGAGCCCCTCACGCCGTTTCGGGACCGCCGTGCTGCGGCGGGCGATGCGCGCGGCGCTCGGGCGTTCGTTCCAGGACGCAACCAGCGGGATGTACGCGGTCAACGCCCGCGCGATGCCCATCCTCGCCGAGCCGTACGAGAGCGGTGCGCCCGAGGTCGAGTCGCTCCTGCGGCTCCACGAGGCCGGCCTGCTCGTCGTCGAGGTGCCCGTCGACATGCGCGAGCGGGCGGGCGGCGAGTCCAAGCTTCAGGGCAGGCGGGCCGTTCAGCTCGTCGTCACCGTGGCCGGAACGCTCGCGCTCTACGGCGTCTGGCGGCGCCTACGGGGGAGAGGGCGGCGGTGAGCCGGACGCGGCTGGTCGCCGTCTGCGGCTACTCCGACGGGCAGGACGACGCGTTGCACGAGATCTGCGCACGCCGTCTGCGCCGGGCCGAACAGGCGACGAGGCCGGACGACGTCGTACTCCTGACCGGCTGGGCGAAGGGAAGGAGCGCTCGGTCGGAGGCCGAGCAGATGGCCCGGTCGTGGACGGCGTCTTGCCGCCGGGTCGTCGTCGACTCCGGTGCCCGATCGACGCTTGCGAACGCGGTTGCGGCCGCCCGGCTCGCCCGGACGCTGCAGGCGGACGACGTCCTGCTCGTCACCTCGAGCTGGCATGCCCGCCGGGCTCGTGCGCTCCTTCGGGCGGCGCTACGCGGCACCGGCTCGACGGTGGACGTGGCGACGAGCGACGAGCGTCCGTCGCCCGGCACCCGACTGCGCGAGCTCGGCTGCTGGCTGCTGGTCCCGTTCGCGTCGCTGGCCGCCGGCCGCGGTGGCCGGGATACTCGGTCCGATGTCCTCTGAGCTCGAGGCCGCCCTCTCCGCGGAGCCCGAGGACGAGCTCGTCCAGGTCCAGCTCGACGACGCCCAAAAGAAGAAGAAGACCGGCAGAGGCCGGATCATCGGGATCGTCGTCTCGGTCGCGGTCATCGGAGTCGTCTTCGCCTTCGTGCTCCCGCGGATCGCGAACTACGGCGACGTCTGGGACGTCGTCAAGGGGCTCTCGTGGGCCTGGATCCTCGTCCTCGTGCTGACCGTCCTGCTCAACACGGCGACGTATGGGCCGCCCTGGGTCGCGGCACTTCCAGGGCTCGCTTACTGGCGCGCAACGCGGGTGACGCTCGCGTCGACCGCGCTCTCGAGCGTCGCTCCCGGCGGGGCCGCCGTCGGCATGGCGACCTCCTTCGCGATGCTCAGGGCCTGGGGCTTCAGCGGCCGGCCCGTCGGTCTCGCCGTCGTGATCACCAGCGTCTGGAACCAGCTCGTGATCCTCGGGATCCCGATCGTCGCGCTCGCCGGCGTCGTCGCCCAGGGCGGGCGGAACCACACGCTCGAGCTCGTCGCGCTCATCGCGCTCGCCGTCTTCGTCGTGATCGTCGTCGCCTTCGCAGTCGGCCTGTCGAGCGAGCGACTCGCCCGCCGGGTCGGGGATCGGATGGCGCGACTGGTCAGCTGGGCCAAGGGGATCATCGGCAAGGCGCCGGTGACGTGGCGGGGCGAGTCGTTCGTCCGCTTCCGTGACGAGACGATCGAGCTGATCCGGCGCCGCTGGTGGTTCCTCACGGTCGCGACGCTCGCCGGGCATCTGACCGTCTTCATCGTGTTCATCGCTTCGATCCGGGCCGTGGACATCCCGCGGACTGAGGTGTCGGTCGTCGAGGCCTTCGCCGCCTGGGCGCTCGCCCGCGTGCTCGGGTCGATCCCGCTCACGCCGGGCGGCGTGGGCTTCGTCGAGCTCGGCCTCACGGGGATCCTCGTCGCCTTCGGCGCGAGCAACGCCGAGGCCGTCGCCGCGACGCTGATCTACCGATTCCTCACCGTCGTCCCGACGCTCGTGTTCGGCCTCGCGGCCGCCGCGACCTGGAACCTCGGCCGCCGGCGGCGGGAGGACGTCGCCCGTTCGCCTGCCTGACTACCAAGGCCCTCGACGGAGTCGTACACTTGGTGTGGTTGCCGTTGTTGTACCGCCGCATCGCCTTTGCCCTGTCCACCGTGATCGCCCTGCTCGCCGGCAGTGCGGCGACCGCCCTTGCGCAGAGCCCGAAGCCTGACCCGGCGCCGGCGGCTCAACATCAGCAGACGACCTCGAAACCGACGGGAGGGAGCACGCACAGCACCCCGAGCCAGACGCCTTCCTCGACACCTGCACCGGTCGTCACTCCGGCGCCGGTGACGTCCTCGCCCCCGCCGGCGACGCAGTCGAGCTCCCAGCCGGTGACCCAGCCCGCGCCGACGCACAAGGTCACTCACCGGGCGAAGGCGAAGGCCGCCGTGAAGAAGGCCCACCATGCCAAGCCGGCGGCCAAGAAGGCGAAGCCGGTCGTGCGGCCGGCTAAGCCTGCCCCGCCGCGGCCGGTCGTCCGCTCCGCGCCTGCGAACGTGAGCACCGTGCCCTTCGTGCCCCCGGCGGACAGCGCGGGATCGAGCCTTTCCAACCGGAGCGTGCTGCTGATCGCCTTCGTGCTCGTGATCGGCGTGGGACTCCTGGCTCTGGCCGTGCGCGGTCTCTGGCGCCGAGTCTGGTGGTGGCGGCGGTACCACGAAACCGCTCCGGTTAGCCGGCCGGCACGCAACCACGACGCCGTCGTCAAGGCTCGACCGACGGTTGTGGAGCCGTGGCCGGCCGAGCCCAAGCCGAACGGCACGAGCGGTCTCACCCCGGACGACGAGCCGGCGACATTCGCAAGCCGCGCCGCCGCGGACGACCGCTACCGGTAGGTAAAGCGAGTCGAGCCGGTCAGCGAGACGTCGTCGATGTAGAGATCGGCCCGGCCGTCGGCGTCGTCGACCCCGACGGCCACACCGGCCGTGCCTTCAGGACTCCGGGCGGCGAGTCGCAGTCTTGTCCACCTGTGCGCAAATGTCCGCTGGAACAGGGGGCCTTGCTCGATCGACAGAATCTGACCGGAACGTCCGTAGAAGATCATGAAGGGTCGCAGATGTCCCGCGGCTCCTGGAATCGCTGCCCAGAGGGCGAGGTTGTATACGCTGCCGCCCGCCGCTTCCGAAGTCCCGCTGATGACCGACTGGTAGCCCGCCTCAAGCGGTCGGCATCGGAGCGAAAGACGGCCACTTCTCGCTCGATCGCCGGAGGCGATGGAGGCATTGACGTTTCCGGTCCAGGAGCCGGGGCCGCTTTCGAAGCTCGAGTTTGCGCCGGTCAACAAGTTCGCGCTCTTCGTCAGCGGCGGATGCAATTGCCTCGTGACAACGACATCGACGGTCCCTGAGCCGGGGGGCGAAACTGCCGTGATCAAGCCGTCACCGGCGATCGTCAGCGATGGAGACGGCTTCGCTCCGAAGTTGACTGCTGTGGCCGTACTGAAAC
>JBKPMR010000095.1:0-18908 GCA_046732255.1 Actinomycetota bacterium
GCAGATCCACGTCAAGGAGATCAAGCTCAGGCCGAAGATCCAGGTTCACGACTACAACACCAAGAAGGGCCACGTCGAGCGCTTCCTCAACCAGCGCGCGAAGGTCAAGGTGACGATCATGTTCCGCGGGCGGGAGACCACCCACCCGGAGCGGGGACGTGACCTGCTGATGCGCCTGGCGGAGGACGTGAAGGAGATCGGGGTGGTGGAACAGCCTCCGCTCCTCGACGGCCGGAACATGGTGATGGTGCTCGGGCCGAGCAAGAACGCAGGAGTGCAGCGCCAATCAGGAGAAACGAGAGATGCCGAAGCAGAAGACACACAGCGGAGCGAAGAAGCGGTTCAAGGTGACAGCCGGCGGGAAGCTCCTGCGCCGACACGCAGCGAAGAGAGCAACGTCGCCAGGACGGCTGCAGCAGAAGTCGGCGAAGCGCAAGCGGAGCTTCCGGCGCGCTCAGCCGGTGGCGCCTAGCGACGCCAAGAGCATCAGAAAGCAGCTGGGGGTCTGAGGTATGCCTCGCGTCAAGCGTTCCGTCCACGCGCGCAAGAAGCGCCGTAAGGCTCTGACCGAGGCGAAGGGCTACTGGGGGCTCAAGTCCAAGTCCTACCGCCGCGCGAAGGAGCAGCTCGACCACTCGCTCAAGTACGCGTACCGCGACCGCAAGGTGCGGAAGCGGACGATGCGGAGCCTCTGGATCATCCGCATCAACGCCGCTGCCCGCCAGCACGGGCTCTCGTACAACCAGTTCGTCGCCGGCTGCAAGAAGGCCGAGATCGAGCTCGACCGCAAGGTCCTCGCCGACCTCGCGGTCAACGACCCGGCCGCGTTCGCGAAGGTCGCCGAGGAGGCAAAGGCGGCGCTCGGCTAGGCGAGGGACAGGCAGAAGCCTGTCCCTTTTGATTCGAACGCCCCATGTCTAGGAAGGGACAGACTTCAGTCTGTCCCCGGGCCTTCGGTGGGCGCCTAGAGTCCGCCCGGATGATCACCTCCGCGAGTAACCCGCGCCTGAAGCTGATCCGCCGGCTCGAGAGCCGGCGGCAGCGCGGGAAGCTCGGCCTCTTCGTGTGCGAGGGCGAAGACCTCGTCGATGCCGCACTCGCCGCCGGCATCCAGCCGGTCGACATGCTCGTCGCCGGCGAGGACGCCGAGCCCGAGTTGCTCGCGGGCGTCTCGACGCTCGCGCATCCGCCGCGGGTGATCGGCGTGTTCCGGCGCGTCGACCTCCCGGCCTGGGAACAAGGGTCGGTGACGCTCGCCCTCTGGCACGTCGCCGATCCAGGCAACGTCGGGACGCTGATCCGGACCGCCGACGCGTTCGGCGCGTCCGTCGCGCTGTCCGAGGGGTGTGCCGATCCGACCGGGCCGAAGGCGCTCCGGGGCTCGGTCGGAGCGATCTTCCGCGTTCCGCTCGGGCGCTTCGACCAGGCCCAGGGCCGGCGCGTCGCCCTCGTCGCTCGCGGCGGCGAGCCGCTCGAACGCATCGACCTCCCGAAGCCGACGGTCTTCGTGCTCGGCGCCGAGCGTGAGGGCCTCCCGGCGGACGTCATCGCCGCCTGCGACACGGCCGCCTCGATCCCGCTCGCCGAGGGCGCCGAGTCGCTGAACGTCGCCGCCGCCGGCGCCGTCGCGCTCTACGAGTGGTCCCGTCGGCAATGATGTGCACAGAGAGGGACAGGCGAAGGATGAGCACAAGAGAGGGACAGGTCTGACAGACCTGTCCCCGGTTCCTTCGACAGACCTGTCCTAGGTTCGCTTACATCGAGGACACATGAGGCTCGAGGGGATTCACCACATCACCGCGATCACGGCCGACGCGCCGCGGAACGTCGAGTTCTACGCCGGGACACTCGGCCTGCGGCTCGTCAAGAAGACGGTCAACCAGGACGATCCCACCGTCTACCACCTCTTCTACGCCGACGAGGTCGGCTCGGCCGGATCGGACATCACGTTCTTCGAGTACCCGGGCGCCCGCCGCGGCCGCGCGGGTGCCGGGATGGTCTACCGGGTCGTCTGGCGGGTGGCGTCGGCCGACGCGCTCGACTTCTGGGAAGGACGCCTCGGCGACGCAGGCGTTCGATCCGAGCGGAGCGACACGAGCCTGCGCTTCCACGACCCGGAGGACCTCGAGCTCGAGCTGACCGTGGTCGGGACGACCGACGAGCCGCTCGTCGCCGAGCATCCGGAGATCCCCGCCGAGCTTGCCCTCCAGGGCTTCGACTCCGTCCGGGTCTACACGGACGACCCCTCCCGGAGCGCTGCGTTCCTCGAGAGCGGTATGGGCTTCCGGCCGGAGTCGGAGACGGTCTACGAGGCCCGCGGCGACCAGCGCGGCTCCCGTTACGTCTACGACGCCACCGACGACGCGGGAGTGGGCGGGGCCGGGACCGTCCACCACGTCGCCTGGGCGTCGCCGCTGGACGAGCACGAAGCCTGGCGTCAACGCGTCCTCGAGGCGGGTGCACGGCCGACGCCGGTGATCGACCGGTTCTACTTCCGCTCGATCTACTTCCGCGAGCCGAGCGGCGTCCTGTTCGAGATCGCGACGATCGGCCCGGGGTTCGCCACCGACGAGCCGCTCGAACACCTCGGCGAGCGCCTCTCGCTGCCGCCCGCCTTCGAACACCTTCGCGAGCAGGTCGAGCCGATGTTGACGCCGCTGCCGGACCCGCGCCCGGCGCGCACCTAAGCCTCCGTCGACGAGCGCTCGTGCCGCTGCTCTAGCAGCCCTGTCCGCAAACGTCACGTCCGGTGCCAGGCACCGGACGTGACGTTCGGTCGCATGGTTGAGGGGCCGTGTGGCTCAAATGGCCACGTCTGGTGCCTGGCACCGGACGTGGCCGGCCCGGGCATGGCCGGTGGCTGCCGGCGGCCGGGTCTAGACTCGTTCGGTGCCGAGCGCACTCGACCGCTTCGAGCGCTACCCGCTGCTGCTCGGGCCGTCGCCGGTCCACCGGCTCGAGCGGCTGACCGAGCACCTCGGCGGCGCCGAGCTCTGGGCGAAGCGCGACGACGTCAGCTCGGGGCTCGCCTTCGGCGGCAACAAGATGCGCAAGCTCGAGTACCTCGTCGCAGACGCCCGCGCACAGGGCTGCGACACGCTGGTCTCCATCGGCGGCGTGCAGTCGAACCACACCCGCCAGGTGGCCGCAGCAGCCGCCCGCGCCGGCCTCGACTGCGTCCTCGTCCACGAGAGTTGGGTCGACTGGCCGGACGCCGTCTACGACCGCGTCGGGAACATCCTCCTGTCCCGGATCCTCGGCGCGGAGGTGCGGCTCGTGCAGGCCGGCTTCGGGATCGGCTTCAAGGAGAGCTGGGAGCAGGCGATCGAGGACGTCGAAGCACGGGGTGGGGAGCCGTACGCGATCCCGGCCGGAGCCTCCGATCACCCGCTCGGCGGCCTCGGGTACGCGCGCTGGGCACGGGAGGTCGCCGAGCAGGAGGCCGAGCACGGTGTCTTCTTCGACACCGTGATCGTCTGCTCGGTGACCGGCTCGACCCAGGCCGGAATGGTGGCCGGTTTCGCCGCGCAGGACCGTTCGCGCCGGGTGATCGGCATCGATGCGTCCGCCAAGCCGCGCGAGACACTCGAGCAGGTCACGCGGATCGCACAAGCGACCTCCAAGCTGATCGACGTCGGCCGCGAGCTGCGCCGCGACGAGCTCGTTCTCGACGACCGCTACCACGCCGGCACCTACGGGATCCCGGACGAGCGTACGCTGGACGCGATCCGGCTGGCGGGACGACTGGAGGGGATGATCACCGACCCGGTGTACGAGGGGAAGTCGATGGCCGCGATGGTCGACCTGGTCGGTCGCGGCGAGATCCCGAGGGACGCGACCGTCCTCTATGCGCACCTCGGCGGCCAGCCGGCCCTCAACGCGTACAGCGCACTGTTCCGGTAGCCCGGTTCAGCCCGTGCCAGACGGGTAGGACCGCGGGACACCAACCGAGGAGGTGACGCAGGTGGCGACTGCCAAGCAGATCAAGGCGGCCAAGCGCAACGTCAAGAAGGCCCAGAAGGCGGCGACGTCGAAGCGCACGATCGCGCACCTGCCCGAACGTACGCGCCGCAGCCTCGTCCAGCAGGCGCAGATGGGGCGGCGCCGCGGCGGACGTGCGGGTCACGCGCTCGAGGACCGTAATCGCCAGCAGCTGTACGAGATCGCCCGCGAGCGGGACATCCCCGGTCGCTCGAAGATGGGCAAGTGGCAGCTGATCCAGGCGATCCGCAAGGCTGGTTAAGCGAAGCAGGGACAGGCACCGCGTGGGTGCCTGTCCCCTTCCGAAACGGTGGAGGCTACGCGACGGCGGGCGCCGGCACAGCGTCTGCCGGCGCGTAGGTCGCCCGGTAGCCGAGCGCTCTGCCGAGCGGGGCGCCGACCGCGAGTGCCGCCGTCTGCATCCAGGCGGGCGGGAACGGGAGGCGGACGGTGTCGTAGTGCGCCTTCGCGATCACCGCGAGCCGGAACGGGTTCATCGGCATGCCCTTGCGGTTCGTCTTTCCGTCGCCGGCGAGCGCGAACATCGTCTCGACGAGCGACTCGAACTGCAGCGCCGGCCGGATCTCGCAGACAAACCGGACGGGTTCGTCGCCGGCGTTCCAGAACCTGTGCGCGCTCCCCGCCTCGACGACGGCGATCTCCCCCGGCCCGAGTGTCAGCTTCTCCCCGGCGACCTTCAGGCCGAGTGTGCCCTCGGCGACCGCGAAGCGCTCGTTCTGCGCCGGGTGGACGTGGGCCGCAGCCACCGCGCCGCCGGGCTGGACGACCGTCTCGACCACAACCGCCTCGCCGTCGGTGTCGGCCGCGGTTGCGAGAAACGTGAGGCGCTCGCCGGTGGCCGTGTTCTCGATGGTGTCGCCTGTGCGGATCATTCCTTGCCTCCTTCGGTGTCGGGATTGACACCTCGGATGCTCGTCTCACGGGCGTCGAAAATCGTCGGCTGCGCGGGCGATTCGGCCTCCCCGCGGAGGCCGATCTTCGGCGAGGACGTCTCCTCCTCGAGGAGGACTACGACTCGCCCGGCTGGACGAGGCCCGACTCGTAGGCGAGCACGACCGCCTGCACGCGATCGCGCAGGTCGAGCTTCATCAGGCAATGGGCGACGTGCGTCTTCACGGTGGTCTCGCTGACGAACAGCTCCCTCGCGATCTCCGCGTTCGAGAGCCCGCGCGCGATCAGCTTCAGCACCTCGAGCTCGCGCGCGGTCAGCTCGCCGAGCCGCTCGGGCGGCGTCCGCACCGAGTCGGGCGGCCGCCTGACGAACTCCTCGATCACGCGGCGCGTCACCGAGGGAGCAAGTAGCGCGTCGCCGCTCGCGACCGCGCGGATTCCCGCCAGCAGCTGCTCGGGCGGCACGTCTTTGAGCAGGAAGCCGCTGGCGCCCGCGCGCAACGCCTCGTAGACGTACTCGTCCATGTCGAACGTGGTCAGCATCACGACCTTCGCCGTCGCGTCGTCCTCGCCCAGGAGGCGGCGAGTCGCCTCGATCCCGTCGACCTCTGGCATACGCACGTCCATCAGGACGACGTCCGGCGCCAACGCCCGGGCCTGCTGCAACGCTTCCAGCCCGTCGGCCGCCTCGCCGACGACCTCGAGATCGGGCTCTGCCTCCAGGATCATGCGGAAGCCGGTGCGGACGAGCGCCTGGTCGTCGACGATCAGCACCCGCACCGACCGGGCGGTCGTCTCGGGCGAGGTTACCGCGGCGAGCTCGTCCTGGCGGTCGGCCAGGTGCGCTGCGCCCTCGCCCGTCACCGTGCGCAGCGCTGCGAAGTCGACGGCGAGCCCCTCGACCGTGAGCTGGTAGATGTGAACCGGCCGGTCGAAGTCCTTGAGCACGTGCCGTCCGAGGTCGCGCAGCTCGATCCCGTCTATCTCCGCCTCCTCGTCCTCGAGCAGCGAGCGGGTCGTCTCCGAGATCAGGATCTGCCCGCCGTGCCCTGCGTCGCAGATCCGTGCGGCACGGTGGACGGCGAGGCCGACGTACTGGTCGCCCGCGACGGACGCCTCCCCGGTGTGCACGCCGATCCGGACGCGCAGATCGACACCTTCGGGCCACTCGTGCGCGGCGAGCGCCCGCTGGGAAGCGACAGCCGCCTCGACCGCCTGGCGCGGGCGGCGGAAGGCGACGAAGAATGAGTCCCCGTCTGCGTCCAGCTCGCGCCCTTCGGCCTCGGCCCAGGCCGCGCGCAGCAACCGCTCGTGGTCGGCCATCACCGCGGTGTAGCCCTCGCGGAGACGCCGCAGGAGCGCCGTCGAGCCCTCGACGTCGCTGAACAGGAAGGTGAGTGTCGTGGTGCCGGTCTCGTCCAGGTTCACGTGACGGGGAGTGTGGCACGGAGCCGGAACCCGCCGCTCGGCTGCGGTCCAGCTTCGAGCTCACCCCCGTACACGGACACCCGCTCGCGCATCCCCACGAGCCCGTGCCCGCTCCCTCCACCGTCGCCGCTGCCGCTGCCGTCGTCGGTCACGGTGAGCTCGACGGTGCCGTTGCGGTAGCGCACGACGACCTCGGCCTTCGTGGCGCGCGCATGCTTGACGGCGTTCGTGAGCGCTTCCTGGACGATGCGATAGGCGGTGGTGTCGATTCCCCCCGGGAGCTCTATGGGTGCGCCCTCGATGCGGAGGTCGACTGGAAGCCCGGTCTCGCGGGTGTGGGCGACCAGCTTCTCGATGTGCTCCAGGCTCGGCTGCGGAGCGAGTGCCGGCGCCTCGTCGGGTCGGCGGAGGACGCCGACCATGCGCCGCATCTCGGCGAGCGCCTCGCGACCGGTCTGCTCAACGACGAGGAGTGCCTCGCGCTCCTTGTCCTGGTCGTCCTCGAGCAGCCGGCGGACCGCCGACGCCTGCACGGTCATGACGCTGACGCTGTGGCCGACGACGTCGTGGAGCTCTCGCGCGATGCGCGCACGCTCCTCGGCGACCGCGAGGCGGGCCTGCTCCTCGCGCTCCCGTTCTGATTGCTCCGCGAGCCGCCTGGCCGCGTCCGTCTCTCGCAGCCTCCCGCCCAGGGCGAAGCCGACGATCCAGGCGATCGAGAACGTGATGAACGTCCAGACGTAGTCGCCCACCGGAGACGGCCGGTCGTTGAGCCCGACGATTACCGAGGTGATCTGCAACGCCGCCCAGCCGGCGACCGCCAGGCGCCGATCCGACTGCATCCCGAACCAGGCGGAGATGCCGAGCGCGACGACGAACGTGGGGAAGCTGTTGTTGACGAACCTGCCGTCGAGGAAGGACGAGACCGTGATCGCAACGGCCGCGGCGAGCGGTGCCAGCATGGGGAACCGGCGGCGGAAGAAGAGGGGGCAGAGGAAAGCCAGCGTGATCAGGACGTCGAGCCAGGCCGGCCCCTCCGATCCACGTCCCTTCGGGTCGGGAGCCCGCACGGAGATCGAGAGCAAGCCGGCCATTGCCGCGAGGATCAGCGCGTCGACCCAGAACCGGCGGACGAGCGAGGAGATGCGGGTCATGCGACCGGGAGCCTCGCTCGTAGCCGGTAGCCGCCCTCGGCCAGAGGGCCGGCCTCGAGCTCGCCGCCGTAGACCGAGACCCGCTCGCGCATGCCGACCAGCCCGTGCCCTCCGCCCTCGCCGCCGCCGTCGCCGGAGCCGTCGTCGGTGACGGTCAGCTCGACGTGGCCGTCGGCGTAGCGGACGACGACCTCCGCGTGGCGTGCGCGCGCGTGCTTGATCGCATTCGTCAGGCCTTCCTGGACGAGCCGGTAGGCGGTGAGGTCGACGCCGGCCGGCAGTGTCTCGGGATCGCCCTCGACCCGCAGCTCGACCGGCAGCCCGGCATCGCGCGTCTGTGCGATCAGGCGGTCGAGGGACTCGAGGCTCGGCTGGGGCGCGAGCGCAGGCGCCTCTTCCGGGCGGCGGAGGACGCCGACCATGCGCCGCATCTCGGCGAGCGCCTCCCGGCCGGTCTGCTCCACGACGAGCAGCGCCTCGCGCTCCTTCTCCTGGTGTGGTTTGAGCAGGCGGCGGGCGGCCGACGCCTGCACGGTCATCACGCTGACGCTGTGGCCGACGACGTCGTGTAGCTCCCGCGCGATGCGGGTCCGCTCGTCGGCGACGGCGAGCCGCGCACGCTCGGCACGCTCGCGCTCGGCCCGCGCCAGCCGTTCCCTCGCCTCGTCCGCCTCCCGGAACTTTCGGCCGAGCCCGAAGCCGATCGCCCAGGCGATCGTCAGGACGACCGAGGTGAAGGCGAAGCCGGCGACTCCGCCCCCTGGGGCGTTGCGGAAGATGATCGCCGTGACCCCGAGCCCGAAGGCAAGGCCGGCAACCGCCTGGGTGCGGTCGCGGACGAGGCCGAACAGGACGAACACCGAGATCGCGGTGAGGAACGGGACCACGTCGCCCGGGGTCAGCCGCTCGTCCACGAACGAGCTCACGGCGAACATCAGGCCGCTGGCGAGGGGCGCTCCAAACGGAAAACGCCGCCGCCAAAAGAGCGGGACCGTCATACCCAGGACGGCGATCACGTCGAACCAGAGCGGGCCGCGTGGGCCATCCTTCGCGTCCTGGTTCAGAACGACCTCGGCGATGCCGAACCCGATCGCGACGACGACCAGCGCGTCGAACCAGTACGCGCGCGCGAGTGCCCAGGAGCGTGGCCGGATCACGATCTGAAAGTACTGCGCGCGCCTGCCGGCCGCCTCGTCCGGGAGGACGATTCTCGGCCTCCTCCCGGAGAACGACGGCGGCCTCTAGCGCGGGTCGTCGCGGTCGACGTTCCAGTGCCGTGCGCCGGCGAGGAGCCAGTCCTCGTCACCCCGCGGCATGAAGCCGAACCGGGTGACCGTCCGCTGGCCGCCTTCGTGGTCGCCGTAGAGGACGTCGACCGTCATCGCCTGGTGTGCCCGCACCGACTCTGCCGCCTCGGCGAACCCCGGGGCCGACGGGTCTCGGAACACGCCCTGCCAGAACCCCATGTCGCCCGCGGGCACGTAGATGTCCCGGGTGAGCCGGTGGAAGTCCTCGAGCGGCGGCGGCCGCTCGTCCGCTCCGGTGCGGCGCTCGGGATGCAAGTACCAGCCGTGGAGGACCGCGATTCCTGCGCCCGCGTTGCGGATTGACATCGCGAGGTAGATCGTTTCGTCGGTCGCGTCGGCGGCGCCGTGGCCGCCCTTGGTCAGGAGGTACTTGTCGTCGGCAAAGCCGACCTTCTGCGGCGGATCGTCGAGCCTGGACGGCATCAGCACCGGCCGCAGCCCGGCGAGGAGCGACCGCTCGGCGACGCGGGCTGCACGGTTCGCAGACCTGACCGACGCGAACGTCGCAGCGGCCAGGACCAGCGTGCCGGCAGCGGTCGCCAGCGCAGAGATCGTCACCCAGTCGGTTGCGAGGAGGGTCACGGACGATCGAGCTTGGCGATATTCTCGCGCTCGTCCGCGTCCGGCGAAGCGACGGAGAGCCACGCGTCGACGATCGCCCGGGCAGTCTCGGGCTCGGTGCGCTTGAGGCTCATGACCAGGACGTTGGCGTCGTTCCAACGCCGAGCGCCCTCCGCGATCCACGGATCCCAGGCGAGCGCCGCCCGGACGCCGCGCACCTTGTTCGCCGCCATCGCCGTGCCGGTCCCCGTCCAGCAGAAGAGGAGGCCCTGGTCGGCCTCCCCGCCCGCGATCGCTTCGGCGACCCGGGTTGCGACGTCGGGCCACTGGTCGCGCTCGAGCAGCTCGACCTCGTGTCCTGCGTCACGCAGCCGGTCGACCGCCGCGTCGAGCGCGGCGCCCTCGTCGTCGGAACCGACCACGAATCTCACGACCCGAAGCGTAGAAAAGAGCTGCGCGGCCGGGCGGCCGCGCAGCGAAGCCGGGAGAGGGCTGGGACAAGACCTGCGGCGACTCTACTCGCGGGCCGGCGTGGGCACAAGCGGCGACGCGTAGGCTCTGACCGTGCGCAGGATCGTGCGGCCGGTCGAGCGGGTGGTCATCGGAGCGGTGATGTCGCTGCTCGCGATCGTGCTCGAGCGCCGCGTCCGCGCGCGGCTGCGCTAGGACTTTCGCGCGATGTCCAGCGCTAGGACGACGCCGGCGACACCCGCGACGATGCCGAGCGTGACCGGCACCCAGAGGTCGATCGAGTCCGCCGCCGCCGCGAGGACGGCGGCGAGCAGCGCGGCGCCGCCGCCGAACGCGAGCGCGATCCGGCGGCCGGCCCGCTTGATCGCCTCCTCCAGGTTGCGGCTTCCGCGCAGCTCGATCTGGAGGCCGGGGCCGGGCCGGGCGCCTGTCAACCGCTCGATCCCCTCGATCAGGCGCGTCGTCCGCAGCTTCAGCTTCTGCACCTCGTAGATCGCCTTCTGCGGATCCACGGCGCTGCCGACGCGCGTGCGCAGCGTGCGGAACATGAAGCCGCTCACTGCGGAGAAAGGATCGAGCGTCGGGTCGAGCTCGCCGACCGCGAGCTGCATCTGGCTGAACGCCTTCCCGGTCATCGCCAGCGAGCCGGGCAGGCGAACGCCGTGCCTGGCGGCGATCTCGATCAGTGTGTCGAGCATCGGCCCGAGCTCGATGTCGCCGAAGGAGGCGACCTTGAACTGGCCGACGTACTCGCCCAGGTCGGCGCGGAGCGACTCGAGGTCGAGATCGTCTCGTGCGTCACCGAGCATGACCAGCAGGTCGGCGAGGAACTCGGCGTCTTCCCGCCAGAAGGCGAGCAGCAGGAGAAGGAGCAGGCCGCGGGTCTCCTCGTCGAGGGTCCCGACCATGCCGAGGTCGAGGAGAAAGATCCGGCCGTCCGCCCAGAGCAGGTTCCCGGGGTGGGGGTCGGCGTGGAAGAAGCCCTCGGTCAGCACCTGGCGGTAGAAGGCGTCGAGCAGCTCCTTCGCGGCGCGACGGCGGTCGTCGCCTGCGGGCGCCTCGCGCAGCGGGACACCCTGGATCTCGTCCATGACCAGGAGCCGCTTCGTCGACAGCTGCTCGTGGACCGCCGGGACGCCCAGGTGCGGGAAGTCCGCCAGCACCTCGCGCATGCGCTCGAGGTTGGCCGCCTCCTCTCGGAAGTCGAGCTCGCGCCGGAGCGAGGAGGAGAGGTGCTCGACCACGGCCGGAATGTCCACCAGGCCGGAGAGCGCCTCGCGGCCTTCCGCCTTCTCCGCGAAGAGCGCGAACAGGCCGAGGTCGCGCTCGATCTCCTCCGCCGCTCCCGGTCGCTGCACCTTCACCACCACGCGCTCGCCGCCGTCGAGACGTGCTCGGTGGACCTGTCCGATCGTGCCCGCGGCGAGCGGCTCCGGCTCGATGCTCTCGAACACGTCCTCCCACGGGACACCGAGCTCCTCCTCCATCACCTGCACGACCTCCGCCTCGGTCATCGGCGGGACGCGGTCCTGGAGGCGCGAGAGCTCGTCGGCCACCTCCGGCGGAATCAGGTCCGGGCGGGTCGAGAGGATCTGGCCGAGCTTGCAGAACGTCGGGCCGAGCTCCTCCAGCGCCGCCCTCAGGCGGGCCGGGCGGGCCCGATCGTCCTCCTTGGCCGCTTTCAGGCCGTGCTTGGCGATGATCGCGGCGATCTGCGTCGCCCGAGCGGTCAGGTGCCCGCCGGCGAGCTCGGTCATCGACTGCTCCGCAGTCGATGACTGGGGAGGGGGCCGGGGGGAACCGGGAGGTTCCCCCATAAGCATTGGCCCTTAGAAGAAGGGGGTCCGTGGAGGAAACATGGTTTCCCCCACGGGAGCGAGCCGGGGGTGAGCGACGTCATGATCGGCTCCACAGACGACGGCGCTTGGGCCCGTCGGTGGTGTTCACGATCACGACCGTACAGCGTGCGCTGTGCGATACGCGGTTGGGGACGTTCCCGAGCAGGAACTCCTTGCGACCGCTCATGCCGATGTTCCCGACGACGAGCACATCGGCCTTCTCCGCTTCCGCAGCAGCGACGATCAGTGCTGCAGGGTCCTCACCGGCCGCCACGCGGGCACGGATCCCTTTCCCGGCGACCTGCTCGCCGTACGCGGCGAGGTCGGTCTCGGCTCCGGCCGGCGGTGGTCCGGGCACGAACACCTGGACGACGGTCAGCGTCGCGTCGAACCGGCGGGCCAGCTCGGCCGCCCACGAGACCGCATGCGAGGCCGTTTCCGAGCGATCCGACGCGACCACGACGCGCTCGATCACAGCGGCAGCTCCCGGAGCGCGAAGAACACCGCTTCCGAGAAGGTCGGGAAGGGCTGGATCACGTCGCGAAGGACGTCGAGGGGCACGTCGGCGCGGATGGCGAGCGTGAGCTGCTGACACCACTCGCCCGACTCCGGCCCGATCGCGACCGCGCCGACGATCACCCGACGCTCCGGGTCGGCGGCGACCTTCACGAACCCCGGGCGCTTCGGCTTCTCGTACGTCGAGGTGCGCGGGGTGGCGGTCAGCTCCCAGCGGGCCGAGACCAGGCCGTCACGCTGCGTGTCGCCGACCATCGCCACCTGCGGGTCGGTGAAGGCGACCGCCGGGATCGCGCGGTAGTCCGCTGTGGCGGAGCCGCCGGCGACGTTCTGCGCAGCCACCCGGGCCTGGTACTTGCCGACGTGGGTGAACAGGGCGACCCCGGTGCAATCGCCGATCGCCCAGACGCCGTCTGCCGCGCGCAGGCTCGCGTCGACCTCGATCCCTCGCCGGGAGATCTTCACGCCGAGCTGCTCCAGCCCGAGCCCTTCGGCGTTCGGCTTGCGGCCGGTGGCGACGAGCAGCCGTTCCGCCTCCAGCGTCTCTCCGCCGCCGAGGGTCACTCGCGTGCCTGCCTCGACCCGCTCGGCGGCCACGCCGAGGCGGACCGACACGCCTTCTTCCTCGAATGCGGTTTGCAGGAGCTCCGCCGCCTCGGGGTCGACACGCGGCATCAGTCGGTCGCCGCGATGAACGATCGTCACCTCGGCCCCGAGCCGCCGGTACAGCTGGGCGAGCTCGCAGCCCGCGACGCCTCCACCCAGGACGATCAGGCTCGCCGGCACGTCCTGCGCCGAGGTCGCCTCCCTCGTCGTCCAGGACTCGACCGCGTCCAGTCCAGCGAGCGGCGGGGAGACGGCGGAGGACCCGGTCGCGACCACCAGCCGGTCGTACGCGATCTCCTGCCCGTCCACCTCGACCACGCCCTGGCGAGAGACACGGCCGTCGCCGCGCACGAGCGTGACCCCGTGCTCGTCGAGCCACGTGACCTGGCCGGCATCGCTCCAGTCGGACACCTGCCAGTCCCGCCAGGCGAAGATCTCCTTCGGGTCGACCGGGCCGGCGGCTGCGCCCGGCGCACGCTCCGCTGCGGCCTGGAGCTCCGGTGAGCGGAGCAGGGTCTTCGAGGGCATGCAGGCGAAGTACGAGCACTCGCCGCCGACCAGCGCGGACTCGACGAGTGTGATCTCGACGTCGGGGTCGAGGCGGCGCAGCGCACCGCAGAAGTGCTCACCTGTGGAGCCTCCGCCAAGCACGACCACTTCCGGCATGGGGGAGAGCTTACGGCTTGGTCTTGGCGAAGACGGCGACCGTCGTCGCGGGCGCGGCGATCCGAACCACGCAGGACCACCTCGAGCCGCGGCAGGCTCCGCGCCAGGTGACGAACCGGCTTCCACCGGCAGGTGCGGCGGTCAGCGTCACGACCGTCCCCGAGTCGAGGCGGTCGGCGCAGAAGAGACCACACTGGATCGCCGCGCCGGACCCGCCGACGGTCCCCGCGCCGGTTCCCGCCTTTGCCACTGTCAAGCGGTAGATCGGGACGGGCGTCGCGCCGGCTCGCACGGCTCCGTCAGGGTCGAGGACGCAGTGCCAGCCGACGTCGAGCGCCGGCATCGATGCGCAGCCGCGCCGGAGCGCCCCGCGGGTCTGGGCGGCCGTCAAGCCGGGATGCGCCGCCAGCACCAGGGCCGCCGCGGCGGCGACCCGTGGCGCCGCATTCGAGGTCGCGGTTCCACGGGCACCGAGATCGACCCACACGCCGTGGTTGGACGACGGCAGCAACCGCCCGGCCTCGTCGACGGCAGCGACCCGAACCGCATCCGGGCTCCGGCTCGCCCATGGGTTCAGGTTCGGGTCGCGGGAGCCGTCGTTCATCGCCGCCGCGGTCACCACCGCGCCGCCGGCGGCGGCCGACGCGATCGCCCGCTCGACCTGCCCTGTCGACCGGGCTCCGAGGGCGAGCCCCCAGCTCAGGTTGATCACCCTGGCGCCGTGCTCGGCCGCCCAGCCGATCCCTGACGCGACCACGCCCTGCGTCGACGAGCCGCTGTCGTCGGTGATCCGCACGGGCAGGATCCGGCATCCGCCGCATCCCGCGGCGACGACCTGGGCGACCCCTGTTCCGTGACCGCCGGTGTCGCGTGTGTCGGTCGAGCCGTCGATCGCATTCCAGCCGGTGACGAGGCCGGGCACCGACCCATCGACCCCCGAGTCGACGACCGCGACGACGACAGGCCGATCGGCGCCGGCGGCGCCGGCCGCAAGGCACAGGCACGCAACTGCCAGGGGGATCGCGGGTCTCATGCTCACTACGACGTCGAAGCGTGCCGAATGCCGGTCGGGGTACGCTCGGCGGCAGATGCCGACCGCTGCGCTCGCGGACATCCACGGCAATCTTCATGCGCTCGACGCCGTTCTCGCCGATCCCAGGCTGACACAGGCGGACCGGATCGTCGTCCTCGGCGACGTCGTCACGGGGACGCTCCCAGCCGAGACGCTCGACCGGGTGACCGGCCTTCCCGGGAGTGTCTTCTTCCTGCGCGGCAACGCCGACCGCCTTGCCCTCGAGGACCCCGCGGCCTGGTACGGCTGGGTGCGGGAGCGGCTGGGACCGGAGCGACTGGCGACGATCAGGTCGTGGCCGCTCACGTTCGCGATCGAGGTCGACGGCCTCGGCGCCGTCCGCTGCTGCCACTCGCTCCCGGACGACGACGAGCTCGGGCTGACCCGGATCACACCCGAGGCCGAGTTCGACGCGGAGCTGGCCGGGATCGAGGAGTCGGTGGTGATCGGCGGCCACACGCACGTCCAGTTCGACCGGCGGATCGGCCGGCGCCGCTACGTCAACGTCGGCGCCGTCGGCCGACCGTACGAGGGCCGGCCGGGAGCGTACTGGGCGCTGCTCGGGCCGGACGTGGAGCTCCTCCGCACCGACTACGACGTCGAGGCAGCGGCCGCAGCCGTGCGCGCCTCGGGGCAGCCGAACGCCGACGAGGTCGTCGAGATCCTCCTTCGTCCTCGGACGGCCGAGCAGGCCACGGCGGAGTGGGAGGCATCTAGGCTCCGCCCATGAGCGAGTCTGCGGCCGCCGAGATCGTCTTCGACCGGGTGACGAAGCGCTACGAGGGTCGCGAGCAAGCCGCGGTCGCGAACCTCTCGCTGACCATCCCCGCCGGCGAGATCTGTGTGCTCGTCGGCCCGTCCGGGGCAGGCAAGACGACGGCGATGAAGCTCGTCAACCGGCTGATCGAGCTGGACGAGGGCGACATCACGATCGACGGGACGAGCATCCGCGACCAGAACGTGGTGGAGCTCCGCCGCGGCATCGGCTACGTGATCCAGCAGGTCGGGCTCTTCCCGCACATGACGATCGCCGAGAACATCGCCACCGTTCCGCGGCTGCTCGGCTGGCCGAAGAAGCGCATCCGGGAGCGGACCGCCGAGCTGCTCGATCTCGTCGGGCTCGAGCAGGAGTACGCCGGCCGCTACCCGTCACAGCTGTCCGGCGGCCAGCGGCAGCGGGTGGGGCTCGCCCGTGCGCTCGCGGTCGACCCGCCGCTGATGCTGATGGACGAGCCGTTCGGCGCGCTCGACCCGATCACCCGCGACCGCCTCCAGCTGGAGTTGCTGCGCCTGCACGAGGAGGTGCGGAAGACGATCATCTTCGTCACCCACGACATCGACGAGGCGATCAAGCTCGGCGACCGCATTGCGATCCTCCGCGAAGGCGGCCACCTCGCCCAATACGACACGCCCGACCGCATCCTCGCCCACCCGGCCGACGATTTCGTGGCGCGCTTCGTCGGCGCCGACCGCGGTCTCAAGCGGCTTGCCCTGCGTCGTTTGGACGAGATCGAGCTCGAACCGCTCGACAGCCGGCCGCCGCCGCCCGGCCCGCAGGCGCCCGGCTCGACCACGCTTCGGGACGCGCTGTCGCTGATGATGTCCGAGGGCGCCGACCCGCTCGTCGTCGTCGACGCCGGAGGGAACCCGATCGGTCTGCTCTCGGTCGCCCGCGTCGGTCGCGTGCTCTCCGAGCTGTGAGCAGGTTCGCGCTGCTCGCCGGGGGCCCCGTGATCCCGAACTTCGGCGAGGGGTCGAAGTGCGAGACCGAGAACCACACGTTCTGCACGGGCTGGGTCGCCGATCACTGGTCCGACACCCTCCAGCCGGCGCTCCTCCAGCACATCAAGCTCGCTGTGATCGCGGTCGCGATCGGCTTCGTCCTGGCGTTCGCCGCCGCGCTCGTCGCCTACCGGTACCGGCGGGCCGACCAGCCGATCGGCCTCCTCTCGGACTTCCTGTACACGATTCCGAGCCTCGCTGCCTTCCAGCTGCTCGTCCCGCTCACCGGCCTGACGGTGACGACCGTCGAGGTCGCGCTCGTCAGCTACACGCTGCTGATCCTCTACCGGAACATCCTCGAGGGGCTGAGGGGCGTTCCTGCCGAGGTTCGCGAGGCGGCCCGCGGAATGGGCCTCTCGCGGCGACAGACGCTGATCCGCGTCGAGCTCCCGCTCGCGGTCCCGTCGATCATGGCCGGCGTCCGGATCGCGACGGTGTCGACGATCTCGATCGCCACGATCGCGGCGTTCGTGATCCCGGAGGGGCTTGGGAGGCCGATCTACATCGGGATCACCCAGGACATCTTCAAGACGGAGATCATCGCCGCCGGCGGTCTGGCGATCCTGCTCGCTCTGGCCGCCGACGCGCTCCTCGTCCTGCTCGGCCGGGTGCTCACGCCGTGGAGAAACGCGTGATCCACGTCCTCGCCGACTCGTTCAGCTGGGGCACGTTCCCCGACGCGATCAGGTTCATCGTCGACCACCCGGGACTGCTCTGGCACAAGTCGGCGCAGCACCTCGAGCTGTCCGGCGCCGCGCTCGGGATCGCCTTGCTCGTTGCACTGCCGCTCGGGGTCGTGCTCGGCCACCTGCGGCGCGGATCCTTCGTCGCGATCAGCGTGTCGAATCTCGGCCGGGCGCTGCCGAGCCTCGTCCTGATCGCGTTCGCGCTGCTGGTCTCCCAGCACTTCTTCGTGAACAACATGGCCGCGCTGGTCGTGCTCGGCCTCCCGCCGATCCTGACGAACGCCTACTTCGGGATCGAAGGCGTCGACCGGAACATCGTGGAGGCCGCGCGGGGGATGGGGATGAGCGGACGCGACATCCTGCTCAGGATCGAGCTGCCGCTGGCGTTGCCGCTGATCCTCGCCGGGATCCGGATCGCGGCCGTCTTCATCATCGCGACGGCGACGATCGCGGCGGTCGCAGGCGGCGGTGGTCTCGGCGACATCATCGTCAACCAGGCGACGTACCACCTCGCCGGTGTCGTCGGCGCGTCGCTCGTCGTCTCGCTGATCGCCTTCGGCGCCTCGCTGATCCTGGCGGGAATCAGGAAGCTTTTGACACGTCCGGACGTTTCGGCGGACTAGTGCCGGAAAGGGCATCACGTCACGTAGGGTGCCCGGGTCCTCTCCCAGAAAGGAGCCAGCAGTGGTTCGCAAGCACGCACGGCGCGCCGTCAAGGCCGCCTTCGCACTGGCGTTCGCAATCCCAATCGTCTTAGGCGGGACTGCCAACGCGACGACCACCGCGACGCCGACGATCACCGTCGGCACGAAGAACTTCACCGAGGCGTTCGTCCTCGGACAGCTCTACAAGCAGGCGCTCGAGGCGAAGGGCTTCAAGGTCGCCTACAAGGAGAACATCGGCAGCTCGGAGCTGCTCGACACCGCCCTGACGAGCGGCAAGGTCAACTTCGCGCCGGAGTACACCGGCGTCCTCGCTCTCAACATCGCGGGCGTGAAGCCGGCGCCGAAGACGGCGGCGGCGACCTACGCAGCGGCGAAGGCGTTCGAGGAGAAGCGCGGTTTCACACTCCTCAAGCAGACGCCGTTCTTCGACGCCGACTCGTTCACGGTGCTGACGTCGACGGCGAAGAAGTACGGCCTGAAGAGGATCTCCGACCTCAAGAAGGTGCCGAACCTGTCGTACGGGGGCTACCCCGAGTGCGACAAGCGGATCACCTGCCTACTCGGCCTGAAGCAGGTCTACGGGCTGAAGAAGATCAAGTTCGTCCAGCTCGGGACGATCCCGGTCACGAAGCTGATCGACACGGGGAAGGTCACCGGCGGCGACGTCTTCACCACCGAGCCCGCGCTGGCGAACCCGAAGTACACCGCACTGATCGACGACAAGCACATCTTCGGCTTCCAGAACGTTGCGCCGATCGTGTCGAAGAAGCTCGTCTCGGCGTACGGTGCCAAGTTCGCGAACGCAGTGAACGCCGTCAGTGCGAAGCTGACCATCCCGGCGATGATCGCAATGAACAAGGCGGTTGCGGTCGACAAGAAGACCCCCGCCGCGGTCGCCAAGGCGTTCCTCCAAGCGAACGGACTCGCCTAGCCCTCTCTCAAGGGACAGACCCCGCGCGCGGGGTCTGTCCCTGTCGTAGAGTCCGCCCGTGGCCGAGGGGTTCACGATCGGGCAGCTGGGCGAGTTCGAGCAGAACGGCCGCTGGCAGCTCGTGCGCCGAGGTCTCGGCGTCGAGTCGTTCGGGATGAACGTGGTCGAGATCGAGCAGGGCTACTCGATCCCCGAGCACAACGAGCTCGAGCGCGACCAGGAGGAGGTCTTCATCGTCCTCGAGGGCGACGCCGTGATGGTGATCGGCGGCGAGGACCACCCGGCCCCGGCCGGGACGTTCGTCCGCGTCGCGCCGCCGCTCATGCGCACCG
>JBKPMR010000096.1:0-25826 GCA_046732255.1 Actinomycetota bacterium
AGCCCGCACCGTTGCGCCGTCCGTCGTCCGTGCAGGACACGGCCGGAGGACTGTCCCTTTGACAACGCCGCGCTGGACTGGTCCCAGGGACAGTCCCTTCTGCCCGCATCGGGACACGGCTGCTTCGGCTCGAGGGCCGAAGGGTCCGCGGTTGCTCGTCCTTTCGAGCCGCGGCGAAGGGACTGTCCCTCTGACACGGCTGGAGCAGACACGGCGCATGGGACTCATGTTGCCGCCTCCACCACGGCCGCCGCCCAAGCCTCGACCGAATGCCCGGCGGCCACGCGCTCTCTGAGCATGCGGCCCAGCTGTCGCCGGTGCTCGGGCGGCCGGGCACCGAGCGCGCGGAGCCGGTCGGCGAGCGCACCGGGATCCTCTCGGTGGAAGCGGAGCTCGTCGGGCAGGAGCGAGTCGAAGGCCGGGTTCGACGCGATCGCCGGCGTGCACGCCGCACACGCCTCGTAGACGACCTTGTCGGTGGCGCCGGCGCGCATGTTGTTGACCAGGACGTCCGCTCGGCCGAGCAGCCCCGGCACCTCGCTGCGGAGCACCGCGTGGCCGAGCTTCACGCGCCGGCCGAGGTCGAGCTCCTCGACCAGCCGCTCGAGCTCGGAGCGGTGCGCCCGCTCATCGGGATTCAGCGCGGGCCCGTGCACCTCCAGCCGCAGGTCGAGGCCGCGGTCGAGCGCGAGCCGCACGGCGCGCAGCACGAACTCCAGTCCTTTCGCCTTCGAGTACCGGCCGAGCGCGAGCCCGCGCAGGTCGGTGTGCGCCGCGCCGCCGTCCGAGCACGGAAACTCGGACAGGTCGATCCCGTGCCCGATCGCGAGCACCTTCGGCGAGTCGACCGGGAACGTCCGCCGGTCGACCGTGAGGACGACGTTCGAGACCCGCTCAGCGGCGCGCAGCGTCCGGGAGACGCTCCAGTGCGTGTACCAGAGCAGCACCTTCACGCCGAGCGGCCGCGCGAGCGGCGCCGCGAGCACCGCGTAGATCGGACACATGTGGGCGAGCACCGCGGACGGCTTCGGTCGGCGTGCAAGCTCTGCAGTGAGCGCACCCTCGAACCGCAACCCCCGCGCGCCCCGCGACCGGGCCGCGAACGGACGCACGCGGCAGTTGTCCGGGAGCACACCGGGGAGCGCACGGTCGGCGAGCACGACCACCTCGTCGACCCGCTCGGCGAGGGCGCGCAGCATCGGCACGGTCGCCGCCAGCGCCGGGTGGCCCGGATCGACCTGCTGCGTGACGAAGACGAGCCGCACTAGAAGAAGTCCATGTCGCCGAGCGTGAACCGCCACGACCCCTGATTCGTATCGAGCGGGCCTGCGAGGCCCCGACCGAGCAGCGGCATCCTGCGGTTCGTGGGGACGAAACCGGCGCGCAGGAACACGCCGTGCTGCTCGGGCGCGGGGAGCGCAAAGAGCAGCCGCGTTCGCGACACCCGCGCCGCCCGCCGCAGGAGCGAGGGAATCTCGTCGGGCGGCCCGGCCAGGTCGACCAGCAGCGAGACCGTCCGTCCACCCTGCGCTTTCGAAGGCCAGACGACCGCATAGCCGCTGCCCGAGCGCAGCGCGACATATCCGTGCGGCGACTGCAGATACCGCCACGCCAGGTGGCGCGAGTCGCGGAGAACGTGGTTCCCGGGCCAGGCCGCGGCCGCGTCTCCGTCGACCTCGAGCGACGTCGCCGGCCGCTCCTCGCCGTGACGCAGCACCGGCCGCACCCAGAGGCGGAACTGTCCGACCTCGCTCCACCCCAGCCGATGCAGGAAGATCGGCGTGGTCGGAGCGCTCGAGAAGCCCAGCACGATCTCGGCGCCGAGCGCCTGGGCGCCGTCCTCGAGGTGCCGCTGGAGCGCCTGGAAGATCCCTCGTCCACTCGCCTCGGGCAGCGTCGTCGCGTGGCAGGAGAACGTCACCAGGCGCTCCTCGCCACGAAGCACCATCCGGATCAGCTTGTGGCCGGCCACTCCGACGATCCGCCCGTCGATCCGAGCAACCGATCGGAGCGAGCCGGTCGGGTCTCCGTCGAACCACCAGTCGAAGTGCTCCGGCGACATCCCTGCATGCCCCCACGCCTTGCCGAGCAGCGCGAGGTAGTCGCCGCGGTCCGCAGACGCGTACGGCTCGACCTCGTACGAGCTCACTTGCTGGACGTGCCGAGCGCCGCGTTGAAGATGCGGCGCGCGTGCGTTCCGGCGACCGTGTCCTTGACCGCGATCAGGTCGCACGCACCGGAGAGGACGAGCTCGAACGTCCGGGACGGGTACGGCTCGACGTTGTAGCGGTGCAGCTGGAGCGGGTCCGAGGCCGGGCCGTTGGAGCCGGAGATGGACGTGAACGCGACGTCGTAGCCGGCCTGCCTGAGCAGGCTGAGGTGGACGAGGCGGTAGTGCGCCTCGGAGCCCTTCACGTAGGCGAACGCGCGCACCGGACGCTGGAGGCGGTCCTCGAGCCGGAGCTTTGAGAGGGTGATCTCGCGCGCCGCCTCGTCGACCTCCAGGTCGGCGAGCGGCCGGTGCCCGATCCCGTGCGACTCGACGCGGATTCCCGCCGCCTCGAGCTCGGCCAGTTCCTCCCACGACAGGGGAGGGTTGACGATCCCGCGGGCAGCCAGGTGCTCGTCGTGCGGCAGCGGGCGCGTGCCCGAGAGGTACCCGACCGGGACGAAGATCACGGCCGGGTAGCCGTACTTCTGGAGGACCGGCGCAGCGTTCTCGAGGTTGTCCCGGTAGCCGTCGTCGAAGGTGATCAGCACCGCCCCGGCCGGAAGCGGCGTCCCGTGGAGGTAGTGGTCGAAGACGGCGTCGAGACTCACCGGCTGATAGCCGAGCTCGCCGAGCTGGGCCATCTGCTCGTCGAACCGGCCGACCGGAACCGTGACCGAGTTCTCCGCGACGTCGTTGACCTTGTGGTACATGAGCACGCGGAGGGTCCGCTGCTGGTCGCCGTCGACCGCCCCGACGCCGGTCGCGGTCTCGCCGAGCGCGCGGTAGACCCCGTTCTTCAGCGCCTGCTTGATGCGGTCGGCACGCACGCGCCTATCGTAGTCCGGTGACCAGCGCCTCCAACCGCGCGGCGTAGTCGTCCGGCGTCGCCACCCAGGCCGACGCGGTCGCCTGCGCTCCGGCGCCGAGGCGGCCGGCAAGGTCACGCTCGGCAAGCACTCGGGCGAGCGCGTCCGCAAGCGCCTGCGGGTCGCGCGGCGGGACGAGCAGCCCGTTCTCGCCGTCACGGACGAGGTCGACGATGCCGCCGACCCGCGAGGCGACCACGGCCCGGCCCCGACAGAACGCCTCGACGAGGACGCGCCCCATCCCCTCGGAACGCGACGGCAGGACGAGCACCGTCGCCGCGTCGAGCGCCCGCGCGACGCCATCGGTCGGGAGCGCCTCCGTCCACTCCGTTCGTCCCGGCAGCTCACCGACCAGCCGCTCGACCACCTCGCGGCGCGTTCCCCGCCCGACCAAGTGGAGCGTCGCGTCCGGCACCCGAGCCCCGACCGCCCGCCACGCCTCGGCCAGCTCGTCGATCCCCTTGTAGTGCTCGAGCACGCCGACAAACAGGGCCCGCGGCTCACCCGGCAGCGGGGCGGTCGGACCGAGGAACGGCTCGAGATCCATGAAGGCGGGGAAGACCGCGGCCGGCTCGACCCCGTACGAGCGCACGAGACCGGTCGTGTAATCGGAGATCGTCCGCACCGCGTCCGCGCCCCGCAGGGCCGACAGCGCGATCCGGTCGGCGATCGGGCTGAGCAGCCGGCGGGCCGGGGAGCCGTACAGCCGAGTCGACGAGCGCCAGTCACCGTGCACGTCCAGGATCACCCGCGTACGCACGCCGGCGAGGGAGCGGCCGAGCAGGACGAACCAGGTCTCGTGGGCGCCCTGCACGACGACGGCGTCGGGCGGCGCCGAGCGCAGCTCGCGGCGCGTGCGGAACGGCAGGGTCAGGAAGTAGAGCGCGCCGTCGAGCCGTCGCGGCTTCCACGGCCCGGTCAGCTCGAACACGTCGTCGCGCCGCGGCGCGCCATCCACGCCGCTCGCCAGCACGCGCAGGTCGAACCGCTCGGCGAGCGCGTCGAACTTGGCCCGCAGGCTCGCGTTCAAGGGGAGCCGGTACCGCGTCCGGCCGATCATCAGCAGGCGCGGCTTGCCGCTCACTTCGCCGCCTCCTGGAGCATCGCCTCCAGGCGGGCGTAAACGGGGTCAGGCGCGAACCTGGTGACCGAGCCCGGAGCCGCCGCGCGCAGCCGCGTGCGCAGCTCCTCGTCGGCGAAGAACCGGCGGACGGCGGCCGCGAGCGCCTCGGGATCGTCGGGCGGGACGAGCAGGCCGTTGACGCCGTCGGTGACGATCTCGCCGACCCCGCCCACGTCGGTCGAGATCACCGGCGTCCCGACCGCGAGGCCCTCGATCAGCGAGTGCGGGAAGTTCTCCCAGCCGGACGACAGCAGCTCCGCGTCGGCAGCGGCGAGCAGCTCGAGCACCGTTTCGCGTGGTTGCGCACCGAGAAAGCGAACGCGCCCGCCGAGGCCGAGCTCGCCGACGAGCGCGTCGAGCCGCCCGTGCTCGGGGCCGTCACCGGCCAGCACGAGCGCCACGCCGTCGCAGGCGGCGACCGCCCGCAGGGCGACGTCGAGCGACTTCTGCAGTGAAAGACGGCCCGCGAACACCAGCGTCGGCCCGTCGAAGCCGTGGCGGCGGCGCAGCTCCTCACGATCGCCGATCCGCGGTACGGAGATCGGGTTGGGCAGCACGACGATCCGGTCCCCGTCGACGAGGTGCCATTCGCCGGCGAGCGAGCCGAGGGACGCGCTCGGGATCAGGTACCGGTGGACGCCCCACAGCGTCAGGTCGCGCACGACCTTCAGCCAGGCGATGCGCAGGTCGCGGGAGCGCTGGAAATCCTCGATCGGCTGCCGCGTCAGGCCGTAGCGGAACGCGCGCTCATACGCGGGATCGCCGGTCAGCTTCACGACGCTCGGCACCCGCGCGAGCAGCGACCCGACCCGCGTGCGGCCGTACATGCCGGTCGAGTAGACGACGTCCGCTCCGTGGGCGGTGCGTCGGACGAGGAGGGCGCCGCGCACGTAGCGGAGGAAAACGGACTGGGCGCGCGAGATCCAGTGGACGGGGTACGGCTCGGGTGCCGGCGCCGACGGGGCGGTCGTCACCACCTCCACCTCGTGCCCGCGGCTCCGGAGAAACTCGGCCACTTCGGGTGCGTGGCTGGCCGGTCCGCCGACGTCGGGCGGCCAGATGCCGGTCACGATCACGATCTTCACGGCACGGCCGCCTGGGCCGACGTGTGCTCGCGTTGCAGCCGCAGGACCGCGACCGACCAGGCCAGCGCGAACACAACGGTCGCGACGAGAACCGCCGCCGCTGCACCGGTCGCGTCCCAGATCGAGCCGAACACGAGCACGAGGGGGACGAGTACGAGCGTCTCGACGCCGTGCGTGGCGATCCGGAGCTCCGGCCGGCCAACCGACACGGGCAGCGACTTCGTCCACGCGAAGACGAGCGCGACTGCGCCGGCGAGCAGCATCAGCCGGGCAGCGTCCGCCGCCGGCGCGTACTTGTCCGTGAACACGATCCGCATGAGCGTCGGCATCCACCAGTACAGGAACGGCACCGAGACGACCATCGCCACCAGAGCCGTCAGGCTGTACCGGCGCAGCCCGGCGAACACGCGTGTCACTGCTCCGGACTCCCAGTCCCTGGTCTGCTCCGTGATCAGGACGAGCCGGGCGGGGGCGGTGAGCGCGGTCAGCCCGGTCAGCGGCGCCTGTCCGGCGCGGAAGTAGCCGACCTGCGACGGCACCGAGACCATCCCGAGGAGGAGTGGCGTGACCGCCGTGCGCAGCGAGACGATGCCGGAGCCGACGCTGGACCGGATCACGAAGCGGATGATCTCGCTCCGGTCCTCGCCGAGCGACTCGGGCGCCGCCGCCGGAAAGCGGCCGAAGACGCCGACGGCCGCACGACCGACCGCGACCGACCCGGCGACCTGGCCGACGACGAGCCCGATTACGGCATCGGTGACCCCGTAACGCGAACCGACCACGAGCCCGATCGCCCGCAGGAGCTGCGTGAGCAGCGTGTAGGCGGCTCTGACGTCGTACCGGCCGGACAGGACGAGCGCCGCCCCCGCAGGTGCCTCGGGGATGTACGACAGCGGCAGCAGGGCGGCGAGCAGGAACGGCGTGCGCAGCCCGTCGGCGTTGAACAGCGTGTCCGCGAACGGCGCGAGGATCACGAGCCCGATCGCGGCGAGGAAGGCGCCGAGCGTCTTCAGGATCATCGCGCGGCGGTAGAGGCGGCGAAGCCGCCCCCAGCGGGCGGTGGTCGTGTACCGGAAGCCGTACTTGATCATCGCCTCCTCCACCGTCAGGTCGAGCAAGACCTGGAGGAAGCCCGCGGCGAAGATCGCGAGCGTGAAGTGCCCGTACTCGACCGGGCCGAGCCGGCGCGCTGCCACGATGCTTGCCAGGAACCCGAGAGCAACGCTTCCGTAAAGGCCGAGCGCCGTAGCGGAGCGCCGCCACACGAGGCGCGTCTGCATCCGGGCGTCCACTATAGTGGCCGCCGGTGGCGGCCCGGACGTCCTTGCGCACGGAGCGGGGCGTCGCGTTTCCGCACGCGTCGGCGGGTGCCTGGGTGCTTGCGCTGGCGTTCCCGATCCTGCTGGTGCACGTGGACTTCCAGCCCGGCTGGGACGCGACTGTCGGTTCGACGCATGCACACATCGTCCTCTCCGACCTGGCTGTCCTCGCCTGCCTGGTGGCCGCGCTCGCCGCTGCCGTCCGGTACGGGCTCTCTCCCCTCCGCTCCGGCTGGCCGGTGTGGATCGCGATCGGCGTCTTCCTCGTGTGGGTCTGCGCCGCGACGGTCTATCCGCTGCTCGGCTCGGATCCCTACCCCTGGCACGACCACGCAGTCACCACGGCGAAGTACGTCGAGTACGCCCTGCTCGCGCCGGCCACGGTGCTCCTTCTCCGCCGACGGGACGACCTGATGCTCTTCCTGCTCGTCGTCGTCGCCTCGAGCGTGGCGGCGTCGAGCCTGGCGATCGTCCAGCTCTTCGGCTGGCGGATCGCGGCGGGCTGGCCGGCGGGCTACCGGCAGCCGTCCTTCCTCGGCCACCACGACTTCGCGGCGCTGTCCGGCGTCGCGCTCGCGGTCGCGCTCGCCGCGATCGCACTCCCCGCCTGGCGGATCGACCGCCGGGTCGCAGCGGCGGGGGGGATCGCGGGCTCCGTGGGGCTGCTCCTGTCCGGCTCGCTCGCGGGCGCGATCGGGTTGCTCGCGGCCGGTGCCGTCGCCGCCGCCGTCGTGCGCGGTTCGGCGCGTCGCGCGGGCGTGATCCTCGCCGTCTCGCTGGCAGTCTTCGGTGGGGTCGTCCTCTTCCGCGGCGGCGACGTGAAGTCGTTCCTCCACTACGTCGGGATCGGCAAGAAGGAGGAGCAGCTCGGCGTCGAGAGCTACGTGCAGCGGACGATGCTCGTCTACTACGGCTGGCGCGTCTTCCTCGACCATCCGTTCGCCGGCGCAGGCTGGCAGGCGACGAACGATCCGGCGGTCTACGGGCCGCTGCTCCCGCGGCTCCACCGGAAGTTCCCGAACACGCCGGAGCAGGGCTTTCCGTCGCCCGCGCACCCGTACGGCGTCCAGAACGCGTACGTCCAGGCGCTCTCGGACCTCGGCGTGGTCGGCTTCGTGCTGTTCCTCGGCGCGCTCCTGACCCCGCTTGCGCTCGGCCTGCTCCGGTTGTTCCGCGGCCCCCCGGCCGCGGAGGTCCTCGTCCCGGTCTCGTGGCTGCTGGTGGCGATGGGCGTGCTCACCGCGATCGGTCTCGTCGCCGGCATCCCGCTGGACGCGATCCTTTGGATCGCCGCCGGCCTGTGCGCCGCACCGCCGCTGCTTGCAGTCGCAGCTCCCGCGGTCGACCGGCAAGAAGATCCCACCCCCCACCCAGGGTGGGGAGCCATCCCGCCGCCCGCTACCGGCAACGGTACCGGGAATCTCGGCACGTAACCCGCGCGGATCGGTGCCGGCTCGGTGCCGATTCGTCAACAGGCTGGCGGCGAGCACCACCGCGCGAAGAGCACGCGGCAGTGCAGGGCTGACGCGGCAACCGCGGACGTCCCACCGTTGCCGTCACTACGATGGCTTCCCGATGGCGAAGGTGCTGGTCACCGGCGGCGCGGGCTTCATCGGGTCGAACCTCGTCCGCGCGCTCCTCGAGCGCGGGGACGACGTTCGCGTGCTCGACAACTTCTCGACCGGCAACCGGGCGAACCTCGAGGGCCTCGACGTCGAGGTGGTCGAGGGCGAGCTGCGCAGTTACGAGCGCGTCCACAACGCCGTCCGCGGCACCGAGGTCGTGTACCACCTCGGCGCACTCGGCTCCGTTCCGCGGTCGGTCCAGGACCCGCTGACCTCGAGCGCGGTCAACGTCGAAGGAACGCTGAATGTCCTGCTCGCCGCGCGGGACGAGGGGGTGCGCCGGGTCGTGTACTCGTCGAGCTCCTCCGTCTACGGATCGCTCGCAGCTCTTCCTGCGAACGAGGACGCCGCGCCCGACCCGCTCTCGCCGTACGGCGTCGCCAAGCTCGCCGCCGAGCGCTACTGCATCTCGTTCTCCCGCGTCTACGAGCGGTTCGAGACCGTCGTCGTCCGCTACTTCAACGTCTTCGGGCCGGGGCAGAGCCCCTCGTCGCAGTATGCCGCCGTCGTGCCTCTGTTCATCACCGCGATCGTGAAGGACCGCCCGGTGACGATCGAGGGTGACGGCGAGCAGCGCCGCGACTTCACCTACGTCGAGAACGTCGTTACGGGGTCGCTCCAGGCGGGTGACACGCCGGGGGTCAGCGGCAGCATCTTCAACCTCGCCGCCAGCGCACCGGCAAGCGTGAACGAGCTGGCCGACACGATCGGGACGATCGTCGGAAAGACCGTCGAGCGGCAGACTGCGCCGCCGCGGGCCGGTGACATCAGGGACTCCTGGGCCGACATCTCCGCCGCGCGCGAAACGCTCGGGTACGAGCCAAGCGTCGGCTTCGAGGAGGGGCTCCGCCGCACAGTCGAGCATTTGGATCGGCGTTGGGGACAGGATTAATCCTGTCCCCAACACTGTCTCCCATGCGCGCCGGGCAGGACTGACCCTGGCCGCCCTCCGCGCCCCGATCCGCGTCCTCCGGGCGATCGCCCGCCTGAACATGGGGGGGCCGACGCTGCACGTCTCGTACCTGTCGGCCGGGCTCCGCGAACGCGGCTACGAGACGATCCTCGTCGCGGGCAGCGTCGGCCAGGGCGAGCAGTCGATGGCCTACGTCGCGGAGGAGCTGGGCGTGCCGGTCGTGACGATCCCGCACCTGCACCGTGAGATCTCGCCCGTCCGCGACCTGCTCGCCACCTGGCGGCTCGCGCGGATCATGCGTGTCGAGCGGCCGACGATCCTTCACACCCACACGGCGAAGGCCGGTGCCGTCGGTCGCGCGGCCGCGCTGCTCGCCGGCGGCTCGCGGCCGCCGATCATCGTGCACACGTTCCACGGGCACGTCCTGCGCGGCTACTTCGGCGGGTTCTGGACCGGCTTCTTCCGCCTGCTCGAGCGGCTCCTCGCGCGGATCACCGACGCGCTCGTCGCCGTCAGCCCCGAGGTCCGCGACGAGCTCGTCGCCCTCGGCGTCGCGCCCGCGTCGAAGTTCCGGGTGATCCGGCTCGGCATCGAGCTCGACAACCGCATCTCCCCCGCCGGGACGGCGAGGGCCGAGACGAGACGCGTGATGGGCGTTCCGGAAGGGCGGTTCCTCGTCGGCTGGATCGGCCGCATGACCGGCGTGAAGCGGACCGACGTGCTCCTGAAGGGCTTCCGCGCGCTCCGCGACGAGGGTGTCGACGCCGTCCTCTGCATGGTCGGCGACGGTCCCGACCGCGGCGCCGTCGAGGAGCTGGCAGAGGAGCTCGGAATCGTCCGGGACTGCCTGTTCGCGGGCTATCAGGAGGACGTGGGGCCGTTCTTCGCCGCCTTCGACGTCTTCGTCCTGCCCTCGGGGAACGAGGGCACGCCGGTCACCGCGATCGAGGCCCTTGCCGCCGGCTGCCCGGTGGTGGCGACCCGAGTCGGCGGCGTTCCGGACGTCGTCGAGGACGGCGTCGACGGCTTCCTCGTCGAGCCGGCCGCGGTCCAGGAGCTCGCGGCGCGGCTCGCCGAGCTTGCCCACGACCAGGGGCTGCGAGCGCGGATGGGCGGCGCCGGGCGGGAACGGATGCAGACGCGCTACGCCGTCGATCGACTGGTCGACGACGTCGACCAGCTCTACCGGGAGCTGCTCGACCAGAAGGGGCTCTCAGTGCGGTAGGTGCCGGAAGGCGTTGAACGACGGCTTCTTGCGCCCGTCGGTGGTCGTCAGCCCGGACTGCCAGCCCGGGAGATTCGGCTCGTCACGGACGAGGAACCAGAGCATCATCGTGATGTGCGGGTTCTTCCGCGCGACGGCGAAGGCTTGCGTGAGGTACCGCGCCTGCTTCGTCCACGAGACGCCGAACTGGGTGTCGGGCGGATTCGTCTGGTAGCCGTACTCGGTGATCCAGAGCGGCTTCGGCCCGTAGAGGCGGCGCATCTCCGCGATCAGGACGTTGATGTTCGCGAGGGTGATCGCGGTCGGCGCCTGGCCCGAGCGCGTGCCCGGCGGCCGCGTCGTCGGCGTCTCGGTCGGGACGCCGTAGTACGGGTTGTGCGCGTACGCGTCGAACGCCCTCATCCCCGCCCGCTTCGCGGCGAGCAGGAAGGCGACCGGCGAGACCGACGGCCTGGCACTCGACGGGTTGTTGTTCCCGCGCGGTGCGGTGACACCGCAGGCGACCTGCTCGCCCTTGAACATGGTCGCGTGGACGCCGTTGTAGACCGCGTTGCAGATCTTGGCGTAGGCCTCTCCGCTCGCGATCACCCACTTCCCGCCGGAGCGGACGAACTGCGGCCGCAGGAAGGCGGGGTTGTTCGGCTCGTTCCAAGCCGCCCACAGCCGGACGGCGGGGAGGACCCGGCCGTCGTCGCCGACGTACGTGCCGCTGTAGCGGGCGGCGGCAGCGTAGGCGAAGCCCCGAAGCAGGGAGTAGTCCTTCGGCGGCCGGTTGGGGCTGCCGCCGCCGTTCGCCCACCGGGGCGTCCCCGTGATCGAGAACAGCAGCTTGATCCCGTGGGCGGCCGCGTAGAGCGCCGTGCGGTCGTAGATCGACCAGTCGTAGCCGGCGTCGCGCGGGTCGGTCGCCTCGAACGGCCGGTGCTTGGCGACACCGAGCGTGCCTCCCCAGTAGAGGTTCACCCGAAGAACGCCGACGTGCAGCGTCTGGTACTGGGCGAAGACCTGGTCGAGGTTGCCGAAGAACGTCTGACCTTCGTCGTAGACGCCGATCGACATGTGCGCCGTGGCGCCGGCCGACGACATGCACAGTCCGGAGGCAAGGCAGAGCCCGGCGGCGGCCGCCAGGGTCGCCGCCGAGACCCCCCACCGTTTAGACACCGACTGGCGCCCTTCCCAGCATGCGCCGGAGACCGTCCTCGAGCTGGATCTCCGGTTCCCAGCCGAGGAGCTGGCGCGCGCGGGTGATGTCCGGTTGGCGGATCTGCGGGTCGTCGACCGGCAGCGCCTCGTACACGATCTCGCTGCCCGAGCCGGTCACCTTCAGCACCGCCTGGGCCAGCTCCAAGATCGTGAACTCGCCGGGGTTGCCGATGTTGACGGGGAAGTGCTCGTCGCTCTCCGCGAGCAGCACGAGACCGCGGATGAGATCGTCGACGTAGCAGAAGCTCCGCGTCTGCGAACCGTCCCCGTAGACGGTGAGCGGCTCGTTGGCGACCGCCTGGCGGACGAAGTTCGGGATCGCCCGGCCGTCGTGGGGGCGCATCCGCGGCCCGTAGGTGTTGAAGATCCGGACGATCGCGGTGTCGACACCCTGCTGGGTGTGGTACGCCATCGTCAGCGCCTCGGCGTAGCGTTTCGCCTCGTCGTAGACGCCGCGCGGGCCGATCGGGTTGACGTGACCCCAGTAGGTCTCGGGCTGCGGGTGCACCTGCGGATCGCCGTAGACCTCGCTCGTCGACGCGAGCAGGAAACGCGCCCGCTTGAACTTCGCGAGCCCGAGCGTGTTGTGCGTGCCGTACGACCCGACCTTGAGCGAGTGCAGCGGCATGCGCAGGTAGTCGACCGGGCTGGCGAGCGCGGCGAAGTGGTAGACGAAGTCGACCGGCTCGTCGATCTCGAGATGATCGGTCAGGTCGTGGTCGAGAAAGACGAAGTCGTCGTCGCGGATGTGCTCGATGTTCCCGAGCGATCCGGTGACCAGGTTGTCGACACAGATCACGCGCAGACCGCGGCCGAGCAGGTATTCGCAGAGGTGCGAGCCGAGGAAACCGGCCCCTCCGGTGACGACCGCCGTGGGCACGGTCGTAGTGTAGAGGGCACCCTCCCCGGCTTCACCGAAAGCTAACCAGTCCGCAACGTCGCCGGGCAAAGCCCGCCGACGCGCGACAACGGCCGGCCGCGCCCCGTCCGGGGCACGAGCCGGCTAATGGAAGTTACCGCTGGAAATGCGCCCTCCGCCATGGATAGATTCGCGCTCCATGCGATTCCCCGCCGCGCTCGCGGCCGTCGTCGTCACCCTCGCCGCCGCCTCCGCGTCGCCCGCGGTCGTCGCCGCGCGGCCGTCCTGCACGCACAGGCCGATCAGCCCCGCCTACGCCGGCAGCGTGCGGCGCGCGCTCGCCGCGAGACAGGACGTCTGGGGGAACTCGCTGATCGCGCGGCCGAACGGTCCGACCTACGGCTCGGTGCGCCGCCTGCTCAAGCCGCTCCTGTTCGCCCGCTCGAAGACGAAGGCGCTGACAACCTCCGGCGTCTACTACCTGCCGTTCGCGCAGCCGCTCGGCGTGCGGGGCGCACACACCGTGGCGCTTCACGTGGCCGACGGCAGCGAGATCCTCTCGCAAACCGCGAAGGGGCCGAGGGTGAAGGTCTTCGTCGGCGCCGACGGCCACGAGCGATACGGCTCGTGCCTCTCCCGCCTGAGCCCGGCACGCCTCGCCGACGGCTTTCTCCCGATCCTCGAGACGCAGTACGTGGACGCGGGCGGCACGCGCTACCGGCAGGAGTCGTTCTCCGTGCGCGGGCTCGGCACCGGCGAGCTGGTCAGCTTCGTGCGCCTGACGGCGGATGCCGCGTCGGCGCACGGCGCCGTGATCCAGCTCGTTCCGGAGGGCTCCCGCCGCGGCGCGCGGGTGGCCCAGGGCACGGTGCGCGCCCGGATCGCGCCGGGCGAGTCGGCCACCGTCTTCGCTGGCTGGCTCGTCCCGTACGGCGGATCGCCGGTCGCGATCGACGAGGAGACGTACGACGCCGCGCGTCAGCGTCTTGTCGACTTCTGGCTTGCGCGGCTCGGGCAGCAGCTGACCTACGACGTCCCCGAGCGTCTCGTCGACGATGCCGAGCGCTCCCTGCTGATCCAGGATCTGGCGCTGACGTGGCGGTACAGCGTCGGGAACCAGTACGAGGAGTTCTCCTTCGCTGAGGCGCTCGACACCGCCGAGGTGATGGCGGAGTACGGCCTTCCGGGCGTCACCCGGCAGATCCTGACCAGCTCGCTCGCCCGGCTCGGCGGCGGTACGACGAACTGGCGGGCGGGCGAGAAGCTGACTGCGGCGGCCCTGTACGTCCGTCTGTCCGGCGACCGCGACTACCTCGACCGCGCGACGCCGATGCTGACGCGGATCGTCGACGGCCTCGGGCGCCAGATCCGCAGCGGTCACGGCGGGCTGCTCCGCCGCGAGCGCTACTCCTCGGACGTCGCCGCGCGCGTGTACGGCCTGCATGCCCAGGCGGCGGTCTGGCAGGGCCTGAACGCGATCGCCGACGCCTGGCGGGCGACAGGCCGAACTGCCCACGCGCAGAAGGCACGCGCCTTTGCCGTGGCACTCGGCCGCGGGCTGCACCGTGCGGTTCATCGCTCGGCGCAGCGGCTGAAGGACGGCTCCCTGTTCGTGCCGGCCGCGCTCCTCGCCCGCCACAAGCCGTTCGACGCCGTCACCGCCTCGCGTCCGGGCAGCTACTGGAACCTCGTCGTCCCCTACGCGCTCTCCTCCGGGTTCTTCACGCCGGGCGGCCACGACGCGCGCGGCGTCCTCGCGTACATGCTCGGCCACGGGTCGCGACTGCTCGGCCTCGTGCGCGCAGGCGCGTACTCGCTCTACGGCCAGCCGCGGTACCCCGTCTCCGGGACCGACCAGGTGTACGGGCTCAACGTCGCCCGCTTTCTCGCGGACAACGACCGGCCAGACCAGCTGGCGCTCAGCCTCTACGGGATGCTCGGCGCGTCGATGACCCCGAACACCTTCGTCTCCGGCGAGGCGGCGACGGTCGCGCCGCTCCGCGGAGCCTCGTTCCGGTCGATGTACATGCCCCCGAACACGGCCAGCAACTCGGCTTTCCTCGAGACATTGCGGCTGATGCTCGTCCACGAGACCCGCGACAAGGACGGCACGCCCGTCGGCCTCGAGCTCGCGTTCTCGACCCCGCGGCCCTGGCTCGGCGACGGCAAGACGATCGCGGTGAACGACGCGCCGACGAGCTTCGGGTCACTCGCCTACTCGTTCCACCGTGAGGGGGACCGCGTCACCGGAACCGTCCAGGTGCCCTCTCGGCGCCCACCGCTGACTCTGAAGCTGCGGCTGCGGCTGCCGCACGGGGTGAAGCTTCGGGCGGTGCGCATCAACGGCAGCAGGCGGCCGGTCGACCTCCGCACGGCCACGATCGACCTCTCTGGGCTGCGCGGGCAACTCGACGTCACCGCCGTCCTGGCGCGCTGAGCTCGGGACCAGCAAGACTCAGGCGATGGACATCGTCTTCACCGTGCTGACGGCGATGACGACCGGCTTCGTGATCGGCGCTGCCGCGCGGTTCGCGGTGCCGGGCCCGGACCCGATGCCCTTCTGGCTGACCGTGCTGATCGGTCTCTGCGGCTCGGTGATCGGCACCGCGATCAGTGCGGCCCTCTTCGGTGCCAAGCACACGTTCGACAGCTCCGGCCGCTCGTTCGTCACCCTGTTGCTCGCGATCGGCTTCTCGACAGGGCTCGTCGCCGCCTACCGAGTCTTCGTCCAGAAGCGCCCACTGACAGGGCCCGATGCGCGCCGCTTCCCGCGACGCGGGTTCGGAGTGGCCAAGATGCGCGAGCGCCTGCGGCTGCTGGGGATCGACCCCGACCAGGTGCACACGGCCGGCCGCGGCATCCGGCAACCCGAGCCGGAAACGCACGAGGACGTCGTCGACCAGCTCGAGAAGCTCCGCGACCTCCGCGACCACGGGACGATCACCGAGGAGGAGTACGAGCGGGCCAGGGACAGGCTGAGACGCTACTAGCCGACTCGGCGCATACCGTCCAGGGATGCGGAGGCGGCGAGCAACCGCCGGAGTCGTCGTCGATGAAGCAAGGGCGTAGAGTCCGGCACCGTGAGGTTCGTGCGCTTCTTCCACCGAGACAACAAGGACGCCACGGCCGGGTCGGCGGTACCCGCAACCGAACGGACCGTGATCGAGGTCGACCAGGAGCAGCTGAACCGGCTCTCGAACGTCTTCCGGGCGCCGAGGTGGCTGCGCGACCTCGGCATCGCCTCGTGGCTCCTGGCCGGAGTCGCGGTCCTCCTGGCCGGGATCGTCTGGCTGGTCGCGGCCACGGAGACCATCACCGGCCCGGTGCTCATCGGACTCGTCGTTGCAACGGTGGCGTCGCCGATCGTCGGCCGGCTGAAGCAGCATCGGGTCCCGCGGGCGGCGGGTGCCGCGATCGTGCTGCTCGGGGCAGTCGTCCTCACGGTGGTCGTCGGAATGCTCGTGATCGGAGGGATCACGAGCCAAAAGGATCAGATCGCCGCCCAGGCGAGCGCTGCCGCACCGAAGGTGCAGAGTTGGATGAAGGACCTGGGCATCGACTCGGGCGGCGCGCAGGGTGCGACCGACAGTGTCAAGGCTGCGACGCCCGACGTCATCTCGACGCTCGTCCACGGGCTCGTCGAGGCCATCACCGGGCTCGCCTCGTTCGCCTTCGGGCTCTCGTTCGCTGCGCTCGCGATCTTCTTCCTGCTCAAGGACGGCCCGTCGATGCGGGCGACGGTGGACCGCCATCTCGGCGTGCCGCCGCCCGTGGCCCGCGTGATCACCGGCGGGGTGATCACGTCCCTGCGCCGGTACTTCGTCGGCGTGACCATCGTCGCTGCGTTCAACGGCGTGGTCGTCTTCCTGGGAGCGCTGATCCTCGACGTCCCCCTGGCGGGCACGATCGGCGTCGTCACGTTCGTGACCGCGTACATCCCGTACGTCGGCGCCTTCGTCTCGGGCGCCTTCGCCGTCGTCCTCGCTCTCGGTGCCAAGGGCACGACGACCGCAATCGTCATGCTCGTCATCGTCATCCTGGCGAACGGGCTGCTCCAGAACATCTTCCAACCGATCGCCTTCGGTGCGGCGCTGAAGCTGAACCCGCTCGTCGTGCTGGTCGTGACGATCGGCGCCGGCTGCCTGTTCGGGATGCTCGGCCTGATCCTGGCGGCGCCCCTGACCTCTGCCGCCGTCCAGATCTCGGGCCAGCTCGCCGGCGCACGGGCGCAGGCGGCGTCGCAGAGGGCGCCGGCACCGGCGCCCTCACCGCCGGGCTGAGCGATCGAGCGCAGCCTCGGCGCCTGCGAGGGAACGGAGATCGCGACGCGAAACGTTGGCCTGTGGGCGATTCGCGTGGTATCGGCAGCGGTGCGGTCGGGTCGCGGCTTGCCCGGCGCGCGAGGATCGCGGTCCAGAAGCGGCGCGTGTTCGCCTACCTGGTCAGCGTCACCGCCGCCATCGCAGTCCTCACCGGTCTGATCGCCCATCTCATCGACCGGAAGGACTTTCCGAGCTTCGGCATCGGCGTCTGGTGGTCGATCGTCACTCTGGGAACGGTGGGGTACGGAGACGTCGTCCCTCACACGGCGTGGGGCCGCGTGCTGGGGGGCGTCGTCATCGTCTTCGGTGTCACGTTCATCTCGTTCCTCGTCGCGATCGTGACCTCGCTCTTCGTCGAGGCGAACCGCGCCGACGACAAGGACGCGCGCGACGCGCAGCACGAGGAGACGCAGGTTCTCCTACGAGAGATCGCCGCCAGACTGCGCGCCGTCGAAGCGCGTCTCGGCCCGGCGCAAGACGCCGATCGCCCCTAACGCTCGAGCCGTTGACGGGTGCCTAGCCCGACTCCCTCCACTCGGCCGTCGCCGACAGCGCGTAGATGACCATGATGGCGAGCACGAGCGCGGCGAAGCCGTACCACGGAGCCCACGAGAGGATGAGCAGGCTCTGCACGACGACGACGATCGCCCAGAGGTAGCCGATCACACGGCCGAAGGCGTCGCCACGAAGGAGCGAATAGCCCGCCCAGAGTGCCAGCACGGCGATCCCGGCGTCCCAGAGCCCCCAGAGCCAGAAGTGATTGCTGAACGCCCCGTTCGTCAGGTCGTTGACGCGGGCGCTGTCGGCGAAGTAGTAGATCGCCGAGATTGCGCGAAGAATGCCGACGGAGAACAGCACGACGGCGGCGAACGTCAGCCAGCCGGGGCGTTTGAGTGCGTCGGTGAACTCCTGCGTGGACATCGGGTTCGTGCCTCCTTTCAGCCAGTGCCAGAGAACTTGAATCATGCGAGTCGGACAGGACGGCGCACACTCGGTCGTAAGCAATTCCCGTGTTTTGAGTGACGCGATTCACGCGTTCTGGGCGACGCCTGGGGCGGTGGAAGGAGGCGTCTTCGGCCGATAGTTCTGGAATGAGCTCGTTCCCGGGCGAGCAGAGCCCCGGCCCTCCGCGGAGGGTTCCGCTCGGGAGGCTGCTCGTCGGACGCGGGTTGCTGACCGAGGAGCAGCTCATCGAGGGGCTGCTCGAACAGGACCGCACCGGTGAGCTGCTCGGCAAGGTGCTGATCCGTCTCGGCTTCGTCGACGAGCCGAGCGTCGCGATGGCTCTCGCCAGCCAGCACGGAGGACCGCTCAAGACCGAGTACGGCTTCGCAACCGGGTTTGACAGCGGCAGACCGACCGAGCCGGCGAGCGAGGCGCCTCTGCGCCCCGATCCCGTCGTCTCGCTGCCGCTCCCGTCCGAGGTGCGGCTCCCTGAGCACGGCGGCGTCGCGTCGGCGACGATCGTCGCCGCGCCGGTCGATCAGATGCTCCAGGCCGAGCACGATCGGGCGCTTGGCCAGATTGACGCGCTGATCGCCGAACGAGACGCAACCCGGGCGGAACTCGACGCGGCCCGGACGCGCATCGCCGACCTCGAACGGGAACTCGTGGCTGCGCGGGAACAGCTCGACGAACGGCGCTCGAGGACCGCCCAACTGGAGGACGAGGTCGCCGGGGCCCGCCTCGCAGCCGAGACCGCTATCGCCGCGCTCCAAGGGGTCGCTCAGGCTCCTTCGTAGTCCGGGGTCGCCAAGTGAGACGCCCGACCTCGTGCTTCCAGAGCTCGGTCGCGAACCGTCTGGGGAGCTTGCCGAGCAGCGGCCGCCTGCGTGCGCTCTCGGCGAGCGGCTCCACTCTACGCAGGCGCCGCCTCAGACGGTTCGTCGCCTCGGCGCAGCGCGCGCGGAGATCAGGCTCGAGCTCGTCCGTCCAGCCGGAGCCGTGGATGAAGTCGTACCACCGTTCGAGCTCAGTCCGGCGCTCGGCGAGCGTCCACGTCCGACGGGCCGGCGTCGGGAAGTTGAACACCGACGGGCGAGAGCCGCTCGCAAGCCGGATCCCGGGCTGGACCAGGAACTGCTGCCACATGTAGAGGTCGGTCGGGATCCCCGGTGGAGTCGTCCGCCACCCGTACGGCAACGACCGGTACGCCGTCAGCCTGTGGCCGACGACGCTGAGCGGCAGGAAGTTCGCTCCGCGGAGCATGTGCGCGCGGAAGACGCCCGACTCGAGCACGGCCAGCCACGGCGCCACAGATTCGTCGGGCGTGACGGTGAGCGCGATGGTGTGCGCGAAGTCCGCCGCCGACAGGAGGTCGCAGAGCTCGGCGACGTGCTCTCGACACCAGAGATCGTCGTCGGCCTGGTAGCAGACGATCTCGCTTCGCGCCTCCGCGAGCACCGCGTGCCGGTGGAGCTCGCCGTGGCGAGGCCCCTTCGGATTGTCGTAGAAGCGAATCCTCGAGTCGGCGTCGGCGAGGTCCCGGACCAGTTCGCGCGTGTCGTCGGGCACCCCGTCCCCGACCACGCAGATCTCGATGTCTTCGACTGTCTGCTCCTGCACCGTCCGCAGCGAGAGCGCGAGGAGCGGGCCGTGGTCGTGCGTCGGGAGGACGACAGTCGCGATGGGCATTCGGCTCCCTCGAGGGAGCGTTCGGCCGGTCTCAGTAGTTCTTGAGCGTCCAGTCGAACGGGATCTCGCCGCTGGACGGATCGATGCGGTACTTGTCCGGATGCTCGTGGTCGTAGGCCCGGGTGGGGAAGTTCAGGAGGACCGCGTCGCGGTCGCCCGTGTTCTGGTCGGCATGCCAGACGCCGGGCGGGATCAGAAGGAGACCCGGGGTCTCGTCGGTGAACTGGAACTCCGAGAAGAGGCCGTGGGTGGGCGAATCGACGCGGCCGTCGAAGAGGACGACCCGGAGCCGCCCCGACAACGTGACGTAGCGGTCGCTCTGGAGCTTGTGGAGACCCCAGCCCTTGATCCGCTCGGGCCTGACCGTGATCCGGTAGGCGTAGACGATCGGCTCCTTCCAGAAGTCGTCGCGCAGGTCGATCACCTCGAGCAGGCTGCCGCGATGGTCGGCCTGCAGCGGACCGAGCATGCGCAGCTGCACGCCCTCGATCCCGGTCGCAAGGCGTCGCCCGGCAGTGTCGACCGTCGCCTCGTCCGCAACCTGGGCAGGGGCGATCTCTCCAAGCTCAGGCGTCATCGGCCCGACGTCAACGGGTGAAGCGCTCTGGGGGGCACGCACTCAGTGTTCTCCACTTGCGCCGAGGCTGCAAGAGCGGCGGTTCCCGCACGCAGTTCAACGCGACGCCATCCTCGCCCCGAAAGCCGTCCTAGTTCAGGTCCTGTTCGACTCCATGTCGACGGACGTCGAGTCGATGCGTGTCGTTCCGAGTCGCCCTGTCCGTTCTGAATGGGCTCGCGGCCGGTTCGAACCCGTGGTCGTGACGTCTCGTGCCGATTCGTGTCGACACGTTCGGTTGCAGCGCGGTTGTGGCGGATGGGCCGGCTCCACCCGGAACCTCACAGAGTGGGTGGGCGGGCCCGGAGGCCCGCCCACTTTCGGGTCGGAGGGCAGTACTTCTCAGCCCGACCTTCGGCTACGCCTGCTCAGACTGCTGACGCCGGTTCCGGCGCGAGATGAGTAGTCCGGCGCCCGCGCCTGCGAGGACGACGACGATCCCGATGGTGAACCCGGCGCCGATGCCAGCATCGGCCCACTGGAAACCGATCGAGCCGGCGACCTGCGGGGAGGACGCCGACGCCGCTTCGAGCGGGGCGGCTGTCGCGACGCGATCGACGCCGGCCTGGCTGGTGGGATGGCCGAGGTACTTGTACGGGCTCGTCACCGCGGCGGCGGAGACGCGGTCGACGCCGGCCTGGCTGGTGGGATGGCCGAGGTACTTGTACGGGCTCGTCACCGTGGCCTGCGCCACCGGGACTCCGATCGCCGCGGCTGCGAGTGCCAGTGCCAGTAGAAAGTGAGACTTGCGAATCATCGGACGCTCCTCTCGTTCTTGGGGATCAACGATCTGGGTCATTGCGACCGGGCGGGCCGCCCGGTAGGCCGGCGTCGCTTCATTGCTCCTCCGTTTCTGTTGCGGTCTGTGTTCGCGCGGGGATCGCGGTTGCTCCTGCCAGCTCGGCGCGGAACAGGAGCAGGAGCGCTTCGTCGTGCGAGAGCGGCATCCCGTGGGCCTCCCAGGCGTGACGCAGAACCGCTGTGGCGAGTCCGACGTCGTCGGGGGCCCGGGCGATGAATCCGCAGTCGCAGGTGAGCGTCTTGTCCACGATTTCCTCGCAACCGAGGCTAGAAATGGGCGCCTAGAATCCGGCAAGATCACGCCTAGACCGTGGCTAAGTCATTGCGGCTGAAGGTGTTCCTCACTGGTCGGGTCGCCGCCGAGGCGAACGGACGCGTGATCGACGAGGCGCAGCTCGGAGGCCGGCAGGGACGACTCCTGTTCGCCTACCTGGTCGCCGAGCGGAGCAGGCCGGTGCCGCGGGACGAGCTCGCCGAGGCGCTCTGGGGCGAGACGCCGCCGGCGACCAGAGACAAGGCGCTGACAGTGCTAGCCAGCAAGCTCCGCGGCGCGCTCGCAGACGCCGGACTCGACGGCCGGGAGCTGTTGACGGCCGCGTTCGGCTGCTACCGGCTCGACCTGCCAGAGGGAACGTGGGTCGACCTGTTCGCAGCCGCGAGCGACGCACAGGACGCGGAGGAGGCGCTCGCCGCAGGGGAGCTCGACCAGGCACTCGCGGCGGCCGAGTCGGCGGAGTCATTGGCGCGTCGGCCGTTCCTGCCCGGTGAAGACGGAACGTGGGTCGAGGAGAAGCGACGCGACCTCGCCGACATCCGCGAGCGCGCGTTGAGCGTCCTTGCCGATGCTTGCCTGCGTTCGCGCGCCGCGCGGGAGGCGGCAAAGTGGGCCGAGGAACTGATCGCGCTCTCGCCGTTTAGCGAGGCTGGATACCGCCGCCTGATGGAGGCACACGTCGTCGCGGGAAACCGCGCCGAGGCGCTTCGCGTGTACGAGCAGTGCCGGCAGCTTCTCGCCGAGGAGCTCGGCGCGTATCCGTCGCCGGAGACAGACTCGATCTACCGTGCACTCCTGGAAGCACCGGAGACGTCCGTTCGAACGACGCCGGTCGCCGAGCCGACGGTCGAACCCGGTGCGTCCGAGCTCCCGCGAGTCGAGACGGAGGCTCTACCGCTCCGGGGAGAGCAGGTCGTCGAGCGGCGGTCGCGGAAGCGCCGCGCAGTCCTTCTCTCTGCGTTCACCGGCGTGATCGCCGCCGCTGTGGTGGTTCCGATCGTGGCGTTCGGTCAAGGAGGAAGCGGAGGCCGCGCGGCCGTCCCGGCGGCCGGCGACTCGCTGGGCGTCTTCGACGCGCGCTCGGGTCGCCTTGTCGCCGCCACCGCCGTCGGCGCAACGCCCACGGCCGTCGCGGCCGGCGAAGGTGCGTACTGGATCACCAACGCCGACCGCCACACGGTGTCGCGGATCGACTCTGGAACGAACGCCGTCGTCGACACGATCCCGGTTGGCAACGGCCCGAGCGGGATTGCGACCGGCGCCGGCGCGGTGTGGGTGGTCAACAGCCTCGACGGCACGGTCTCGCGGATCGACCCGGGCACGAACTCGGTCGTCCAGAAGATCCCCGTCGGGGGCGGGCCGCGCGGGATCGTCTACGCGGCCGGCTCGGTCTGGGTCGCGAACACGGGCGACGGAACGATCACGAGGATCGACCCCGAGAGCGGCAGGCCGACCAAGCCGCTCCAGGTCGGCGCGACCGAGCTCGCCTTCGGCGCAGGCACGATGTGGGCGAGCCAGCGTGCCGCGGGCCAGGTGGTTCGCATCGATCCGACGATCGGGAAGCAGGTCTTCGCCCCGATCCACGTCGGGAACGGCCCGACGGGGATCGCCTTCGGCCACGGCGCGGCGTGGGTGGCGAACAGCCTGGACGGGACGGTTTCCCGGATCGATCCCGAGACGAACTCCGTCACCGCACTCGTTCCCACCGGCAATGGGCCAGATGCGGTGGCCGTCGACCCACGCGGCATCTGGGTGAGCAACCAGTTCGGCGGCGACGTCGTGCGGATCGATCCCGGCAGGAACCAGGTAGCGCGGCGAGTGAGCGTGGGAAGCCGGGTGTCGGGACTGGCGATGTCGGGCGACGCCGTGCTCGTCGCCGTCCCTCACTCGGGCGCCGGCCACCGCGGCGGGACGCTGGTGCTGCGGACTGACCGGCCCAACAAGAAAGGGGCCGTCGCCTCCATCGACTCCATCGACTTCGCGCTTACTGGGTACACGTACGTCTTGCCACTCCTGCGGATGACCGGCGACGGCCTCACCGCGTTCAACCAGGTCAGCGGTCTGGCCGGCACGCAGCCCGTGCCCGACCTCGCGACTTCACTGCCGGAGCCGACGGACGGCGGCCGCACATACACCTTCCAGCTCCGGCCCGGCATCCGCTACTCGAACGGCAGGCAGGTGCAGGCGAGGGACTTCCGCTGCACCTTCGAACGCTTCTTCGCGCTCGGATCACCCGCGACGGACTACGACGGGATTGTCGGCGGCGCGCAATGCCGGAAGCATCCGAAGCGGTGCGACCTCTCGCGCGGGATCGTCGCCGACGACCGTGCCCACACCGTCACCTTCCACCTGACCCGGCCGGACCCCAACTTTCTCTACAAGCTCGCGTTCCCGTCCGCCTACGTGCTGCCGGGCGGCACGCCGCGGCGGGCGGCCGGAACGCACCCGCTGCCCGCGACCGGCCCCTACATGATCGCGACCTACAGGCCGAGGAGACTGCTCAGGTTCGTCCGCAATCCGTTCTTCCACGAATGGTCGCGGGCCGCACAGCCGGACGGGTACCCCGACCGCATCGACATCCGCATCGGCGGCACCGCGGACGAGGCGATTCGCGATGTCGTCGACGGCAAGGCCGATGTCGTGCGGTTGGCCCAGCCGTGGACCCCGTCGCAGCTGTCGAGGCTCGAGCTCCAGCACGCGAGCCAGATCCACTCCGACCCGAGGTGGAACCTCCAGGCGCTCTTCCTCAACACTCGCGTCCCGCCCTTCGACCGGCCCGACGCCCGTAAGGCGATCAACCTCGCCGTCGACCGCGCCGCGGCGACGAGCGCCTGGGGCGGGCCGAACGTTGCCGAGCCGACGTGCCAGCTCCTGCCGCCGAACTTCCCCGGCTACCGCCCCTACTGCCCGTACACGGCCGGCTCGACGAAGAGCGGCAAGTGGACCGCGCCCGACCTGGCGAAGGCGAAGGCGCTCGTGGCACGCTCGGGGACGCGCGGCATGAAGGTCACCGTCTGGGCGTGGTCGCAGGCAAAGGGCTTCAACCAGGTGGCCGTGAAGGTGCTGCGCTCGCTCGGTTACCGCGTGTCCGTGAAGCCGGTCGTCGGAGACCTATACTGGCTTGCCGTCGGTGACTCGCGAAACCGCGCGCAGATCGGGTTCATGGGCCAGGCGCTCGGCTCCCCGGACCCGGGGGCGTTCCTTGCTCAGGTCTTCAGCTGTGCAGCGTTCCTGCCCGGGAACCCCCTCAACCTGAACCCAAGCGCGTTCTGCGACCGGGGCATCGACCGCCAGATGCGGATGGCGCAGGCAGAGCAGCTGAGCGACCCGACCGGGTCGCGCGCACGCTGGCAACGGGTCGACCGCGAGATCACAGACGCTGCACCGTGGGTGCCGCTCATGGTTACGAAGGACGTGAACTTCCTCTCGAAGCGCGTCGGCAACTACCAATACAGCCCGCAGATGGGCATGCTGATCGACCAGCTCTGGGTACGGTAGGACAGCGCTGACAGCAAGGTCGTGACGGCGTCGGAGAGGGTCGAAGGCGGCGCGTAGGCCGGGTCCCGCAAGCAGATCCCACCGAGCGCCGGCTCTTCAACCAGCCTTCAGTAGCCGCCCTACTTCAGGTCCTTGTTCGACTCCATGTCGAACCACATGGCGAACAGGGTGAACTGGGAGCCGAAGATCAGGAGCAGGGCGACGAGCACGCCCGTCGCCGCCGTGATCGAGTGGCCGAGGATCCGCAGGATGATCAGCGCGACCCCGAGCGCGAGGCCCGCCAGGCCCATCGCCAGCCCGCCCAGGTAGAAGAACACGAGCGGGTGGAAGTCGCGGATCACGTACTTCTCCTTCATCCGCCAGAAGAAGGCCTTCAGGAGGAGCCAGGAGATCCTCGGGACGACCTTGCGCAGCTTGATCCCCGAGCGCTCGCCGACGCCGTAGACCGGCCGCGAGGGCACGTCGCGGACGCGGGCGTTGAGGACGTTCAGGTGCACGAGGATGTCGTTCGGGAAGCCGTACCGCGGGTAGAGGCGGTCGAGGTCGAGCTCCGCGAGCGTCTGGTGCGCGACCGCCGTGTAGCCCGACTGCGAGTCGGCCACGTGCCAGTAGCCGGACGCGATCTTCGTCAGCAGCGACAGCACCGCGTTCCCGAGGTAGCGGTAGTGCGGGATCAGCTCCCACGCCTGGCCGGTGAAGAGCCGGTTCGCCTTTGCGTACTCGACCTCGCCGCGGACGACCGGGCCGGCGATCGCCTCGAGATCGGCCGGGTCCATCTGGTTGTCGGCCGCCATCACGCACGTGACGCCGACGTGGTCCTCGACCGCGCGCTTGTAGCCGGTGACGATCGCGGTGCCGACGCCGCCGTTGCGCTCGTGCGCGATCACCTCGATCCGGGAATCCTTGGCCGCGGCCGCGCGCGCGCGCTCGACGGTCGCATCCACCGACGCGTCGTCGACGACGTAGATGCGGTCGACGAATGCAGGCACACCCACGAGCGTCTCTTCCAGCAGGAGCTCCTCGTTGTGGGCCGGCACGACGACGCCGATGCTCTTGCCCTCGAGCATCAGCTCGGCGTGCGGCGCCGGGCGATCGGATCCCACAGCAGCGCTGCGAGGATCCCGACGATCAGGCCGATCAGACCACCGACGGCGGCCCCGGTCCGGCTGTTCGCACCGGCGGTCTTCCTCGCGGAGGCCCGCGAGACGATCCGCCCGACCTCGATGTCCCGGGCCAGCGAAAGCTGCTGGC
>JBKPMR010000097.1:0-15800 GCA_046732255.1 Actinomycetota bacterium
GTGTAGGGCGCGGCGTGGTGATAGCCCGAGCATCCTGAAGATGCGGGCGCGCGGTCGTGCGGTCACGACGACCGCCATCGACGCGTAGTCCGCCCAGTACTCGCGCTCGATCTCCCCTTCCTTGTCCTCGAATCGTTCTCGGAGGACGCCGTAGTAGAGATGCACCCGCTCAGTGTCTGGGGCGCCGTCGCGGACCGTGCTCTGCGAACTGAACCGCGCCGATGCGAGGTCCTTGAATGCGGGACTTGTAACCGGTGCATCCGCCGCCCGCGCGGACACGGCTTGCGCGACGGCGATCGACTCCGGCACGCCCTCGAGCTTACGCACTTGCTCCGAGTGTCACAAGGGCGCTTCGGGTCGAGTAGCACTGCCCTTAGTCGCGGCGGCCCGGGTTCACACCAGGTGCACATCTGCGCCTTCGCAAAAAGGCGCTTCACCAGCCCGAACAGAGGCACGGGAGCAGCCAATTCCTGGAGCCGGCCTTCGCAACGCAACACCGGGCACGCAGATTTGGCTCAACCATCCCCCGCGCCGACCATGGTAAGGAGGTACGGCTTGCCGATTGCAGCCTCTTCTTCTTCTTCTTCTTCTTCGTGCCAGGCGCTCGGCGCCGACACTCAGAGCTCAACTTGCCGCATTCACTTGCCGCAACTCATTCAGAGCGATGCCGCAGTGGCACAAATGGCTTGGTTGACAGAGCCTACGCCCGGACTCGAACCGGGGACCACTTCATTACGAGTGAAGTGCTCTCGAGTCCTCAGCCTGGCTTCGATCGCGACCGTACCTCGACGGGGTGGAAATGCGGGTCAGACGCCCTTTCACGCCCGCGACCCGACGAGTCTCCTAGCGCGATCGAGTACGGCATCTGACCATCCCACGCAGCGCGCCAGGAGCACGAACGGAGTACGGGCTGGCCACCGAACAGTGCATTTCAGTGCATCTTGTTGCAGTCTGGAAGTTGCGGATACGCAGGCAGTTTCCGCATCCAGCATCTGCCTGCAGGCTCTCGAGCCTGACTTTTAATCCCACCGACAGCCTATTGCCAAGGCTGAATGGGATCGAGTTGATGGTTGGGGCGGTGAGAGCTAACTGTGTCTGACGGTGTTGGAGCAGCCTCGGGATCGGAGGGTTCGCCGGCGGCGGGTGCATGAGGGGATAGCTTGTTCGTCATCAGCGGCGGTGTCCGAGTTGGGGTGGGGGTCGGTGTTCGTGTTCGCCGTCGTATCAGGCGCAGGTGTGGTCTCGGCGTGATCGGAGGCCGATTCGGAGGACGTTTCGGTCGTTGGCGGAGGCGCGGGCCTGGGGGCAAGAGAGCCAGGCGGCGATCCACAAGCAAACACTGCGGGCGCCGAGCATGGTGACGGTGGGTGAGGTTGCTGCGGAGTGGTTGGCGGCGGCGGGGGCGGGGGTGGTTCGGACGCGGTAGGGGACGCCGTATAAGCCGTCTGCGCTTCGCAGTTATGAGCGGGAGTTGCGCAGGCGGGTGGTGCCCGCGTTCGGACAGATGCGGCTATCGAGCGTGACCCGGAACATGGTGCAGGACTTTGTCGATCGGCTGGTAGGTGAGGGGTGTTCGCCGAGCGCTGTGCGGAACGCGGTCTTGCCGTTCCGGGCGATCTACCGCCGTGCAATTGATCGGGGTGAGGTTGATCTGAACCCGACCCTGAAGTTGTCGCTACCGGCGGTGCGTCCGCGCAGGGAGCGGGTCCCCCGCCGGTCCGAGGCGGCGGCGCTGATCGCCGCGGTCCCGCTTCGCGATCGGGCGGCGTGGGCGACTGCCCTGTACGCCGGTCTTCGCCGCGGCGAGTTGCAGGCGCTCGACTGGTCGCACATCGACCTCGACGCGGGGGTGATCCACGTCCAGCGCTCCTGGGATATGCGGGCGGGCTTGATCGAACCGAAAAGCAGAGCCGGCAACCGCAAGGTCCCGATCGCTGACGCGCTCCGACTCCACCTGCTGACCCATCGCTTGCACCAGGGCCGGGGCGGGCAGGGCTTCGCCTTCACCAGCAGAAGCGGCCGCCCGTTCGACTCCGCGGGGCTCGCCACAAGAGCGGAGAAAGCCTGGGCTGCCGCAGGTCTCGATCCGGTCGGGCTGCACGACTGCCGCCACACCTACGCGGCATTCATGATCGCCGCCGGCATCAACACCAAAGCCCTCTGCACCTACATGGGCCACTCTACGATCACCGTCACCCTCGACCGCTACGGTCACCTCCTCCCCGGCAACGAACTCGAAGCCGCCGGCCTCCTCGACCAATGGCTCACCAACGCCGACTAAAGAGGCTTCGCGGAGCCGATAGCCTGAACGCGGAGCGGCGGGACCCGGTGGTCCAGCCGGTCTTCAAAACCGGTCAGGTCTGGTAACCCCAGGCTGGGTAGGTTCGACTCCTGCGCCGCTCCGTATCAGGACTACCGGTAGAGGTCGACGACCCAGCGATGCCGGCGGAGCGCCGCCAGTTGACTCGCATCGAGCGGCCCCGCTGCGGCTGCCTGCACGTTTCGCTCGACGTTGCGGGTCGAGCGCATGCCGGGGATGACGACGCTTGTGGCGGGATGGCTGAGGCAGAACCGGAGCGCGACCTCCGGCACCCGCTCGACCTCGACGTCGAGGTCTCGGGCGATCGCCTGCACCCGTTCCCAGACCTCGCGCTTGCGCTCGCCGCCGAAGTAGTGGTTCCGGAAGTCGCCGTCCGGGAACGTCGTGTCGGGCCGGACGGAGCCGGTCAGCGCGCCCTCGTCGAACGGCACTCGCACGATCACGCCGACGTGCGCGGTCTCGACGGCGGGGAACAGCTCGTCCTCGGGGCTCTGGTCGAAGACGTTGTAGATCACCTGAACGGTGTCGACGAGCCCCGACTCGACGAGGCGGATCGCGTTCTCGGGCTGGTGGTCGTTGATCGAGACGCCGAAGAAGCGGATCTTCCCCTCGCGCTTCAGTCGCTCGATCGCGTCGAGCCAGTCGCCCTGGCCCACCCACTCGTCGGACCAGACGTGGAGCTGCTGGACGTCGATTGCCTCGAGACCGAGGTTCTGCAGGCTTGCCTCGGTAGAGGCGACGATCCAGTCGGCCGGGAAGACCTCCTCCGGGCGCAGGCCGGGCCTGGCCGGCCACTCCATGTTCTTCGGCGGGACCTTGCTGGCGACGTAGACCGGCTCGGCCGACTCGCGCACGGCGACGCCGACCAGCTGCTCGCTGTGGCCGTCGCCGTACGCGTGGGCGGTGTCGAGGAAGTTGACGCCGTGTTCGATCGCGAACCGGAGAGCCCGCAGGGATTCGTCGTCGTCGGCTCCGATCCACCCCGTCCCGCCGATCCCCCAGGCACCAAAGCCGAGCTCGGAGACCTCGATGCCCGTCCTCCCCAGCGTCCGGTAGCGCATCAGCCCGCGCGTGCCTCGGCTGCTCCGATCGGAGCGATCGTGCCCGTGGCAGGCCCGGTCGACTCGCGGACGACGAGATCGCCTCCGACCAGCAGCTGTCGGTTCGGCGCACGCCGGTCCCGCAGCCGCTCGATCAGCATCTCGGCGGCGAGGCGGCCGGCCTCGAACGCCGGCCACTCGATGCCGGTCAGCGCCGGGGTGAGCATCTCCGCGAACTGAGCCTCGACCACCGAGATGACCGAGAAGTCGTCGGGAACACGCAGTCCGGCGGCACGCAGCGCGCGGAGCAGGCCGGTGAACTGCCACCCAGTCGTGATTGCCGCTGTGCACTCCGGCTCGGTGCGCAGCAGGTCGGCGGCGACGGCGAACGCCTCCTGGGCCGGGTGCGGGCAGGGCAGGTCGAGGCCGCGGACACCGAGCCTCGCGGTCGTCTCGGCGAAGGTGTCGCGGGCGATCAGCGCCGAGGTGAAGCCGGACTCGAGCTGGTCCGGCGGGAAGTTGAACAGGGCGACGCAGCGATGGCCGAGGCCGGCGAGATGCGCCAGGCCCTTTTCGACCGCGGCGCCGTAGTCGAGGTCGACGAAGCTGATGCCGGTCGTGTCTGCCGTCCGCCCGATCAGCGTGAACGGGTAGCCCTTCTCCCGGAGCAGCTCGATCCGCGGGTCGTGGGCGAGCGTCTCCATCAGGATGACGCCGTCCGCCCGTCCCATCTCGACCACGCCGGCGATCGTCTCCGGCTCTGACGTCGAGGTCGAGAGGAGCAACCCGAAGTCGCTCGCGCTCGTCTCCTGCGTGACGCCGGCGACGAACGTCTGCTGGATGGGAATGAGCTGCCAGTGCGGGGATGGCAGGAAGAGCGCGATCGTGTGGGAGGCGCCGCTCGCCAGGGCGCGGGCCGGACGGTGCGGGCGGTAGTCGAGCTCGGCGACGGCGGCGAGGACGCGCTCGCGGATCTCGGGCGAGACGGTTCGCTTGCCGCTGAGCACGTACGAGACCGTGCTCAGCGCGACGCCCGCCTGCGCGGCGATCTGCGCCATCGTCGGCGGCTTCGGCTTCGAGCGGATCGGCGTGGGAGCGTCGGACACCCTGGGGGAAGTGATCGTCGTGGCTTGACCTTACAAGGACCGAACAGTAGCATCGAAGCGCTTCGCGAAGCGCTTCGCGAAGCGCTTCGCGAATCCGGAGCCAACGTACGTGGAGGAGTGAGGCAGAGGAGTGGACTCGGCCCAGGGGAGTGCCTCGTGTGTGGCGCCGACAGCGTCGGCCCGGGTCCGGCTCCGCCCACTCGACCCGGCCGGGGTGCAGATCCTCGGTGGGCTCCTCGGCGACCGGCAGCGCGTGAACCGCGACGTGACGCTCTTCCGGGGCGCGGAAGAGCTCGAGCGCGCGGGCACGCTCGAGAATCTGCGTCTGGCCGCCGGCCGTGCCACCGGCAGCCGGCAAGGCATGGTCTTCAGCGACTCCGACGTCTACAAGTGGCTCGAGGCGATCGCCTGGGAGCTCGGCCGCGAGCCGTCTCCCGAGCTCGAGGCCCTCGCTCGGCAGACGATCGAGCTCGTCGCCGCCGCGCAGGAGCCGGACGGGTACCTGAACAGCTACGGACAGGTCGTCGATCCGTCGTGGCGGTTTACCGACCTGGAGATGGGTCACGAGCTCTACTGCGCCGGCCACTTGCTGCAGGCAGGAGTTGCGTTCGTGCGGGCGACGGGCGACGTGTCCCTCCTCACGGTCGCCCGTCGCTTCGCCGACCTGATCGACGAGGTCTTCGGCGACGGCAGGCGAGCGGAGACAGACGGCCATCCCGAGGTCGAGGTCGCCCTCGTCGAGCTGTACCGGCAGACGGGTGAGCGTCGCTACCTGGCGCTCGCGGACACCCTCACGTCCCGTCGCGGGTTCGGGATGTTCGCGGGCGGCCGCTTCGAGCTCCCCTACTACCAGGACGCCGAGCCCGTCCGCGACGCGGGCTCGATCGTCGGCCACGCCGTCCGCGCCCTCTACCTGGCGGCTGGCGTCACCGACCTCTACGCCGAGACCGGCGACGACGCGCTGCTCGCCTCGATGCTGCGGCAGTGGGACGACCTGGCCTCGACGAAGATCTACCTGACCGGCGGGGTCGGCTCGCGCCACTACGACGAGGCGATCGGCGATCCCTACGAGCTGCCTCCCGACCGCGCCTACTGCGAGACCTGCGCGGCGATCGCCAGCATCATGTGGAACTGGCGGCTGCTGCTCGTGACCGGCGAGAGCCGCTTCGCCGACCTGCTCGAGCGGACGCTCTACAACGGCTTCCTCTCGGGCCTCTCCCTCGACGGCGGGTCGTTCTTCTACTCGAACCCGCTGCAGTCGCGGAACGGCGAGCGCCGCCACCGCTGGAACCCCGTCGCCTGCTGCCCGCCGAACATCATGCGGCTGCTCGCCTCTCTCCACCACTACCTCGCGACGACCGGCGGCGGCGGCGTCCAGCTCCATCAATACGCGACCTCGACGATCCGCACCGTCGTGCCGGACGCAGGCCCCGTCGAGCTGGCGGTCGAGACGGACTACCCGTGGTCCGGGTCGGTGACGGTCGAGGTGGTCGCGGGCGGCGACGCGGAGTGGACGCTCTCGCTCCGGGTGCCGGCGTGGGCGCGCGGCGCGGTCGTCGACGGCCGGTCGGTCGCGCCGGGGTACGCGGAGCTGACGCGGCGCTGGCGCCCGGGCGACCGCGTCCTCCTGGAGCTCGACGTCTCGCCCCGGCTGACGGCGCCGAATCCGCGGATCGACGCGGTCCGCGGCTGTCTGGCCCTCGAGCGCGGGCCGGTCGTCTACTGCTTCGAGGCGGGCGATCTTCCGGCCGGCGCCGACCTCGCCGACGTCGCGCTCCAGACCGACCCGGCGCCTGCCGACAGCGGTCCGCTGGCGCCGCTCGGGGGCGTGCCGGGCGTGTCCGTGGAAGGGATCGTGCGCGACCACGACGGGTGGAGGCAGATCGAGTACGTCGACGTTCGCGAGCTCCCGCGGGGCGGCTCGGCCGCGCGGGCGCGGCTGCTCGCGGTTCCGTACTTCGCGTGGGCGAACCGGGGAGACGGCGGGATGCGCGTTTGGCTTCCCAGCTCCGCTTAGCGGCAAGGAGCCTCTGTGGCGACGCTTTCGCTCGAGCAAATCACGAAGGTCTTTCCGCACGGCGTGGAGGCAGTCCAAGCACTCGACCTCGTCGTCGACGAGGGTGAGTTCGTCGTTCTCGTCGGCCCGTCGGGCTGTGGCAAGACGACCGTGCTGCGGATGGTCGCCGGCTTGGAAGAGGTCTCGTCGGGGACGATCCGCCTCGACGACAAGGTCGTCAACGACCTCTCCGCCCGCGACCGGGACGTGGCGATGGTCTTCCAGAACTACGCCCTCTACCCGCACCTGAACGTGCTCCAGAACATCGCCTTCTCCCTCCGGGTGCGCGGCGTTCCGAAGCAGGAGCGCGAGCGGAAGGCACGCGAGGCGGCCGACGTGCTCGGGCTCACGGACGAAGTCCTGCGCAAGCCACGGCAGCTCTCGGGCGGCCAGCGCCAGCGCGTCGCCATGGGCAGGGCGCTCGTCCGCGAGCCCGCCGTGTTCCTCATGGACGAGCCGCTCTCGAACCTCGACGCGAACCTGCGTGTGCAGATGCGAAGCGAGGTTCTGCGGGTGCAGCGGCGTCTCGGAGTCGCGACCCTCTACGTCACGCACGACCAGGTCGAGGCGATGACGATGGGCGACCGGGTCGCGGTCCTCAACAGCGGCATGCTCCAGCAGCTGGCCGCGCCCCAGGAGCTCTACGAGCGCCCGGCGAACCTTTTCGTCGCCTCGTTCATCGGCTCGCCGCCGATGAACCTGTACGAGGGCACGATCTCGGGGCCTGCGGACGGGCTGGTGCTCTCGCTCGGATCGCAGCGGCTGGCCCTTCCCGCCGATCTCGGACCTCGTCGCCCCGGCCTCGTCGCCGGCGAGGGCCGCAAGCTCGTGGTCGGTATCCGTCCCGAGCACCTGACCGTGGCCGAAGGCGGCGACGCGAACCGGGAGGCGACTCTCGCCGCACGCGTCGAGCTCGTCGAGGCCCTCGGCAACGAATCGCTCGTCCATTTCTCGACGGACGCGCGGAGGGTCCGGAACAGAGGCGGCGCGTGGACGCCGGACGAGGTGGCGGAAGCGTCCGGCGGTATCGCGGGTGCGACCGCGGCGGAGGGGGTTGCGCGGGTCGACCCGCGCGTATCCGTCGCGGCTGGGGACCGGGTCGCGCTCGCCGTCAGCGTCGACCGGCTCCACTTCTTCGACGCCGAGACCGGCGACGCGATCGGAGCAGCCGGTCCTCCGGGGGTCGCGCAGCCGGCGGGGGCCGCGGAAGCAAGGAAGGAGAATTGGCAACTTTCATAGAGAGCAAGACCGGCTTCACCGTGCTCGAAGGCGGCGAGGTCCTCCAGGTCGACGCGTGGGGGGAAAGCGGCGCACGCGTGCGCTCGACGCTCGGAGCCTCCATCACGGAGACGCCCGGGAGCGCCTTGAGCGAGGCCGGGGCGACCGCTGCCCACATCGAGATCACGGGTGATCGAGCTCGGGTCCGCAACGGCGACCTCGTCGTCGAAGCGTCGGTGAACCCTGAGGAGCGGTTCGTTCCCTTCCCGCCCCTGGTGCGCTTCCTCCGGGCGGACGGCGAGGAGCTGTTCGCCGAGAGCGTTCCCCACTTCACGTCGCCTCCCCAGCGGCGTTACCGCCGGAGCGGCGGCGACCTCTACGGTTGCGAAGTCACGTTCAACGCCTACCCGGCGGAGCGCATCTACGGGCTCGGCCAGCACCAGCACGGCCTGCTCGACCAGAAGGGGGCCGTCATCGACCTCGTCCAGCGCAATACCGAGGTCTCGGTGCCGTTCGCGCTTTCCAACCGAGGCTACGGGTTCCTGTGGAACATGCCGGGGGTCGGCCGCGTCGAGCTGGGCGCCAACCGCACGAGGTGGGCCGCAGACGCAGCCCGGCAGATCGACTACTGGGTGACGACGGGCCCCACACCGGCCGACATCGTCAGCCGTTATGCGAGGGCAACGGGGTTGCCCCCCATGCTGCCGGCGTGGGCCTCCGGGTTCTGGCAGTCCAAGTTGCGCTACCGGGACCAGGACGAGCTGCTCGAGGTCGCCCGCGAGTACAAGCGCCGCGGCCTGCCGCTCTCGGCGATCGTCTGCGACTACTTCCACTGGACGCGCCAGGGCGAGTGGAGGTTCGATCCGGCAGAGTGGCCGGACCCCCAGGCGATGGTGGACGAGCTGCGAGAGCTCGGAGCCGAGCTCCTGGTCTCGATCTGGCCGACGGTCAACCCCGCGAGCGACAACTACGCGGAGATGGACGGGCGCGGCCTCCTGGTGCGCAACATGGCGGGCCTGCCGCTTCACCTCGCGTTCTGGGACAAAGGCACCGACGGCCAGGCCTTCATGCGCTTCTACGACTCGACCAACCCGGAGGCGCGCCGCTACGTCTGGGAGAAGGTCGCCGAGGGCTATGGCCGCTACGGCATTCGGGCGTTCTGGCTCGACGCCTGCGAACCGGAGATCCTCGCCGACAACGCTGAGGGCGCCCAGTACTTCGCGGGCCAAGGCTCGGAGGTGCAGGGCATCTACCCCCGCGAGCACGCCCGGGGTTTCTACGAAGGGCTGCGGGCGAGCGGCGAAGACGACGTGCTGCTGCTTTGCCGGTCCGCCTGGGCGGGCAGCCAGCGCTACGGGGCCGCCGTGTGGTCCGGCGACATCGAGTCCACATTCGAAGCCCTAACCGCACAAATCCCCGCCGGCCTCAACATGGGCATCTCCGGGATCCCTTGGTGGACGACCGACATCGGCGGGTTCAGGAACGGCGATCCGACCACGGCGTACTTCCGGGAACTCGTCGTGCGCTGGTTCCAGTTCGGCGCGTTTTGCCCGCTCTTCAGGCTCCACGGCGTCCGCGAGCCGGGCCCCCTCGTTGGTTCGGGCCAGACAGGGGCCCCCAACGAAGTGTGGTCGTTCGGCGAGGAGGCATACGGGGTGATCCGCGAACAGCTGTTGTTGCGCGAGCGGATACGTCCGTACGTCATGGACCAGATGGCCACGGCCAGCGCCACGGGACTCCCGCCCATGCGCGCGCTCTTCATGGAGTTCCCGGGCGAGAAACCGGCGTGGGAGGCGAGCGACCAGTACATGTTCGGGCCGGACGTGCTGGTCGCCCCGGTGACGGCAGAAGGAGCGCGGGAGCGCGATCTGTACCTCCCGGTGGGGGCGTCGTGGCTGGACGCCTGGACGGGAGAGCCTGTCCAGGAGAGCGGTTGGGTCACAGCAGATGCGCCGTTGGAGCGCATTCCGATCTACCTGCGGGAGGGGGGCGCCCTGAGCGACCTGGCGCCCAGCCGAACATGAAGAGCCAGGCGGGCGCTGCAGCGACGACCGGCGCGGGTGCGGCTCGTCGGGCCGCGGGCATCGGCTCGCGGGTGTCTGCGCGGAGGAAGCAGCAGCTCGCGGGGTGGCTCTTCCTGGCTCCTGCGATCGCGTATCTGCTCTTCGCATTCGCTCTGCCCATCGTCTACAACGTGATGTTGAGCTTCCAGCGAACCTCGCTCGCGACGATCGGCAATTTCACCGCGCCGTACGCCGGGCTCGACAACTACCGCCTCGTCCTTCATGACGACGCCACAAGCCGAGCGGCAATCGGCCGCACGCTGGAATTCACCGTCTTGTCGCTCGCCTTCCAGTTCATCATCGGCTTTGCGCTCGCGTTGCTCTTCAGCCTTCGATTCCCGGGGAGGACGTTCGCGCGCTCGCTCATCATCGTTCCCTGGCTGCTGCCCCTGATCGTGACCGGTGTCCTCTTCAGATTCATGTTCCAGGCAGAGGGTGGAGCCGTGAACCAACTGCTCATGAACCTCCACCTGGTCGACCACCGGATCCAGTGGCTGAACGACCCGCATCTGGCCTTCTGGACGATCCTCGTCGCCAACATCTGGCTCGGGATTCCCTTCTTCACGCTGCTGCTCTACAGCGCGCTCCAGGACGTGCCGGTGGAGGTCAAGGAAGCGGCGATCATCGATGGTGCCGGCCCCTGGCAGAGGCTTCGCCTCGTGATCGTGCCGATCATCCTGCCGGTGATCGAGGTCACGTTGCTCCTCGGATTCGTCTTCACCGTGAAGGTGTTCGACCTCGTGATCGGTCTGACCGGAGGAGGCCCGGCCAATTCCACCCAGCTGATCACGACGTGGTCCTACAACCTTTCGTTCCAGCAATACGTCGTCGGCCAGGGGGCGGCACTCAACAATGTGCTGCTCGCACTCGCGCTGATCTGCGCGCCGTTGTACCTATGGCTCAGCCGAGGCTCGTTGAGGAGCAGCTGGGGGGTCGGCAAATGACCCTGCATCGGTCGAGAGCTCTCCGATGGCTCTGCACGCTCGCGGCGGCCGCTGCTCTGGTCGTCGTGCTCTTCCCGGTCTACGCGATCATCGTCGGCTCGTTCGAGTCGACCCAGACCTTGTTCAGCGGCACGTTCTACTGGCTGCCGCACGAGGCGACACTGGACAACTACCGCACCGTTCTCCAGGGCGGGTCGGCAAACACCCAGGAAACGGTGTCCGGGTCGCAGACGGGCAACGTGCTGACCAGCCTCTTCGTCGGCCTGGGGACGGCGCTGTTGGCCCTGGTCGTCGCCGTGCCGGCGGCCTATGCGCTTTCGAAGTACCGCCTGCGCGTCACAGTCGGCATCGTCAGCGTCCTGCTCATCGCTCAGATCGTCCCCTCCATCGTCCTGGCGACCTCCCTCTATATCGTCTTCCGCTGGATCCACCTGCTGAACACGTACCCAGGGCTCATTCTCGCCGACGGTACGTACGCAATTCCCTTTGCAATCCTCGTTTTACGGGCGTTCTTCTTCAGCCTGCCCAACGAGCTCATGGATGCAGCCAGAGTCGACGGCGCATCCGAGTGGCGGACGTTCCGCCTGGTCGTGATCCCACTCGCCCGCTCGGCCGTCATCACCGTCGCCGTCTTCGCATTCCTGGCCGGTTGGGGGGACTTCATCTTCGCCTTGACGATGCTCAACGGGAGCGGCATACAGCCGATCACCCTGGGGATCTACAACTATCTCGGAAATTACTCGACCGACTGGGGCGCGGTGATGGCCTCGGCAGTCATTGCGCTGGTGCCGGCAGGAGTGATGCTGGTGGTGGCCCAGCGTTATATCGCGAGCGGACTCACCGCGGGTTCGGTGAAGGGTTAATGATGAGCCGACACTCACCACGTGCAGCACCGAGGGGGTGGTCGACGAATTAGGAGAGGGGAACTCCGGGTCTCTTAGCGTCGCACATTAGCTTCGTTTCACGTCATCTCCGCCATCAACTTCAAAGGAGAAAATCGCTGTGAATCTGGTGACAAGAAGATGGCACTGGGGGCTCGCAGCCCTCGCGGTCGCGACGTGTGCCGTGGTCGCGTTGTCGTTGTCGCGCGCGACCAGTTCGGCCGCGACCAACATCACGCTCACGGAGGAGGACTACTTCAACACGCCGGGCCAGATCGCCGCTCTTAACCTGTACAGCAAGCAGTTCGAGGCCAAGCATCCCGGTGTGAAGATCAAGAGGCAGTACGTACCCTTTGCCAATCTGAACACGAAACTCCTGACGCAAGCCGCGGGCCACAACCTGCCCAACCTGTTGGCCGTCGACAACCCGTTCGTTTCCACGATGATCCAGACCGGGCAAGTGATACCCCTGAGCGACTTGAAGGGCTTCAGCACGAAGGGGTATTTCCCGGCTGTGATCAAGGAAGGCTTCGACAAGGGCAAGTACTACAGCCTGCCGGTGGCGGGAGCCAACTCGATCGCGCTGATGTACAACATCGCGATGCTGAAGGCGGCGAACGTCAGCCCGCCCAAGACGTGGGCTCAGCTGCGGACGGCCGCCAAGGCTCTGACGACATCGGACCACAAAGGGATCGCCTTGACCTGTGAGGCTGCAGAGGACACCACCTGGCAGTGGGAGCCGTACTTCTGGAGCAACGGCGGCAAGTTCACGTTCTCGAATGTCGCCTCGGCACCGGGAGTCCAGGCGCTGACCCTCTGGAAGCAGCTCATCGACGACGGCTCGGCGTCCAAGGACTGCCTCAACTGGAGCCAGACTCCCGCCGCGTCGACGCAGTTCATCGAGGGCAAGGCCGCGATGATGGTCAACGGCCCCTGGAACTTCCCGACGCTCGAGCAGAACAAGATGTTCTACGGCAAGCAGTTCGGGATCGTCCCGGTCCCGGTCCGGGTGCCCGGCCAGCACGTGATCGTGCCGCTGGGCGGCGAGGACTGGATGATCAGCAAGAGCGGGAGCAGCGAGGCGCAGCAGATGGCCTTCGAGTACATCAAGGGCATGCAGACGCCTGCGATGCAGCTGAAGCTCGCGAAGCTGTTCGGCTATCTGCCGGGCAAGATCGCCGTTGCGAAGACCTACGTGAAGCAGGCCGGCCCCAAGTGGAAGGTCTACGTCAATCAGACGCTGTTCGCCCATCCACGCACCCTCGGCCTGGGCGTGAAGTACCCGAAGATCTCCCAGGTGGTGTGGACCGCCATTCAGGCTGCGTTGTCCGGCTCGAAGTCGGTGCAGGACGCCCTGAACACGGCGCAGGGCCAGGTCTCGACCATCTTGAAGGGCTAAGAAGCTGCCGAGTGGCCCGGTGCCGCTTGACCCACTGACCCTGGGTGGCGGCACCGGGGCCCCCGTGTTCCAGGGCGGCTCGGACTCAGGTGGTCAGCTGCGCTTCCACAGGCCCAGGCTTCGACTGGGCGAGGTGGACGTCGGCCCGTCCTCGTCGGCGGGAGCCTGGACGACGGTGAATCGTCGCTCGAGCTCCTCCAGGCCGACCTTCAGCGCGGCTGCATGCGGAGGTTCCGAGGCGTGGACCTCCATGAGCAGCGCTTCGAGCGAAGGGGCGGCATCGAGCACGTCCTTCCACGGGAAGAAGCATTCCTCGCCCTCGCAGTCGACCACGGCCAGCTGGAGATCGAAGTCCCGGACTTCGTCAACGACGTAGGACGCAGGCACCCGGATCCTCCGGAACTGTTCCCCCTTTTTCGTGACGGTCGCCGTCGAGTGCGTCATCGCCCGCGGTCTGTGCTGAATGCCGAGTCCCACGTCGAGGCGGTCGGGGCTCGCCACGAGAGCACGCTCGACGATCTCTGCTCGTCCCTCACCGGCTCGCCGAGTCCGCTGTCGTCGGCCTGGTCCAGGTGTTCGCGCGTCTCTCCACGGAGACGCAAGTGTAGGGTGCGCCGCTCCGGAAAGGCACGACGGCCTCGCCTGGACGGCGACTGGGAGCAAACAGCGCTGGCACACCGGCTGAGGTCGCTGTGACAATGGTTGCGTGTCCGAGCCGACCTGGGACAGACGCGCAGTGTCTCGTGGCGAATCGCCGCCGGGTGGAACTGCGCCGCGTGGCGACGAGACGCCGGACGACGATTGGCACCTCGACGACGTCGACTGGTTCGAGGAAACCGGCCGGTCCACAGCCCGAGCCGACGACCCAGGCGCGGTACGACGCAGCTCGAGTGCCGCCTCCGGCGAGGCGGCAGCCGCCCGGCCTTCTCCGCCCACGGAGCGATCGGCAGAGATCCGACGTCGCCGGATCGCGGCGCTCGCGGTGCTGGGCGTGCTGTTCATCGTCGCCCTCGTCGTCCCACTCGTGGTCTTCAGCGGCGGCGGAGAGAACGCCGCCGAGCCGACGCCGGCACCGGCGACCACGCTTCAGAGCGCGACGACGCCGCTGAGGACAACGACCCAGGAGCGCTCCGCGACCACGACGACGGCGCCGACGACGACGCAGCCGGCGTCCCTGCGCGTCACGCTCGCGGACGGTGAGGCTCTGAATCGAGGAGACCGCGGAAGCGCGGTCGTGCAACTTCAGAAGGGCCTGGCGGCGCTCGGCTTCGCGGCGGGCGAGCCGGACGGGGTCTTCGGCGCGACCACCGAGGCGGCGGTGGTCGACTTCCAGGAGTCGAACAATCTCACGCCGGACGGCGTCGTCGGCACCGACACGGTCCGGCTCCTGAACGCCGCGCTCGCCGAGAAGGGCGTCAGCCGGTAACGAACGAGAGAGCGCTCCGGCGAGGCACCCGCCGGAGCGCTCCCTGCCTCGAACGTGCGGCCCCTTCGCCCGCCGTCCGATGGCCTGGACTCCTCACGCGGCCTGGGTGTCGACGATGATCTTGCCCCGGGCCGTACGCTCGACCAGCGGTCTTATGCCGTGCTCGACGAGGTCGTCGAGCGGGATCACGCGGTCGAGCACGATCTCGGCGAGGTTGTCGCGCGCGATGATCTCCAGTGACTCGGGGAGGTCGACGTCGCACACGTGCGCGACTGCCGTCCTGATCTCGACTTCGCGTGTCGTCAGGGCGAAGAGGTCGATCTCGGTCGGCGTCGGCTGGAGGCCGACGATCAGAACGCGCCCTCCGCGTCTGGTCGCCTTGATCGCGGTCTCGGGTGCGCCGGGAGCGCCCGAGGCCTCGACGACGACGTGCGCGCCGTCGCCGTCGGTCACGTCGAGGACCGCACCAGAGACGTCCTCGTTCCTCGCGTCGATCACGGTTCCCGCGCCGAGGAGCTGAGCTGTGCGCAGCCGCTGGTCGTCGATGTCGACCGCGATCAAAGGCGAGATCCCTTTTGCCGCGGCTGCGCCGAGGATGAACGAGCCGATCCCGCCGACGCCGATCACAACGCAGGTCTGACCGCGCTGCACGTTGGTTCGGCGTAGCGCATGCAGTGCGACGGCGAGCGGCTGGGCCATCGCCGCCGCGTCGTCCGAGCACACCTCCGGAACCGGACGGCAGACCGCGGCGGGCGTCTTGACGAGCCGGGCGAGGCCGCCGTTCAACTGCAGTCCCAGCGTCAGATACGTCGAGCAGAGGTTGGTTCGACCGGCACGGCACCACTCGCAGTGCCCGCACGACACGGCAGCGCCGGAGACGACTCTGTCTCCGTACGAGAGCCCGACGACGCCGTCTCCGATCGAGACCACTCGGCCGACGAACTCGTGTCCCAGCGTCACCGGGGGCCGGGCCAGCAGCGGGCCGTGCGCCCACTCGGACGAGTCCGTCCCGCAGATCGCCGCCCGGACGACCTCGAGGACGACCTCGCCCTGGCCAGGGTCGCCCGGCTCCGGGACCGACTCGATCCGGATGTCGCGGCGCCCGTGGTAGACGGCGGCCTTCATGTGCCGGTCGCCAGATGCACCTTGATGTTGGTCGACGTGTCGCGGGCGGCGTCGAGCGCGTCGAGCGCCTCGTCGAGCGGGAACGTCGCGGTCACGATCGAGGTCGCGTCGACGACGCCGCCGGCGAGAAAGCGGATCGTGCGGGGCCAGAGCCCCACCGACCCGATCAGGCCCCGAATGCGCAGGGCCTTCGACTGGATCAGACCGAGCTGGGCCGGCACC
>JBKPMR010000098.1:0-26920 GCA_046732255.1 Actinomycetota bacterium
CCTCTGCGACGTGGTCGAGGAGCTCGTCGACGTCTGCCGCGACGGTGCAGCTTCGTCGCCGTCACGAGATGCGCTCGGGACGCAGTGCCGCGCGTTCGTAAGCGAGCTGGTCTCGGAGCGAGACGCCTACATGCTGCGCAATCAGGGAGCCCTGCTCGACGCCTTGGAGCCGGACGGCGCCCGGGCACCGGTGCCGGTCGCGTAGCGTCGAAATTCGTCCGCTCTTTCCGCGATTTTCGTGCGGGCGACGTCTTGTTCGCGGCGCGGCCATAGCGTAGGTTGGCGGTGCACCGAGCACGGAGCGCTTCTAGGTCGAAGCCCCTCCTGCGAGTCGTACGTGAAGCCGCAAGGCCAGGCGGAAAGCTTGTGGGGGTGGTGGACGAAGGCGCCACCGGCTCGGTGTTCTCTTTTAGGTGGCGCACGTCGATGCCCGGGCGGCCGCGCGAACGGCAGTCACCGCGTAGCGGTGACGCTGAGGTGACGCCCGTACGCTAGGACCGTCGCCGGGGAGAGGTACCGACGGCAGGCCCGCCAATCGGATCCGCCGAGTTGGCGCCGCCTCCGCGAAGGGAGGCTCGGATGTCACGAAGGAGACCAACGAGACGTTTGGCGCTGCTCGGCGGCACCGCTCTCGGCGCCGCGCTCTTCGCGCTGGTTCCGGCAGCCGGTGCGCATGTGCCCAGTCCGACGGTGACCGCGCAGCACGCGTTCATCGGCGATCCACTCTTCGGGCTGGACACGCCTGACGGGAGCCTCTTCGGGATCCTCCCGGACGAGCGGACCGCGATGGCCAGTACGACCAAGTTGATGACGCTGGACGTGACCTTGCACGCGGTCGACGACGGCGTCGTCGGCCTGAACGACCCGGTAACGGTCGATGCGTTCGCGGCCTCGCTCGAGCCGGGGAACAGCGTCATGGCCACCATCGCCGATCCCTTCTGCAGGTTCGACGCCAATGGAGTGGACCTGGGTCAAAACTTCTCGGCCGGGAGCGCATGCGTGACGTTGGAGCCGGGCGAGGTGGTCAGCCTCGAGACCCTGATCCGCGGGATGATGTACCCGTCGGGCAACGACGCCGCTTGGGCGATCGCCTACTACGTCGCGAACGCGTACGGGAACGATGTCAACGGAGACACTGTCGTCGACGGCAAGGATTTCGTGGAGATGATGAACCAGCACGCGCTGGACCTCGGTCTCACCGATACGCACTTCACGAGCGCAAACGGCTGGGACGATCCGACCGACGCGAACCCCGATCCGAGCGACCTAAACCACTACACGACCGCACGGGAGTTGAGCGAGATCATCGACCACGGCCTCGATGCGCACCTGCACTTCGGGGAGGTGATCGGCTTCCAGGGGACCTACACGGACACCACGCAGGGCCCGAGCGGGCCGAAGACCTACTCGTGGTCGTGGGGCAACAGCTACCCGGGCTGGGAAGGTGCCAAGGGTGGAGGCACTCAGAACTGCAACGGGGTGCCCAACGGCTACTGCTGGTCGACCAGCGCCAGGCGCATCGGCCGGCGTGTCGTGGCGTCGTTCATGCAGGGGACGGGCAGCATCGCGAACGGGATGCTGGACTACGGGTTCGGGCAGATCTTCCATCCCGATCCCCACGGCTCGAGCCCGTCGGTCGGGGCCGCGCTCCGGCACGACACGGTCTGCAGCTCGAGCAGCCGCTGCGTTAGCGCTGTCCTGCCGCCGCCCGGCGATCCGGTGCAGGTGGTCTCGTGGCAGCCTGATGTCGACGGCTCCGCGATCTCGATCCTCGACCAGGAGAGCGTGCCGAAATCGGAACTTTCCCCGAAGAGCGGCAAGGGCAACGGGCCGCCGGGGGACGTCGCGGTCGCCCGCCTTCCGTCAGGGGACATCGTCGCGGCCAACCGCAAGGGATCGAAGGTCGACCTCTCACGCTGGTCGATGGGCGACGCCGGAGCGCTGACGCTGCTGGACTCCGGCATCAAGGCGGGACCGGCGACGACGATGGACCTGCAACCGGTGTCCGGCGACATGTTCCTCTCCGCCATGACGGATCCCGACGGCGTCCTGGTGATCAGATCGTGGAAGCTCGAAGGGTCGAGCCTGGACAAGCTCGACACCTTCCGCGACGAGTCACGCGTCTACAGCGAGGTCTCGATGGCAGGTCCGTCGACGACGGACATCTTCAACGGACATCGGGCCGTCACGGCTGCGATCGCCCCCGGCGTCCTCGTACACGACGTCTGGGGCGTCGATCCCGTGACCGGCGCGGTCACCCGGCTCGGCGAGCTCGCCCAGGCGGGCTCGCGCGACCAGGTCGAGATCACCTCGTTCTCCGTCAACACCACCTTCGCGGGCGAGCTCTTCCCGCCGGCCTACTACGCGACCGGGTTCCGCTCGAGCGGCGACGCAGCGATCCGCTTCTACCGGATCGACGCGAGCGGTACGCCGGTCAGCGAGGCCTTGTGGAACAGCGGCCAGGCAGCAGACGACGTCGGCGTGGCCGCGTTGGGCACGGGAGGCGTGATGACCGCGCTGCTCGAGCCCGGCGGGGCGGTCGAGCTCGTCGCGGTCGATGCACGACGGAACGCGGACTACACGATCAGCCCCACCCAAATCTCACAACACACGGCGCCGGATGCCGGGTCGCTCGATCTCGCCCGTGTGCCTTCGACGCATGCCGAGGGCGACTACGTGACGGCGGTCACCGATCCGCTGAGCGGCGCGCTGCTTCTGCGTGCCTACCGCTCGGGCGACCGGCCCCACTGATCGCCGGCGTTGACGAGGGCCTCGCTGCAGACGCCGAGGCCCTCGTCGACCACGAGCGAGATCTACGGCTGGAGGTTGCCGAGGCGCTCGCGGTACTCGTCGTACGTGATCTCGCCGCGCGCGTACCGCTCGGCGAGGATCGCGCGCGCATCCGAGCCGCGGGAGCCTTGACCCCAGGGGCCACGCCGGCCACGCCAGAAGACGAAGCGCACGAGCAGGAAGAACAGCAGGAACCAGGCCAGGGGTACCAGCGGCCAGAGCCAGAACCACCCGTGGTCGTGCCAATCCGAGCTGGAGGCCAAGAGCGTGATCATCCCCACCTTTCGTCGAAGTCGCGGAAACGTTAGCATACGAATTATTCGTGTACGAATCGTGCGCTAGCCGCCGCTGTCTCTACGATCGGCCGGTGCGACCCGACGGACCGCCGCTCGGCCTGCTGCTGGCCACGACGTCCAAGGCCGTCGGCCGCGCCTTCAACAGCGTGCTCGCGGAGAGCGGCGGGTCGATCCCGATCTGGTTGATCCTGAACGCGCTCAAGAGCGAGTCGCGGCGGACACAGCTCGATCTCGCCAGGGCTGTCGGGATCGAGGGTCCGACGCTGACCCGTCACCTCGACGGGATCGAGCAGGCCGGACTCGTCAAGCGGCAACGCGGAGCGCCCGATCGACGGGCGGTCCAGGTCGAGTTGACCCGTGGCGGCCACGCTCTCCACGCGCGTCTGCTCAAGGCGGTGATCGACTTCAACCAGCAGCTCCGAGCCGGCCTCAGCGCCGAAGACGTCGAGACCTTGCGGCGTTTGCTTTTCCAGCTGCAAGAGAACGTCAGGGGAACGTCGTGAAGCTGAGCGTGAACGTCACCAACTACTCGTGGCCGGACGCCGGGATCGTCGCTGGACTCGCCGAGCTGGGCGCAGGAATCGACGACACAGAGTTGGACACGCTCTGGGTGACCGACCATTTGATCCAGGCCGATCCGTCGAGCACGTACGGCGCCGAGATGCTCGAGGCGTACACGACCCTCGCCTATCTCGCGGCGCGAACGCAGCGCGTGAGGCTCGGCGCGATGGTGAGTCCGGTGACGATGCGGGCGCCGAGCCTGCTGATCAAAGAAGTGTCGACGCTCGACGTGCTCTCACAGGGCCGCGCGTGGCTCGGCATCGGCGCCGGCTACCACGAGGAAGAGGCGCGGGCGATGGGCTTGTCACTCCCGCCTGTCGGGGAGCGATTCGAGGCGTTGGAGGAGACGCTCCTGCTTGCGAAGCAGATGTGGCGCGGCGATACGGCGCCGTTCGTCGGCCGTCACTACCGGCTCGACAATCCGATCTCCAATCCTCGCCCGGCGACGCAGCCCCATCCGCCGATCCTGATCGGCGGCACGGGCGAGCGGAAGACATTGCGCCTCGTCGCCGAGCACGCCGACGCGTGCAACGTGTTCGACATCCCGGACGGAGGCGTGACGATTCGCCGCAAGCTCGACGTCCTTGCCGACCACTGCGAGCGCGTCGGCCGCCCCTTCGCCGAGATCGAGAAGACGGTGAGCACGCGGCTCAACCGCGGTGAATCGAGCGAGTCGTTCGCCGACCGCTTGCTGGCGCTCGCAGAGCTCGGCATCGAGCACGCGGTCGTGATCACCGACCATGCCTTCGTCGACTCGGATCTGACCACGCTGGCAAGCACCGCGGAAGCGGTTCGAGCCGCCTGAACGAACTGGTGGATGTGGCGGTTCCCTCGGCTCAGGGATGGCGCGGAGAGCCCGACGGCGGCACGCTGACCTCCTTCGAACAGGAGGAGGCGGGCAATGGCGGTGTTCACGAGTTCGAGCCGGCGGCTCAAGGTCGTCGTGGCGGTGGCGGTGCTGGCGTTGGGAATGGGGGTGACGGCCGCGTTCGGTGCGCTCGGGGCGCACGACACGGCGACGGGAACGGGCGCTCTGGCGAACGAGGCGTCCGGCAACGACAACACGGCGGACGGTTACAACGCGCTCAACGCGAACACCACCGGCAACCGGAACACGGCAGTCGGGGCGCAGGCGCTCGAGGTCGCCGACTCGTCGTTCAATTCCGCGTTCGGCCGCCAGGCGCTGGCGAAAGACACGTCCGGTAGCGGCAACACGGCCATCGGCGAAGAGTCGCTTCGCGAAAACACGACCGGGAGCAACAACACTGCGATCGGTGGGGGCGCACTGATCTTCCAGACGGCCGGCGACGAGAACAGCGCGCTCGGGTTGAACGCCGGCGAGACGAACGGGACCGGCTCGAACAACACCTTTCTCGGCGCGGAGTCCGGCGTGCTCAGTCCGGACCTGAACAACGCGACCGCCGTCGGGAGCGGCGCGGTCGTCGACCAGAGCGACTCGCTGGTCCTCGGCGCCGCCGGCGTGAACGTCGGGATCGACACCAGCGCTCCCCAGAGCCGGCTGCAGATCGGCGTGGGGGTGACGTCGACCTTCGGTGACTACCTGCAGCTGCCGGTGGTCGTCAGCACCGAGAAGCGCCCGCCGGCCCCCGACTGCAACACGGGCAGCCTCGTCGGCCGCCTCGTCCTCCTCTCGAACGGCAAGAAGGTGACCCTCTGGACCTGCGCGCCGACGGGCGTGTGGGTGAAGCTCTAGCTTCGGCCCTCGACTGGGAGAAGGTGACGCCGTATCGTGTCGGCCGTGAGCACCTCCGACGACATGCTCAAGCGCGCCGCCCTGTTCGGGCCGATCCAGATCTGGACGTTCGCCTTCGACGGCAACCGCTTCCGGGGCGAGATCCTGCCCGAGCTCGACCGGCTCAAGGAGGCAGGGGTGATCCGCCTGATCGACCTGCTCGTGATCCGGAAGGACGCGGCCGGGCGGGTCATGACGATGACTGCGAGCGACCTCGACTGGGAGGAAGCGACCTCGTTCGGCGCGATGATCGGCGGCCTGATCGGCCTCGGTTTCGCCGGCGAGGAGGGCGCAGAGGTGGGCGCGATGACCGGCGCGCTGGAGCTCACCGACGGGCACGTCTTCAGCGACCAGACCAGGAACGAGCTGGTCGAGATCCTTCCGCCGGACAGCACTTCCGCCATTGCGCTGATCGAGCACGTGTGGGCGAAGCCGCTCAAGGCGGCGATCGCCCGCGCGGACGGGCTGGAGGTCGACAACGACTGGCTCCGGCTGGACGACCTCGTCGCCCTGGGCCTCCGCGGCAATCTCCGACTGGACGAGGTCGACTCGCCGGGAGAAGAGAGCTAGCGCCGGCTCCGCGGTCGTGCCGGGCAACCTCCACCCCGACACGGCCGCGGTAGCCGGACGAATGAGCCGGGCCCGCCGCGCGGGCCCGACCTGCAGGGCCCTGACCCGACGGGGCAGGGGCCTTGGCGTTGGTTCTTGGTGAGCAGTTAGGACGGCTGAACGATGATCAGCGAGTTCCCGTCGGGATCGCGGAGCCAGAACATCGGCGGCACGGGGTCGCCGTAGCGGCTGACCTCGTCGTCGACGTCGACTCCGGCGGCCTTGAGCGCCGCGTGGTCGGCGTCCACGTCCGAGGTGTCGAGGCAGATCCCGGTCTGGCTGCCGCCCGCCTGCTGGTCCGGCGGCGGCGGGGCGAGTGCGATCGTCGTCTTCGTGCCGGGCAGCGCGACCTCGACCCAGCGCATCCCCGGCCCCATCGGAACGTCGACAACCTTCTCGAATCCGAGCGTGTCGACGTAGAAGTCGATTGCCCGGTCGGTGTCGGCGACGGTGACACAGACGCGACCGACCGCGTTGACGTTCAGCTTGGTCTGCAGTTTCGACATTTGGAGCCTCCTGCTCGTTGGGTTCACTGCTCAGACCGGGCACGAGCCCGGAACTCATCGGTTCCCGGCGGTTCCGGCCGTACTTGCGTAAGTTCTCACCGACGTGTACGCACGCCTGCATACCCTGTGGGAGACGACCGGCTTTCGCGGCGTGCTCCGGCTCGCATCGCCGGATCGCTCCAAGACCGTGGTGATCACGCTGTGGGCGACCGAGGCGGCGATGCTCGAGTCGTCCGAGGTCGGGCGCAATCTCGGCGTGCTGGCGGCGGAGGCGTCCGGGGAGGAGCGCATCGCCCTCGAGGACTTCGAGGTGACGTTCTTCGAGGGCGAGCTCACCTCAAAGGACGTCTCCTGAGCCGGCTCCTCTACCGTGAGCGCCCGGCGTCCGGGGATGCGGCGGGACTGCTCGTCCTCCACCACGGCCGCGGCGCGGACGAGCAGGACCTGCTCGGTCTCGGCGACGTCCTCGATCCTGAGCGCCGCCTGCACGTCGTCACTCCGCGCGCGCCGCTGACGCTTCCGGGCTGGCCCGGCTACCACTGGTACGTCGTCCCCCGCGTCGGCTACCCCGACCCGGACACGTTCCACGCCAGCTTCGCCGCGCTCGCCGAGCTCCACGACGAGCTGTGGCAGGGGACCGGGCTCACGTCCGGCCAGACCGTCCTCGGCGGCTTCTCGATGGGCTCCGTGATGAGCTACGCGTTGGCGCTCGCCGGCAACCGCCCGGCGCCCAATGGGATTCTCGCGTTCTCCGGATTCGTCCCGACCGTGGATGGATGGGAGCCGCACCTGGCCGATCGCACGACGACCCGTGCCTTCGTCGCCCACGGGCGCAACGACCCGATCATGACGGTCGACTTCGGCCGCCGTGCGCGCGAGCTGCTCGAGGCGGGTGGCCTCGAGGTCACCTACGTCGAGTCCGATGTCGGCCATGCCATCGACCCAGCGCACGTGCCCGCAGCCGTGGAGTGGCTAGGGACAGTCCCTTAAGGGACTGTCCCCGGCAGCGGCGCGCCGGCGCTTCTGAAGCGGGAAAGGAAGTTGCTAGGGACAGTCCCTTAGGGACTTTCCCCGGCGGCAGCGCGGCGGCGTTTCAGCGCCCACCGCACGAGCTCGACCAGGCCGGTGACGGCGAAGGCGATCGCGAAGGCGAGCAAGAGCCCCTTCCAGGGTGCGTTCTCGAACGCCTTGCCGCCGAAGTAGCCGAGCAGCGACGCGTACAGAGCCCAGATGACGGACGCAATCGCGTCGAAGATCGCGAAGCGATGCCACGGAAATCGCAGCGTGCCTGCGCTCACGGTGACGACGGTGCGGCCGCCGGGGATGAACCGGGCGATGACGATCAGCTCGCCGCCGCGCTCGCGCAGCTGGTCGTAGGCCCACTCGAGCCGGCGTTTCGCCTTCTCGCCGCTGAAGAAGCGCTCGGTGGCGCGGGTGCCGAACCGTCGTCCGACCAGGTAGGCGGTGTTGTCCCCGCAGAAGGCGCCGAGCGCCGCGGCCGGAATGACGAGCGCCAGGCTCAGGTCGCCGGACGAGGCAACCACTCCTGCCGTGATCACGGCGGTCTCGCTCGGCACGACCGGAACGAGCGCGTCCAGGAAGGCGAGCAGGAAGACGATCGCGTACGCCCATCCAGAGGCATCGGCGACCAGGTCGGTGAAATGCTGGAACACCCGGCCACACGATACGGAGCCTCTCGTGGACGGGTGAGCAAGCGCGCCGGCGTGGAGATCCCCCGTTCGGGGAACGGCTGCCGCCCTCGCGATGACGATTCGTGAGATGTGGAGCACATGCGCTCGTCCGTGGGCGCCGCGCCGGTCCTGCGCTCGACGATCGCACCGGCCGCCTCGTCGCCGATCGCCGTGGCCGCCCGCGCCTTCGGAGACGGGTACCCGGAGGTCCGGCAACGATGGATCCGAGCGGCGGGCATCTTCTTCGCCGCGGCAACCGTCTTCTACCTGCCCTGGCTCCTGACATCGCTGAACGGTGCTCTGCCGTGGCTGATCTGGCCGTTCTGGCTCGCGAACCTCTTCACCCTCGCGCACGTGCTGCTGAGCGTCGTGAACTCGTGGTGGCGGACGGCGCCCGCGCCACGCTCGCTCGCCACCGGAGCCGAGCCGACGGTCGGCGTCATCGTCCCGACCTGCGGCGAACCGATCCCGATGGTCCTGCGGACGATCGTCTCGGTGCTCGAGCAGGAATGGCCGCGCGACCGACTCGTCATCGTCGTCAGCGACGACGGGCATGACGCCGAGCTCGAAGCCGCCGTCTCCGACTACCCGGTGCTGTACTACTCGCCGCCGCCTCGTTCGGCGCCGGGACGAGACGGCGCGGCCAAGGCCGGCAACCTGAACGCGGCGCTGGGATTCCTGGACGAACGGTATCCCGGGGTTGCCTACGTCGAGACACGCGACGCCGACGACGAGCTCGCGTCGCTGCAGTTCCTGCGGCAGGCGATCGGGCAGCTCGAAGCCGACGACCGCCTCGCCTACGTCCAGACGATCAAGGAGGCACAGGTCAGCGCCGGCGATCCCTTCAACAACCGGGAAGCGATCTTCTACCGGGGGCAGATGCTCGCCCGCAACGCTGCCAACGCCGTCTTTCCGTGCGGCTCCGGCGTCGTCTGGCGCCGGACGGCGCTCCGGGACATCGGCAACTTCCCGACCTGGAACCTGGTCGAGGACCTGCAGTCCGGAGCGGAGGCGCTGTGCCGTGGCTGGCGCGGCCTCTACCTCCCGATCGTCGGAGCCGTCCCGCAACACTCGCCGGAGGACATCCCGAACTTCTACAAGCAGCGCGGAACATGGTGCCTCGACACGGTGCGGCTGGTCCTCTGGCGCGGCCTGCGCGGCATGACGTTGCGTCAGAAGGCGCACTTCCTCGAGCTGATGCTCTTCTACCTGAGCAGCTTCACCGTCCTGATCTACCTCCCGGCAATCGCGGCCTCACTCCTCGGGTACGTCCCGATCGAGAGCGGCACCGGCAGCTTCCTGGTGCACATGCTCCCGCTCGTGATCGCCACCGAGGTGTGGCTGCTCGCCCTCAACTACCCCTACAACGATCGCCGCCGTCGCCAACGACACCTCTACCGCGACCTCTGGCGCGTCCGGACGATGTGGGCGGGACTCGCGCCGGTGTTCATGAAGGCGTCGATCCAGGCGATCGTCAACGGCCCCAACCGCAAGCCGAGCTACAAGGTGACCCGCAAGCACGACGACCTGCGCTGGCACTGGCGGGACACGCTGCCGCAGGCGGCGATCGTCTTGGCAGTCGTCGCCACCCTGATCTACGCCCTCCGCTTCAGAACGCTCCCAAGTCCCGTCCTTCTCCTCGGCACCGTCTACTGGGGCGGTCTCAACGTGATCCTGCTGGGCAACTTCGTCACCCGTGGGTGGCACGGTCTCGCCTTCACTCGGTCGCTCTTCAGGCGTCCGCCGGCGACGGCCGACTCGATGCCTTAGCGCGGCGGCATGTGAAGGTTCGGTTATGGCGGCCAACCTCGAGCCGCCGGCGCCGTCCGAGTTCATGAGGCCCCCGCATGAGTCCCAGCGATCACATCGTCAAGGTCGAGATGTTCAAGATCGAGCAGCTCGTGGCGCTCGGATTTGGACGCTACGAGGCGATCCAGGCGGTCGAGGCGGGAATCGACGTCCCCGCGGCCGAGTCGCCCGCCGCTGCGCGGGATCTCGATCCGGTCTCGCGCGGCCGCTGACCAGCAAGCCCGCGGCCGCGAGCTGCTAGAAGCTCGGGATGGACGATTTCGTGATCGAGGTCGACGATCCGCGGCGCGACGACGTCCGTGCCCTGCTCGAGCGGCATCTCGCGTTCGCGCGGGCAGTCACGCCGCCGGAGGACGTGCATGCGCTCGGGCTCGACGGTCTCCTCGATCCGTCGGTGACGTTCTTCAGCCTGCGCGCCGGCGGCAGGCTGCTCGGGGTGGGGGCGATCAAGGAGCTCGACCCCGACCACGCCGAGCTGAAATCGATGCACACCGCCGAGGAGGCGCGGCGGCGCGGCGTCGGGCGCGCGATCGTCGAGCATCTGCTCTCGGTCGCCGCCGAACGAGGCGTCACCCGCGTGAGCCTCGAGACTGGAGCAATGGACGCCTTTGCCCCTGCGCGCTCGCTCTACGCGAGCGCGGGGTTCGTACCGTGCGGGCCGTTCGGCGACTACCCCGCGAGCCCGAACAGCGCGTTCATGACGCGCCGCATCTAGCCCGCCGACCCGATCGTCGTCCGCACGTGGTGGACGAGGGGGGCGGCGTTCGGAACGGCCTGCTCGTCCTCCTCGAGGATCGCCCGGAACGCCTCCTTGCACCAGCGGTCCCGGTCGGCTTCGTCCGCATCCGCGAGGAGGATGCCGATCAGGCGCTCGGCGCCGTCGAGGCGCCCCCAGAGGTAGTCCTGCTCACGTCCGGCACGGCTGAGGAACGCGCCGAAGTGGTGGCTCGTCGCGCCGACCAGCTTCGTCCGCTCCTTCGGAGAGGACGGGACGGGAATCCGGTGCGTGTCGCGCGGGCTCATCCGGACGATCTCGACATGGTCGCGCTCGCCCACGTCGCTCAGCGCCTGGATCGGATAGAGGAGAACGTCCCAGAACGGGAAGCCGAGATACCGGACCAGCAGGTCCGATTTGATCTTGCTCTCCCAGCCCTCGGTCATGCGGAGCAGCTCGACGTACAGGCCGGCCGTGAAGCCCGACAGCTTCGACTCGAGAAAGTCTGCGAGCGCGTGCTCGAGCGCGTCCAGCTGAGCAGCGTGCTCGTCGACATAGGCCGTGATCTCGAACCCTCGCTGCGCCAGAAAGTCCCGCATGGCGTCGACCGGGAAGCAGTCGCCGAACTGTCCGACGAGGGGCTCGCCGAATTCCCGGCCTGCCATCGCGTCGCGCAGCGTTCCGATCGCCGACCAGAGGCGACCCTTGACCGCATCGATCTCGGCGCGCGGCGGGTAGCCCGGTTGACCGGCAAATTGATACAGGTCGCTGACGCCGTCCTTGACGAACCGAAGCCGCCGGGTCGCGTAGCCGAGGTCGAAGTCGAGGAGGAACCGGAGCTGCCGCGGCGACGGATCGACCGACGGGTCGAACAGGTGCTGCCGCTCGGCCCAGGAGCGAAGCGAGCTGCGGGTGAGCAGCGCATGGTTCGAGTCCGTGGGCAGATCGCAGACCGCGCACGCCGTCTGCGCGTAGCGGTCGACGACGCCGCTGATCTTGAGCCGGACGTAGGTCGCGTAGCTGAAGCCGGCACTCTTCCGCGCTTCTTCGTCGAGGCGTTTCTTGATCAAGGCCAGCTCGGGGCTCTGCGGGTCGGTGGGGACCTCGTCGAGCGGGCCGGCGATCTCTTTGACCCGTTGCGCGACCGTGGCCCAGCTCGTCTCGACGATGTCCGCGATCCGCCGAACGCGTTGGTTCAGCGCGGCGACCTCGACGAGGTCGTCGAGGATCGGCTCGGCGCGCGGCAACCCGGTCAGTCCCCCGATCGCGGCCGCGATCGTGCCGGGGGCCGACTGTTCGACCGCCTTCGCGGCCCCGCCCGGGTCCGGCTCGAGATAGAGCAGGCGCCGGTCGACCTCGACGTCCGCCGGGCGCTCTCGGATCGCCTGGATCGCGGGCCCGAACGGCTTGTTGTCGAGGACGCCGCCGTCCACGAACCACGTCCACGCCGGTGGGAACTTCGCCAGCTGGTAGTTGCGGAAGAACCGTTGCTCGAGCTCGCCCAGGTCGACCGGCCGGTCGCCGAGCCACGTTGTCAGCTGCTCGAAGCTGACGGGCGGGAAGATGCCGGGGATGCAAGAGGTCGAGCGCGCCGCGAACGTCAGCGCGCCGTTCGAGGCGGCGTCGAAGTCGTCGCGGCCCTCCTCGCCGCCGTACCGGAACGCCAGTACGTGACGGTGCCGCATGTCGTGGATCGGGTTCGGATCGGCGTACGGCACCTGCCGCTCGTAGCCGTAGAAGTCCGTGACCGTCACGAACAGCTCGAGCAGGTGGGACTCGGGCAGGAGCGACCGGTCGCTCGGCTGCTCCATGCCGTCGAACGCGTCGTAGATCCACTGCGCCATCAGGTCGCCGCGCAACGGCGCTCGTTTGAACGCCCGCATCGCCACCCATGCGACCTTCAGGAACCGGGGGAAGAAGCGGGGCGCCGCGAGCAGGCCGTCGATGTCTCCGCGCTCGAACCAGAGGTCGCGAAAGCCGTCGAGCGAGAGGTCGTGCGCGAGCGCCTTGGCCAGGCAGACGCCGTTGATCCCGCCCGCCGAGGTGCCGGCGATCACGTCGACGACCACCTGCGTGCGCACGCCCTCCCGGTTGCGCTCCGCCAGCTCGGCGAGCAGCCGCCGGTAGACCTGCTCGCTCGCGCTCGCCGGCTCGCTGTCACCGGGCAAGGCGGAGGCGCGGACGAGCCGGTGCAGCTCCTTCGCCACGCCGTGCATGTAGATCGCGAGCGACGAGCCGCCGTAGCAGACCAGCGCCAGGCGGAGCTCCTTGACCGACCCGGTGTCCGGCGCCGTGCTCACAGGCCGATCAGCCCGAACGCGACGAGGGCGTCGCTCAGGCAGTCACCGGGGACGAACTCGCAGGAGTGGGCCCAGAGCCCCTTGACCTGCGTGACCTTGGCGGCCGGGTTCTTGGCCTTGATCTGCTTGTAGAGCTTGCCGCTCTGGTTCGTGGCCTGGTTGCCGACGATCGTGTCCTGGCTGGACCAGTACAGCCGAAGCGGGAACGGAAGGCGCGCGAGCTTGTCGACGTAGGTGAGCGGGCTCCGCTCGTTCCAGCGTGCCTGGCTCCGCGGCAGCTTGTTCAGCAGTTCCGCAATCGTCATGTGCCGATCGAGCCTCGCGTTGAAGAAGGTCGCGCTCTGGTTGAAGCCGCGCAGGCTCGCCGGCTTCGCGTTCACTTCCTCGATCATCCTCGCGGCGACGCCGTGCGGATCGGTGCCGTGGACGACCGGCCGGTTGGTCAGGTAGGCGCACTGGGTGGCGAGGTCGCACGTCGAGTCGAAGGCGGCCGCGCCTGCGAGCCGGCCGGTGCCGCCGGAGAGCGCACGCGGGTAGCGGGCGGCGAGCAGGAGCGTCTCCTGCCCGCCCATGCTGCTCCCGAGGACGTAGATCCGCTCGAGGTCGATGCGGAGCCAGGGGAGCGTCTCCTCGACGATCTTCGGCATCCGCGCGAGGTCGTCGATCCAGCGCGGGTAGCCGTACGTGAACAGGCTCGGATCGTGTGGCGGCTGGTCGAACGGGTCGCTCGCCTTGTTGTGGGCGCGGCTGAGCCCGTCTGGACAGATCAGCGCGAACGGACCTTCCGCCGGAAGCTCCTGCCAGTAGTGGGCAGCGTTGCCCCAGCCGAAGTTGTTCCGTCCATGCGGCGAGATCACCAGCGGCAGCGGATGCGGCTGGTGGTCGGGGGCCCAGCCGCTCGGCAGGACGATCGTCGCCTCGCGAGCGGTCGTGTCGTCCCACGCCCGGTACGGCACCGTGTACGCGCGCGTCCGGGCGAACGGCCAGGAGTGGTGATACGGGATGGTCGGGATGAGGACGTCGAGCGGGGTCGGGGGCATCGGTGGCTCTCAGACCTGTCCGTTGACGAACGTGAGGTCCAGGTGCCCGCGGGAAGCGTTCTCGCGGATGTCGGCGACCTCGACGTCCAGTCGGTAGTCGCCGTCCGGGAAGGGGCTCGTGTCGAACCCGCGCGCGACCCACATGCGGTAGAGCCCCGGTTTGTTGGGCTTGTTCTGCCGGGTCCCGGGCGCGTAGACGTTGCCGAAGTGGACGTCGGAGGGCGGCTTGCCGGCGATCTGGGGGACGAACGACCTGCGGAAGTCGGTGGCGATCCGCCACGGGACGAAGGCCCGGGCGTTGCGAACCAGACGCCACCGAACGAGCGCAGGCGTGACGGGCATGCCGTGCCAGGCCGGCTGCGGTGCCGAGAGTGGCGGCCGGTCGAACGTCTCCACGATCAGGTTCAGCCGGCCCGAGATCGCGTCCAGCGGCTGTGAGGCGAGGACGCGGGAGACGACCGGCTCGCCGTAGTCCTCGAAGGGAGTCATCGCGCCGGGTCGGAGCGGATTCCAGTAGGCGTCGCCCCGTCGCTCGGCGAGGTGCACGTGTCCCCAACCCTCGGAGATGTGCCCGAGCAGCGAACCGCGCCGGACTCGGGCGCCGTCCCGCACGGAGGGAATGACGTGCCAGTACGCATGCTCCCGCACGCCCTCGACCTCGATCACCGTGATGTTCTCGCCGTCGATCGAGACCCGGCCGCCGCCGACGGCGTAGACCGCGGTTCCGTCGAGCGCCGAGACGTCGACCCCGAAGTGGAACGACTTGCCGCCCTTGTCCCCGATGCGCGGATCGCCGAAGAGGCCGCGGACCGGATGCTGACGGTCGAACGGCTTGATCGGCCACGGGTGGGCGTCTCCGCGCGGCGGCACGATCTCGGAACGCTAACCGCTCTCGGACCGCGATGGATCGGCGGTGACGGAACGGTGACGGATCGGTGACGGCGCCCATCGACGATCGCCGGGTGAAACGGGCCGTTCGCACTGTCGATCGCCTGCTCGCCCAGCTTCCGACCGACGACCCGGAGAAGTCGAGCCTCCAGGCCCGGGCGGTCGAGTACGGGCGGGATTGCGGCTGCTCGCTCGGTGGGCTCTTCCTTACCGCGGCGGTTGTGATCGCGGCCCTCTACGTCGTCGCCTGGGGCGGGCTCGATCTCCGAACGGGCCTCGCGGGCGTCGCGTTTGTCTTCGTCGCCGCGTCGGTGGGCAAGCTCGCCGGCCTGCTGCTCGCGGCGGTGCGGCTGCGCCTTCTCGGCCGTTCGATCGAGCGGAGGCTCGATCGCCACCACGCACGGATCGGTCATGTCCACCTGCACTAACTGGGTCAACCAGGCGGTCATCACCTGCAAGAACTGGGCGGCCGAGCTCGACTACGCGTGCACGAGCTGGGCCGACGAAGGCTCGAACCAGTGCTCGGAGTGGGCGGACGAGGGCTCGAACCAGTGCACCTCCTGGAAGAAATGTCACTGGTACACGCCCTGGAACTGCATCGCCGGCTTCTTCTGCCGAGCGTGGTACTGGGTCGCGAAGTGGGTGTGCAAGGCGTACTACTGGGTGGCGAAGTGGGTCTGCAAGGCCTTCGCCTGGATCGTCAAGTCGGTCTGCATTGTCTGGGGGTGGGTCTTCGAGCTCGTCTGCGTGGCCTGGGACACCCTCCGCTGCGCGCTCCTTGCGCTGGCCGGGCTCTTCTCGCGCCTGCTCGGACGGCGCGGCCCGCCGCGGCCGGCGATCGAGCACGTCTTCGTCCTGATGCTCGAGAACCGGTCCTTCGACCACATGTTCGGCTTCAGCGGCCTCCGAGGCGTCGACCCCGAGGGCAATCCGACGGAGCTGATCGGCGCCGACCCCGCGCGGGACACGAACGTCGACCCCGCGACGTCGGCCACCGTCCCGGTCGGCACGCCCGCCGACTTCCAGCTCAAGAACGTGGACGTCGACCCGGGGCACGAGTTCGAGGACACGCTCGTCGCCCTGTGCGAGACCGACCAGTACGACCCCGCGCTCGGGTATCCGCCGATCACGAACCAGGGGTTCATCCAGAACTACCTCGACGACGGTGCCTCCGACCCCGACCGGATCATGCGGTGCTTCACTCCCGACCAGCTGCCCGTGCTCACCACCCTGGCGCGGGAGTTCGCGATCTGCGACCAGTGGTTCTCGTCGCTTCCCGGCCCGACGTGGCCGAACCGGTTCTTCCTGCTCGCCGCCAGCTCCGGCGGGCTGGACGGGAGCCCGAGCAAGCTGGACGTCGTCACGTCGACGACGATCGAGGGCTACCGGTTCTCGAACGGCAACGTCTTCGACCTCTTCGACCAGTACTGCATCGAGTGGAAGATCTTCGAAGGCGACGAGTTCCCGGTCAGCTTCGCCTTGAGCGGGATGAATCTGAACGCGCTGCAAGGCCGGTTCGAGGACTTCGAGAACTTCGCCGCCGCGCTCCAGTCGTCCAGCTTCGGGCCGAAGTTCGTCTTCATCGAGCCGAAGTACGGCGCGCACGACTTCGACGTGACCGGCCCCGGCGACTTCACCTGCGGCAACTCGATGCATCCCCTGGACGACGTGACACGGGGCGAGAAGCTCGTCAAGGACGTCTACGAGGCGATCAGGAGCTCGCCGCACTGGGAGCGGAGCCTGCTGGTCGTCACCTTCGACGAGCACGGCGGGTTCTACGACCACGTCGCTCCGCCGGCCGCCGTCCCGCCCGGCGACACGATCACGGAGAGCTACGTCCAGCACCACTTCCGCTTCGACCAGCTGGGTGTGCGCGTGCCCGCGCTCGTCATCTCACCGCGCACACCGCGAGGCGTGATCGACCACACGGTCTACGACCACACGTCGATGCTCGCGACCGTCGAGCGGCTCTTCGGCATGAAGAACCTCACGGAACGCGACAAGGCGGCGAACGACTTTCGTCACCTCTTCGCGCTCGAGACGCCGCGTACCGACGCCCCGGCGACCCTCCCCGATCCGGCCGTCAATCCGAATCCGCTGAGCTGCGAGGAGGACGACGAGGACACGCTGCTCCTTCGTCGATCGGAGCTTCGGATTGCCCAGAGGACCGGCGTCTACCGAGAGCGACCCACTGAGGACTTCGCGCCGACGTCGACGCAGATCGGCTTCACCCAGGTGGCGCTGCTGAAGGTGCTCCAGACCGCCGAGCCTCCCGAGCGGCAGCGCTGGATCGACCAGTACAAGGCGATGTCCACGGCGATCGACCACGCGCTGTTCATGACCGAGGCCCGGCTCAAGGTCCAGCACGGCATCGACCTGAAGCGCTTCGAGCGGGTCGACAACCCCGACCGTCCACCGGCGAAGACGCGCTGACCCGTGACGCCGCCGTGACGCCGCGGTGACGGGTCGACTGCAAGATCGAGAGCCGACCCGGGGGTCGTGACCACAAGGGGGAGGTGACGATGGGCTGTTGCGGGCAGAAGCGTGCGGCTCTGCGGGGGCGCACGACCAACGCGTCCGCACCGACGGCGGTGACGCCCCCGCCGGCTCCCGACCTCGCCTCCGACCCGTCGCTCGAGGTCGTCGCGTACCGGGGCGACCACGCGGTGCTCGTTCGCGGGGCCGACGGACGTCTCTACACGTTCTCGCCCGGGCGCCGCATCCAGAGCCTGCCGGCCCGGGACGCCGAGCAGCTGCTGCGCAACCCGCTCTTCAGACTGGACGAAAGGAGATCCAATGGCACGCGCCCGGAAGGCGCCTAGCACCGGCCGGTCGAAGGCCCGTCCTCGCTCCGACTTCGAGGACCGGCCCGAGCTCCGGAAGCTGACGGCGCGGCAGGCCTCGTACCTCGAGGAGATCAGCGGCGTCTCGGCCGAGAAGCTCGTTGCGCGGCCGCTCGGCGAGCTCGACGAGCTCCTCCGCTGGAAGATCGACCCGCACCTGCTCTTCTTCCGCAAGGTCTGCGGCCGGGTCGTCCGCGTCGAGCCGGGAACAGGGGTCATCCAGGGCGTCCCGAACGCGACCGTCCACGTCGAGGACACCGACTGCTCGTTCCTCGGTTTCTTCCCGGTCGAAGGTCCCTTCTGGTGGTGGTGGTGGTTCTGGCCGATCTTCTGCCACCGCGAGGAGATCGCGACGACGATCACCGACGAGTGCGGGCGCTTCTGCGTCTGGATCCCGCGCTGGGACATCGATCGGATCCTGCGCTTCCGGCTCGAGCGTGTTTGCTACCCGTACTTCGTCAAGCCGAGCCTGGGCGACCTGCTCAAGGAGATCGGCCCGGGGCCGTTCGAGCGCCCGCCGATCAAGGTCGACCCGAACACGCCGGATCCGGCGCCGTTCGAGCTGCCCGAGCGCGAGGTGCTCGAGCAGGCGGGCTCCCTCCTCGGCCGCTCGCTCGACCGCCTGATCCAGTTCGGCGACCGGCGCGCGTTCGGCGAGGACACGGCCGAGCTGCACGCCCTGCTAGACGAGCCGGCCTTTCTGCAGGACTTCCACCCGCCGCTTACCGACGAGGCGCTGAAGCGCGTTGAGGCGCTCACGCTGCCGGAGGCGCATCCCCGGGTGGCGAAGGCCGAGCGGTTCGCGCTGACCGAGCTGTCCCCGGCCACGGCGATCGGCCCGTTCATCCGTTGCCGTGACGTGATCGTCGCCGAGTGGCAGTACATCTTCGACGTCCCCGACATCACCTTCCGTGTCACTCAGGACGTCGATCTCGACGGCGACGAGGAGACGATCTACTCCGAAGGGTTCTTCGACGTCCGCTGGAACGCCGGGACGATTCCGCCGGTGACGCTCAAGGCGTCGCCGATCGCGCGGCCGTCACCGTTCTGCGACGGGCCCGAGATCCCGTGCGGCAACAAGCCGGCGATCGTGACGGTCGGGCTGATGCCGCTGGCGTCCACTCACCACGACAACGCGAGCGGGTGCGCGAAGCGGGTCAACCGGCCGAAGCCGGGCGGCCTCTTCGGCGACCCGCCGACCCCGGGGACCGGCCTGCCGACCGCCCAGACCCCGTATGCCGGGACGCTCCAGCTCCACGGCTGCCACCGGATCGGCGGTGCGAAGTACTACCGCCTGCTCTACAAGTACGAGGGCGGGCCCGAGCTCCCGTTCCTGGGACTCGACTTCTATCCGCCGAGGCTGACCGGCCCGCCCTGGTGGACGCATGCCGTCCCCGACGCCCAGGGTTGGTACGAGGTGCTGAACCCGGAAAGCGACTACGTCTTCCCGCACTGGCTGATCGACTGGCGGACCTGGAACGGGAGCTTCCCGGACGGCAACTACGAGATCCGGCTCCAGCTCGCCGACGCGAGCAAGACGCCGCTCTCGCCGCCGGCCGAGTTCAGCGACCCGGTGACGATCAGGATCGACAACCACGCGCCGAGCGCGAGCTTCGACCAGGTGCGCTGGCGGGTCGTCGGCGGGTCGTGGGTGGAGACCTTCACCTGGCCGTTCGCCTGCATCGTCATCCACCGGCCGAAGCACAAGGACATCGAGATCGAGGTCAGCTGGTCGGCGTGGGCGACGCAGTTCCGGAGCGCGTCGATCGGCGCCAACGGGTGCGGCGCCGGTGCTCCGACGCTCGTCGGCGCGATCGGCACCGCCGAGCACTGGCACCAGAACATCGGCGACAACTTCATGTCGCGCTCGACGCTGTGGAGCCTGCCGCAATCGCTCCCACAGGGTTCCTACGGCTTCACCATCCACTCGTCCAGCCGGGCGTTCAACCCGGCCGGCGACGGCGGCGGGCCGGGGACGAACTGGCTGACCGACTACGACTACCTGTACATCACGCCGAGCATCGGCATCGCCGTGATCGACAGCTGAACGGGGACGCCGGGGCCGCAATCCGCGGCCCCGGCCCTCCGGACGCGATCACCCGGAAGGGGGAGATGTGCCGGGAGTTGCTTTCGTAATATCGAGCGTTAGGGAGAGTCAGCGACCTGCGGCTGGGGAGAGACTCGCAGCGAAACCGACGAAGCTGAAGCTACTGGACGGGTTCGACCTCGCCTGTGGGGGGCGTCCCGTGGTGCTGCCGCTGAGCGCGCAGCGGCTGCTCGCCTTCGTGGCCCTGCACGAGCGACCGCTGCCGCGATCGTTCGTCGCGGGCTCGCTCTGGCTCGACTCGTCGGAGGAGCGCGCGAACGCCAATCTGCGCTCCGCGCTGTGGCGGCTCCATCGGAGCGGGCAGCGGGTCGTCGAGTGCGGCGGCCAGCGCCTGGCGCTCGACCCGAGCGTGATCGTCGACCTGCGCGAGTCGGAGGCGCTCGCCCATCGCGTCCTGAGCGAGGTCGACGAGCTCGAGGTCGATCCGTCGGCCCTGAGCGGCGAGCTGCTCCCGGGCTGGTACGACGACTGGATCCTGTTCGAGCGGGAGCGGTTCCGCCAGCTGCGCCTGCGTGCCCTGGACACGCTGTGCGAGCGGTTGACGGAGGCGGGCCGCTTCGACGCCGCCCTCGAGGCGGGCCTGGCGGCGGTCGCCGGCGAGCCGCTGCGGGAGAGCAGCCACCGCGCGGTCATCCGCGCCCATCTCGCCGACGGGAACGTCGCCGAGGCGATCCGCCAGTACCGTCTCTGCCGCCGGCTGCTCAAGGACCAGCTCGGGCTCGAGCCATCGGACCAGACGGATGGTCTCTTCCAAGGCGTGCACACGCTAGCGACGGCCGGGTGACGCCGGCCGAGCAGCTGCGGGCCTTCAGACGTGCAGGCACAGGAGCGGACAGCGGTGCTGGTCATCCGTGCATGGGTCGAGGGGCGAGAGCTCCGCGCGCGGATCACCCACACACGCGACATCGGCGGGTCGACGACCGCGGAGGGCGCCGCCGCCTCGGTGGAGGAGGTCCTACGGGCCGTTGAGGAATGGCTCCGCAGCTTCATCGGGCCGGAGTGACCTCGGGTTTGCGGTCCGGTTCGGCATCGCATCCCTCGCGACCTGGCGGCTGATCCACCTGCTCGCCGAGGAGGACGGCCCGGGCGACGTCGTCGTCCGCGTGCGGGCCGCTCTCGACGACAGCCCGGCGGGTGGGCTAATGGACTGCTTCTACTGTCTGAGCGTCTGGGTGGCCGCGCCGGTGAGCGTCGTCGTCAGCCGTCGCAGCCGCGACCTGCCGTTCACCTGGCTCGGCCTATCCGCGGCCGCCTGTCTGATCGAACGGATCGCGGGCAGCGCCGAGGCTCGTCATATTTCCGCCGAGTAGCTCCCTGGGGCGTGATGTGGTCGAGTCCCGCCGCACCGTGGAGCGCCCTGTCAACCGTGCCAGGCACGGTTAGAGAAACGCCTCGAAGTCCCGCTCCAAGCAGGGGCTTTACGGTGCCTGGCACCGTTAAGACGCGAGGCGCGGACGGGCCGCGCGTCCTTGCTCAGTGGAATGCGGGCAGAACCGCTTCTGCGAGTCGGCTGACCTGGTCGAGATCCGGGATCTCTGGGAAGAGGATGAGCACGTCGAGCGCGTCCGCGTAGGCGGCGACCTCGTCCGCGATCTTCGCCGCCGGGCCGTGGTGGATCAGGTTCTCGGGCTCCGTCCAGAGCTGGCCGTAGTAGCGCAGCACGTGGTGTGCCCCTTGCTCGAGCGCCTTCGCAGGGTCATCGCCGAGCGCCACGTACGCCAGCCCGGCGACGGTCGCGTTCGGCTTCCCGTTGGCGGCGAACGTCTCCCGAATGCGCGGGGCGTACTCGTTCATCGCGGCGCTGCCGGCAGTGCCGAAGACGAACGAGTCGCCGATGCGTGCGGCGCGCTCCATCGCTTTCGGCTGGAGCGCACCGACCCAGATCGGCGGTCCGGGCGTCTGGACCGGGGCGGGGCCGACCTCGCCATGGTCGAGTGTGGACTCCTGTGCCCGCGACCAGATCTCCCGAATCCGCGAGACCTGCCGCTCGAACTTCTCACCCCGCCGCGAGAAGTCGGCGCCGAAGACCTGGAAATCGTCCTCCCGTCCGCCTTGCCCCAGGCCGAGATCGAGACGGCCGCCGGAGAGCTGGTCGACGACGGCGGCCTGCTTGGCGACCAGCACCTCGTTGCGGGGCGGAAGCTGGAGGATGGTCGTCGCGAGCCGTGCCTTCTCGGTGACGCCGGCCACCCCGGCAAGCGTGACCAGCGGATCCCACGAGTCGTAGTTCGGCTTGTCGATCGTCGCCAGCACGTGAAAGCCCGCCTGGTCGGCGAGCCGCGCCCAGTCCAGCATCAGGCGGCGATCCGTCTCGTGGGCCAGAGTGTTCGGTAGGCCGATTCCGAGCTTCATCGCAAGCGCTCCTTCGTCGAGGTCCGGCGTGCTCCGGATTCTGGCAACGCCCTATCTACCGGTGCGGAGGGATGCCGATGCCGGAGCCCCCCGATGGAGGGCTCCGTCCCGCCGCGCCCTCGTTCTTAGAGATCGAGCAGCGCCGGCGCCAGGCGGCGGAGCGCGTCAAGGTCGAGCTCGCCCGACGGGAGCGTCTGGATGCAGACATGGTCGGCGCCGGCGTCGAGGTGCGCCTTCACGCGCTCGCGGATCGCCCCCTCGTCGCCCCAGACGACGATCGCCTCGTGCAGCCGGTCCGAGCCTCCGTCCTCCAGGTCGGTCTCCTCGAACCCGAGGCGCAGCAGGCTGTTTCGGTACGCCGGTGCGGTCAGGTAGAAGGCGCAGTGCTCCCGCACGAGCTCACGCGCCCGCGCTTCGTCGTCGGTGAGAATCACGGCCTGCTCGGGGGCGAGCACCTTGCCCGGGCCGAGCCGCTCGCGGGCCTGCGCCGTGTGCTCGACCGAGACGAAATACGGATGCGCTCCGTCGGTACGGTCGCGCGCGAGGTCGAGCATCTTCGGGCCGAGCGCCGCCAGCACGATCGGGACACGCTCGTCCGGTTCGGGGCCCGTGTAGGGAGCAGCCTCCATGGAGTCGAGGTAGGCCCGCATGGTCGCGAGCGGCGGCCCGTACGTCTGGCCTCTCATTTCGACCGGCCGCGGGTGGCTGATCCCGAGCCCGAGCACGAACCGTCCAGGGAACGCCTCGCCGAGCGTCTTCATGCCGGCGTTGGCCGCAACCGCGTCACGTGCATAGACGTTCGAGATGCCGGTCGCGACGACGAGTTCACGCGTCCACGACAGCGCGAGCGCGGCTGCGGAGAGGTTCTCCCGTGCGAACGCCTCGCCGAACCAGATCGCCGGGTAGCCCAACGCTTCGTACTCGGCCAGGCTCTCGCGGAGCTCGGCGGCGGGCTTGCCCGGGACGGCGGTGCTCCAGACGCCGACGCGGCCGAGGCGGTCGAGGGCGCTGGTCATGGCCGAACACTAGAACCTCGCCGGGGGTCTGGCATGATCAACCCGTGCGAGGGGTCGCGCAGTGGTGCGCCGGGCTGTCGGCGGCGGTGTTCGTGGTCTCCTCAGGCGCATCGGCCGAAGCCGCGACTCCGCCTTCACTTGATTCGAAGTGCGGCGATTCATCGGGTGTCGTTGCGACCCCGTTCTATGTGCGTACCGCCGACGGGGTCGAGCTCTACTCGATCGACGTGGGACACGGGCCGGCGGCGATCGTCCTCGTCCACGAATCGCCTGCGAATCTCTGCGGCTGGCTGCCGTACATCCCGTCCTTGACCACGGCTGGATTCCGCGTTCTTGCGTTCGACCTGCGCGGCTTCTCGGACTCGACGCTCCCCGCCGGTCCACCTGCCCGTGCCTACGACCGCGATCTGGCGGCGATGGTCGCGCGGGCGCGCGCCGACGGCGCGAAGCGCGTCTTCCTGATGGGCGCCTCGTACGGAGGCGCAGTCTCGCTGACGTACGCTCCACGGCTACCGATCGACGGCGTGATCAGTCTGTCCGGCGAGACCTACCTGCCCAGCCAGAAGGCAAACCCGCTGGTCTCGGCGCCCCGGCTGAAGGTGCCGCTGCTCGTTGTCGGAACCAGACACGACCATTGGCTCCCCGTCAAGAGCGCGCTCGCATTGCTTCGTCGAACGGCAGCGAAGGACAAGCGCACCGCCTTCTACCCGGGCGGCTGGCACGGCTGGGCGATTGTCGAGACCGCGCCGTTCGCGGCGAACGCTCGAGCCCTGATCACGGCCTGGATCCGGGCGCGAAGCTGATGTACGTGCGGAGCACGAGGGTCCTGCTCTTTGCCGCCGGTGCCGCGCTCGCGTTCTTCGCCGCAACCGGAGCAGCAACGCCCGCGGTGACCGCATGTCGCCCGACGGCCTCGCAAGGCGGTGGTCCGTTCGAGACGAGCGGCGCACCCGCCCCCCGACGCTCTCGCATCGGCCGGGGCCATGTCCTGACCGGCCGGATCCTCGGTTATCCGGGCTGCCGACCTGTGAGGGGCGCCGTCGTCGAGTTCTGGCAGGAGAGCCCGAGCGGCGTCTACGACCGGAGAGGAAGAGCCGCGGTCGTGACCGGTCGCCTCGGCACGTTCCGGTTCGAGGGCCCGATCCCGCCGGGCGGTTTCCGGGGGCCGCACATCCACGTCCATGTCAGCGCGGCAGGCTTCGAGGACTTCGTCACCACCTACGTTCTCGCTGCGGGAGAGCGACGGGGACGCATTACGATCGTTCTCGTTTCCGCGCTCTAAGCGCGGTCGTCCAACGACGTGAGCGCACTCAAGGACATGGTCGAGCTGCCCGGCGGGACGTTCCGCATGGGGTCGGATCGCTTCTATCCGGAAGAGGCGCCCGCCCGTGAGGTCTCGGTCGATGGCTTCTGGATCGACCGCCACCCGGTGACGGTCGCCGAGTTCCGCCGGTTCGTGAAGGCGACCGGGTACGTGACCTGGGCCGAGCAGGCACCCCAGGCGGCCGACTACCCCGACGCGGATCCGGAGCTGCTCGTCCCGGGATCGCTCGTGTTTCGAAAGACGCCCGGTCCGGTCGACCTCCGCGACTACACGAACTGGTGGCACTGGGTGCCGGGCGCCGACTGGCGGCATCCGGAAGGAGCGGAGAGCAACGTCGGCGGACGGGAACGCCACCCGGTCACGCACGTCACGCACGCGGACGCGGCCGCGTACGCGGAGTGGGCGGGCAAGTCTTTGCCGACGGAGACGGAGTGGGAGTACGCGGCGCGCGGCGGGCTCGAGGGCGCGATCTTCACCTGGGGCGACGAGCCGGCGCCGAAGGGACGGATGATGGCGAACACCTGGCAGGGCGAGTTCCCGTGGCAGAACCTGCTGCTCGACCGGTATGAGGGGACCTCGCCGGTCGAGTCGTTCCCGCCGAACGGCTACGGCCTCTACGACATGGCCGGAAACGCCTGGGAGTGGACCGACGATCTGTTCGTCGTCACGAACGGGGCGTCTACCCGGCCGGCCTGCTGCGCGCCGCAGAACCCGCAGAGCTCGGACGAGCGCTTCCCGAGGCGCGTGATCAAGGGCGGTTCCCACCTGTGCGCGCCGAACTACTGCCTGCGCTACCGCCCGGCAGCCAGGCAGGGCGAGACGGTCGACACCTCGACCGCCCACATCGGTTTTCGCTGTGTGATCCGGACGAGCTCCTAGGGCTACTCGCGGGCCAGCATCGCGGCCGCTTCCTTCTCGAGGTCGACGTACCGGTCGTCGCCGACGTTGACCTCGACCTGCAGGATCGTGCCGCCCTTGAAGCGGAACGGCGAGCGGTATTCCTTCGACACCGCGTCGGCCGAGTCACGCCCGACGCAGAGACCGTCGCCGCAAAGGGTGAAGTACGAGAGCTGCGTCCGCATCGGCCCGCTCGCGACCGTCTCATGGTCGACGTACAGGGTCATTGTCCCATGCGACTCGCCGTGCTCTCCGGTCGACTCCTTGACGAATTCCATCCCGAGCACGTGCTTCCCGGCCTCGAGCTTGTCGGAGACGAACTGCTGCTCGGGCGCGATTCCGAGGAAGTTGTAGACGTACCAGAGCTTCTGCTCCTTGATGAAGAGCGCATGGCCGCCGAACCGTGAGCCGTGCGCGAAGATCACGCCCTCGGCGTCGGGGCTCATGAGGTCGACATCGGCGAGGATCTTGAACGAGCGACCCCGGGTGTTGGCGGCCACCGACTCTGGCACGTCCGCCGTGTCGGGGTAGTAGACGTACGTGTCTCGCGGTAGCTCCGGCTGCGGACGCGGATCGGCCAGGATCTCGGGCGGGAGTCGGTCGTCGAGCGGCAGCACGTCGTACTTCTCCGCCTCCTCGAACCAGATGTCGATCAGCTCCTCGAGCTTGTCGGGATGCTCCTCGGCGAGGTCATGGGCCTCGGAGCGGTCTTCGTCGGTATGGAACAGCTGCCACGCGTCCTCGTCGAAGTGGCCGATGCCCGAGGTCGGGCCGTGCACCGAGACCGCCTTCCAGCCGTCCGCCCAGATGCCCCTCGTGCCGAGCATCGCGTAGTACTGGCGCTCCTTCGTCGTCGGCGCGTCGGCCGCCTCGAACGAATAGCGCATCGACACGCCCGGGAGCGGCACCTGCTCGTGGCCGTTGAGCGTCGTCGGGAACTCGAGCCCGCAGCACTCGAGGATCGTCGGCACGACGTCGATCGCATGGTGGTACTGGTGGCGAACCTCGCCCTTCGCCTTGATCCCCTTCGGCCAGTGGACGACCAACGGGTCGCAGACGCCGCCCTGGTAGGAGTAGCGCTTGAACATCCGGAACGGAGTCGAGAACGCCATCGCCCAGCCGGTCGGGTAGTGGTTGTAGGCCTCGGGGCTGCCGAGCTCGTCGATCATCGCGAGGTTCTCTTCGATCGAATCCGGCCAGCCGTTGAAGAACTTGTTCTCGTTCACGGAGCCGTTCGGCGACCCCTCGCCCGAGGCGCCGTTGTCTGCGCAGTAGAAGATCAGGGTGTTGTCGAGCTGCCCCGTCTGCTCGAGGTAGTCGACGATCCGCCCGACCTGCGCATCGGTGTACTCGGAGAAGCCGGCGAACACTTCCGCCATCCGGGCAAAGAGGCGCTTCTCGTCCTCGGACAGCGAGTCCCACG
>JBKPMR010000099.1:0-37388 GCA_046732255.1 Actinomycetota bacterium
CTACTCGGCCGCGAAGACGCGGGACGCGGCCGCGATCCTCCGCGTGCTCGGTACGCCGCTCCTAATCCATCAGCCCTCCTACTCGATGCTCAACCGGTGGATCGAGCCGGAGCTCCTCGATGCGCTGGAGGACGAGGGCACAGGCTGCATCGTGTTCTCACCGCTCGCGCAAGGGGTGCTCACCGATCGGTACCTGAACGGGATCCCGGAAGGATCCCGGGCGAGTCAGGAATCGTCGCTCACTCCGGGGATGCTGACCGAGGAGATGCTCTCTAAAGTCCGGGCACTTGCGGAGATCGCCGCCGGAAGGGGGCAATCGCTCGCGCAGATGGCCCTCGCATGGACGCTACGCGACCCGCGCGTGACCACGGCGCTGATCGGTGCCAGCAGCGTCGACCAGCTCGAGGCCAACGTCGCGGCCCTCGACGGGCTCGAGTTCTCCTCGGCTGAGCTTGCCGAGATCGATCGGTTTGCCACGGATAGCGGGATCAACCTGTGGGCTGCTTCGAGCGCCGAGTAGCGGGGAGACCGGAGGGCGAGGTTCGGATCGAGCTCCTGCTCGATGCTGTCGAACGCTCGCCGGGACGCTTCCTGCTCGGCATCACAGGGCCACCCGGCGCCGGAAAGTCCACAATCGCCGCCGCGGCCGCGGCCGCCGTGAACACGGAGCGACGATCCGGCTTCGCCGTCGTCGCCCCGATGGACGGCTTCCATCTGTCGAACGAGCAGCTCGAGACGCTTCATCTACGCAACGTCAAGGGAGCGCCCGAGACCTTCGACGTGGACGGATTCGTCCACCTGCTCCGGCGGGTACGGCACGAGACCGGCTCGACGATCCTCTGGCCGGCGTTCGACCGCTCGATCGAGGAGACGATCCCCGATTCGATCGCCGTCACCCCACGAGCAAGGCTCGTCGTCGTCGAAGGCAACTATCTGCTCCTCGATCGGCCGGGCTGGCGAGAGGTACGCGGGTTGCTCGACGAAGTCTGGTACGTCGATGCTCCGCGCGACGTCCTGCGTGAGCGACTGCTCGCGCGCGCGCGCGCGGGCGACCGGACCGAAGCAGACGCGTTCCGGCATGTCACCGAAAGTGACCTCCTGAACGCCGAACTTGTTGCGGCGACCAAGGCGGCTGCCGATCGGCTCCTGCCGGGCGCCTAGCCGAAGGCGAACGTGGACGAGTCGATCCCGAGGCCGAGGTGTCCGCCGGGGCAGCTGCTCTAGCAGACGGGGGGTGTCTCGAGCTCTTCGATGTTGACTTCGAGGGACAGGCGCCAAGCATCGGCCGAAGGCATCCTTGACGCTCGGGCGCGCCCAGGCGAACAGCTCACTCGCCTCAACCGGTAGTCCCTTGCCGCCTGGCGGTCTGGCCACCCGTAGATCCGGTGGATCCTGAGCGACTCGCATCCCTGACGACCTCCGGCGCCTTCAACCTCGGGTTCTTCGCGAGCGAGCAGCGAGGTTGAAATCGAACCCCTCGGCTGCCGCTAAAGAAGCTGCAAACACTCGGTTTGCAGCGCCTTTGGTGATGGGCCGGGCAGGGATCGAACCTGCGACCTTGGGATTAAAAGTCCCCTGCTCTACCAACTGAGCTACCGGCCCGGGTTATCCGAGTATAGAAACAGCGCCGCGGATCGAAGCCCGGCGGCGCGGCTCCGTCCGGGCCGCCTGTTTTCTTTGGAGCCAACCGAGACGCCTCGATCCCCCCGGGAGTCTCGCCTTGCGAGAAAGGAGGAGAGGACCTCTAGCTGGTCGAATCGCTGAATGCGGCAGACGCGCGGACCCGATGCCCCCGGGGCCCCGCCGTCTCAGGTGCACGTTCGAAGACTTCCCCGACAAGGAGACGCAGAAATGCGGCATGTGAGAATGCTGTTAGCAGGCGGCGTCGTTCTCGCCGCCGCGGCGCTCGCCGGTACTGCGGCGGCCGCGGACGCGCCGACGACGGAACCGCCGGTGAACGGGACGACGATGAAGACCTGTGTGAATCTCAGCAGCGGCAACGTCCGGGTCATCAACGTCGCTCCGTCCGACCTCCACTGGAAGAAGACCCCGACGGCCTGCAAGAAGGGCGAGCAGGAGCTCGACTGGACCGTCGGCGGCGGTGGCGGAACCGGGCCGACAGGCCCAGCCGGTCCCACCGGCCCAGCTGGTCCCACCGGTCCTGCCGGCCCGGCTGGTGCGACGGGCGCCGACGGTCCACAGGGGCCGACCGGTGCTGATGGTGCGCAAGGCCCGACGGGTGCCGATGGCGCCCGGGGCCCGACGGGTGCTGACGGTGCCCAGGGTCCGACCGGGCCCCAGGGTCCGACCGGCGCCGACGGGCCTCCGGGGCCGACGGGTGCCGCCGGTGCACAAGGTCCGACGGGTGCCGACGGTGCGCAGGGTCCGACGGGTACCGACGGTGCGCAGGGTGCGACCGGCGCGGATGGTGTCCAGGGTCCGACGGGTGCCGACGGTGCGCAGGGTGCGACCGGCGCTGATGGTGCGCAGGGTGCGACCGGCGCTGATGGCGCCCAGGGCCCGACGGGCGCCGACGGGGCGCAGGGCCCGACCGGGCCGCAAGGCCCCACGGGTGCGCAAGGACCAACAGGTGCGCAGGGGCCAACGGGTCCGACGGGCGCGGCGGGTGTCCTAGGGAGCACGACCGTGGTCGCCGGGACGGCCTCGTCGCCGGCTGGCAACTCGGCGAACGGTGCAACTGCCACGTCCACGGCGACGTGCGCCGGCGGCGAGAAGCTCCTCGGCGGCGGTGCGACGGTCACCCAGGGCGGCAATGCGCAAGGGTTCGTCATGCAGTCCTCCCCGAACGTGACATCGGGGACGCCGACAGGCTGGACGGCCGTGGGCTACCAGTTCGCCAACAACGCCACCAACGGACAGCGCTGGTCGATCACCGCGTACGCAGTCTGCGGTAACTAGCTCAGATCGAATTGCTGGGGACGGGGGCCGCACGGCCCCCGTCCGCGTTGGGCTGGCTTTCGACGCCCGGTTATCGTGGCTCCCTTGGAGCTCCTTCGCAGGCTGGCAGGCTCGCTCTGGATTCGCGCTGTCGTCAGCGCCGGGCTGCTTGCCGCGGTCGCCACGCAGATCGACTTCGGGCTGATCCGCAGCCGCCTCTCCGGCGGCAGCTGGGGCTGGTTCGCGCTCGGGGTCGTCGTGTTGTTCGCATCGTTCGTCGTCGGCGGCCTGCGCTGGCAGATCTTTCTGCAGGCCGCGGGAATTGAGACGACCCCCTGGGCCTCCGTGCGCGCCTACCTGATCGGGACGTTCACGACCAACTTCCTGCCGACGCAGATCGGCGGGGACCTGACCCGCGTGTTCATTGCGGCTGGGCCGGGAATGCGCCTCCGCGCGGCGGTAACCGTGTTCCTCGACCGCGCTACCGCCCTCGCGTGCATGCTCGCTGTCGGCTGGCTGCTGATCGCTCTGAATCCGGGGCCGATCCCGGGCCAGCTCTACGCCGCGATCGCCAGCGCCAGCGCGGCGTTCGGCGTCGTGACGATCGTGCTCCTTCTCCTGGTGCGTCTCCGGGTCACGAGGCGGGCGGTGCCCATCCGAGCGCGGCCGCACGCCCTCGAGATCAGGAACACCCTGGTCGCGTGCCTCACCCGGCCTGTGCTCGCGAAGACGCTCCTGATCGGGCTTGGCTTCCAGGGGCTCGTCTACCTCGCCGCCTGGCTCGTCGCACGGTCGATCTCGCTCGACGCTCCGTTCGCGGTGATCGGCGCAGTGATGGCGCCGGTGCTGATTCTGTCGACCGCGCCTGTCTCGATCGGAGGCTATGGCGTCCGGGAGGGGAGCTACGTGCTGCTGCTCAGGTACGCCGGGATCGGCGCGACCGACGCGACGCTGTTCTCGCTGCTCCAGGGCGCGGCGTTCGCGCTCGCCAGCATCCCCGGCGCGCTGGTGCTGCTTCGTCGACCCGGCTCCGGATCGTCCGGCCCTCAGCCACTGAGCGCCTCCACCCAGTCGAGAGTCTTGCCGCAGAGCGATCGTGCCCGGGAAGGTTCCACGTAGGTGACCCGCCGAGCCTGGGTTCCCTGCGCGACGGCGAACGGTCCGAGGCCGAACGGCGGGCTGCCTCCGCTGCCGGGACGCAGATCGGATCCGTCGTATGCGACATGGAAGGCGTGTCGGCCGGCGGCCAGTTCCTCGGCCCCGACCTCGACGAAGTTTCCGGGCCATTGCAAGACGTTCCGAGCGCTGCCGACTTCACGGCCGTCGATCGTCACGCCGACGCGCGTCCGGAACGAGCCACCGAGCCAGATGCCGTAGCGCCCGGTCGACGGAACATCGAAACCGGCATTCACGGACGAGCCAGGAATGTAGAGCGCGTTCGGATACTCGTCGTACGCGGCGAACGAGTTTGGTTCGCCGGTCGTCCCGTCGCCGCCGATCACGATTGCCGCCGGGCGCTCGACGGTCGCTAGGGCGCCACGGTTCGCAGCCGCGATCCTGCCCAGCCGGAGCACCTGGCTGCACGACGGAACTCCCGTCGGTTGCATCCGGCCGCCCAGCGAGAGGTGCTCGACGATCCTGCTCGGCGCATCGAGGCGTCGCCAGACCTGGTAGTAGCGCCCGCTGGAGACGAGCGAGTAGTCGGAGGGCGGACGGCTGGCAAGCCCGGACCGTCGCACGACCAGCGTGGGATAGGAAAGCACGGCGCCGAGCTGGATCTCGTCGACGTCCGGAGAGGCGCCCTTCTCGGGGAGTTGTCCGCTTCGGAGGGGAATGGAGTTACGCCGTAGCTCGGCGGCTCCCTCGGCATCCATCGTGCGAAGGAAGTGCCGGGCCCCGTACGGGTCGAACTCGGTCATCAGGGTGGGCCCTCGCCCTGCGAAGCGGTGGCCGATGGATGCGAGCTCCGACAGCCGTGCGGCCGGAGCGACCAGGACGTCGTGGTACTGCAGGACGTTCGACCAGGCGACCGCTGCGATCACCGCGGCGGCGGCGAGGGCGCCTTCCGTCCGCCGGCCGCGCTCGAAGACGATGGCGGCCCCCGTCAGGCCCGCGGCTAGGACGATCGGGGAGGCCGAGGCGAGCGCCTTGCCGGCGATCCAGGGCGAACCGCCCTGCGCGTAGACGACGCATGCGAGCCCGGCCGAACCGAGCGCCACGGGCAGTCCCCAGGCCCGGCACCGCCAGGCGACACCGGTCGCGACGACGGCTCCCGCGCCTACGAGCGCGACGAGGACGTACGTCACGATCAACCCGTGCGGCGGCGTCCGGAAGTCGCCGTGGGGCCAAATTCCGAACACTTGCAGCCAGCTCAGGCGGCGGACGAGGTTCCCGTACTCGGCGGCGGTCGCCACCGTGTCTATGCCCGATCTCGACAGCCACCTGCCCGTGGTCACCAGCTCCGGGATCGCGAACAGGGCGGTTGCCGCTACGAAAGCCAGGGAGAATCGCGTCGCCCGGCGTACACCACGCCTGCGGGCAAGCAGCAAGGCGGCGGCGGCGAGCGGCGGTGCCAGCCAGACGGCGCCGCCGACGCTGAGACCGGCGACGAGCGCGGCGGACGCCGCGGCGATGGGCAGCACGGCACGGACTCGATCCCGCCGGATCGTCAGCGGCACGAGTGACGCGGTCGTCACGACGACGACCGTGGTGAAGAGCTCCTTGACGCCCCCCCAGAGCGCGTAGCCGTAGGCGAGCGCCGCCTGGGCGCCGACGAAGGCGATGCAGGCGCGAACCGGCCGCGCTCGGATCAGCTCCGACACGAGCTGATAGAGCGTGAGGCCGATCAGGAGCGCTAGGAACGTGAGGTAGGGCTGCCAGAGCCAGGCCACGTCCTCGTGGGAGAGCGTGCCGGCGGCGCCGAGTGGCAGGAGCGAACCGAGTGGATAGCCGTTCACGTACGCGGCGTCGAGCAGTGTCTCGTAGGTCGACGGCCCGAGCCCCGTCGCGTCGTAGCCGTGGTGCGTTGCCCGGTCGAGCATCGCGAAGTACGTCGCGGTGTCGTCGAGCTTGATGTAGCCGAGAAACGTCGCGCGGCCCGTCAGTACCGTCGGTGCGGCAAACACGGCGTAGACCGCTGCTCCGGTGGCGACCAGCCAGCCGTCGACGCGGCGCAGCTTCTCGGGGAACGAAAGCCCGAAGCCGACGAGAGCGAGCGCGACCACGAGGGGCGCTGCAAGGTCTGCCGTCTCGTCGCTCAGGTGGGTGAACTGCGTCGCCAGCGAGACCACGAGGAACCCAACCGGTAGCAGGAGCGCTGCGGGCAGCTCCGCGGCAACCTGTTCCACGAGGAGGCCGCAACCGAGCGAGAGGAGTCCGAGGACGACCGGGAAGACGAGCCAGGCGACGGGGAGGGTCATCGGGCCGGTTCAGGGCCGAGTGGCGGCCTGGTCAGCCGACCGGCGCGATGCGGTGCGACGCGATGTAACGCGCGCGCGCGGGTGAGGGGTCGAACACCTCGATCTGGTAGTTCGAGTTCGGGTAGGCGAGGTGAACGCTCCTCGGATCGCGTCCGTCGACGACCGCAAGTCCACCGCCGGGGAGATCGATCGTGCGGGCCCCGTTCTTCGCTGTTCGCCTGACCGTTGCGAGAGCGTCCAGCACCGGGTACGTGCCGACGGTGAGGTAGGGGTTCTTCGTGCCCACGGCGACTCCGCGCGGCAGGTAGCGGAGGAAGACGCTGCCGTTCCAGGGCTGTGTCAGCTCATAAGTGGCACCGGGAATCGCACGGGCCCAGTAGATCGGATGGCCGAGCGACGCCTTCAGTGCTCTGAGCGCGCTTGGCGACACCGCCTTCGGCGCCGCGGGCTCCGTCGACTCACCATCCGCTACCGGAACGACTCGGCCTGAAAACACAAGTTGCTGTGCCGCACCGGGGGACGGGTCATAGACCTCGATCTGGGCGGTCGAGCCCGGGTAGGCAAGATAGACGTTCGTGGGGCGCGCCCGGCTGTAGAAGGCGACGCCGCCGTGCCCGATCGGGATCGCCGCTGAGCCAACGGTGTGCGCCAGGCGCGCTGTGACGGCGAACGCGCGCTTCATCGGATACGTGCCGATCGTCAGGTAGGGCGTCTTTGTCCCGACCTTCTCCCCGCCGGAGAGATAGCGGACGAACACGCGGTTGTCTCCGGCCTTCGTCATCTCATAGGTCACGCCCGGCCGCTCGCCTGCCCAGTAGATCGGGATCCCGACCGCCGCCAGGCTCTGCAGGCCCTTCACCGAGATCGGCACCGGTTTCGAGGTCGTTGGGGCGGATGGGGCGATTGATGAAGACGAGTCGCCACCGCCGAGAACGACCCAAAGGACGAAGCCAGTGGCGAGAGCGACCGCGATGACAGCTCCGATCCGGATTCGCCGTCGTCGCGGCATGGACGGGGCCGGCTGGGGCAGGCCCGAGCCGGCGTCTTCAATCACTGTCTGCACTGGTGTTCTGGGGGAAGTCGTACGCGGGACGCGATCAACGTCCGGTGCGGAGCCTAACCCGCCCGGCGGACGACTTCGGCTCAGCCGTCGGCGAGCCGGACGGCCGCGGGCTCGCGACGAGGCTCCGTGGCCGGCGCTCGACCGTCGAGCCAGCGGGCGAGCTCGTCGCCCGTCAGCGGCCCACACACGTAGTTGCCCTGCACGGCGTCGCACCCGAGCGCGCCGAGCGCGTCGTAGATCTCCTCCGACTCCACTCCCTGGGCGACCACGTCCAGTCCCAGGCTTCGCGCGAGGTCGACCGTAGAACGGACGATCAGGACGTCGTGAGGATCCTGCGTCATCGAGGCGACGAACGAGCGGTCGATCTTGATCGTGTGCAGCGGCAGCCGGCGCAGGTAGGCGAGCGACGAGTAGCTCGTCCCGAAGTCGTCGATCGCCACCCGGAGGCCAAGTCCGCTCAGGCGCTCGAGCACGGCTCGGGCGCGAAAGCGCTCGGCGACGACCGTGTGCTCGGTGATCTCGAACTCGAGGCAGGACGCGGGTGCTCCCTTTCGGTCGAGCAGGTCGGCGACGTCGTCCGGCAAGCCGTTGTCGAGCAGGTTCCGCATCGAGACGTTGACGGCAACGTCGAGGTCGTGACCGGCAAGGCCCCACTCCCGCCGCTGGCGGAGCGCCTCGTCGACGACATACCGGGTCAGTGTGTCCATCAGGCCGGTCTTCTCGGCCGCCGCCAGGAACTCGCCCGGGAGGAGCAGGCCGCGCGTGGGGTGGTCCCAGCGCAGCAGGGCCTCGACCCGCCGCACGGCGCCCGACCCGACCATTACCTCAGGCTGGTAATGGAGGACGAGCTCGCGGGCTTCCAGCGCCCGGCGCAGCTCGCCGAGCATGGCGAGCCTGATCGGCGTGTGCTCATCCTCCGCGGAGTCGTAGAACGAGAACGCCGCCCCGGTTCGCTTCGCCACGTACATCGCGACGTCGGCCCGGCGCAGGAGCTCGTCGACGCTGTCGCCGTGATCCGGGACGAGGGCGATCCCGATGCTCGCCTCGACCTGGAGCGTCAGTCCGTGGAGCCGGAACGGCTCGGCCAGCGCAAGGCGGATACGGTCGACCACCTCGGCCGCTCCAGGGGCGGCGACGTCGAGGAGCAGGAACCCGAACTCGTCGCCGCCCAGACGGGCGACGGTGTCACCGGCGCGGACGCACGTCTCGAGGCGTTGCCCGAGGTCCTCGAGCAGCGCGTCGCCGGAGTGGTGGCCGAGCGTGTCGTTGACCTCCTTGAAGGAGTCGAGATCCATGAGCAGGACGGCGAGCGGGGCGCCGCTGCGGCGCGCGACCGCCAACGCCTGCCCGAGGCGGTCGTTGAACAATGTCCGGTTCGGAAGGTCGGTCAGACCGTCGTGCAGCGCCTGGTGCCGGAGCTGCGTCTCGACCTGTTTCCGCTCGATGAACTGCGCGAACTGGACGGCGACGAAGCGCAGTGTCCGGGAGAGGTTCTCGTCCGGGGCTCGAAGATCGCGCCCCTCGAACACGAACACGCCGAGGAGATCGCTGCCGAGTCCGATCGGGAGCGCGTACGTGTTCACGCCCGACGGCTCAGCCCGCCAGGTCGGCTCGCCGTGCGTCCCGACCGCGTCGACGATGCGCTCGGCCGAGGTGGGGTCGGCGTCGAGGTCGCCGTGCGTCGTCGAAGGGGTCAGCGTGCCGGCTCGGCGGTCGAGCAGCCAGAGGACGCCGGTCTCCCAGGAGAACGCCTCGCAGACAACCCGCAGAATCTCCGGGGCCGCCTCCTCGAGCGTCTTCGCCTCCCCCAGCACGCGTGCCACTCCGTGCTCCGCCGTAAGCCGGTGCTCGCTCTCCTTCCGCGCGGTGATGTCGAGCAGGTACCCCTGGGTGAAGAGCGGCGCGCCGCCCTCGTCGTCGAAGGGCAGCCGTTCGTCCTGCACCCAGACGACGCGGCCGTCGCGCGCGACGAGCCGATACTCGCAGGCGAACGGCTTCCCGGTGCGGCTGCAGTCCTCGGCCTGAGCGAGCACCCGTTCCCGGTCGTCCGGATGGAGAACCTTCGCAAAGAGCTCGGGGTCGTCCAGCCACTCACGGACGGAGTAGCCGAGCATCGCTTCCACCTGACCGCTCGGGTAGAGCGACTTCCCCTCGCCCGCGACTGCCTCGACGTAGGTGACGAGCGGGAGCTGCTCGACCAGCAGCCGATGCTTCGGAGCGGCGGCCATGCGCCTCTCCTCGACCCGGCCGGCGAGGCTTCGCCGAAGCCGCTCGAGCAGGCGGCCGGGAAGCCGGTCGCCAGAGGAGGAGGTGAAGGTCGCGTCAGACTCGCGCATGGGTGATTGCAGGCCATCCGGCGGCCTGCTCTCGTTATTCACCATGTGTGCGTACCCCGCTACCCCTTTTCGGGGATTTAGCTCCAGTGAAAACCGTGCACGCCGGTCGGCGCGCGGTTCGAGGGACAGTCCCTTAAGGGACTGTCCCTAGCGCGCCGAGGGACTGTCCCGAGCGCGCCGCCCGGCGGGAAAATGTGTGGGTGCGGGGACAGTCCCTTAAGGGACTGTCCCTAGCGCGTCGCCGGTGGTTGCGTATAGAACGCAGCATGGATCCGGCCCGTGTGAGCCTGCTCCGCTGGCTCCGGCGGCAGCTCCGCCAGCCGTTGCCGGCGCGCGAGCACCTCGAGGCCGCGGTCGAGAACGACGATCCGGCCGAGGCGCGACGGTTGCTCGCGGATGCGCCCTTCTCGCAGGCACAGCGCCAGTACGTCGACGACGTGCTCGATGCCTGGGAGCGCGAGAAGGCCGACCGGCGCTAATCGGGCACGGCGCGCCGGACGATCGACAGCCCCCACGCCTCACCGGAGGCGAACAGCTCGTCGGGGTCGACCTCGTCCAGCCAGCCGATGAAGTGCTTCGTCGAGTCGTCGGCGGTCGAGCCGTAGACGGCGGCGCGCTCCTCGAGCGGCGGCGCCTGTGGTCGTTCCAGCCGCTCCAGCTCCGCCTCGCGCTCCTCGCTCGCCGGCCCTTCCATGTATCCCCTCGGCATTCGGTCCAGCCTAGCCTCAGGACAGCGCGGAGAAACCTGAAAAGGAGCGCTAGGGTTTCTCCGCCGATGACCGACGTTACGCCGCGGGAGCAGGTCCGGGCGAGCGAGCTCGTCGCAAACCGCAGCGGGGCCGACATCGGCGCACTCGTCGACGAGCACCACGGCGCGATGAGCCGCCTCGCGCGGCTGGTCGGCCGCGACCAGGCGGCCGGCGAGGCGGTCCGCCGTGCCTGGGCGACGGCGCTTGCACGGCCCGACGAGCAGCCCGAAGGTACGAGCGTCCGCGGCTGGCTGCTCAAGCTCGTCATCGACGAGCTGGCGGTGTCCCCACCGCCTGCGGAGCTGCCGGCGGTCGCGCCGCCGACCGACTTCGAGGCCGCCGGCCGTTGGGCGGGCTGGTGGAGGGACGAGCTGCCGCCGACAGCGGAGCCTGAGCGCCGGCTCCTGGAGCGGGCGGTTGCGAGCATCCCGGCGGCGCTCGCCGTGATGATCGTCCTCCGCGACGTCGAAGGACTCGGAGCCGACGAGACGGCCCTCCTCACGGGCCACGCTCCCGAGCGGCAGCTCGTCCTGCTCCACCACGGCCGTGCCGGCGTTCGCACCGCTCTCCGCGCGGCCCGCGAGGACCGCCCGTGAGCGACCTCGACGTCCGTTGCTCCTCCGTCGCGCTGCTCGCGACCGAGTACCTCGAGGATGCGCTCTCCGAGCGGCAGCGGACCGGCTACGAGACGCACCTCGTCTACTGCGACGCCTGCGTCGCGTTCCTCGACGACATCCGTGACCTCGCAACGCGGCTCCGCGCGCTGCCGCCCGATCCCGTCGAGGCGGTCGAGCGCCGTGCCGTGCTCGAGGTAGCCCGCAGGTGAAGGCGTACAAGTTCCTGCGGGCCGGTCGGCGTGCGCCGTTCAGCGACCTCGTCTGGCCGGAGGCCGGCTGGGTGGCAGTGGACGGGCCGCTCGACGCCTGCCGTTCGGGCATCCACGCGTGCCGGCCCGGGCACCTCGCCTACTGGCTCTTGCCCGAGCTGTGGGAGATCGAGCTCGAGGGCGAGCTCCTCGAGGCCGAGCTCAAGGTCGTCGCACGGCGGGGCCGCCTCACGAACCGGATCGACACGTGGGACGACGCAGTCAGCCGCGACCTGGCCGAGGAGTGCGTCCGCCGGACGGCAAGGTACGCGGTGCTCGAGCTGACCGAGCTCGGGCTCGCCGGTGAGGCGGCGCTGCTCGAGGACGCTCGGACGGTAGGCGAGCTCGCCGCGACGGCCGTGCAGGTGGCCGACCGGGTCAGTGGAGACGCCGCCGACCTCGCCGGCTACGTCGGCGATGCGTACGAGTACGCGCAGGACGGACACGTCTCCGCCGCAGCGTTCATCGCCGCGCACGCAGCGGATCTGCACGACCCCGTCGGCGTCGACGACCCGTTCGCAGCCGAGCGTGCCGGGCAGAGCCGCTGGCTTGCAGAACGGCTCGAGCTGACGGGCTAGATGGCTGACCGGAAAGATCGTCTGCTCCGGTGCGGGAGCTGGTCCCTCTGGCGCACGAAGCGGACGCGCCGGTGGAGCGGCCACCGGCCGCGGAACCGGAGCGGGAGCGGCCCAGACGGCCAGATCTCGCGTCCGGACGCACGAGATTTTCCGGTCAGCCATCTAGGGCTCGACCCCCTCCAGGTCGCGGCCGGCGGCGTCCCCGAGCTCCTCGGCGAGGAGGTCGATCCGTCGCGTGAGCTCCGAGCGTGTGGCGTTGAGCTCCTCCGGGCGCGGCGCCGCCGGCAGGACTGTCCCGGCGAGCTCGCGGTAGTCGTCGGGCACCGACGCAGCCTCGCCGACAGCTCCGTCGATCATGAACGGCGCACGAACCCGAGCGAGCGCATCTGCGAGCTCTGCTCCGGAGAGTGTCCGCAGCCGCTCGTGCACGCGTTCGACCTGCTCGAGGTAGAAGGCGAGCGTGTATGCGTCCGGGCGGTGGGACGGCGTCTTGCACTGGAAGAGGTATGCGTGCAAAAGCGCGCGGCCGTGCGAGTCAAACGCGTCTGCCTTAGCGTCGGCCCGCCAGCGGATGTCGGCTCGCAGCCGGTGCAGGTTCGTGTTCAGCTCCTGGTCGTCCTCGTCCAGGGCAAGTGCGACTGCACGACGCCAGGTCTCCCGGGCGGCGTCGAGCTGCCCGAAGTCGGAGTGCAGCTCGGCCGTCTCGAACAGCGTCCAGGCGAGCTCCCAGCTCTCCTTCTCGAACAGCTTCGCCGCCTGGCCGTAGTAGCCGACCGCACGCTGATACTGACGCTCCCGCGCGGCATCGTCGGCGTACGTGCGGTGGCGGCACGAGTGAGCGGCGAAGTTGTCGACGAGCCCGCGTGTGTGCCTTGCGTCGGATCCCCTGAGCTTGGTCGCATCCCCTGCGATGCCGCAGGACTCCTTGATCTCGACGAGCGCGGCTTCGACGTCCTGCCAGTTTCCCTCGCCGGTCTTGCGCCAGCCCGTCGGGTAGGCATCGAGCAGCTGGCGCAGGTCCTGCACCCAGTCCACGTCGTCGCCGCGCGCCCGCTCCCAGTCTGCGAGCAGGTTGCGGCAGAACGGGAAGTCGACGTAGCAGCCCCACCACCAGAACGCGTCGAGGAAGATGCGCGTGAACTCGAGTCGAGCCCGCTGCCGCTCCCGGTCGGTCCGCGCGCCTTCGCCGAGATGGTAGAGCCACTCGCGCAGCGTCTCCTGCCACTCCGGCTTCTCGTAGCGGTACCACGCTTCGTAGGAAAGAGCGTTTTCGTCGAGCTCGGGCTCCTCGCGACAGAGGGCCTCGTAGTAGTAGGCGGCGGCTCGAGCGTGCAGGACCTTGCGCCGGCTCGGAGAGAAGAGCTCGAGCAGCGGATCGCGGAGGTATCTGTACACGCGGAAGATCCCCGAGTCGGCGTCGCCCACGGCCTCGACGACCTGCATGTCGCGGAGACGCTCGATCGCGTCAGCGGGAGGCGGCTCGTCGAGCAGTGCCGCGAGCAGCTCCTCGTCGAACCGCCGCGGTACGGCCGCGGTCCGCAGCAGGGGCGGATCCCCACTGCCGCTGAGCTCGAGCGCGATTCGTGCGCGCTCGGCAGCCAGATCCTCGGGCAGCGCGCGCAGTCGAGCGACGAAGTCGTCGGCGCGGGCAGAGTCGAGCGTGCGCAGAAAACGGCCCGCGAGCGCCGCCGTCGCAGGATGGCCGCCGCTCCAGTCGTAGACGGTGTCGACGAGCACCGCGTCGGGCTTCGTCTCGAGACAGTTCGCGAGGAGCATGCCGACCTCGTCGCGTGTAAAGAGCGGCACGACCTGCTCCTCCGCCGCGACGGGCAGCTTCGCCGTCCCCGGGCTCCGTTCCAGCAGGACCAGGGTGTTCGGGAGCGACGCCAGCAGGCGAAGCAGCCAGTGCACGAGAACGCTGCCGGCAACGGCGTCGTAGTCGCCGACGGAGACGACGAGGGTCTTGCGCTTGAGCGTCGGCCGGAACGATCGGACGAACAAGGAGGTCACGGCCCGCGACCTCGATCCATAGATGCCCTCGAGCGCGTCCGAGTCGACGTCGACGTCGGCGTCGATGACACCGACCTCGGAGTTGCTGCCGATGCGCGCGTCCGCGGCGTCCAGGCTCTGATGGATGTCGACGAGCCCTTTCAGCTCGATCGTTCTGAGCTCATTGTCGAAGTCGCCCAACGTGCGCTCACGGCCGGAGGTACGGGCGAGCTCCTCGGCGAGCAAGGTGACGCACTCGACGAACGTGTTGTAGGTCTGGCTCGCAGTCGTCGGCGCCGACCCGGGCAGGTTCAGCTCGAACAACACCGCTTCGTCGCGCGCGCGCCAGAGGCTCTTCGCGCGGCCGATCAGCCAGCTCTTGCCGCTGCCCGCGATTCCGAATGCATTGGCGACGCGCGCCCGGCCGGCCTCGGGCGCTGCCGAGAGACCCTCGACGAGCTCCGGACGCTCGACGAAGATGACGGTGGTGTCCGAGATCGCTGCGATCCCCTACCTCCGCTTCCGGCGTTTGCCGGGATCGCTCTCGCGAACGACGCCGACGTTGCTGCCGGCACCGATCTCTGCGTTCGTGACGTCGATGTCCTGATCGATCGAGCTCGTGCCCGAGCTCTCGATCAGCCCCACGTTCGTCTTCTCGCCGGTCTTCAGTCCCGCGCTGACCAGCTTCTGGCGCGTACCCCCGGCCGCCCGTACGCGAGCCTCGTCGCGTCGCTTGAGGGCATCGCCGACGAGCCACGCTCCGAGCGCAGCGACGAGCACGGCGGCGACGATCAGGACGAGCCACACATCGGCCGTCGCACCCAGCACCGCGACCAGGATCACGCCGGCGCCGATCCCGAACAGGAGGGCCGGTTTGTTCTTCAAGCCCTTGACCACCTCGGGCATCACACCGAACAGCGACTGCCCGGATGAGCCGGATGTCGGACCGCTGCCTTCCACGCCTACCTCCTTCCGCCCGGAATCCCCCCGAAGGCCACGGCCGCACGCAGCGTCGTTCTCCCGCAGCAATTATTGGCCGCGGTCGGGAGCATGTAAAGCTCCGCCGTCATATCCACCTTCGGGCGTTTCCGGGTCGTTACCTCCAACCGCCGGGCGGCTATCCTGCCTCGGCCTGCCCCCGTCGACTAGCGGCCCAGGTCACAGCCCTTTCAAGGCTGTAGCGCGGGTTCGAATCCCGCCGGGGGCACACGCTCCTGGTCCGGACGCGACTCCACGTGGAACGGAGTGTCGAGTTGTCAAGACGCTGTCCCGCACGGTAGAACACCGCCGTGAGCGCGGCCCCGGTCCTGGAGGGCGCACCCGCTCGACGGCCGGCGTCGGGGCTGCGCGTGCCCGAGTGGGTCGTGTCGGTCGTCGTCCCGGTCCTCTCCGTGCTGGCCGCCCTCGGGCTCTGGGAGCTGATCTCACGGACCGAGGTCATCTCGCAGCGCGACCTGCCGGCGATGAGCACGACGGTCCAGGCGCTCTGGACGATGGTGCAGACGTCCGCGTTCTGGACCGCGCTCGGGGAAACCGTCCGGGGCTGGGCGATCGGGCTCGGCCTAGCCGCCGCGCTCGCGATCCCGATCGGGATCGCGCTCGGCTCGAGCGACTTCGCCGCCTCGGCCTTCCGCGTGCCGATCGAGTTCCTTCGACCGATTCCCTCCGCTGCCCTGATCCCGCTCCTCTTCCTCACGCTCGGCACCAACCTGAAGAGCGAGGTCTTTCTCGCGACCTTCGGCGCGTTCTGGCCCCTGCTCGTCCAGACGATGTACGGCGTCCACGACGTCGACCCGATCGCGATCGACACCGCGCGGTCGTTCCGGCTCGGCCGTCTCGAGCGCCTCTACCGAGTGACGCTGCCCAGTGCGCTCCCGTACATCATGACCGGAGTGCGCATCTCGTCGACCGTGGCGCTGATCCTGGCCTTCACCGCGGAGCTCTTCATGGGCACGCCGGGTCTCGGCCAGTCGCTGAACCAGGCTGAGACCTTCGGGCTGAACGACCAGATCTACGCGCTCGCGCTCGCCACCGGCCTCCTCGGCGTCGCGATCCACTTCGCCGTCTCGGCGCTCGAGAAGCGCATCCTGCGCTGGCACCCGTCGCAGCGGAAAGGCACTGCGTGAGCCCGCGCGCCTACCGCTCCGCCAAGATCGCCGCGGAGATCGCCGTGCCGGTCTTGATGGTCGTCGGATGGCAGCTGTACACCGTGGCCAGGGACGACCCGAAGTTCCCGCGACCGACGACGATCCTGGCCGAGTTCCAGGACCTGTGGCTGTTCTCCCAGTTCGATGCTCATGTCGTCCCCAGCCTCGAGCGGATCGGTATCGGCTACGCGATCGCGGTGCTGCTCGGGGTCGCCCTCGGCATCCCGCTCGGGCTCTCGCGCATCGGCCGGAGCGCGGCGATGCCACACATCGAGTACTGGCGCGCGATCCCGCCGCCGGCGCTGCTGCCGATCTCGATCATCCTCCTCCACTCGATCGGGAATCTCCAGAAGGTCTCCTTCATCGCGTTCTTCTGCATCTTCCCGGTGCTGCTGAACACGATCGACGGCGTGCGCGGGATCGAGCCGACGCTGGTCGACACCGCCCGCTCGTTCCGGGTGCCCGCGCACGAGCGCATCCGGCGGATCGTCTTCCCGGCAGCGCTGCCGCAGATCTTCGCCGGCATGCGGACGAGCCTCGCCCTCGCCGTGATCGTGATGGTGCTGAGCGAGTACTTCAGCTCGACGAGCGGCGTCGGCTACGTGCTGCTGATCTCGAAGAACACCTTCGAGTTCAAGCCGATGTGGGCGGCGATCCTGCTGATCGGCGTGCTCGGCTACCTCCTCAATCTCCTCTTCCTCCTCGTCGAGCGTCACGTGCTCGCCTGGCACCGCGGCTGGCGCGCGGCGACGCCGCTGTAGCCGATGCCGATTCTCGAAATCAACGGGCTGGGGAAGACGTACGGCACCGGCGCGACGGCGACGCACGCGGTCGGCAACGTCACCTTCTCCGTCGAGGAGGGCGAGTTCGTCTGCGTCGTCGGCCCGTCGGGCTGCGGGAAGACGACCCTGCTCAAGTGCGTCGGCGGTCTGCTTGCCCCCTCGCGCGGCGAGGTCCTGCTCCGCGGCAGCCGGGTGATCGGGCCGCCCGAGCGGATGGCGCTGGTGTTCCAGGAGTACAGCCGGTCGCTGATGCCGTGGATGTCGGTTCGGAACAACGTGCTCCTCCCGCTGCGCCACAAGCACCTCTCGAAGCGCGAGCGGAACTCGCTGGTCGAGGACGCGTTGGAGGCGGTCGGGCTGACCCGCTTCATGGACCGCTACCCGTGGCAGCTCTCCGGCGGGATGCAGCAGCGGGTCGCGATCGCGCGAGCACTCGCGTACCAGCCCTCGATCCTGCTGATGGACGAGCCGTTCGCCTCGGTCGACGCGCAGACCCGCGGCGACCTCGAGGATCTCGTCCTCCAGGTGCGCGACGAGTTCGGGATCACGATCCTCTTCGTCACCCACGACATTGACGAGTCGGTCTACCTCTCGGACCGGGTCGTCGCGCTCACGCACTCGCCCACCGAGGTGAAGGAAGTGATCCCGGTCGATCTGCCGCGGCCTCGCGACCAGATCGAGACGAAGGCGCAGCCCGAGTTCGCCGACCTTCGCTCGCACGTGTACCGCCTGATCAAGCGGGAGCTGGACGTCGAGCCCGAGGAAGTGGTCGTTCCGCCTGGTGGGACAGGTGTGTAGCAATCCAACACCCGAGGTCTCATAATCGCTGCCACGTTGCGACGTTTCGGACGACCTCGACGAGGTCGGGGAGGTAACGCATGACACGGAGCGGGATGACTCGTTGGGCGGGGCTGGCGCTTGCACTCGTCTCGGCCGCTGCCCTTCTACTCGCACTGGTCGGGCCGGCGGCAGGCTCGCCCGACAAGCAGCAACGGAAGCTGGCCACGATCACGCTCGACGGGCTCCCGATCGCCAACGGGTTCCCGCTCGACATCGGGATCCAGCAGGGCTTCTTCGCGAAGCACGGCATCGAGATCAAGAAGACGGTGTTCCAGAGCGGGAACGACATCGTCCTGGCGATGGCCAACCACAACGGCGACATCGGCTACATCGGCTGGGTGCCGGCCATCATCGCGCGCGCCCAGGGGATCCCGGTGGTGACCGTCTCCGCGAGCGACGACGAGGCGACGTCGGTGAACGACAACTGGCAGAACGTCCTCGTCAAGGGCTCGAGCTCGATCAGGACGCCCAAGGACCTGGAGGGGAAGACGGTCGCCGGGAACGCGCTCAAGGGCGTCTGCGAGGTCGTGATCCGGGCGGCGCTCAGCAAGTACAACGTCAACCAGGACGCCGTCAAGTTCGTCGCGATCCCGTTCCCGGCGATGCGGGCCGCGCTCAACTCCGGGCAGGTCGACGCGATCTGCGCGCCGGAGCCGTTCATGACGCAGGGTCTGACCCTGGACGGCGACCGGATCCTGCTCGCGCCGGGACCGACGCTCGGCAAGTACTGGCCGAACGGCACGTACGTGGCGCTCCAGGACTGGGTACAGAAGAACCCGGCTCTGGCCAAGGGGTTCCACGACGCGATGGCGGAGTCGCTCGCGTACGCGCAGGCGCATCCCGAAGCCGTTCGCGCGATGCTTCCCGCGGCGGTCCAGAACATCCGGCTGCCGGTCTGGAGCTCCCTGATCGACCGCCGCCAGCTGGTGCAGCTGGCGAAGTACTGCAAGCAGTTCGGCGCAATCTCGACCCTGCCGAACATCGCGGCACTCGTTCCGGCGTCGATCTCGACCGGATTGCTCCTGCAGGGTGACGTCGGGAAGAGCACGATCTCGCTGAAGCTCGACGGCAAACCGCTGAAGTCGGTGCTCGCCGGCTCCTACACGTTCGTCATCGCCGACCGCTCGGCGACCCAGAACTTCCACCTCAAGGGTCCCGGTCTGAACAAGGCGACGGGCAAGAAGCAGGTCGGGCGGCTCAGCTTCACGACGAAGCTGGCCAAGGGCAGGTACACGTACTCGAGCGACGCGAAGCCGTCTCTGAGAGGGACCTTCACCGTCGGCTGATCGACGAGGTGGGCGCGGGACACAGGGTCCCGCGCCTACCGTCGACTCGGGCTCGATGTCCCTAGCGGACGAGTAGATCGCATAGCCGGCGGACGGCATCGACTCCTCGTACGCGGCCCACGATCGGCCGGCCGCCGCCGGCCCGGGTATTACGCGACCGGGATTCGGTACCCGAGCCGCGCGGAGATCTCCGCGGCACAGCGCGTCAGCGCGGGGCCGAGGCGGACGATCAGGTCGTCCAGCGACACCATCGTCCGGTGCACGGCGAGGTTGATCGCGGCCGCCACGTCTCCGGAGGCGCCCCGCACGGGGGCGGCGATCGAGCGCAGGCCGTACGCCAGCTCCTCGTCGTTGACGGCGATCCCGGTCGCGCGCACGCGATCGAGGTCGCGCAGCAGCGCCTGGCGGCTCGTGCGCGTGTTCGGGCCGAGCCGGCTGAACTGGACGCGGTCGACCATCGCCGCCAGCTCGTCGTCGGGCAGGAACGCGAGCATCGCCTTGCCCATCGAGGTGCAGTACGCCGGCAGCCGCGAGCCGACGTGGAGGTTGAGGTCGATCTCCCGCTGGCCGCGCCGGGAGCTCCGGCACCGCTCGATGTAGACGATGTCGGCCCCGTCCAGGATCGCCATGTTGACGGTGTGGCCGGTCTCGTCGCTCAGCCGCTGCAGGTGGGGCGCCGAGATCTCACGCAGCTCCATCGAGTTGATGGCGGAGAAGCCGAGATCGACGACGCGAGGGCCCAGCCGGTACTTCTTCGTCAGCCCGTCCTGCTGGAGGTACCCGAGCGCTGCGAGCGTGGCGATGTACCGGTGGGTCGTGCTCCGGTTCAGCCCGACCTCGCGGGCAAGCTCGCTGACCCCGAGCAGCGGCCGGACCGACGTGAAGGAGGAGAGGATGGCGAGGCCGCGCTCGAGGGACTGCGAATGGGCGCGTCTGCCGACCGCGGCGCGTTCCTGCTGCTGCATCCCTCGTGTTCTAATACTTGGGAACGTGTATTGACAAGTGGACAATTCGAGCCGTAGCGTCCGGTAGCGCCTATGGCCGCGATCGTCCCGCTCACCGACGCGATCGCCGAGCACGTCCACGACGGTGACGTCGTCGCGCTCGAGGGTTTCACGCACTTGATACCGCATGCGGCCGGGCACGAGCTGATCCGACAGGAACGCCGTGGTCTGACGCTGATCCGGATGACCCCGGACATCGTCTACGACCAGCTGATCGGGATGGGTTGCGCGAGGAAACTCGTGTTCTCATGGGGCGGAAACCCGGGCGTCGGCTCGCTGCACCGGTTCCGGGACGCGGTTGAGCACGGCTGGCCGGCGCCGCTCGAGATCGAGGAGCACTCGCACGCGGGCATGGCGGCCGCGTATGCGGCGGGGGCCGCCAACCTCCCCTTCGGCCTCCTGCGCGGCTACGAGGGCGGCGATCTGCCTGCCCGGACTCGTGTCGAGCGGGTGACCTGTCCGTTCACGGGTGAGGACCTCGCCGCCGTTCCGGCGCACCGCCCGACCGTCGGGATCATCCACGCCCAGCAGGCGGACCGCGACGGCAACGTCCAGGTCTGGGGGATCACCGGCGTGCAGAAGGAGGCGGTGCTCGCCTCTGCGCGCGCGATCGTCACCGTCGAGGAGATCGTCGACGAGCTGGAGCCGCGGCCTGGGGGCGTCGTGCTGCCGGCGTGGGTGGTGGACGCGGTCTGCCTCGCCCCTTTCGGCGCGCACCCGTCGTACGCGCACGGCTACTACGACCGCGACAACGACTTCTACGTCGCGTGGGACTCGATCAGCCGCGACCGCGACACGTTCCTGGCGTGGATGCAGCGGCACGTGCTCGAGACTGCCGACGTCGGCGAGTACCGGGCTCGTCTCGAGGAGGCGGTCCCCGCATGATCGTCGCTCGCCTCCGGCTCGCTCCCATGTGGGGAACGGCCGGTTCCCCCCATGAGCCCCCCTCCCTAAGCACTCTGCTCTCGGCGATGCGGTTGGTTGCCGCGCCCGCCATGTCGGTCGCGGCGGCGGAAACCTGTTGCCCAACCGGGCAAGGAGTCTCATGAGCGCGACCGCAACCGCCACGTACACGGCGGACGAGATGATGGCGGTCGCGGCCGCGCGGCGGCTGACCGACGACAACGTCTGCTTCGTCGGCATCGGCCTGCCCAGCCTCGCCGCGAACCTCGCCCGGCACACGCACGCCCCCGGCTGCGTGCTCGTCTACGAGAGCGGCACGATCGGGGCACGGCCTGTCGAGCTGCCGCTGTCGATCGGCGACGGCGAGCTCGCCGACACCGCCGCCGCGGTCGTCTCCGTCCCAGAGATCTTCGGCTACTGGCTCCAGAGCGGCCGCATCGACGTCGGCTTTCTCGGCGCGGCCCAGATCGACCGCTACGGGAACCTGAACAGCACCGTGATCGGCAGCTACGACCGGCCGTCGGTGCGGCTCCCGGGCGGGGGCGGTGCGCCCGAGATCGCGCTCGGCGTGCGGGATGTCTTCGTGATGCTGCGCCACTCGCTGCGCGCGTTCGTCGACCCGCTCGACTTCACGACCAGTCTCGGTGACCATCTGCGTGTCGTGATCACCGATCTCGGGATCCTGGAGCCGCGCGACGGCGAGCTCACCCTCGTCGGCGTCCATCCGGGGGCGACGGTGGACGACGTGCTCGCAGCCACCGGCTGGGACCTTCGTGTCGAGGACGGGATCGGCTCGACCGAGCCGCCGACCGACGAGGAGCTCGTTGCGCTGCGCGCGCTGAAGACGAAAGGGCGCGGCTGATGGCACAGCTCGAGACCGAATCGCCGATCGTCCTCCCGGACGACCCGAACGCAGGCCCCGAGGTCCAGGTCGACTACCCGGGCTACCGCTCGACGCGCTGGCGCGTGGCCGAGCGTCCGCTGGTCACCCTGCCGGAGGAGTTCCACCGCATGGACGGACCGGTGTTCGGCGAGGACGCGATCGGCGAGTTCGACGACGACCTCACCCGGCAGCACGAAGGCGAGCCGATCGGCGAGCGGATCATCGTCACCGGCCGCGTCCTCGACGACGACGGCCGCCCGATCCCGAACACGCTGGTCGAGATCTGGCAGGCGAACGCCGGCGGGCGCTACCGCCACGAGGTCGACCAGCACCCGGCGCCGCTCGACCCCAACTTCTCCGGCGCGGGCCGGTGCCTGACCGACGGGGACGGCACGTACCGCTTCGTCACGATCAAGCCCGGCTCGTACCCGTGGGGAAACCACGAGAACGCGTGGCGGCCGAACCACATCCACTTCTCGGTGTTCGGCCGCGAGTTCACCCGGCGACTGGTCACGCAGATGTACTTCCCCGGCGACCCGCTGTTCGAGTTCGATCCGATCTTCCACTCGGTGCGCGACCCGAAGGCGCGCGAGCTGCTGATCGCGACGTTCGACCTCGAGCTCACGCAGCCGGAGTGGGCGCTCGGCTACCGGTGGGACATCGTCCTCGGCCGCGGCGGCTCCGGGACGACGCCGCTGGAGGACCAGTGACGACATTGCCGCGGACTCCGTCCCAGACGGTGGGGCCGTTCTACGCGATCGGTCTCACCCGCGGGCATCGTGCCCCTCAGAACGAGCTCGTCGACCGAAGCGAACCGGGCTCGGTGCGGCTGATCGGTCAGCTGCTCGACGGCCAGGGTGCGCCGATCTCGGACGGGATGGTCGAGCTCTGGGACGGCGTCGGGAAGCGCTGGGGACGGAGCGGTACCGACTCCGAAGGCCGATTCGCCTTCCTCGTGACCAAGCCGGAGCGACGGCCGGACGAGGCTCCTCGCTTCGACGTGCTCGTGTTCGCGCGCGGCATGCTCAAGCACGAGCTGACGCGGGTCTATTTCCCGGACGAGGCCGAGGCGAACGCAGCCGATCCGGTCTGGTCGATGCTGGACGAAGACGGGCGCTCGACGCTCGTCGCCGAGGCGGAGGACGGGGCATTGCGGTTCGATATCCGCATGCAGGGCCCCGGCCACACGGTCTTCTTCGAGCATTGACGACCTTCGCGGCGCTCTACGTGCCGGCACCGCTCCGCGCGGCGGTGTCGGACGACGCGTGGCTCGCAGCCATGCTCGAGGCGGAGCGCGCGATCGCGACCGTCACGGGCGCAGACGTCGACGACGACGTTTTCCGGCCCGAGCTGTACGACATTGCCGCGCTCAGCGAAGAGGGCCGGGCCGACACGAATCCCGTGGTCCCGCTTGCGCGCGCTCTGCGCGAGCGCGCGCCGAACGCGCACGGGCCGGCGACCAGCCAGGACATCCTCGACACGGCCGCGATGCTGGTCGCGCGCAGTGCCCGGACGCTGATCCTGGCAGAGCTCGACGGCGCCGCCGCGGCCTGCGCCGGGCTCGCGGAGGCGCATCGGTCGACGGTGATGGCCGGGCGGACGCTGCTGCAGCAGGCAAGGCCGATCACGTTCGGGGTGACGGCGGCCGGGTGGCTGGTCGGGCTCGCCGCGGCACGGCGGCGGCTCGCGACGTCGACCCTGCCGGCCCAGCTCGGGGGTCCGGTCGGGACGCTCGATCCCGACCTGGCCACGCGTTTCGCAGCCGAGCTGGGACTCGACGTAGAGGCAGTTCCCTGGCACGTACACCGGGCCCCGATGGCCGAGTTCGCGGCCGCGCTCGACGCCGTCGGCGCTGCGTGCGCAAAGGTCGGACTCGACGTCGTTCTGCTCGCGCAGAACGAGGTCGGCGAAGTGTCGGAGAGCGAAGGCGGCGGCTCCTCGTCGATGCCGCACAAGCGCAACCCGGCTGCGGCCGTGCTCGCACGCACATGCGCGCGGCTCGTTCGCGCCAACGCGTCAGTGCTCGTCGGCGGCGAGCATGAGCTTCAGCGCGCCGCCGGCGCCTGGCAGGCGGAGTGGCCTGCGCTCTCGGCTGCGCTCGCATTCGCCGGCGGCTCGGCGGCTGCCGCGCGGCGTTCGCTCGAGGGGCTCGAGGTCCACGCCGATCGGATGGCCGCGAACGCCGCCGAGCTGGACGGCGATCGCGGCGCAGCGGACGCTCTGGTCGAACGGGCGCTGGCGTACTACCGGGGCGACTCGTGAGGCTCCACTACCGTTTCGACGGCCCCGAGACCGCGCCCGTCCTCGTGTTCTCGAACTCGATCGGGACGACGCTCGAGCTCTGGGACGCGCAAGTGCCGGCCTTCGGCGGGCCGTTCCGGATGCTCCGCTACGACCAGCTCGGCCACGGACGGTCGGACGTGCCGCCTGGGCCGTACACGGTCGAGCTGCTCGCGCGTGAGCTGCTCGCGCTGCTGGACGACCTCGGCGTCGAGCGCTTCTCCTTCTGCGGGCTCTCGCTCGGCGGCGCGGTCGGGATGTGGCTCGGCGCCAACGCCGGCGACCGCCTCGACCGGCTGGTCCTCGCCGGCACGTCGGCCTACTTCGCGCCGCCCGAGCGCTGGATCGAGCGGGCCCAGACGGTTCGCACCGAGGGGATGGCACCGCTCGCGGACGCGACCATGGGCCGCTGGTTTACTCCCGCCTTCACGGGTGCGCCCCTGTTTCGCCAGACGTTCCTGGCAGTCCCGGCAGAGGGCTACGCGGCCTGCTGCGAGGCGATTCGCGACTGGGACTTCCGGGCCGAGCTCGGCTCCGTCGCGGCCCCGACGCTAGTGCTCGTCGGCTCGGAGGACCCCGCGACGCCGCCCGACCAGGCGCAGCTGATCGCCGACGGGATCCCCGGTTCGCACCTCGAGGTGATCCCGGACGCCGCGCACCTGCTCAACGTCGAGCAGGCCGATCGCTTCAACCGGGTGGCGCGTTCCTTCCTGACGGGCGTGGAGGTGGCGGCATGAGAGACGAACGCGAGCGTGGGATGAGGGTGCGGCGCGAGGTGCTGGGCGATTCGCACGTCGACCGGGCGATCGAGGGCACGACGCCGTTCACGGCCGACTTCCAGGACTTCATCACCCGCTACGCCTGGGGCGAGGTCTGGGCGCGTCCCGGCCTCGACCGGAAGACCCGCAGCTGCATCACCCTCGCCGCGCTGGTCGCGCTCGGTCGCGACCACGAGCTGGCGATGCACGTTCGCGCGGCGCTGCGGAACGGCCTCTCCGCCGACGAGATCAAGGAGGTGCTTCTCCACACAGCGGTCTATGCCGGCGTCCCGGCGGCGAACTCGGCGTTCGCGATCGCGCAGCAGGTGCTTACAGAAGAAGGCGTGGCGTAGCCTTGGGCCGACGACATCGCGACAGAGTGAACGACTTTGTAGGTCAGGTTGTCGGCGCGAGTAGTCGCCGGAGCCGGGCTTTGCCCGGCGGGAGGCGCCCTGCGCCACTTGGGTCGCTGTCGCGAAGGAGGGGGTCCGTGGGGGAACCATGGGTTCCCCCACGTTGAGAACGCAGGTCGGGATCGTCGGCGCCGGGCCGGCCGGACTGACGCTCGCCCACCTGCTCCACCTCGAGGGGATCGACTCGGTCGTGATCGAGGACCGGAGTCGCGAGTACGTCGAGGCGCGGATCCGGGCCGGGGTCCTCGAGCAGGGAACTGCCGACCTGCTGGCCGAGGCGGGTGTCGGCGGGCGGATGAACCGCGAAGGGGAGGTGCACACTGGGATCGGGCTCCAGTTCGACCGGCAACGCCATCGGATCGCCCTCGACGAGCTCGTCGGGAAGGCGATCGTCATCTACGGCCAGACCGAGATCGTCAAGGATCTGATCGAGGCGAGGCTGGAGACCGGACGCCCGCTTCTCTTCGAGGTCGATGACGTCTCGGTCTCCGAGCTGGGGACGGACCGGCCGCGGCTGACGTTCACGCACGAGGGCCGCGGGAGGGAGCTCGAGTGCGACGTGATCGCCGGTTGCGACGGCTTCCACGGCATCTGCCGGCCGAGCATCCCCGGCGACGTGCTCACCGAGTTCTCGCGCGAGTATCCCTTCGGCTGGCTCGGGATCCTCGCCGCCGTCCCGCCGTCGATCGACGAGGTCTGCTACTGCGCCCACGAGCGCGGCTTCGCGCTCCTCAGCCTCCGAACCCGGGAGCTCTCCCGCTACTACATCCAGTGCACCCCGGAGGAGGATCTCTCCCGCTGGCCGGACGACCGGATCTGGGACGAGCTTCAGACGCGCGTCGAGCTGGACGGCTGGACGCTGGCGCAGGGACCGATCCTAGAGAAGGGCGTCACCGGGATGCGCAGCTACGTGGTCGAGCCGATGCAGTACGGCCGGCTCTTCCTCGCGGGTGATGCCGCCCACATCGTCCCGCCGACCGGGGCGAAGGGCCTGAACCTGGCGATCGGCGACGTTCGGGTGCTGGCCGAGGCGATCGTCGACTGGTATCGGACCGGCGACGATGCCCCGCTCGAACGGTACTCGGAGGCCTGCCTGCGCCGCGTCTGGCGGGCCGAGCACTTTTCCTGGTGGATGACGACGATGCTTCACCTGCCGCCCGACGAGGATCCGTTCGGCTGGCGCCTTCGCCAGTCGCAACTCCGGTACGTCGTCGGCTCGGACGCGGCAGCGAGGTCGCTGGCCGAGAACTACGTCGGCCTTTAGAGCCATGTCTGGTGCCAGGCACCAGACATGGCCGTTCGGGACACACGACCGCTCAACCATGCGGCCGAACTGTCCAACAACGCCACGTCCGGTGCCTGGCACCGGACGTGGCCGGCGTGGACACGGCCGGAGCCGCTAGCGCGAGGGCTGGAACGTCCAGGTCCGGTTGGCCGCGAACGTCGCCACCGTCGCCAGCGGGATCGTCAGCGCGTAGGCCAGCACGTCGCGGCCGAGTCGACGCCAGACGTGGGCCGAGTGGCCGAGCCGCGTCCCGATCGCGACCTCGCTGTGGCCGGAGAGGAGGGGCGCGACCAGCGGCAGGAAGCTCTCGAGGTTGGTCGACAGATCGACGCCCATGTACGAACGACGTTCGCATCGCTCGCCAGCCACGCGGACTTGAGTGCGTGTCCGCGCCCCTTGCGCGCAAGCCGGAGGTAGTCGACCTCCTCGTGGTCCCGGGCCAGCCCGGTGCCGATCGCGGCGGTCCCGTCCGTGCTCGCGTTGTCGGCGATCACGATCCGGTACCGGCACGGGAACTCGGCCCGCAGGAACTCGAGCAGTGCCTCCACGTTCCGGACGGGGGTCTGCTCCTCGTCGAACACGGGGACGACCTCCGCGAGCTGCTCGCGCGCGTTCATTGGGCCGAGTGTCGGCGCCCGACCTGAAAACGGCCTGAACGGGAGCTAAGAGTCAGCTAGAGCATCGGTGCCAGGCACCCGCCGTTTCGGTTTTGAGGTGCCTTCGCCGTGCTCGGCGAGCCAGGCCTTCGCCACCCGCTTCGGCGCGCGGCTCAGCCAGGCTTCCTCGACCATGTCCCTGAGCTCGGCGCGGCTCAGCTGCTTCAGGTCGGGGATGCGGATCAGGACGGCGGGGTAGCCGTTCCAGTGCGGCGTCGTGAAGTAGATCCCGCGGTCGTCTTGGAGGATCATGTCCTTCACCTCGAGGTCGGTGACCCGGAAGACGAAGACGTCCTCGAGCCGTTCGCCCGTCGCCGGGTCGACCGCGTCCGGGCGCGGCGAGCGGTGCCAGCAGATCACCTTCCCGTTGACGGAGTAGCTAGGACGGCCTTCGTCGTCCTCGCCCTTGACCGTCTCCGACAGCGCCAGCGCGAGCTTCTCGACGTCGCGAAGCGTCGCCATCAGCGCCGATGCTCGATCCGGGCCGGTTCCTGCACAAGCCGAGGCTAGCTGTGCCTAGGCTGCCGCGGTGAGGAAGATCGCGCGCTGCCTGGTGCTGGTGGTGGCGTTCGCCGTGGTCGGGAATGCGCAGGCCGATGCCGATCCGGCGAGCGACGTGCTCTACCAGCGCGACCTCTTCGTGCCGTACTCGGGGATATCGCGGGCGGTCGAGGCGGACCTGCTCGCGGCGATCCAGAAGGCGAAGGCGGCAGGCAAGCCGATCCGCGTGGCGCTGATCGCCTCTCCGGACGACCTCGGCGGCGTGCCGCAGCTCTTCGGGAACCCGCTCTACTACGCCCGGTTCCTGGACTCCGAGCTGCAGTTCGTCTACACCGGCAGGCTGCTGGTCGTCATGCCACAGGGAGCGGCGCTCGCCAAGGGCGGGCGACTGCTCGCCGACAAGGCCGTCATCGCCGCGAAGCCTCCAGGGTCGAGCGGCGACGATCTCGCCCGCACCGCGACGCGCCTGGTCGAGTCGATCTCGACCGGGAAGGAGGCGCCGGTCTCGACCGTGCCGCAGCCGGCGCTCACGGTCCCGGCGGTGACTGCGCCACGGACGCACACGGTCGCGACGGCGGCCAAGAAGAAGGGCGTCCCGGTCGGGATCGCGACGGGGATCGCGATCGGCATCGTCGCCGTGATTCTCGCGATCGGCGGAGTCATCCTCGCCCGCCGGGGACGCCGAGCCGATCTCTAGCGGGCGAGCAGCGACTCGGCAGCCGTCGCCGCCGCGTACGCACCCGCGGCGACGAGGACGATCGCGCCGCCGGGGGCGAGGTCCGCGTAGTACGACACCGTCAGCCCGACGAGGACGCAGCCCAGCCCGATCGCCATCGAGAGGGCGAGTGCCGAGGCAACGCTTCGCGCCAGCCGGCCGGCCGCGGTCACGGGCAGCACCATCAGCGCCGCGATCAGCAGGATCCCGACGATCCGCATCGAGAGCGCGATCGTCACTCCGGCCAACCCTGCGACGACGACGTTCAGGGTCCCCACCGGCAGGCCGGAGACGCGCGCGCCTTCCTCGTCGAGCGCGACGGCGACGAGCGCGCGGTAGAGGACCGCGATCAGGGCGAGCCCCGCACCGCCGAGCAGCGCGACCAGCAGCAGGCCGCCGCGCGTGACGGTGAGGATCGAGCCGAAGAGGAAGGAGAACAGGTTCGCGTTCAGCGCTCCGGCGGCCGAGACCATCACCACGCCCGCCGCGATCCCGGTGTAGAAGAGGAGCGCCAGAGCCTGGTCGCCGGCGGTACGGCGGTTCGTGCGCAGCCACTCGACCACGATCGCGCCGGCCACCGAGGCGACGAGGGCGGTCGCGACGGGCGCGATGCCGAGCAGGTAGCCGAGCGCCACGCCGGCGAACGCGACGTGTCCGATCCCGTCTCCGATCAGACTCATCCGGCGCTGAACGAGGAAGAAGCCGACGGCCGGCGCCAGGACGCCGACGACCACGCCCGCTCCGAACGCGAGGCGCATGAACTCGTGGCTAAGCATGGATGTGCGAGGGGTCGTGCCAGCGCTCGGGCAAGTCGGCCGGGATGCCGTCGAACGCGATTCCGCCGCGGATGAGGAGCAGCCGCTCCGCGACGTGCTCGACCGCGCCGAACTCGTGCGAGACGTACAGGATCGTGACGCGCAGCTCGCGGTGCAGGCGCGCAAGGAGGGCGGCGAGGGCATCCTGGGCATCGGCGTCCACGCCGCTGGTCGGCTCGTCGAGGATCAACAAACGCGGCTCGGCCGCGATCGCTTTGGCGATGAACGCCCGCTGCTGCTGGCCGCCGGAGAGGGTCCTGATCGGCTCGTCGGCTTGAAGGGCGAGCCCGACGCGATCGATCGCCGCGTCGATCTCCCGTCGGTCGTCGGCCCTGAGCGGCCCGAACAGGCGACGGCGGGTGACGCGGCCGGTCGCAACGACCTCGCGCACCGTCGCGGGCGCCTCGATCCCGAGGTGAGCCCGCTGAGGGAGGTACGCGACGAGCCCACGACGTGCGGCTGTGCCAACCGGCTCTCCGAAGACGCGGACGGTTCCGCGCTGCGGCCGGTTGAGGCTCACGATCAGTCTCAACAGGGTGGTCTTCCCGCCGCCGTTCGGGCCTGCGATCGCGACGAACTCGCCTGCGGGGATCTCCAGACTGACGTGCGCCAGAACCGGCCGTCGAGGGTCGTATCCGAACGAGACGTCGTCGAGCCGGACCGCTAGTGGCAATCGAGCCCCCGGCGGAGTGCTGCAAGGTTGGCGCGCATGGCCGTGAAATAGTCGGCGCCGGCAGCGACCGCGCGGGGGGTCAGACCCTCGATCGGATCGAGCACCGCACTCCTCGCGCCCGTCTCCCGCGCGATGGTGTGCGCGAGCTTGGGCGACACGAGTGTCTCCGCGTAGACGGTGGTGACGCCGTCCTTGCGAACCAGGTCGACGACGCGGGCGAGGTCCCGGGGCGCCGGTTCGGCCTCCGGCGCGAGGCCCTCGACGGATACCTGCTTCAAGCCGTACCGCTGCGACAGGTACCCGAACGCGGCGTGGCTCGTGACGATCTCGTGGCGCGCGCAGCGCGCCAGCCCGGCGCGGTACTCGCGGTCGAGCGCATGTAGTCGGGCGACCATCCGGGCAGCGGCGTCCTCTGTATGGAGCGCCTCGCCGATCGCCTGCACGAGCAGGGCATATCGAAGCGGGTCGAGCCAGACGTGCGGATCGTTGCCGTGGCGTTCGAGGCTCGGCGTGTCGAGGAGCTCGAGCATTCGCGCATCCGAGCCCTCTGCCGCCCGCTCGAGTTGCGGCTGGAAGCCGTGGCCCATCAGAAGCACAAGACTCGCGTCCTTCACCTTCGTGACGTCGCCCGGCGTCAACTCGAGGTCGTGCGGCTCCGCGCCGGCCGGCGTGAGATTCACCACGTTTGCGTTCGGTCCGAGCTGCTCGGCGGCGTACGCGAGCGGGTAGAAGGCGGCGACGATCGAGCCGTTCCCCTTGCCCGAGCCTTTCGAGTCACCGCCGAACGCGAACACGGCGATGAGCACGCCCGCGACGGCGAGCCCGATGAGAATGAAAATGATTCTCAATCGCATGTCGCGTTATGCTAGTTCCGTGACCACGGCGGCGCAAGCGAAATCGCTGCTCACGGAGAACGGCGTGCGGGCGACTCCTCAGCGCGTGATCGTCGTCGAGGAGCTCGCCCGGGAGGAGAACGACGTCACTGCTGCGCAGATCTACGAGCGCCTCCGCCGCCGCGGGACCAGCATCGGCCTCGCGACCGTCTACCGGACACTCGCCCTCCTCCACCAGCGTGGGGTCGTAGACACGCTCACCCACCACGCGGGCGAGCTCTGCTACCGCCTCTGCGGCGGCCACCACCACCATCACCTGGTGTGCACCAGCTGCCACCGGGTGGTCGAGCTCCGGGACTGCGATCTCGACCCGTGGGTGAAACGGAGCGCCGGGAAGCACGGCTTCACCGCGACCGGGCACGAGGTCGAGATCGTCGGCCTGTGCGCCGACTGCCACCGATAGCCGGGAGGGGCGCGCGACACACCTCCCGGCCTATGATCGCGCCTCCACCGGGCCCGCCGAGCCGGGATTTCGCCCAGCAAAAGGAGATCTTCATGGCGCAGCGATACGTCGTTCCCGGCTGGTTCACTCGTAACGTCTTCAACCGGCTCGTCGCCGGCCTGACGCGACTCGGGATCAGCGTCTACGGCTCCCGCGTGCTCGAGGTGCGCGGGCGCACGACCGGCCAGCCGCGCAGCACGCCGGTCAACCTGCTGAGGCTCGACGGCAAGCGATACCTCGTCGCCCCGCGCGGCCACACGCAATGGGTGCGCAACCTCCGCGTCGCGGGCGAGGGAAGGCTTTTGATCGGCCGGCGGGCGGAGCGATTCTCGGCGTCGGAGGTTCCGGACGCCGAGAAGGAGCCGATCCTCCGCGCCTATCTCAAGCGCTGGAGGTGGGAGGTCGGCGTGTTCTTCGGCGGCGTGGACGCAGCCGCCCCGAGCGCAGACCTTCGCCGGATCGCGCCGGATCACCCGATCTTCCGGATCGAGCCGCTTCGAGCGTGAGGTCGAGCGGGCGCTACGCTTGAGTTGCGGGGGCGGTTAGCTCAGCTGGGAGAGCGCCTGCCTTACAAGCAGGAGGTCACTGGTTCGATCCCGGTACCGCCCACTTTCGGACGTTGCGCAAACCTCGGGCGTGACGAGCCTGTACGCGGGTTGAATGTGCACTCGTCGGTCAACGCGTAGCTCGTGGATCAGGAGCCGGACGTCCCAAACCGCGATTCTGGTCGTCGTCCAACCGGTGTCGCTCATCGGGTCGGTTCGAGTGACCTGCTCTCCGGCGGTCTCGAACCGTCAGGCGTCGTCAGGCGCCTCGAGGGTTCGAGACCGCTCCCCCGTGCTGTGCGGCCGCTCCTTCCAGCAATTGCACCGACTCATCCACCGGCGGGAGAGCTCGCATCGCCTCGGCGATGCGCCCTGCTTCGCGTCGATACGAGGGATCCTTCAGGACCGAGGTGACGGCGCCGGCGAGCCGGCCCAGGGTCTCGGGCCCAGGGAGATCGAGGACGTTGCGGACGGTGCGGTCGTCCGCAACCGTCACCCCGGCGCCGGCGCGGACAACGGCCTCGCCATTCGCCCACTGGTCGCCGCTGAAGAGCGGCAGGATAACGAGTGGCGTGCCATGGGCGAGCGAGCCCAGCGTGCTGCCGAAGCCACCGTGGCAGACGATTACGTCTGCGCATCGCGCCACGTCGTCATGGGTGACCCAGGTCTCGAGGTGGACGTTGCGCGGAACCCGTCCGAGCTCCTCGATCTCGCGCGCGGCGTCGCCGACCGTGACCAGCAGCCGGATCGGCAGCGGGGAGAGCGCCTCGATCGCCGAGCGGTACAGCGCCGGGTAATAGGGCAGATGCGAGCCCGCGGCAACCGAGCCGAAGCTGAGGTAGACGAGGGGATCCGGATTGCCCGGCCACCAGTCGGGGAGCTCCTGGTGACCGGCAGCCACCTCGAAGCGAAAGCGGCTTGTGCGGGCCGGCGCCGTCACGTCGGGATCCTCCAGCTCAGCTGGGACCGTCGTCATGAACGGCGCGTCGGCGAGCCGCTCGCCCTCGGGGTCGGGCGGTAAGCCCGCTTCGGCGCGAGCCTTATCGACCTCAGGTGCCGCCAGCCTGATCGACGACTCCTCCATCTCCGCGAGCCCGAGCCCGACGCGGACGACCGGGATCTGATGGAGCTCCGCGACAAGCGTCGAGCCGAACTCCCAAGTCTCACGCACGATCACGTCGGGGCGCCAGCTCTCGATCAGCGCCCGCAGGGCGGGAAGCTCGGCGCGGAGATCGAGCCCTGCGAAGAACTGGCTGATCATCACCCCGTCCGCGGTGTCGATGTCGAACGTTGCGAAGTTCGCCATCAACGGCATCCACTCGTCGCGCACAGGCTCGTCGACCGGCGAGAACGGAAGCCCAGACCGCCTCACGTTCCCCTCGAACTGGCGCTGTGCCGAAACGAGGACCTCATGTCCGGCGCCAAGGCAGGCGTGCGCGAAGGGAGCCAGCGGCCCGACATGGCCGGAGCTACCACGGGTGGTGAAGAGAACGCGCATGCGGCGGTGCGTCACCATCCAACCACAGCGCAAACGCGATAGCGCCCGCTAGCCGCGACCCGCCGGGCCCTCAGACTGACTCGGCGAGCGCGGCAAACGCGCGCACGGCCTCGTTGAACGGCTCGAGGCCGCTCGAAGGTTGGTGACGTCGCCGGCGCCGGGGATCACCACGAGCTTCGTGCCCGGCATGCTCGAAGTGGCGTCCGACGCTTGAGCGGCGAACGCGCGCCAAGCTCGCCCCAGATCAGCAGGGTCGGCAGCCCCGTCAGGAGAGGCTGAGCGCTGGGGCGACTACGAGGGTCGCATGGTTTGCGCAGTGTCTGGTTCCGCCCATTCGTCGCTAGGCGGAGCCTGCCGGGTGGTAGATGCCTAGCGTGGCACCGGTGCTGTATGTCTGTGTCTCGATGAGTTCGAGGCGCAGCGGGGCTGTGAGGCCCTTGAACAGAGGGAGCCCCTCCCCGAGTGCCACCGGTTGGTGGATGAGACGGTATTCGTCCACGAGCCCGAGTTTGGTGAGCGATTGCGCGAAGGTGGCCCCACCCCACGCCATTAGATCCTTGCCCGGCTCGCGTTTCAGGTCGGCGATCTCCTCGGCCAGGTTGCGGCGCGCGATCCGCGACTCAGGCCACTCGGCGCGCTCGAGAGTCTGAGAGAAGACGACCTTGGGAATGTCGTTCATCGGCGCAGCGTAGGCGTCGTCGGAGACAGGCCAGAACTCCGCCATCTCCTCGTATGTGACACGGCCCATCAAGTGCAGATCTACGTCTCGAAGCCACTCGAGCTTCTGCTCCTTCAGGGCCGGGTCGTCCGGCGGAAGCCCCCAGCCGCCGGCGCCGTACCGGCCCGGGCGGGCAACGAGCCCGTCGAGCGACAGCCCCATCGACAGTACGAGCTTTCTCACCGTGCCTCCTTTGCTTGTCGCGGCGGCCGCGACTCCGCCGCCGCGGACGTTATAGTGCACCGATCGGTGCACTATAACGCGGCCCTCGATCGCACGTTTTTCGCCCTCTCGGACTCGACCCGGCGGGGCATCCTCGAGCGCCTCGGGCGCGGACCGGCGACGATTGGCGAGCTGGCCGAGCGATTCGGGCTCACCCTGAACGGGGTGAAGAAGCACGTCGGGATCCTCGAGGAGGTCGATCTCGTGGTCACGGCGAAGGTCGGGCGCGCCCGCGAGTGCCAGCTCGGCCTCGCCGAGCTCGAGGACGCCCGGAGCTGGATCGACGACTACCGGCGCACCTGGCAGCATCGACTAGACCGATTCGCCTCCTACGTCGAAGAGCAGGGCGCAGACCGATGAGCCATGACTTGCGGTTCGCGCGCTTGATCGACGCTGCCCCCGAGGAGGTATTCGACGCGTTCACACAACCGGGCGGCCAGGAGGCGTTCTATGGAAAGGACGACCCGGGCTGGATCGTCGAGTCTGACTGCGACTTTCGCGTCGGCGGGCTGTGGACGGTGACCTTCGGGCCCTCGCCACGCGAGCTCTACCGCCACACGAACCTCTTTCGGGTGATCGAGCGGCCCTGGCGCTTGGTGGTCGACACGACCGAGACCCGGCTCGACGGATCGAGCTTCCAGATCGAGGTCGAGTTCACCTTCGAGGAGCGCGACGGCAAGACGCTGATGACGATGACGCAGCGGGGATTCCCGACCGCCGAGCTTCGCGACGAGCATCGCGTCGGCCTGCCGAACGCGTTCGCCAGGCTCGCCCGTGCGATCGGCCCGGCATAGTGCGCTGCTTCTACCGGATGGGTCGTTAGGCCCCCGCTGAGCTCGAGCCCGATCACTCACCGATGAGTTTCGTGCCGATCCGGCGTCTCATCTACGAGCGACGAGGAGGTGACATTTGTGGCTCGGGCGATGACACCAGAGGAGCGCCGGTCGTTTTTGATGCGCGGAACGCGCACTGCGATCCTGGCCACGATACGACCTGACGGCCGTCCGCACGCTGTGCCGGTCGGGTTCGTCCTCGACGGCGATGACGTTCTGTTTCTCACCGGTGAGAGGACGGTGAAGGGAGCGAACCTCCAACACGACCCGCGGGTGTCGCTCGTTGTCGACGATGAAACGCCGCCGTTCGCGTTTGTCAGGATCGATGGGAGAGCCGAGGTATCACAGGCCCGTGACGAGGCACGCCGAGCTGCCGTAGTCGAGATCGGCCGCCGATACGGCGGCGCGGAAAGCGTCGACGATTTCGTGCGCTTCGCCGACAGCGCGCTCGGGCTGCTCGTGCGCGTGCGGCCGACGCACGTCGTTGCGCTCGACCGCGTGGGCGAGCATTGAGAGGATGCCCGGTCCGGACGGCAGATGGAGGACTGGCCATGACACGCGAGCCGATCGTGGAGCTCGACCCGGCATTTAGCGCCGAGGACGGGCGCGCGACGCCGTGGGCGACGGTACTGGCGTTCCTAGAACGGGCTGAGGTGTTCTGGCTCTCGACGGTGCGCGCGGGCGGACGACCGCACGTCACGCCGCTCGTTGCGGTCTGGCTCGACGAAGCGCTGCACTTCTGCACCGGCGAAGGTGAACAGAAGGAGAAGAACATCCAGCGCAACCCGCATTGCGTCCTCACCACCGGATGCAACAGCTTCCGCGAGGGCCTCGACCTCGTGATCGAAGGCAACGCCGTACAGGTTCGAGACGAAGCGAGGCTGCATCGGCTCGCAGGGCTCTGGAAGTCGAAATACGACTGGCCCTACGACGTACGCGACGGCGTCTTCCGCCACCCGGCAAGCGAGGGCAACGTGCCGGTGTTCGAAGTCGCTCCAACCAAAGCCTTCGCGTATGCCAGGGGCGCCAACAACAGCGCAACCCGGTACCGGTTCAATCGAGGCACCGGCGAATCGACGTCTTCTTCGGCGTAGAGGAGAGGAGCCTCCGGCTCTCCGGTGAGGCCGGACGGCGAGTCCGCCCTAATCGACTTGGGGCTGAGAATCCCCTAACCTGCTGGCCTCACGCAGGAATGGCCGCATGGCCTCGGCGAACTCGTAGGGGTACTCGTGATACGCGTCGTGTTTACCCGGCGTGGCGGCGACGTCGACGCCGAGGCGCTTGCCGAGGCGACCGGCGATCTCAGCGAAGAACGGTAGCCGTCCTCGCTGACGAGCAAGCGCACGGGCACGGCGAGGGAGGCCAACCTCTCCTCGTCGGGCAGGCTGAGCTCGTAGGCCCCTAGCTCAACCCCGAACAACGTGCTGGCGGTGGCGCGCAGGCGCTCACGAAGCGTGGAATGCTGTGGGGGAGGGGCGTCGCGAGCGCAGCACTCTGGATCTTTCTTGCCGAGACTGCCGAACGTCCACTGTACGCCCGAGCAGCCTCGGACAACCTCGGTTCGCTTCGAGTACTGGAGAAAGCTGGGTTCCGGCGCTTTGGCGTCAACCGCGACTTCGCACCCGGTCGCGGTGAGGAGATCGAGGAGACGATCCTTCGCCTCGACTGACGTAGAAACGATGGGGTCGCGGCGGACAACAGTCAGCCGATCCCGCCGAAGGCGGTGCAGTCGACCCAGCCGCGCTTGACGTCCGCGACCGCGTGGGCGAACGCGCGGTACGACGGCTTCGGTTGCCAGTTCGCCCAGAGCAGGCCGGATTGCCACCCGCCCAGGCCCGGTTCGTCCGCAAGCAGGAAGTTGAAGAACGCGCCGACATAGGGCTGGCAGGAGGCGAGCCGCACCGCGTCCGCAAGCTGGCTGGCCTGGTCGATCGCCCGGCCGCCGGCGATCGTCCGGCGGCCGGGCGCCTGCGCATCGAGGGCCCAGCGGTCGGTCTCCTCGCCGGTGTAGTCCGTCGCGGGCCCCTCTTCGACACGGGTCTGGAAGCCGTCCTCCATGTACCAGATCGACAGTCCTCGGCCCGGCACGGGCTGCGCGTGCCGGCGAACCCTTCCGTCAGCACATGCACGAGCTTGTCGTAGTCGCCCTCGCCGATCGTGCCGCCGTTGTGGCGGGTCGACACCGGTTCCGACGAGGTGTTCGGGTACGGGTTGTGCCCGACCGTGTCGAAGATCGGGCGGTCACGTCCGCTCGCACGGAAGGCGGCGGCGAGCTCGGTGTAGAAGCGGACGGGGGACTCGGACGGCCGCTTTGCCGCTGGGTCGTCGTTCCCGCGCGGCGCGCTGGCCGCGATCACGTTCACCCCCGGCTTGAACGCGTGGAGGTCGTCCCAGCACTC
>JBKPMR010000100.1:0-28367 GCA_046732255.1 Actinomycetota bacterium
CCGTCAGTCGCTCCCGACCGACCGTCGGCATCTGCTCGAGCGGTTCCGCTTCGTCCACGCCGCCCGCAAGGTCGTCGGTGTCGGCAGCGTCGGCACGAGGGCCTGGGTCGTCCTGATGCTCGGACGCGACGACGCCGACCCGCTCTTCCTCCAGGCGAAGGAGGCGCAGAGCTCAGTGCTCGAGCCCTTCCTGGGGAAGACCGAGTTCGAGAATCACGGTCAGCGCGTCGTCGAGGGCCAGCGGCTGATGCAGGCCGCCAGCGACATCCTGCTCGGCTGGCTGCACACCACCGGCCTCGACGGAGTGGAACGCGACTTCTACATCCGGCAGCTCTGGGACGCCAAGGGCTCGGCGCTGGTCGAGGCGATGGAGCCGGACGCGATGGAAGCGTACGGCGGTCTCTGCGGCTGGACTCTGGCCAAGGCCCATGCCCGCTCGGGCGATACGATCGCGATCGGGAGCTACCTGGGATCGGGCGAGGTCTTCGACAAGGCTATGGCCGCGTTCGCCGAGGCCTACGCGGACCAGAACGAACGCGACTACGCAGCGCTCAAAGAGGCTGTCGAGTCGGGGCGAATCGCCGCCGAAATCGGCGTCTAGGGCGGGCCCTGCCCACCCGACGAACCATCGACGCGGCCCGGGTGCTTGACACCGCAAGTGTGAAGCGGAAGGGTGTGGACGGGCAGGGCCACGCCGTCACACGGGAGACGAGGAGGAACGCATGAGCGCAACAGCGGCGCCGCGAGCGACCGACGAAGTACGGGAGCACGGTCCGCAGCCGGCGGACGTCTTCGTGATCTTCGGCATCACCGGGGACCTCGCGAAGGTGATGACGTTCCGCTCGCTCTACCGGCTCGAGCAGCGCGGCCTCCTCGACTGCCCGATCGTCGGCGTCGCCGTCGAAGACTGGTCGGTCGACGACCTTGTCAAGCGGGCGCGCGACTCGATCGAGGGCACCGGCGAGACGATCGACCAGAAGGTCTTCGACCGCTTCGCAGGTCGCCTCTCCTACGTCTCCGGCGACTTCACCGACTCCGCCGTCTACGAGCGGGTCGGCGCCGCGATCGGCGACGCCAAGACACCGGTCTTCTACCTCGAGATCCCGCCGTTCCTCTTCGGGACCGTGATCAAGGGCCTGACCGAGACCGGCCTGAGCGCCGCCGCTCGGGTCGTCGTCGAAAAGCCGTTCGGCCATGACCTGGAATCCGCCCGTGCGCTGGCGGACGAGCTGCACAACTACATCGACGAGTCGCAGCTCTACCGCATCGACCACTACCTCGGGAAGATGGGCCTCGAAGAGATCCTCCACCTCCGGTTCGCGAATGCGATCTTCGAGCCGCTCTGGAGCCGGAACTTCCTCGAGTGCGTGGAGATCACGATGGCCGAGGACTTCGGCGTCGAGGACCGCGGGCACTTCTACGACCCGGTCGGCGCACTCCGCGACGTCGTCGTCAACCACCTCATGCAGGTGGTTTCGGCGTGCGCGATGGAGTCGCCGTCACGCGGCGACCCGGCGACGATCAAGGACGCGCAGGTGGCGCTTTTCCGCGCGGTTGCCACCGCGGATCCGGCGCACTACGTCCGCGGCCAGTACGACGGCTACCGCGCGATCGACGGCGTGGCGCCCGACTCCACGACCGAGACCTACGCTGCGCTGCGTCTCGAGATCGAGAACTGGCGTTGGGCGGGCGTCCCGTTCTTCATCCGCACCGGCAAACGTCTACCCGTTACCCAGACCGAGCTGCGGCTCGTCTTCAAGCATGCACCGCGCCTCGGCTTCAAGGGGTTCGAGCACTATCCGGAGCCGAACCAGCTCGTGATCAAGCTCGACCCGTCCACGGGCATCCGCCTGATCGTGGAGGCGCACCGGGCCGACGCAGCCGGTGCGCACCGGATCGACTTCGACGTCGAGTTCGCCGAGCAGGGCGGCGAGGGACCGACGCCGTACGAGGTGCTCCTCCATGCAGCGCTGGTCGGCGACAGCACCCGCTTCACGCGGCAGGACGGCGTCGAGGAGACGTGGCGGATCATGCAACCGCTGCTCGACGCCCCACCGCCCGTCCACCCGTACGCCCCCGGATCGTGGGGACCGGCTGAGGCAGACAAGCTCGTCGCCGGGTACGGCTGGCGCGGCCCCTGGATCGCCTCATGAGCGGCGAGCCGAAGGCGGAGGAGGCGCGCCCGCAGAGCGCCGCGGCACCGTCCCCGTTCCCGCCGATCGCCGATTACGCGTTCCTCTCGAACTGCCACACCGGGGCGCTCGTCGCCGCCGACGGCGCGATCGACTGGTTGTGCGTACCGAGCTTCGACTCGCCGAGCGTCTTCGGCAGCCTGCTCGACCGTGAGGCGGGCTTTTTCCGGCTCGCGCCGTTCGGGATCAGCCACCCGTCCTCGCGTACCTACGAGACGGGAACGAACGTGCTGGTGACGACGTGGAAGACGCCGGGGGGCTGGATCGTCGTCCGCGACGCGCTGACCATGGGGCCCCGCAGCCACGAAGACGAGGTCACGCCGCACACGCGGCCGCCCGCCGACGACGACGGCGACCACATGCTGGTTCGCACTGTCGAGTGCCCCGAGGGCTCGGTCGAGCTCGAGCTCGTCTGCGAGCCGATCTTCGACTACGGCCGCGCGCCCGCCGAGTGGGCGCTCGTGGACGGGAGCCGAAACAGCGCCGACGCAACCGGGGCGGGCCTGACCGTCCGCCTGGTCTCGGACCTTGCCCTCGGCATCGAAGGCAACCACGTACGGGCGCGTCACACGCTCAACGCCGGCGACCGCGCGTACTGCGTCCTCACCTGGGCCGAAGAGCTGAACGCTCCGAAAGGCGTCGACGAGGCGGAGGCGAGGATCGCGGCCACGAACCGCTACTGGCGCCACTGGCTCGGACGCGCCCGGATCCCCGACCACCGCTTCCGCGAGCCGATCCAGCGCTCGGCGCTCGCGATCAAGGGACTGACCTACATGCCGACCGGCGCGACCGTGGCTGCGCTGACGACGTCACTGCCGGAGACGCCGGGCGGCGAGCGTAACTGGGACTACCGCTACACGTGGATGCGCGACACGACCTTCACGCTCCAGGCGCTCCACTGGCTGAATCTCGACTGGGAGGCCGACGAGTTCATGGAGTTCGTCGCCGACATCCAACCGACCGAGGACGGGTCGCTCCAGATCATGTACGGGATCGACGGCAGACGCGACCTCACCGAATCGACTCTCGACCATCTCACGGGCTACGCCGGAGCCAGCCCGGTGCGGATCGGGAACGGCGCCTTCGACCAGCGCCAGAACGACGTCTTCGGCGCGGTGCTCGACTCGATCCTCCTCCACGCGCGGCACAGCGAACGGCTCCCCAGGCGGCTCTGGCCGATCGTCCAGTCACAGGCCGAGTGCGCGTCCAGGGTGTGGCGGGAGCCGGACCAGGGCATCTGGGAGGCCCGGGGCGCGCCTCAACACTACGTCTCGTCGAAGCTGATGGGCTGGGTCGCCCTCGACCGCGCAGCGCAGCTCGCGGAGCTTCGCGGCGACCCCGAGCTGGCGGCGAGCTGGCGCGCGACGGCCGACGAGATCCGCGCGGACATCCTCGAGAACGGGGTCTCGGAGCGGGGCGTCCTCCGCCAGCACTATGCCACCGACTCGCTCGACGCCTCGGTGCTCCTGGCGGCGATCTTCGGCTTCCTCCCAGCCGACGACGAGCGCCTGCGCGCGACCGTGAACGCGATCGCCGAGGAGCTGACCGAGAACGGCTTCGTGCTCCGCTACCGCACCAACGAGACCGACGACGGCCTCTCTGGGAAAGAGGGCACGTTCCTGATCTGCTCGTTCTGGCTCGTCTCGGCCCTTGCGATCGTCGGCGAGCTCCAGCGGGCGCGCGACCTGATGGAGAAACTGTTGCGGATCGCCTCGCCGCTCGGGCTCTACGCCGAGGAGTTCGACGCCGACACGGGGCGTCACCTCGGCAACTTCCCGCAGGCGTTCTCCCACCTCGCCCTGATGGAGGCGGCGGCGCGGATCATCGTCCCCGAGCTCCTGGCTCAGTACTAGAGAGGAGATCGGAGTGGCAGCCGTCGGGGCATCGGCGAAGGCGATCAGGAGCACGATTCCGGCCAGGCTGGACCGGCTGAGCTGGTCGCCGTTCCACACACGTATGGTCGCGGGCCTGGGCGCGGCCTGGATCCTCGACGGGCTGCAGATCACCATCGCGAGCTCGGTCACGGGCGTGCTGAGCAGCCCGAAGACGCTCGGCATGACGTCGACCGAGATCGGGCTGATCGCCTCGATCTACCTCTTCGGCGAGGTCGTCGGTGCGCTCGTCTTCGGGCGGCTCTCGGACCAGCTCGGCCGTAAGCGGCTGCTGATCTACACGCTGCTCCTCTACCTCTGCGGCACCGGTCTGGCGGCCTTCGTCACCGGGCACCACACGGGCTGGCTCGTCTTCTTCTACCTGACCAGGCTGCTCGCGGGCATGGGGATCGGCGGTCAGTACGCGGCGATCAACTCGGCGATCGACGAGATGATGCCGTCCAAGTACCGCGGCCGCGTCGACATCTGGATCAACGGCACCTACTGGGCCGGCGCAATCCTCGGCTCGTTCGTCTCCTTGATCTTCCTCAACGTCTTCGCCGAGAACGTGGGCTGGCGGCTGGCGTTCCTGATGGGACCGGTGCTGGCGCTGATCGTGATCGTGGTGGGGAGGACGCTGCCCGAGAGCCCGCGCTGGCTGATGACCCATGGGCGGATGGAGGAAGCCGAAGCCGAGCTCAAGAAGATCGAGGACGCCGTCCGGAGCTCGGGCCAGGAGCTGGAGCCGGTCGACGACAGCAAGGCGCTCGAGCTCACCCCGGAGAAGCGGTACGGCTACGTCACCTTCCTGCGCCTCGTCTTCAAGCAGTACCCGAAACGGGCGATCCTCGGTGCGTCACTGATGATCACGCAGTCGTTCCTGTACAACGCGATCTACTTCACCTACGGCCTGGTGCTGGTCAAGTTCTACGGGATCAGCGCGGACAAGGTGCCGCTGTACGGGCTCGCCTTCGCGGTCGGCAACCTGTGTGGGCCGCTGATCCTCGGACCGCTGTTCGACACCGTGGGCCGGAAGAAGATGATCTCCGGCACCTACTTCATCTCGGGTGCGCTGCTCGCGATCAGCGGCCTCCTGTTCCAGAAGGGGCACCTCGATGCGACCACCCAGACGTTCTGCTGGGTGGTGATCTTCTTCTTCGCCTCCGCCGGCGCGAGCGCCGCCTACCTGACCGTCAGCGAGACGTGGCCGATCGAGATCCGGGCGGAGGCGATCGCCGTCTTCTTCGCGATCGCGCAGCTCTTCGGTGCGTTCGGACCGATGTTCTACGGCGCCCTCATCGGCGACGGGGCGAGCACCACGGGTCTGTTCGTCGGCTACATGATCGGCGGCGGGATCATGATCGCCGGCGGCATCATCGAGATCGTCTTCGGCATCAACGCCGAGGGCAAGTCGCTCGAGGACATCACGAAACCGCTCACCGCGACCGAGGAGCCGGTGCCGGCGGTGGCCGCCGCGCCGGTGACTCCCTGAGGGGGACAGATGGACAGCTACGACGTGATCATCATCGGCACGGGCGCGGGCGGGGGGACGCTCGCGCGCCACCTGGCGCCGTCCGGGAAGCGCATCCTCCTGCTCGAGCGAGGCGACTGGCTCCGACGCGAGCCCGAGAACTGGTCGACCCAGGCCGTGTTCGTCGACAACCGCTACGTCTCGCCGGACACCTGGTACGACAGCAAGGGCAAGGCGTTCCAGCCCGGCGTGCACTACTTCGTCGGCGGGGCGACGAAGCTCTACGGCGCGGCGCTGTACCGGCTGCGCAAGGAGGACTTCGGCGAGCTCCGCCATCACGACGGGATCTCGCCCGCGTGGCCGGTCTCGTATGACGAGTTCGAGCCGTACTACACGCTCGCCGAGCAGCTGTACGAGGTGCACGGCGCCCGCGGCGAGGATCCGACCGAACCGCCCGCGAGCGCGCCCTACCCGTACCCCGCGGTCTCCCACGAGCCGCGGATCCAGCGTCTTTCCGACCAGCTCGAGGCGGCCGGCCACAAGCCGTTCCACGCCCCGTGCGGAATCATGCTCGACGAGTCGAACATGCCGTTCTCGAGGTGCGTCCGCTGCAGCCAGTGCGACGGCTTCCCGTGCCTCGTGCACGCCAAGTCGGACGCCGAGGTGCTCGGAGTCCGGCCGGCGCTCGAGCACTCGAACGTCACGCTCCTGACGAACCGGAAGGTGGTCCGGCTCGACACGAACGAGGCCGGCACCGCCGTCACCGAGGTGGTCGCGGAGCATGACGGCGAGGAGGAGCGTTACGCGGCCGGCGTCGTCGTCCTCTCGGCCGGGGCGGCCAACTCGGCCAAGATCCTGCTTCTCTCGGCGAACGACAAGCATCCGAACGGTCTCGCCAACGGGTCGGACCAGGTCGGACGCAACTACATGTTCCACGACTCCACCGCCTTGCTGGCGCTCTCCCGCGAGGAGAACGCGACCGCTTACCAGAAGACGCTCGGGCTCAACGACTTCTACTTCGGCGCGGACGACTTCGAGTACCCACTCGGGAACGTCCAGATGGTCGGCAAGTCGCAGGCGGCGATGTTCCGCGGTGAGCGGCCGCGGGAGACGAAGCTCGCGCCGGAGTGGACGCTCGAGCGGATGGCCAAGCACGCGATCGACTTCTGGCTCTCGACCGAGGACCTGCCGCGGCCCGACAACCGGGTGACGGTGAACGGCGACGGCGACATCGTGCTGACGTACTCGGAGACGAACGCGGAGACGAAGAAGAAGCTCTACGCGAAGGTCAAGTCACTGCTCGGGAAGCTGGACATGAACCCGGATCACCTGATCCACCGGTTCGCGTACATGAAGAACGACATCCCGATCGCCGGCTGCGCCCACCAGGCGGGCACATGCAGGTTCGGGACCGACGCGGCGACCTCGGTGCTCGACGCCAACTGCCAGGCGCACGAGGTCGACAACCTGTACGTCGTCGACACCAGCTTCTTCCCGAGCATCGGCGCGGTGAACCCGGCCCTCACCGCGATGGCGAACGCGCTCCGGGTCGGCGACCACCTGCTCGAGCGGATGGCCTGAACCCGGGGACGGGCCCGAGATGGCGACTCGGACCGAGCAGGCGGTCGTCTACGGCGCCGGCGTGGTGCAGGGCATCGCGCTCGTCACCTTCCCGGCGGCGAGCACGATCCTCACCGACCCGTCCGAGTACGACCTCTCGAGCACCCAGTACGGCGCGCTCTTCGTCCCTCAGGTGGTGACCGCGATCACCGCCGCCCTGCTCGGGGCGAGCCTGGGCAACCGGCTCGGCACGAAGCGCGTGTACCTGATCGGCCTGGTCGCGGGCCTCGTCTCGATGGCGCTCCTGATCGTCAGCTCCTTCGTCACCGACCAGCAGGAGCTCGCCTACGTGCTCCTGCTGCTGGCGACCGCGAGCCTCGGCGCCGGGTTCGGGTTCACCGTGCCGGCGCTGAACACGTTTTCCGCCGCGTTCAACCCGAGAGCGGTCGACCGTTCGATCCTGATGCTGAACGCGCTGCTCGGGGTGGGGACGGTGCTCGCACCGGTCTTCGTCGCCATCTTCGACGGCCTGGGCTTCTGGTGGGGGCTGCCGGTGCTGTCCGCATCGCTGCTCGTCGCGCTCGTCCTCGTCAGCCTTCGCCTTCCGCTCCGGGTCGACCTCCCGCGGCCCGCGGAGGCGTCGAGACGGATCGAGATCCCGCGGCGGTTCTGGGTCTACGCGGGGTTCGCCGTCCTCTACGGGATCTGCGAGACGATCAACGGGAACTGGGCCCAGCTCGACATGACCAGCGAGCTGGGCGCGTCGAAGACACAGGCGGCGTTCGCCCTGACCACCTTCTGGGCGATGGTGACCGTCGGGCGGGTCCTGTTCGCCGCGATCCAGCGCGTCTTCCCGGCCCGGCTGACCTACCACACGCTGCCGTTCGTGCTCACGGGCGCGTTCGTCGTGATCTGGCTGCTTCCCGACGACGAGCCCGGGCTCGGCATCCTCGCCTTCGGGCTCGCCGGGCTCGGCTGCTCGGCCCTGCTGCCCCTGACGATCAGCTTCGGCCAGGGAGAGTTGACGGCCATCTCCGCCGCCCTTGCGGGCGGCGTGATCGCCTTCTACCAGCTCGGCTACGGCATCGCCGCGTTCGGCACCGGCCCGATCGTCGACGGCGGTGTGAGCCTCTCCACGGTCTACGGGCTCGCCGCGGCGATCGCGGCCGCGATGGGCCTCTGGTCCTTCGTGGTCGCCCGGCGACGGCCCAGTCCCGCGACCCTGCACCCACAGCCGGGGTAGGACGTGCGGCCTCCCTCGGGCGAGCAGTTCGAGATCGCCTTCGACGACCAGCGCGCGGTGGTCGTCGAGGTGGGCGGTGGCCTACGGTCCTACGCGGTCGGCGGCCGGGACGTGCTCGAGGGCTACGGGCCCGAAGAGATGTCGACGGCGGGGAGGGGGCAGGTGCTCCTCCCGTGGCCGAACAGGCTCCAGGACGGAAGCTACGAGTTCGACGGCGTGCGTTACCAGCTCGCCCTGACCGAGCCGGAGCACGCGAACGCGATCCACGGGCTGGTCAGCTGGACGTCGTGGCAGGCGCGCGAGCGCGAGCCGCACCGCGTCGTGCTCGGACACGTCGTTCATCCCCAGCCGGGCTACCCGTTCACGCTCGACGTCGGGATCGAGTACGAGCTCTCGGAAGCGGGCCTCGCCGTGCGGACGACCGCGGCCAATGTCGGCTCGGCTGCGTGCCCGTACGGCTGCGGCGCGCATCCGTACCTGACGCTCGGGACCGAGACCGTCGACGACGTCGTGCTCCAGGTGCCGGCGGAGACGGCGCTCCGCTCCGACGAGCGCGGAATCCCGGTCGGAACCGTCCCGGTGGAGGGAAGCGAGCTCGACTTCCGATCTGCCCGGCGCATCGTCGAGACGAAGCTCGACACCGGCTACACGGACCTCCGGCGCGACGAGTCGGGCGTCTGTCGGGTCACGCTCGGGACCGCCGACAACCCGGCCCGTCTGACCCTCTGGGTGGACGAGAGCTACCCGTACGTGATGGTCTTCACCGGCGATCGGCCGGACGTCCGGCGCCGTGGGCTCGCCGTCGAGCCGATGACGTGTGCGCCGAACGCCTTCCGGACCGGGGACGGCCTGCTCCGGCTCGAGCCGGGGGCGGCGGTTACGACCGTTTGGGGGATCGCGCCGGAGTAGGCGCTCCGAGCTGGCGCCGGAGCCCTTGGCGCCCTTCGAGCCTGACGCGGCCGCGGCCGAACGCGTCGACGCGGCCCCAGCGGCCCGGGACGTCGAGGAGCTCGACCCTTCCGATCCCGAATGGGAGAGCGGGATCGACGACGAGGTGCGAGCCGATCGGCTCGAGACCGAGCATCGTCCGCAGCAGGAGCAGCGGCGCTCCGGTCGACCAGGCCTGCGGGCTGCACGCGGTCGGGTACTGGACGGGGTAGCGCGTCACCGAGCGCGCGTACCCGCCGAACGCCTCGGGCAGTCGGCCCTGGAAGAACTCGGCGGCGTCGAGGATGCCGGCCGCGATCGCCGCTGCCTCCTCCTTGAAGCCGTAGCGCCGCAGGCCCCAGGCGATGATCGAGCTGTCGAAGGGCCAGACCGTGCCGACGTGGTAGCCGATGGGGTTGTAGCGCCCCTCTCCCTCCGCGAGCGTGCGGACACCCCAGCCCGAGAAGAGCCGCCGCCCGAGCAGATGCCGTGCGACTGCCTTCGCCTTCGACTTCTCGACGATGCCGCTCCAAAGCAGGTGGCCGTTGTTCGAGGAGAGCGCATTGACCTGTCCGCCGTCCAGGTCAAGTGCAAGTGCGAAGTAGTCGCCGTCCTCGACCCAGAAGTCGCGGTTGAACCTGCGCTTGAGGTCGGCGGCCTCCTTCTCGAGCCGGTCGGCGAACGCGGGGTCCTTCCACACCAGGCGGGCGAGCCGCGCGCCGCGGACCTTCGCGTCGTACGCGTAGCCCTGGAGCTCGCAGGTCGCGCGCGGGAAGCCAGGGATCCGGCCGTCGTGGTAGGAGATCGAGTCCCACGAGTCCTTCCAGCACTGATTCTCGAGCCCGGTCTCCTCGTTGCGGCGCTTGTACCAGACGTAGCCGTCGCCCTGGAGATTCGCGTACTCGTCGATCCAGTTCAGCGCCGCCCGCGCCTCGTACTCGAGGTCGCGGACGAGCTTGGTATCGCCCGACCAGCGCTCGTACTCGTCGAGCAGCACGACGTAGAGCGGGGTCGCATCCGCGCATCCGTAATACGGCGAGTGGGGCCGCTCCTCGAACGCCGTCATCTCGCCGTAGCGCATCTCATGGAGGATCCGGCCGGGATCCTCGTCGCGGAAGTCGTCGATCCTCGTTCCCTGCCACTCGCCGAGTGCGCGGAGCGTCGTCGCGGCGAGCTCGGGGGTGAACGGCAGCGCCTGCAGGCTGGTGAAGATGCTGTCGCGGCCGAACATCGTCATGAACCAGGGAAGGCCGGCAGCGGGCAGGCTTCGCCCGCCGGCGACCGGGGGCGCGAAGCGCAGCGCGGCCAGGTCGACGAGGCTCCGCTGGTAGGTCGCCTTGAGCGGCTCCCAGTCGCACTCGAGGCGAGGCGCCGCGTCGAGCCAGCGCTCGAGGTTCGCCTCCATGGTCGAGCGGCCGCGGGCGCGCCCGGCGTGCTTCGTCTGCCGGTGGCTTTCGCCCGCTTGTGGCACCGCCGTGACGACGTCGAGCTCGGTTCGCCAGGTGCCGTGCGGCTCGACCGCGAGCTCGAAGCCGAGGCCCTTCTCGTCGACCTCTGCCGGCTCGGAAGACGAGATCGTCGTCAACCGGCAGAACGTCTCACGGTCGTACCGCAGCTGCAGCGTGCCGTCCTCGACCCGGCTCGTGTACGTGCCCTTCTTCTCGAGCGCGTCCTTGACCTCGAAGAGGTCGGCGAAGTCGGACGCCGCATCGATGCGAACGGCCAGCTCGACAGGCTCCTCGTCGTGGTTGAGGATCGTCAGCTCCTCGTGGAAGCCGTCGCCGACCGCCCGCGTGCGGATCACCGACAGCTTCGCGTCGATGTAGACCGTCCCGGTCCCGGGCACGAGGAAGAAGCGCGTCTCGAAGTAGTGCAGGTCGTCGGTCGAGAGCGCGTTCAGCCGCTGCCCGCCGATGGTCAGCACCCACCTCGACAGGAAGCGCGTGTCGAACGAGAAGAGTCCGGTTGGATCGGTCAGCGAGGCCTCGATGTCGCCGCGCTCGTCGCTGACGACGAAGGTGTTCCCGTCGAGGATCTTGACGACGGGACTCAACCGTCGCTCCGCGGCGGACCCGGCAACAGACGTTGGAACCGCACCAGCAGCATCGGGTCGCCTTCGGGGACAAGCTCGCCGCGCAGCATCGCCGTCAGGGCGTTCTGCGTTCCGGCGGCCACGCGGTCGAAGACCTCCTTGCGGGCCCGGACAACGCAGTCGGCCTTGCCGCCCCTCCGCGAGACGGCGAGGTTGCCGTTGTCGATCGACACGAGCCAGCGTTCGCCGCTGTCCGGCAGATCGAACCGCAGCGAGCCGCGGGCATTGCCGAGGAGCGGCTCCGGGCCGCGGCGGCGCAACGCTTCGAAGAACTCGGCAGTGACGTCAGGCATAGACGGACCGGGGCAGACCTGCGGAGAGCATATCCGCGCCGCGTCCTAGAATCCCGGTGCGTGGCAGACATCCTCGCGCTCTGTGCCGCGTTCCTCTTCGCCCTCGCCGCCACGCTCCAGCAGAAGGGGGCGCTCGCAATGGGCGGCGTGTCGCTCGGATCGCCAACGTCCTTCGTGCGGCTCGCACGCCAGAAGTGGTGGCTGCTCGGCTCGGTCGCGCTGCTCGGCGGCTACGCCTGCCAGGCGGTCGCACTCGATCACGGGAAGCTCGCGGTCATCCAGCCGCTGCTGGTGTCGACGATCGTCTTCGCGCTCCCGCTCGGCTACTTCCTCACGCATCAGGTGGTGAACCGCGCCGAGATCGCCGCCGCCGTCTTCGTCGTCGTCGGGCTCACGGTCTTCACCGTCGTCGGCGACGCCGGCGCCGGCAAGGACAACGCTCCGGGTTGGCAGTGGGCGATTGCGATCGTCGTGCTCGGGGCCGCCTCGGGGGTGCTCGTCCTCGTCGGCGGGCGTGCCGCCGCCGCCCAGAAAGCCGCGCTGTACGGGGCCTGCGCCGGCCTGCTGTTCGGCCTCTCGGCAGCGCTCTGGAAGCCGTCGGGGGCGATTCTCGAGGCGGACGGGCTCGGGGGGATGCTCTCGAGCTGGGAGTTCTGGGTGTTCGCGGCGGCCGGCGTGCTCGCGTTCCTGGTCCAGCAGGTGTCGCTCGCCACCGGGCAGCTCGCACCTTCCGTGGCGATGACCGCCGTGGTCAACCCGGTGGTCTGCATCGCGATCGGCACGCTGCTCCTCGACGAGCGGCTCGCACCGCCCACCTGGCACAAGCTGGTCGCGTACGCCGGCCTCGGTCTGGCGCTCGTCGCCGCGGTCGCGATCACACGGGCGACCGAGGAGCGGAAGGTGACGAGCGAGGTCACGCCGGCGCCGGCAGTGTGACCACCTCGTCGACGAGGTCGAGACCCTCCGCGCGGTGCGTGATCAGCAGGACCGACCGGTCGCCGGCCGAGTCGAGCACGTCCCCGATCAGCGCGCGTGCGGTGGCCGGGTCGAGGTGCTCGGTCGGCTCGTCCAGGAGCAGTACGGGCGCATCCGCAAGCAGCGCGCGCGCGACCGTCAGACGCTGGCGCTGACCGCCTGACAGCCGCGTCCCTTCCTCGCCGACGAGCGTGTCGAGACCCTCCGGCAGGGAGGCGACCCAGGTCCTGAGACGCGCTCGGCTGAGGGCTTCCTCGAGCTCCGCGACGGATGCCGCGGGGCGGGCGAGCAGGAGGTTTTCCCGGATGCTCGAGTCGAAGAGATGGGCCGCCTGGCCGGCGAGTGCGAACGTGGCGCGGACGTCATCCTGCCGGTACGCACGCAGATCGTGGCCGGCGATCGTCACCCGCCCGGACTCCGGATCGAGGAAGCGGAGCAGGAGGTTCACAACGGTCGTCTTGCCGGCTCCGCTCGGGCCGACCAGCGCGATCCGTGTGCGCGGCTCGAGCACGAGATCGAAGTCGTGCAGCGCCGGCCGCCCCGAGCGTTCGTAGCGTGCGGTGACTCCTTCGAGCCTGACGGGCGGAACCGCGTGAGGGAGGGGAAGCGGCTCGGCCGGGTCCCGCACCGCCGGCTCGCGGTCGGCGAACTCGAGCATCCGCCGTCCTGCGGTCGCCGTCGCGGAGAGGTCGCGCGCCGCTTCCGGGAGCGGAGCGACCGCGTCGAACGAGGAGAGCGCGAGCAGGGCGAGCGTGGCGACGAGGACGCGGTCGAGCGTCCCGGCGTCGTGCGCGACGGCCGCGACCACCAGGACGCCGACGAGGGTCAGGCCGGCGACGAGGACGATCAGGCCGTCGGCGAGGCCGCCTACGAGTGCATCCCGGCGGTCGAGCCGCGCGAGCTCTGCGTCGGCGCGGTGGATCTCGGCGAGCGTCTCCTCTTCCCGGCCGTAGGCGACGAGCTCCGGTGCGCCCCGCAGCAGCTCGACCAGCCGGGCGGTCAGCTCCGCCCGTCCCGGCGCCCGGCGGCGGCCGACCGTCCGCCCCAGGGCACCGGCGAGCGCGGGGACGAGGACGCCGCCGACCACGAGCCCGATCGCGAGCACGACTCCGGCGATAGGCGCGATTGCGGCCGCGACGCCGACACACAGGGCGGCGACGACGAGGGCGATCACCGTAGGGCCGAGCGCGCGGAGGAAGAGACCCTGCAGCGCATCGACGTCGCCGACCATCCGCCTGAGCAGGTCGCCGCGGCGGTACGCCTCGAGCTGAGCCGGCGCGAGCGGCTCGATCTGCCGGTAGAACCGCGATCGGATCGTCCCGAGCGACCGCAGTGCGAGGTCGTGCGAGACCAGGCGCTCCACGTACCGGGTGACGGGACGGGCGAGGGCGAAGAAGCGCACCGCCACGATCGCCGTCGTGAGCGAGAGGACGGGCGCATGCTCCGCGGCCCGGGAGATGAGGTACCCGGCGGTCGCCATCAGGCCGACGCCGAACGCCAGCGCTGCGCTGCCGAGCAGCACCGAGAGCGCGACGCGGCCGCGGGGCAGGCCGGCGAGCTCGAGCAGGCGGCGGAGCGTCGCCCTCATACCGCCTCCAGCGTCTCGGCCACCCGGCCGTCGTCGACGCGCACGATCCGGTCGGCGCGGGCCGCCAGCTCCGGCCGGTGGGCGATCAGGACCACCGTCCGGCCGTCCCGGATCGCCTCGACCGCCTCGCCGATCCGGAACGCGCTCTCGGAGTCGAGGTCGGCGGTCGGCTCGTCGAGGATCACGAGCGGCGCGTCGCGGAGGAACGCCCGCGCGAGCGCCACCCGCCGCCGCTCGCCCACGGAGAGCGGCCGGCCTCCGTCGCCGACGATCGTCGCGTACCCCTCCGGGAGGGCGGAGATGAACTCGTGCGCGCCGGCAAGCGCGGCCGCAACCTGCACCTCCTCGTCCCCGGCACCGGCGCCGCCGAGGCGGATGTTGTCGGCGACGGACGCGTGAAAGAGCGTGGGATCCTGGGGGACCCAGGCGATCTGCGACCGCCAGGCGGCCGGATCGCACGTCGCCAGGTCTACCTCGCCGACGGTCACGCGGCCGTGCGTGGGGAGGAGCAGCCGCATCAGGATCGCCGCCAGCGTGCTCTTGCCGCTGCCGCTCGGGCCGACGAGCGCGACGGTGTGACCGGGAGGCAGCTCGAGGTCGACGGAGTCGAGGACGAGGTCGGTGGCGGACGGATACGCAAACGAGACGCCGTGCAGCCGGACCGGCGCCTCGCGTGTGCTGGGCGGAGCCGGGCGCAAGCGCGCAGCAGACGGCCCCGGCTCGCCGATCAGGTCGAGGAGCCGCTCGGCGACGGCTCGCCCGTCGGCGCTCGCGTGGTACTGCGCGGCGAGATTGCGGAGCGGGAGGTAGAGCTCCGGGGTGAGCACGAGCACGGTCAGCGCCGCCGTGAAGCCGAGCCTGCCGTCGGTGAGCCGCACTCCGACGGTGACGGCCACGAGGGCGATCCCGAGCGTGGCCGCCAGCTCGAGGACCGCGCCGGACAGGAACGCGACCCGGAGCGTCCCCATCGTCGCCCGCCGGTACTCGTCGGACACCTGCGCGATCCGCTCCACCTGTGCCTGCCCGCGGTTGAAGGCGCGCAGCGTCGGCAGTCCGCGCACGACGTCGAGGAAGTGGGTCGCGAGCAGCTGCAACGCCCGCCAGCGCTCGCGCGTGCGTCGTTCCGTGTAGCGCCCGACGAGCCACATGAAGAGCGGCACGAGGGGCAGCGTGACCAGCATGATCCCGGCCGACAGCGGATCGATCGCCGCGACCGTCGCCAGAACGGCGACCGGCACGACCATCGAGACGACCACCTGCGGCAGGTACTTCGCGAACGTCCGCTGTAAGGCATCGAGACCGTCGACCGCCGCCGTCGCCACCTCCGCGCTGCGCGCACCGTCGAGCGCCGCCGGATCGTCGCGGAGCCTCGCCTGCACCAGCTCCTGTCGAAGCTGCGAGAGAACGCTCACCGCCGCGCGGCGGCCGGCGACCTCGAAGCCCCAGACGGCCGCCGCCCGGGCGACGACAGCGGCGACGAGCAGGCCGAGCGGAAGGACGAGGTCACCGACCGGCGTTCCGGCGAACGTCTTCGCCGCGATGTGGGCGATCAGCGTTGCCTGTGCGAGCACCAGGAGCGCGGCCGCGACGCCGAGGACGGCGTCGACGACCAGCAGACGCCGTACCGCCCGTGCGTGCCGCAGCAGGCGTGGATCCAGTCCGCTCACCCCGGCACTAGTATCTCGCTGGCGTGCGGCACCGGGTACTGATCATCGGCGGAGGCTTCGGCGGCCTGTTCGCAGCCAAGTTCCTCCGGCGCGCCCCGGTTGACGTCACGCTCATCGATCGGACGAACCACCACCTCTTCCAGCCGCTGCTGTACCAGGTCGCGACCGCGGTCCTTTCCGAGGGCGCGGTCGCGCCGCCGCTGCGCCAGGTGCTGCGCAAGCACAAAAACGTCCAGGTGGTCCTCGCCAACGTCACGTCGATCGACCCCGAGCGCAAGGTCGTCACGGCGGAGCGGCCGATCGGGTCGCCGCTCGAGCTCGAGTACGACTCGCTGATCGTCGCCACCGGCGCCACCGGCTCCTACTTCGGCCACGACGAGTATTCCGCCGTCGCTCCGGGCCTGAAGACGATCGACGACGCCCTGGAGCTCCGTGCGCGGATCTTCGGCGCGTTCGAGATGGCCGAGCTCGCGGAGGACGACGACGCCCGCCGCGCCTGGCTCACGTTCGCCGTGGTCGGCGGAGGCCCGACCGGCGTCGAGGTCGCCGGCCAGATCACCGAGCTCGCCCACCGGTCGCTGAAGCACAACTTCCGCCGCATCGACCCGGCGACGGTCCGGGTGCTCCTGTTCGACGCCGGACCCGCCATCCTCGCCAACTTCGGCACGAAGCTCTCGCACCGGGCGGAGCGTTCGCTGAGCCGGATCGGGGTGGAGGTGCATACCGGCAGCCGCGTCACCGGCCTCACCTACCGTGACATCAGGGTCGAGGGAGCCGACGGGGCCGAGACGATCCCGTGTCATGTGAAGGTGTGGGCGGCCGGGGTGACGGCTTCACCCGTGGCGAAGCTGCTCGCCGACGCGACGGGGGCGACGACCGACCGGGCCGGGCGCATCGAGGTGCAGCCCGACTGCTCGCTGCCCGGGCACCCGGAGATCTTCGCGATCGGCGACATGATGGCGCTGAACAACCTCCCGGGCGTCGCGGAGGTCGCGATGCAGTCGGGCATCCACGCCGCGAGGACGATCAAGCACCGCGTCTCGGGCGGCGGCGAGAGCAAGCCCTTCAAGTACCGCGACCTCGGCAGCATGGCGAGCATCGCGCGCTTCAGCGCCGTCGTCGACTTCAAGGGCATCCGCGTCTCCGGATTCCTCGGCTGGCTGATGTGGATGTTCGTCCACCTGACGTTCCTCACCGGCTTCAAGAACCGGTTCACCGCGCTCTTCAAGTGGGTGACGTCCTTCGTCGGCCGGTCACGGGACGAGCGGACGATCTCGATGCTGCAGGCATCGGCCCGGGTGATCGCAGCGAGGGCAGGAGTCAGGCCCGGCGAGGAGGAACTGACCCGGTTCGTCGCCGAGAAGACCGACTAGGACGCCGGCTCGACCTCGGCCGCCGGCGGCTCGGGGGTCGGAGCAGTCTCGATCTCCTCGGCGCCGACGCGGTGGCGGAAGACGTGATACGTCCAGGCCTGGTACAGCAGCACGACCGGGAGGAAGATCAGCGCGACGACGCTCATCACGGCGAGCGTGTAGTGGGCCGAGGAGGCGTTGTCGACGGTCAGGCTGTTCGAGAAGTCGGGGCTCGACACCATCACGCGCGGGTAGAGGCTCGTGAAGAGCGTCGCGACCACGAGCACCGTGCCGGCAGCCGTCATCGCGAACGACCACGCGCTGCGTCTTCCGACGACGAAGACGAGCGCGAGCAGGAGCGCGACGATCCCGAGGGCGGCCGGAAGGACGGGCGGGAAGACGTCCTTGTCGTTGCGGTCGGTCGCCACGGCGACGGTGGTGACCAGGAACGCCGTTCCGGCCGCCGCGGCGGGGAGAGAAAGCCGGCGTGCCGTGCCGCCCGCACGCTCGCAGAGCTCCCCGGTCGTCCGCATCGTCAGGAACGTCGCCCCGTGGAACGTGAAGACGAGCACGACTGAGAGCCCGGCGAGGATCGTGTACCAGCTGAAGAGGTCACCGAAGTCACCGGCGAAGTCACCCTTCGAGTTCAGCGGCACGCCGTACACGAGGTTCGCGAGCCCGATGCCCCAGATCAGTGCCGCACCGAAGCTGCCGATCGCGTTCGCCCACAGCCACATGGTCCGCCACCGGGGGCTGCTGCGCTTCGAGCGCCACTCGAACGAGAGCACCCTGATGATGAGGAAGAAGAGAACGAGCAGGAGCGCGATGTAGAAGCCAGAGAACATCGTCGCGTACCAGGAGGGGAACGCGGCGAAGGTCGCGCCGGCCGCGGTGACCAGCCACACCTCGTTCCCGTCCCAGACCGGGCCGATCGAGGCGAGCATCGCGCCGCGCTCCTTCTCGTTGCGGGGGAGGAACGGCAGCAGCATGCCGACGCCGAAGTCGAAGCCCTCGAGCAGGAAGTAGCCGCCCCAGAGCACCGCGATGAGCACGAACCAGAGCGTCTGGAGATCCATCAGTACCCGACCGCCGGCACGGCCTCAGCGGCATCCTCGTCCCCGGCGGTGGCTTCACGCCCGGCGAAGTGGCGCATCAGCCAGATGTCGAGCACGAACAGGGCGAGGTAGAGCGCGACAAAGAAGCCCAGGCTGATCGAGAGCCAGGCCGTCGACACGCTCGGCGAGGTGGCCTCCGACGTCTTGAGCAGACCCTGGACGATCCACGGCTGGCGTCCCATCTCGGTGAGGAGCCAGCCCGCGCTCGCCGCGACGTACGGAAACGCGATCGCGACGATCGCCGTCCGGTGGAACCAGCGCGCCTCCTCGAGCTTCTTCTTCCGGTACAGCCAGGCGCCGACCGCGGCGATCAGGAACATCAGCATGCCCAGGTAGGCCATCACGCGCATCGACCAGTAGATCACCCGTACATTCGGCATGTAGTTGCCGCGGCCGTACGCGCGCTGCTCCTGTTCCTGGAGCTGGTTGAGCCCTTGGACCTCGCCGCTGAACGACCCGGTGGCCATGTAGGAGAGGAGTCGCGGGATCGTGATCGAGAAGCTCGGCTTCTGGTCGTTCTCGGTGAAGCCGCCGATCTGGAAGAGCGAGAAGCCGCACGGCTGGCAGGTGTTCCATTGCGCCTCGGACGCGGCAATCTTCATGCTCTGTGCGCTCGTGACCGCCGCCCCGAAGCGGTTGCCGACGACGAGCTGGAGCAGCGTCGCCGGCACGGCGACGATCAGCGCCACCAGCGCCGCCTTGCGGAAGAGGTCGGCCTGATTGCCGCGCAGGAAGCGCCAGCAGCAGACGCCGAGTACCACGCTCGACCCGAAGATCAGACCGGCGAGCATCGTGTGCACGTACGCGCGGAGCGCGAACCCGTTCGAGAGGAGTGCCCAGACGCTCGTCAGCTGCGCTTCGCCGTCGACGATCTTGTAGCCGACGGGGTGCTGCATCCACGAGTTCGCGACGAGGATGAAGTAGCCCGACAGCCAGGTGCCGAGGACGGCGATCCAGAGCGTCGCCAGGTGAACGCGCGGCGAGAGCCGGTTCCAGCCGAAGATCCAGAGCCCGAGGAACGTCGATTCGAGGAAGAACGCCGCGAGCCCCTCGATCGCGAGCGGGGCGCCGAACACGTTGCCGACGAACTTCGAGTAGATCGACCAGTTCATCCCGAACTGGAACTCCTGCACGAGCCCGGTGGCGACGCCGATCGCGAAGTTGATCAGGAAGAGGGTCCCGAAGAAGCGTGTCAGCCTGAGCCAGGACTCGTCCTTCGTCCTCAGCCACAGCGTCTGGAACGTGGCGACGATCGGTCCGAGCCCGAGCGTCAGCGGCACGAACAGGAAGTGGTAGATCGACGTCGTCGCGAACTGGATCCGAGCGAGGTCGACGGCCGACGACGCGATCGTCACGGCTCGAGCCTACTACGCCGGGTGGCGGGGACAAAACCCCGGCCGGCCCTGTCCGGCGGAGTCGACAGAGTAGACGACGGGCGTGACCACCAACCAGATCCTCTTCGGGCTCGGGCTGGTGCTCGTACTGGCCGTCGGCTCGCAACTCGTCGCCCGTGTGCTCAGGGTTCCGGCGCTCGTCGTACTCCTGCCGGCGGGCTTCGTCGCCGGGATCGCCACCGACGACGTCCACCCGGACCGGCTGCTCGGCTCCCTCTACCAGCCGTTCGTCTCGATCGCCGTCGGCGTGATCCTGTTCGAGGCGGGCCTGCGTCTCTCGTTCGGCGAGATCGCGCCCGAGGCCCGCAGGGTGGTGGTTCGACTCGTCGCCGTGGGCGGGCTCGTCACCTGGCTTGCGACGACGGCCGCCGTCGTGCTCCTGTACGACGACATCGACCGGGGCGTGGCCTTCGTGGTCGGCGCGATCCTGGTCGTGTCCGGACCGACGGTCGTCCTGCCGCTGCTCGCGTTCATCCGTCCGGCCGGCCGCGTGCGCTCGCTCCTCAAATGGGAGGGCACGCTCGTCGACCCGATCGGTGCGCTGCTCGGCGTCGTCGTGTTCACCAGCGTCAAGTCGGGCAACGGCTGGCAGCCGGGAACGATGCTGCTCGACCTCGGAGTCGGTGCGCTGGTCGCCGCTGTCGCGGCGCCGGCGCTCTGGTTCCTGCTCCGCGAAGCCCACCGGAACGCGCCGCGGATGGTCGTCCCGACGACCCTGATGGTCGTCGTCGGCGCCGTGGTCGCGGCCGATCTGATCCGGGACGACGCCGGACTGGTCGCCGCCGTCGTGATGGGCATGGTGGTGAGCAACCAGCGCGGCATCGACGTCAGCGTGACCCTCTTCGAGTTCGAGGAGACGCTCGTCCAGCTGCTGATCGGCGTGCTGTTCGCGCTCGTCGCCGCCTCGGTCTCGCCCCACGACGTCAGGTCCGTGATGCCGGAAGCCCTCTCGCTGGTCGCGATCATGATCGTCGTCATCCGGCCGGCGGCCGTCGCGCTGGCGACCGCGGGCTCGAGCTTCACGACGCGCGAGCGCGCGTTCGTCGCCTGGATGGCGCCACGCGGAATCGTCGCGGGCGCAACCGCATCGTCCTTCGGGCCTGCCCTCGCGCAGCAGGGCGTGCAGGGAGCGAACGCGATCCTGCCGACCGTCTTCGTCGCCATCTTCGGCACCGTCGTCGTCTACGGGCTGACGGCGGCTCCGGCGGCACGGTTGCTGGGCGTCGCGGGCAGGAGCAGCGCCACGCTCGTGCTGATCGTGAGCGGCCATCCGTGGGCCCGCGAGATCGCCGGTGCGCTCAAACGGGCCGGCGTCGCCGTACGGATGTGGGTCGGCCCGGCCGAGCACCAGTCCGCCGCCCGCGACGCGGGGCTGGAGGCCGACCACGGACGGCTGATGGTGGACGCGTTCAACCGGGAGAGCGAGCTCGAGGAGGTGACCGACGCGCTCATCCTGACCCGTAGCGACGACTTCAACACGCTGGCCGCCGCCGAGCTCCGGAACGAGCTCGGCCAGCTGCACGTCTTCCGAACGGCGCCCGATCCGAACCAGACCGATCTGCTTCCACCGTCACGGGAGACCGGGATTCTGGGCGATCGGTCGCTGACCTTCGCGGAGCTCGACCGGCAGTTCGCCGCCGGAGCGCGGCTCGAGAGCAGGGCTGCGGGCGAGCGCAGGAACCGTGACGGCGACGGGCGCGAGGTCGCCCTCTTCGCGGTCTCTCGCACCGGCCGCCTGCGCATCGCGAGCGACGGCCGCCCGCTCGCGCCCGGGCCGGAAGACACCGCGATCGTGCTCGTCAGGACCGGCGCATAGGGTCGACGGGTGCTGGAGTTACGGGTCTACGGCGATATTGAGACGGTCAGGGAGGCCGCGAAGGACATCGGCCGCCTGCCCGGGACGCTGCACGTCGGCATCGGCGACTCTGCGACCGAGGGTAGAGCGCTCCTCACGGCCGATCTCCGGCCCGAGGCTGCCGACCGGGCGCTCCGCAGGCTCGGTCGCCTCGGCATCCCCGCCGAGGACATCGCGCTGGTGAGGCTCGAGACGATCGGGCCGGCGGCCGTCTCCGAGCCGCTCGTCGTGGTCTGGGCAGACGTGCTCGGGCAGGCCCGCGTCCGCGCGCGTGCTCCCGCGCGGTACCTCGTCCTGATGGCCGTCGCCGGCGTGGTCGCGGGGCTCGCCGTCGTCAACGCAAGCGCCGTCCTGATCGTCGGGGGGATGGCGATCAGCCCCGACCTGCTGCCGGTGACCGCGGCCTGCACGGGTCTCGTCCTCGGGCGGTGGCAGCTCGCCTGGCGCGGGTTGTTGACCCTCGTTCTGGGCCTCGCCGTCACCGGCGCCCTGGCCGCGGGCGTCACGCTGTTCCTCAGGTCGCTCGACCTGATGCCCGCCGGATTCACCCTCGGCGAGATCCCGGCAGGTCAGACACACGTCAGCGCGACGACCATCCTCGTCGCCTTCGCGGCCGGCGTGGCCGGGATGCTCGCGGTCGAGAGCCGCGCGAGCGCGGCAATCGGCGTCGCCATCTCCGTGACCACGGTCCCGGCCACCGCCTACCTCGGGGTCGCAATCGGCCTCGGGAAGCTCGACAAGTCGTGGTCGGCACTCGGCGTCCTGGCGGTGAACATCGCGATGATGCTCGCCGGGGGCTCGATCGCGCTGGGCACGCAACGCTTGACCGCGGCCCGGCGCGACGCCGAGGAGCCCAGCAGCAGCTGATCGCGCGTGTCGGTCTGCTAGGTGGCCAACCCCGCGATCCCGTTGCGGAGCAGGACGATGCCGAGCAAGAGGGCAATGACGTAGCCGACCGTCACCGCATGCAGCTCGAGCCATGTCCGGGCAGCGCCGAGCACCCGCTCGGTGCCACGAGGCGCGACGAACAGCAGAACGAGCGCGGTCAGCAGAGGCAGGAGCGAGACGATCGTGAACACGAGCCACTCGGTCGCGTATTCCGAGGCGCTCGGATGGCTTTCCGAGATCGTCTTCAGCGCGATCGGGATGAACGCACCGGGGTTGGCGAGGACCGCGCCCGCGCCGATCACCGCGACCGCCGGCGACGACGCGACGCGGTTCATGCGTTCGATCATCGACGCCGTCGTCCTCGGATCGACCGGGCGCCGGATGCGGCTGCCCGCGAAGAGGAAGATGGCGACGGCGAGGACGACGTCGAGGACGGCGACCCACGTCTTCGGGGTCGAGCGCGACGACGAGGCGGCGTCCCCGATCACGAAGGCGGCGGCGATGCCGACCGCAATGGTCGCCGTGAACGCGCCGAGGAAGAACCAGAAGCCCGTCCGTCGCGGTCGGTCGCCGAGCACCAGCGCAAGCACGCAGAACGTCAGCGTCGTCGGCGACACCATCGCCGCGAGCGAGACGAGGACGAGCTCGGAGCTGTTGCCTGCGCCCACGGGCGAAGTCTCGTAGGTTTTCGCCTGACGGTGCTCTGCTCACTGTTCTTCTCGCTGAACACCTGGGAGCTCGGGCTCGTCGTGGTCGCCGTGGTCGGAGGGGCGGCGGCGATCGGTGTCCTCGTCGGTCGCTACCTGCGGCGGCACGCGGACCACTACCGCGAGGGGATCGGCGCCCTTCAGGGAGCGCTGCTCGGCCTCGTCGGCCTGATCCTGGCGTTCGGGCTCACGCTCGCGGTCGGCCGGTACCAGGACCGCCGCGCCGACGTCGTGGACGACGCGAACACGATCGGCACGGCATACCTCAGAGCGCAGACGCTTGTCGAGCCCCAGCGGAGCCGCTCGCTCGCTCTGCTGCGCCACTACAACGATCTCGCGATCCTCGTCACCCGCGAAGTACCGGTAAGCGCGTCGCTTCGTGCGACCACGGCCGAGCAGGGCAGAGTCCAGCAGATGCTCTGGCGGCTCGGGGGGGAAGCGATGAACGCCCGCCCGCGGGACAGCGCACCGCGGCTGTACATCCAGAGCCTCAACGAGATGATCGACCAGCAGGGGGTGCGCCTTGCCGGGCTCAACAACCGCGTCCCCAACGCGGTTCTCTGGCTGGAACTGCTCGGGGCCGCGTTTGCGCTCGGCTTTCTCGCGCTCTACGTCTCCGTGCTCGGCCGGGGACTCGCTCCCGTGATCATCGCAGTCGTCGTCGTCAGCTTCCTCGTCCTCGTCACCTTCGACCTCGACCGCCCGACGCGCGGCCTGATCACGATCCCGGCGACGCCGTTGCTCGCCGAGAAGGCGACGATGTCCGTGCCGCCGGTGGCTCCCGCACCTCGGTGATCCGGTTGTCGCGATGCCCCGGGTCAGGATATGAATCACGGGAATCCGACACCAGGAGGCTCAGTAGTGGTTCTTGCCGATTACAACTTCGCCAGCTTCCTCTGGGACATCCTCGTCGTGTTCGCGTTCGTGATCTGGTTCTGGCTCCTGATCACGGTCTTCGCGGACATCTTCCGCCGACACGACACGTCAGGCTTCGCGAAGGTGCTGTGGGTGATCTTCGTGATCATCGCTCCCTATCTCGGCGTTCTGATCTACCTGCTCGTCGAGCACAAGGGCATGGCCGAGCGGAACGTGAAGCAAGTCGAGGCTCAACAGGCCCAGATGGACGCCTACGTCAAGTCCGTAGCGGGGAGCGGCGGCGCGGCGTCCGAGATCGAGAAGGCCAAGGCGCTCCTCGACTCGGGCGCGATCACGCAGGCCGAGTACGACGCGATCAAGGCGAAGGCGCTCGCCTCGTCATGATGAGCACGGAGAGGACAGGCAGACGATGAGCACGGAGAGGGACAGGTCTGACAGACCTGTCCCCGGTTCCGTTGACAGACCTGTCCCCGGTTCCGTCTAGTCCGCGCGAGCCGGCCGTCTGGGTGTTCCGTCAGGCGGCCGGCGACGCGGCTTCGGCTTCCGCAGTCCCGGTCGGCGCCGGTGCCGACTCCCCCGGCTCCCCGGCGTGGTACGCGGCAAGCAGACGTCGCTCGTCGTCGCGCTTCGGGAAGGCGAACCAGACCAGGGCGGCCCCGGCCAGCACGGCGATGATGCCTGCGAGATAGGCCCACTGGTCGCCCTGCAGGAAGGCCGCCTTGGCGCCGGCGATGATGTTGTCCTGGACGGAGGTCGGGTACCGCGCGGCGGTGTCGGCCGCGCTGGCGAACGACTTCGTCAGCTCGGTTTGTACCTGGTCGCTGACGTTCTGGCCGGAGGCGGCGACCGCGGCGCCGGCGGCGGCTGCGTAGCCGGCGGTCAAGAGCGCTCCGAAGATGGACTGCATGATCGCCCCGCCGAGATCGCGCTGGAGGTCGGCCGTGCCGGAGGCCATCCCGACCCGCTTCACCGGCACCGAGCCGGTCAGGGAGTGGGAGGCGGGGGTGCCGGCAAGGCCGACGCCGATGCCGAGGAACGAGTAGCCGAGCGCCACCTTCCAATAGGAGATGTCCTCCTTCCAGAGGAGCAGCATCGTCAGGAATCCGAGCAGGATGAAGACGTAACCGCTGAGCAACGTCTGCCGGGCCCCGTTCCGCTCGACGAGCTTCGCCGACCTTGGAGCGACGACGACCATGAAGGCCGCCGCCGGCAGGATCGCCAGCCCGGCATCGACCGTCGAGTAGCCGAGGACGTTCTGGAGGAACTGCTGACCGATGAACATCGCCCCCATCAGCGACCCGAACACGATGATCCCGGCCACGGCGGCGACCCAGAAGGTCGGGCGCGCGGCGACGTGTAGGTCGTAGAGCGGATTCGGAGCTCGGCGTTGCCGGAAGAAGAAGCCGACCAGGCCGACGGACGCGACCAGGAACAGGACGAGTGTCAGCGTGCCCTTGTTCGGGACGGCGGCGAAGTTGATCCCGAGGATCAGCGCGCCGACGAGAAAGACGGACACGGTCCCGCCGACGTGGTCGACAGGCTCTGTCGACTCGTTCACGTGGCTCGGCACGAGGACCACCGCCATCACGAGCGCGATCACCGCGAGCGGCAACGTGAGCAGGAAGACCGACCCCCACCAGAAGTGCTCGAGCAGGACGCCGGAGCACAGCGGTCCGAGTGCGGCGATCGCGCCGCCGGTCGCCGCCCACAGGGCGATCGCGCGGGTGCGCGCCGCCCCCGACCACAGGGCCGTGATCAGTGCGAGCGTGGTCGGGTACGCCATGCCCGCAGCGAGCCCGCCGACGATGCGGGCGACGATCAGCACGTTCTCGTTCGGCGCCCAGGCGGCGAGGCAGTCGGCCGGAACGGTCAGAACCATCCCGAGCACGAGCAGGAGCTTTCGCCCGTACCGGTCGCCGACCGCGCCGAGGTAGAGCACCGAGGCGGCCAGTCCCAGCGAATAACCGACGGCGATCAGGTTCAGCGCGGTCTGCGACGCGTCGAAGTGGTCGCCGATCGAGGGCAGGGCCACGTTCGCGACCGCCAGGCCGAGATTGGCCACCGCCGCGACGGCGATCAGGGCCCCGAGAACGAGCCCGGCACGTGCCGGCGCGGCCGACCCGCCGTTGGGAGCAGCGACGCTCACGACGCGACCCTAGTTCCGGGTTCGGGAGGGGTCAAATCGAGAAGTTGACGGGGGTCGTCGCCAGCCAGATCACGCCGGCCAGGAAGATCGCGAAGCCGAGCCCGAGGAGGACCTCACGCTGGCGCCGCGAGGGAACCTTCGTGGAGATGCCGGCGAAGAAGAGCGCCGAGGCGAACAGGACGACGGCGAGGAGGTCGTCGTCGGCGTTGCGGTTCGCCGCGGCCGCCGCGTCCGCACGCCGGTCCGCGGTTCGCGCAAGCCCGTCGGCTCTCTGGGCTTCCGCCACCCGGTATTCCGGCAGCACGAAGGGGCTCGACGGAGCATTTGGGTTGTCGCGCGGCCGCGTGGCGATCCAGGCGGCGAACGCCGGGCGGAACTCGTCCCGGAAGCGCTCCCGGTAGTAGGCGGCGAGCTGCCGGTTCCCGGCAAGATCGGCGTTCGACCATTGGATGAAGGTCGCGATGTCGATCTGCGTGAGCTGTCCCGCCCGCGTGGCCGCCTGGGACGACTCGATGCGTGCCGCGGTCGACTTCCCGGTCTTCGACGCCTGCTCTCCTCGCCAGCGGCCCGACTGAAACGTGCTCCATGCGGTCGCCAGCGCCGCCGCCGCGAGCAGGAACGTCGCAAGCACCTCGAGCCGGCGCTCCCACGTGCTGCGATCCTCCACGTCTAGGAGAAGACGTTGACCGCCCGCGCGATCACGAGGCCGACGACGCTCAGCGAGATGATCGATTGCAGGGCCATCGTCAGCTTCGCCCACGACGCCATCGGCATCACGTCGGTCGGGCTGAACGCAGTGCTCGTCGTCAGGCCGAGGATCAGGTAGTCGACGTACGTGGCGCGCCACCCCGGGGGAGCGAGCTCTGGGCTCAGCTGCTGCGAGAAGGCGAAGTCGGGGTACGCACGCTCGCCGTGATAGCGCGCGAACGGCCCGCCGCTATCGAGCAGCCAGTAGATCAGGCTGAAGACGAGGACGTTGCCCAGCCACACGACGGCGCCCGAGGCGAGCAGGCTACTGGCGTCCTCGGTCACTTTGCCGCCCTCGATCAGGTCTTTGATCAGGATCGTCGTCGACGCCAGCGTCGCCGCCGCCAGCGCGAGAACGAGCCCGACCGAGATCGGGCGCAACCAGCGCCGACGTCCGACCACGTGCGCCGGGTCGAACGCGACCAGGCACGCGAGCAGACCGATCTCGATTCCGGGAACAAGCCAGTCCGGACCGAGGGACTCGCGATCCGGGACCGTGATCCGTAAGGTGATCGAGACGGCGACGAAGAATCCGACCGCGAGCGCGACCGGCCACCGCGGCTCGACGACGATCCGCTCGTCGCCGGCGCGCGGGGATTCGCCGGCCGGTGCGCTCTCCGCTTCGGTCGCCACGCGACTAACGCTAAACCAGTCGTCAAGAACGATGGCGGTCGGGACCGAACCGTTTTGCGTCTGCGCGCGAACTGGTTAGAGAGGGCGGGGCCGCCCCGAGACACGTCCGGCCGGCACGGGAGAGTTCACCAGGACCGCACGAAGGAGCACCCCGCCCGGGCGATCATCTCTGACGGCGCCAGGCGTGGCAACGTCCAAATGCGTCAATAAACGATCAGGGCGCCTGGTTGGGATCGGCCGGCCAGCCGCCCGGCAGCGAATCGTCCGAGGAGCAGCCCGCGGTCGTGCAGGCGGCCGGCGGGGTCCGGCTCTGCCCGTGCCTGGAGTAGGCGAGCAGACCCGCCACGAGGGCAGCCGACAGGGCGGCGATGACGAGGACACCACGGATGACCACGCTGTCGCGAGTGTGCCAGCACGATCGGATCGGCACCATCCCTGAAACGAGCGACCTGAGAACCGTGCTAGATCTCCACCGATGGCCGTCGACGACAAGGAACTGGATCGCCTCTTCGGACTTTCCCTGGACGAGTTCACGACCGCCCGGAACGAGCTCGCCAAACGCCTGAAGGCTGAGCAGGACCCCGAGGCGGCGGAGGCGATCCGCACGCTGGCCAAGCCGACCGTTCCGGCGTGGACGATCAACCAGCTCAGCCGCGTCGACCGCGCCGGCATCCGGGCCCTTCTCGAGGCCGGGGAGGCGCTGCGTGCCGCTCAACAGCGTCTGCTCGGCGGCGACGACGCCGCCGACGCCCTGCGCGAGGCGACCGCCCACGAG
>JBKPMR010000101.1:0-7874 GCA_046732255.1 Actinomycetota bacterium
GCCTACGTCTTTATGCGCGTCCAAGGCCCCACTCTCACCGAACAACCAGGAGGCGATGAAATAGAGCTGCAAGAAGAGCCCCACCAGCACGGCTGCCGCGAGGAGAAGGCTTAGCCAGATGAACGGCCGCCGCATCCGGCCCGACTCTACGTCGACGGCCGGACGCCAGCATCCGTCCGGCCGGATCGTGAGACTGCCGACCTCGTGTGCGGCCGGTTCACATGAGTCATCGTCGAGAGGCGATTGGCAGCGGTTCGAGGTTGCTGTCCGACGGATTTCCGCGGTTAGGCTCGCTAGCTTGTCCGCCTGCCTAGCATCTGTGCTCAGGCGTAGTTGTCCCCCCGGCGGCGTCGGAGTGCTGGGTTAATTGCGTCCACGCGATACCACCCGTAGCCAAAGGATTCGAGGGCAACTTGGTGGGATCCTGTTTGATCGGTCTCGGGCTCCTCTTCCTCGATGAGGTTGACGAGACGATGCTGGCGGGGCTCTTTTAGCGGTACGCGTATGTCGGCGGGCTGAGCAGAGAGGTTGTGGATGCAGATGAGGGTCGTGCCGCGCCACTGGTACTCAATCGCTAGGACATTTGATTGCCGTACCGGTAGTAGTCGCCAGTCCCCCCAGCCGATTTCGGGGCATTCGGTGCGCAGACGGATGAGTCGCGTGAGCCAGCGCAGCAGTGACTGGGGATCACGTTGTTGTTTGGCAACGTTGACGTGCTGGTAGCCGTATGGGCCGTCCTTGAGGACTGGGAAGACGGTTCGCTCGGCAGTGGAGAACCCGCCGTTGGGCTCGCCGGACCATTGCATCGGAGTTCTGATTGCGTACCGTTCTTTCAGTGTGAGGTCTTCGCCCATTCCGATTTCTTCGCCGTAGCGAATGACTGGGGTGCCTGGGAGGGAGAACAGCAGGCTGTAGGCGAGCTCCAGGCGTTTCGGTTCGGCGAGCATTGGGGCGAGCCGCCGCCGGATGCCTCTGCCGTAAAGCTGCATCTTGGGTTCCGGTGCGAAGGCGGCGAAACAGGCGTCACGTTGCTCGTTCGGAAGCTTGCCGAGGTCGAGTTCGTCGTGGTTGCGGAGGAAAAGCGCCCATTGGGCCGACCGCGGTAATCGTGCGGTTGCGCGTAGCGCCTTCGCGAGTGGTCGTGAATCCCCGGAGGCGAGGGCGTAGAACAGGTGCTGGTTGACCCAGAAGTTGAACATCATGTGCAGCCCATTGTCTTGCGCGAAGTAGGCGCGTGAGTCGACCGGTGGGACGTTGGCTTCACCAAGTAGAACGGCATTGCCGACCCGCCACTGGAGGAACTCGCGTAATTCCTTTAGGTAGCCAAAGTCGAGTTCACTTCTACCGCCGGTTGGTGAGGGCTTCTCGAGGAGGAAGGGGACGGCGTCGACCCGAAAGCCGGCGACGCCGAGTTCAAGCCAGAACCCGACGACCCGTCGGATCTCCTCCCGCACCTGCCGGTTCTCGATGTTGAGATCGGGCTCGAAGTCATAAAACCGGTGAAAGTAGTACTCCCTAACCGTTTGCGCATACGTCCAGGTCGACTGCTGGACCCCTGGGAAGACCAGCCCTGATTTCCAATTCCTTGGCCGCCTTTTCGCCCAGACGTACCAGTCATGCAAGGAAGAGTTCGAATCAGCGCTCGCGCTTCGGAACCAAGGATGCTGATCGGAGGTGTGGTTAACGACGAGATCGACGACCACACGGATCCCGCGGCTTTCTGCTTGATGGACGAACTCGACGAAATCGCCCAGCGTCCCATAGCGCGCGTCGACGCCGTAGTAGTCCGCGATGTCGTAGCCGTCGTCACGGTCTGGCGACGGTTGAAACGGCGCGAGCCAGATCGCGTCGATCCCGAGGCCTTCGAGGTAGTCGAGCCTGCGACTCAACCCTTCAAAGTCGCCGCAACCATCGCCGTCACTATCGAAGAACGTTTCTACATCAAGGCTGTAGAAAACGGCGTTCTTGTACCAGAGGTCGGACAGCACGAGTCGTTACGGAGGCAGGTCGTGGTCCGAGGTTGTTGACTTCGAATACGGCTGCTAGTCGCCGAGGTCGATATCTTCGCGCGGATCGTGAGCGCGGCTGCGAGTGGCGGCTTTCGCGATCCCACGGCTGAGCATGTAGCCGACCACGGCAACGGTGGCGAGGATCCAGAACAGCCGAGCATCGATCTGAGGACTGGTCGAGGCGGCGATTCCGAGTCCAATCAGGTAGAGGCCGAAGACGAGGAATTCGCTCGTCAGATAGAAGGGCTTGGTCTCGCTGGTGTAGGAGCCGCGCTCCGGGAACCAGTACGCGCGTCCTCTGCGTGCGGGCGCGATGCCCACGGCCCGCTGCTCGCCCCTGTCCCTTGCTGTCGCCATCGAGATACCTCCGTCGTCGCGTTCGGCTTCGGGTTCCACGTTTCGCATGTAGCGAAACGGACGAAACCAGAGCGGACAACGGCAGGCAAACGACAGGAGGTAAGACGGTGGCGTTGTTGTGGGTTCTGGTCGTCCTGGTGATCATCCTCGCCATCGTCGGCGGCGCAGCGGTGAACAACTGGCTGTTCCTGCTCTTGATCATCGCGGTCGTTCTCGCCCTCGTCGGGGCGTTCTGAGAAACAGGCCGAGGCCGAGACTGGCTGCCTTTCCCCGGAGCGCTTCGAGGCAGCCATGATCACGGGTGCATGAGGTCCTCCCACACCGAGACGCGCGGCGCGGGGAAGTTCGGGTCGGCGAACGCGCCGATCGGCACCGCGATGCGCTCCGGGTCTGACCAGTAGTAGAGGGTCGTGCCGCACCCAGGGCAGAAGAAGAACGAGCGCTCCTCGCCCTCGTCGGAGATCCGCACGTACTCGGTCGCCCTCGATCCGCACATGCTCGCGGGGCCAGCGTGCCTGCATCCCGAACGCGCCCCCTGTGCGCCGCTGGCAGGCGAGGCAGTGGCAGACCGAGACCCTGACGGGGTCGCCCACGACCTCGACTGTGAGCTGCCCGCACGAGCAACACGCGCGCCGCGTAGCGATAACGGGACGGTGCCGCGCGCCGCTATGAGTCGGGGCCGAGGTTCGGTCCTCCGGTCTAGGCGGGCGCGCGTTGTCGGCGCTGGCGGAGTTTCGAGCTGGCGAATGCGAGGTGGCAGCGAAGATGCTTTCGGACCTGGTTCGCAAGTGGAGCGGGCGGGTACCGAGCGGGCGTTCAGCTTTCGATGACCAAGGGGGGCGTTATGCGGAGAGGCCTGTTGATTCTTGCCGCGTGTGCGGCGGTCGCAGGAGTCGTTGCCGGATTGGCAGTTGCGTTTAATCCGGACACGCTGGTTAGTGTCGGCAGCCCGCCGACGCCGTTTTCACAGAACAAGCAGAATGAGCCGGCGCTGGCGGTCGATGCCAACCGTCCGAACGTGCTGGTCGCCGGCGCGAATGACGAGGTCGACATGGAGGCGTGTAACGCGGCCGCGGACAACACCTGTCCGTTCACGCCTGGCATCGGCACGTCGGGGGTGTATTTCTCCTTTGATAGCGGGACGACCTGGACGCAGCCGAGCTACACCGGCCTGACGGCGCGTAACTGTCTGGGTCTTGTCGGTGACGCGGATCTTCCCTGCACGCCGGTGGTCGGCCCGATCGGGACGTTGCCGAAGTATTACGAGAATGGGTTGGTCTCCGACGGCGATCCGGGGCTGGCGTTCGGCCCGAGGCCGGACGCGAGCGGGCACTTCTCCTGGGCGAATGGTGACCGGCTGTACTACTCGAACTTGACCGCGAACCTGAATGGGAAGAGGGACGAGACGTTCAAGGGGGTCGAGGCGATCGCCGTCTCCCGGACGGACGATGTTGCGGCTGCCGCCGCAGGCGTCAACGACGCCTGGATGGACCCCGTGATCGTCAGCAAGCAGTCATCGACCACCTTCTCGGATAAGAGCCAGATCTGGGCGGACAATGCCGCGAGCAGTCCGTTCTTCGGACACGTGTACGTCTGTTTCGCGTCCTTTCGGAGCAACAGCCAAGGGAACGCAGCTCCGCAACCGCTCGTCGTCTCCACATCGACCGACGGCGGTGACACCTGGACGAACAAACAGGTCACGTCGGCAAGCAATAATCCGTTCAACACGAAGCAGGGCTTCGGCCGCTCAGGCTGCACAGTCAGGACCGACAGCCATGGTGTCGTCTACGTGCTCGCCAACCAGTTCGCGGTCGGCCAGCCGGGGCAGGGTTCGCACATCCTGATCAAGTCCTTTGACGGCGGCAAGAGCTGGACGAAGTCACAGAACATCGGCCTCGCCGTCGACACCTGCTTCTCGGTCCAATTCGACGGCACCGGCTTCCGTTGCGTCATGGACGGCACCGCGGGCGCCCGTGATGACCTCTCATCGGCACCCAGCATCGATATCGCCAACGGTGCTCCGACAGGAGCGGGAGCAACCAACGAGATCGTCCGCACCTGGGTCGACGGCAGAGACGGCCTCAACCACGAACACGTCTTCACCAGCTACTCCACGAACGGCGGCTCCGCCTGGTCCGCGCCCGCCGCGGCGGAGACGGCCGGCGACCGTGGCTACTACTCGGCAATCGCGATCTCACCTCATGGAACGGACGCCTACCTCGTCTACAACGCGTTCACGACCCCGTTCCGAAACGACACTACGAGCCCACGCGGCCTCGTTGGTGTCGTGAAGCACGCAGACATCGGTGGGAGCGGAGCGCTTGGAGCGTGGTCGGAACTCCACCGGGGCGCCGTCGGTGATCCACGAGGCTCGGCTCAGAACAACCTCTGGCTCGAGTTCCTCGGCGACTACGTCTACGCGGTCGCCACGAACACCTACGGGGCAGGTGTCTGGAACGACACCCGGAACGCCGCCGACTGCCCTGCAATCGACGCCTGGCGGGCCGCAGCCCAAACCGCAATCGCAAACGGCACAACCGTCCCGGCCGCGCCGCCTCCGCAACAGGCGTGTCCGGCAACCTTCGGGAACTCCGACATCTTCGGAGGCTCCTACCCCGACCCAACACCCTAGGACCGAGAACGCTCACGAATCCTCTGGAGGGGCGGCTCAGAGTCGCCCCTCCACTTCCACAGCAGGCCAATCCCCGAATCACCCGGGCCCTTGCTCTGGTTCAGCGCTACCTCGACGAGGGCAAGGCAGAGTCGCTGATGAAGGCGCAGCTCGCGCTGGCGGCGCTGTCGGAGCTTGAAGCGGAAGCGGGAGGCTGCGGAGAAGTTGCTCGTCGAGCTGGCCCGAAGGTAACCCTCGTTACGCCTCGGTCGCGGGAGGGGCCGCGGTGTGCGTGACGTCAGTCCAGGACGTGCCGGGCCCACGGAGACTCCCGCCGACGGAGAGGCTCATCGCTTGCATGCCCAGACAAATCATTCACTGGCCGCCGCGCGGTTGACTTGACACATGCTTGACGCGAACGAGGTGAACCAAGTTCTTGAACGCCATCGCTCTGGGATCACTTCGTTGGCTCTAATGTGACTTCTAAGTAAGGACTGCTGCTCACCCGCATGCCTAACCGGTGTTCTCCTCTTCTTCGATCTCTGCCAGGAGACGCAGGTACATGCGCTCGATGTGACCTTCGGCTCCAGCTCCGCCAGATCGAGCCCTCCTCCTGCGGTGGGTACTCCTGCAGCCAAGACCGCAGCTCTCGAGCTGCCTGGGCATCACCGTTGCGTGCCTTTCGCTCCAGAGCTCGAATGATCTCGCCGACCCGAATCGAGCCAGACCAGCGCAGAACATGGTCTGCTTCGGCAGCTGCTCTACTCACCACAAACTCACCACGCGGCGGGCGGGAGCATGTACTTCACACGCAACAGGTCCTCAGGCAACACCCCAGGAGAGGAACGGGCCCCATGGTTGGGTCAGTGGGATGGCATCTCCCCGCCCGTGTGGGCGAAGGTCTTGTTGACGATCTTCCACGTCCCGTCGATCCTCGCCAGCGTGAAGTAGTCGACGAACGAAAGGCTTCCCCAGGCGCCGTCCTCCTCCAGCGTCACCCGTGCGACATCGCCCACGTGCTCGAGAGAGGCGATGCGCGCGCTAAAGTTGCCGTCGCTGTCGAGCGGTTGCGCGGCGACCGTCTCGGCCAGCTGCGCGGCAGGCATGTCGAAGCGCTGACCTCCGACGTGGCCGTACATCCACGCCGCCTCGTGGAATGTCTCTCTGATCTTCTCCGCGTCACCTTTCGACGCGCCGTCGATGTAGAGCTGAATCGCGGTCTCGATCGCGGCCCGCTCCGTCACGTCGCTCGTTGTGGTGGACATCAAGCCTCCTCTCACTCGCAGGACGCGCGGAGCGTAACGCCTGGCGCGTGCGAGACGTACCGATACACGACAGAAACCTCGGAATCGAGACTTCTAGCTAAGGGGTTCCGCGTCCTCTCACGCGCAAGATCCAGAACGCGATATCAGGTGTAACACTCCCGCGATTGGCAGGAGACCCCACTTCGCCATCACGGCCTCACGCGCCTCGTGGCGCTCTCGGACGATCAGTGTCCGCTGTTGTGGGGCGAGGTTGAAGCGGTGCTGGTACGCCTCAGGTACAGCGATCTCAAGCGTTCGCCTATCGCCTTTCGGCGCTGACTCGATGTGAACCGGCCACACATGAGGTCGGCAGTCTCACGATCCGGCCAGCCGGAGTCCGGGATGTGGTGAGGGGCGGCACTGACGCCACCCCCCACAAGTCCGGATCGTCTAGAGGCAACTGACCGTCCCGACCGGATCCTCGGGAGGCCCGATGTTCTGGTTCACCCAGAGGGCGGTGGTGAATCCGTCCGCGATGCAGTCAGCCTCAAATGGCCCCGGAAACGCACTGAGCGGGATCCCCGTGCACGTCCAGGAGGTAGGGAACGTCGCAGCCTGGAACGTTCCGCCGAGTGTTTCGCAGTCCAGCTGCGACTGGGTCTTCGTGGTCAAGGTGCCACCCTGGGCGGCATAGGAGACACAGGCTCCCTGGTTCTTGAACGGCGTGCCGTCGGAGCGGAAGAGGTTTTTCCAGCCGCCCTTCTGACACTTTTTCGCGTTCCCGGAGTTCCCGCCGTTCCCGTGTCCGTTGCCGGCTGTCGCGGTGGCAGCCCCGACCGTCAGAGCGAGCGCCGCGCAGAGCACGAGCAGCATCCGCATCTTCATCTGAACCTCTCTCTCGATAAGTGGCAGCCACTGCCGCCAATGTCGGTTCAGTGAAGATCGCCCCGCGCAGGCGCGCCACCAATCCCCCGGTCGAGGGCACTGGTTCCCTTCCCTGCGCCGCCTAGGGTCAGCGGTCGGCTCCGTCGCGCTCTGAATGGGGCGGCACGCTCGAGTCAAACACTTAGATCTACGCGGCTCGATAAAGAGCGAATAGCACGATCGCCAGCGCCATGACCATGGTGCCTTTCAGGAGGCGCCGTGCGATCACGTAGCCATGTCGCTGACTTCGGCGCAGCCGCACTCCGTAATGCCTGAAACCGTACATAGCCGCAGTTCCCCTCTCCCAGAGATGTCGCGGCCAGGGATTATCCGCAAATGCAGGGACAATTTCAACGCAGCTGCCCCGGCGCGGGGTGAACTCTCCCCGGCCGGCCGAGCCTCGCCGTTGTTAGCGGCGCTGCAATGCGTCTCTCAGCCGAGAGAGGCGCTCACGCAACCTCCAATCGTTCTCTCGCCTTTTGGCGAGGGTGGGCTCCATCAGGTTGCGAGCGTGGCTCTTGTTATCACGATGCCCGCTCATGCCATGCCGCCTACCCAACTCTCTAGGCGGGAAACGCGCTTCTCGCCCTTGGAGCCGCGGCAGGACGAGCGTAAAATCCCCCGGGGGCGCAGGGGAGTGGATACTGATCGCGAGAAGCGGATCGGCGAGAACGAGGCGCTCTTTCGCGACGTAAACGAGCGCGTGAGCGCGCTTCTCAAGCCGCACGC
>JBKPMR010000102.1:0-16357 GCA_046732255.1 Actinomycetota bacterium
GCTTCTACACCGTCGACGGCGGCGCCCAGCAGACCTACAGCGGCACCGTCACGGTCTCGACCCAGGGCGACCACACCGTCACCTACTGGTCCGTCGACAACGCCGGCAACACCGAGAGCGCCAACACGACCCACATCAAACTCGACAACGTCGCGCCGACGAACGCTCTTGCCCTGACGAACAAGACGGGTGGCTCGTTCCTGAGCGGCAACACGATCTACTACCGCGGCGGCACGGGGAACTCGGGCTCGTTCTCGATCCAGAACACGGTGGCGGACGGCACCTCAGGCCCAGGGTCGAGCACCTTCGCCGCCCTCGGCGGGACGGCGACCGGCTGGACGCACACAACCCCGGACGTGAAGACGACGCCGGCGGGCGGCCCGTACGTCTCCAACCTGTTCAGCTGGACGGCCGGAACAGCCACTAGCCCGACCGAGGTCGTGACCGGCGCCGACGCCGCCGGGAACACGACTGCTGCGCCGACGCTGACGCTGACAAACGACTCGACTGCCCCCTCGACGTCGGACAACACCGCGTCGATCGGGAGCACGTGCAGGAACACGAACCAGACGGTGACTCTGAGCCCGACCGACGTCGACGCCGGCGTGGCCGCCACCTACTACACGACCGACGGCTCGACGCCGACGACGAGCTCGGCGCAGGGCACCTCGATCACGCTCTCCAGCGAAGGCACCTACACGGTCAAGTACTTCTCGGTCGACAACGTCGGCAACTCCGAGTCGGTCAAGACTGCCGGGACGACGATCTGCATCGACAAGACCGCACCCGCACCGACGAACGTCGTGCTGGCAAACGGCGGGCTCTTGATGGGGAGTGCGGAGGCGGGTGACACGCTCACGGTCACCTACTCGGAGCAGCTCGACGCGACCAGCTTCTGCACCACGTGGACGAACTCGGGGACGCAGACGGTCGCCAACAGCTCGGTCCGGATCCAGATCGCGAACGCGGGCTCCAACGACACGCTCACTGTCACGGCCGTCGGCTCGAACTGCGGCGGGACGGCGAACTTCAAGTTCGGCACCGTCGCGCTCGGCGGCAACTACGTCGGCACCACTCGAACCTTTGGCAGCTCCCTAGCCAGCTCGCAGATCACCTGGGACCCGAGCGCCCGCACTCTGACGCTCAAGCTCGGCACCGCCAGCGGCACCGTCAACACCGGCATCGCCGTGGGGACACCCACCTATACCCCCAACTCGTCGCTCAAGGACCTCGCGGGGAACACGATCAACACGAGCCCGTTCAGCCCGTCGGGCACGTCTCGCTTCTAGCGGTCGTCAGCGGACGAGCGTCCCGTTCGGACGGGCGACCAGCCAAAGCCCGCCGAACTCGGAGACGTTCTGGCAGAGGATCTGCCGGGGAGCCCGGTCGCCGACGTAGTAGTAGAGCGGCCGCCCGTTGTAGGTGACCTGGAGCTTCCCGTCCGCACGACGGGTCGTGCCGAGCAGCGCGCGTTTCACTCCGGCGCCGGCGCGCGGCGTGCCGCCGACGGTGTACGGGGGCCAGGCGGCTGCGCACGCTCGACTGCAGGCGCTCCGGCCGCGTGGGTCCCTGGTGAACGCGTAGAGCACGAAACCGCGGCCGTCGAAGAGGATGCGGCCGAAGCGGGAGGACTGGGACGTCACCGTGCCGCGGTCGGCGCCGCGCGACGACGTCGCGATCGGCGCGAGCGCCGCAACCGTGACGATGCTGATGAGAACGATGAGAGTCTTCATGCGGTGTCGTCCCGCGAGCAGCCGGCGTGTTACACGGGATCGACCAGAGGGTGGCCGGGTTTCGCCCCGGCGCCAAGGCGGCGTTCCATCGTCACGGTCGTCCCGTCCTCGAAGAAGTCGACGTGGAAGGAGTCCATCAGCGCCTCGACGATCACGAGCCCGAGCCCGCCCTGCTCCTTGTGGACGTCCTCGCTCTGCCACTTCCCGTAGTCACGGATCGAGACGGTGACGACCGCCTCGTCCGTGATCGTTCCGTGCACCTCGACGAGGTGGGAAGTCGGCTCCTGCGGATGCTCGACTGCGTTCGCGAACACCTCTGCGCCCGCCAGCAGCATCTCGAAGGTCTCGGGCTCGGAGGCACCGGCAGCCTCGAGCCAGGTTCGCAGGCGGTCACGCAGCATCGGCGCGAACTCGGGACGCGCCTGCAGACGAAGCTCCAGTGATCCGGACCGCATCGCTCGCCTGCCACCCCCTGTCCTCTGAGTGCCGTCTCTCACTGGATTACCGACCGGAGGATCCCGAAACGGGAGGTGGCGACGGCGGGAGTGGATCTTCAGCGGATGTCGAGCTCTTCTGCGACCTCGGCTGCGTCGCCCACCTTCTCGACCACCCAGTAGCGGTTGTGCTTCTCGACCACTCGCTCGACGTCGGGATAGACGTGGCGCATGTCGGGTGCGACGGCGAAATGCGTCGAGTGCGACCGCAGCTCCTCGTAGTCCTCAGGAGTCATCGTGATCCGCTCGGAGCACATCTCGTCGGCGCACTCGCAGACCCACTCCGAGATCGTCACCCAGACCGAGCGCCCTTGTCTGAGCGCGTTCACCCGCTCGTTCACGTCACGGAACAGCGCCTGGTTCTCGCCCGCGCGTCTCTCGCGTGCCCCTTCGTCTACGAACGTCGTCATCCTCGCCCCCACCTCCCGATTCGGGTTGCCCTCGGCGTGCTCAACGTACCCCAGCAGGTCGGGCAGCAAACGGCGCGGCCGGGCGGGCGGAACGGTTCTCCCTGTCTACGAGCGGAGCGATGGGACCGGTTAGGTATCTGTAAGGAGACGTTTCCAAGAGCCCCTTCCGGCGCGATCAGTTCCGAGAAGGAAGGAGGGGCAGATGAAAACGCGCAATTTTCTCGCGGTCGCGGCTGGTGTTGTCGCTGCACTGGCGGTTGCGGGTGCGGCATCGGCGGCGAGCGTGACCGTGACGCCGGCAAGCCCGCACGGATGGTCGGTCGTCCATGACACGTGCGGTGCGGCGAGCACCGGGTCGATGAGCTTCGTCAGCGGCCCTGCGACACCGCCCGCCGGAACCGGCAGTCTCCGCTTCACGGTCGGCGTGAACGGCGACTCGTACGAGACGCTTCGCACCGGGCAGTACAACGGGACGAAGCTGAGCGACCTGACCGCGCTCGACTACTGGACGTACGAGAGCCACTTCGGTACCGGCGGCCAGGCCGCCTACCTCGATCTACGGGTCGACTGGAACGGCGACGGCGTCCAGGACGACACGATCACGCTCGAGCCGATCTACCAGACGAGCCAGGGCACAGTGACCTTGAACACCTGGCAGCACTGGAACGCTGCGAACGGCCTCTGGTGGTCGGACTCTCTCGGCGGCCCTCCGCCGCTGTTCACGCTGGCGACCTACGTCGCCGGCCATCCGAACGCGACGATCCTGAGCGGGTCGGATCCGAACCTGATCCTGGCGACCGGCTGCGGCGGGACGGCGTGGACGAACTTCGTCGGCAATGCGGACAAGCTGACGATCAACGGCACGACGTTCAACTTCGAGCCGGCGATCGGACCGCCGACGACCAAGGCGCAGTGCAAGAAGGGCGGCTGGCGCCAGTTCAACAACCCGTCGTTCAAGAATCAGGGTCAGTGCGTTGCCTACGTCAACCACCACAACGGCAAGGGCAACGACGACAACAAGCACAAGTAGCGACTGAGCCCGTCAACGATCGGCGAACGGAAGGGGCGCACAAAGCGCCCCTTTTCGTCTGTAGGACCGATTTCGGAAGAGATGTAAGGATTCCCATTTGCAGGGCTTTTTTTCTATCAGCGGGCGGGTACGCACCTGAATATTTAGGCGAAAAAGGGGAGAGAATCGATGCGTACAGGCAACTGGACAGGCAGGCTCCTAATTGGCGGGCGCATAGCCGGAATGACCGTGGCGGGCAGCATGCTGCTTGGCGTCCTCGCGAATGCGGGTGAGGCGGCGAGGTTGGCAAAGCCGGTGAACGCGAGCCCGCCGACGATCTCGGGGACGGCCGAGGAGGGCAAGACCCTGACGGCGACTCGCGGTACCTGGAACAACAATCCGACCGACTACGACTACCTCTGGCGGCGGTGCGCGAGCGACGGCTTCAGCTGCGTGAACATCACCGACGCAACCAACCTCAGCTACACGCTCAGGAGCGCCGATGTCGGCCACACGCTTCGGTTCCGCGTGGTGGCGAAGAACGCCGACGGTCAGACCGCGGCTCAGTCGGCGCCGACTGCCGTTGTGCAGAAGGCGGTGGTGACGACGACCACGACGACAACCACCACGACGACGGCGCCGCCTCCGGCGGTAAACCATAGGCCGTCGATCAGGATTCTCGCCGTCCGCTTTGTCGGCATTCGCGTGTATGTCCGGATGCGGGTCTGCGACGACTCGCACCGGCGCATGAACATCGTCGAGCGCGACTCCCGGCGCGGCGTCCCATCGTACATTCGCCGTTTCCGGACGCTCACAGCTCCGACCCCGTGCTCGACGCTGACACGCAGCTGGATTCCGGCGCCACGCTTCCGGCACCGGCTGACGATCACAATCTGGGCTCGCGACTTCGCCGGGCTGACCAGTCGCCCCGCGTCGCGCACCTTCGTCCGCTAGACCAGGACCTGCTCGATCTTGGAGCGGGAAAGGCGCTCCCAGTCGGCAGGAGCCACGCGAAGCGCCCGTCCCGCGGGGACGGGTTGCTTCGGCAGGTTCTTCCGCGCGACCTTGTCGCCGTCGTACCGGCGGAGCTCGACGTCGAGGTCGCGTCGCGCCGTGGTGCCCGAGATCTCGACCGCGTCGAACGCCACCGGCGCGTGGACCCGCAGCCGATCGTTGGTGACGAGCGCGTTCCGGACTTTGACGCTTCGCCACGACCCCGGCGCATCGTGGCGCAGATGGTGGATGTCGAAGCGACGGCGCGCGGCGCGCGTGCTGACCACGATGGACTGGTCGTCGTCGGGCGAGCCCTCGAGACGCACCTGGTCCTTCGCATTCGCCGCGGCGCGGCCGGCAGTGAGCTCGGTGAGGTGGCCGGACGACAGATGCATGAGGTGGTACTCGTCGCCGCGGACCGAGACGTTCAGCGGGGCGCTTCCCGGCGCCCGCTCGAGGAAGAACAGCTCCCCGGGCAGGTCGCCGGAGAGGCCGCCGGGCCATGGCCACGGCGCGACGCCGGGCAGCAGGCGGGCGGGCGACGTCTCGAGGTCGCCCCGGCTGCGGTGTACACGGTCACTCGTGTAGAGGCGACGGCCCTCGTCGTCCTCGATCTGCGTGACCGCCGCGCCCACGCCGCTGACGAACAGGGTCGTGATCCCGGTGAGGGCGAAGCCGGCGCTGATCGGCTGCCGGCCCTTGTGGATCTCGAGCGAGGTCGGGATGGCGAAGAACCAGCCGTTGTTCGATCCGTCGTAGACCGCGCCGCCTATGTTGGTGGGGACGTTCTGGTCGTAGTGCCACGATGTCGGCCCGGTGATGACGATCTTGTTGTGGTCCCCGTCGTAGTGCTCGGGGAACCAGGCGTATGGAAGGTTCGAGTTCCACACGTGGAGCACGTACGCGCTGCCGCTCATGTCGGCGCGGTAGGGGATGACCGTGTGGGCGGCGTCGCCGAAGATTCCGTTGGACAGCGAGAGCATGCAGTAGTCGCCGCTGCCGAGGCCGCTGCGGATCCGGTTCCACGCCGCGACGCCGTCGTTGAGCTGCCCGGCCTTGACGACGTCCAGGAAGTTCCGGATGCCGGGCGCGCTGAACTGGCGGGCCTGCATGATGTTGATCGCCTGGTGCAGGTCCGCCCTCGCCGGCTGCTCGTGGTCGGTGGTGTTGGCCGGGAGGTAGAAGTTCGGCGGCGAGCAGAACCCCATGTACCCGCCGTACTTGAAGAGCGCGAGCGCGAGCATCGACAAGCCGCCGCAGTTGCCGTTGGCGGCGCACCCCTTGAAGATCTGGAAGAACGCGACGTCGAGCGGGGACTCGATCGGATCGTTGGTCGGATTGATGGCGAGGTAGGTGCGCCGGTACAGATCCCAGGTGAAGTCGGGCCCCTCTCCCCAGTTCACGAACGACCAGCCGTCGCGCCTCGGGTTGAACTCGTCGAGGATGCCCATTGCGTCCGCCTTTCGATGCGTCAGTACCGGTGCAGGACCGGCAGTGAGGGTCGGGACAAGAGGCCGGTGTGGTCGATCGCCTGGATGCAGTACAGGTAGTCGACGCCGCGCCGGGCGGTGGGGTCGGTGAAGGCGTTAGCGGTGAGGATCCCGGACACCTGCCGGTACGGGCCGCCGGACGGGGCCCGGAACACGACGAAGCCCTGGAGGGCGGCGGGATCGAAGGGCGGGGCCCAGTTGACCTCGAGGCCGCAGCCGGCGCTCGGCGGCGGAGTCGGAGGCAGCACCGAAGGCGTGATCGGTAGGTCGCTGGTGTACGTGAACGTGCTGCTGGACGGAATGTCCGCGATGTGTGATCCGTCGCTCTCGTTGCCCAGCCAATCCAGTGCGGAGACGCGGTACCAGTAGACGTGGTGCGGCTCGGCGGTGGCGTCGAGGTAGGACCCGCGGGTGGCGAGCGGGTCGAGGACGGCCGGCACGTCGTCGCACGAAGGGACCAGCCCCGTCCACGGCGTCGCGCTCACGGAGCCGTCCGTGAAGACGCAGGCGAGGAACTGCGGCGGGTCGAGCTCGGCGTCCGATCGGTACACGTGGAAGGCGCGCAGGTCCTGGACCGGCGAGGAGATCCACTCGACGAGCACGCCGTTGTTGCGGGCGCGCAGGCCGGTCATCACGGGCACGGGCGGCGGCGTCTTCTCGCGCAGCCGCGCGCAGCGGTACTCGCCGGGCCGGGGGCAGCCGTTGTCGCCGGGGTAGAGGTTGCCGGCGTGGTCGTAGGCGCGAACCCAGTAGCCGTAGCAGAGCGGTGAGCCCTCGGGGACGCTGAAGTCCTCGAACCAGATGCGGCCGTCGGCGGCGTACATCGCGTTGGCGTCGCCGACCGGGACGTCGCCGACGAGCGTCATGTCACAGGGGTAGCGGCTCTCGCCGCGGGTGACGATCCTGCCCTCCTTGTCCTTCACGTGCGTGACGCCCGGCCGGTAGATGAAGCCGCGGTCGCAGACGCCGCGGTAGATCTGGTAGCCGCCCAGGTCGGGCTCGCTGTTGGGCCCCCACTCGACGCGGATGTGGTCCGGCGCCCCCGTCGCGCCGACGAGGACGGTGGGCCCGGGCGGGGTCGTGTCCGGCACGGAGCCGGTGATGACGGCCGACGGCGCACTGAGGTTGCCGAACGGGTCGGCCACTCGGATGCGGTAGAAGAACGGCTTCGTCCCGTAGGGCGGGACGAGGACAGGGTCGAGGTCGGTCCACGACACGAGCGGTGTGGTGGCGTCCTGCGGATCGGCCCAGATCGTGGCCACCAGGTAGGAGGAAAGCGTGGCGACGTCCTCGAGGTCCTCGAGAGTCTCGGCCCGGTATATGTAGTTGGTCTGCGAGGTGTCGGGCAGCTGGTGGTTCTCGACGTTCCGCGTCACCTTCCGCCAGGTGACGACCAGCCCGTCGGCAGTGGTGGTCGGCGACACCTGGAGGTCGTCCGGGGCCATCGGCGGCAGGCTGCGGACGGGGGTGGCCGCGACCGCGGCCGACCAGGGACCGGCCCGGTCGAGCGTGTCCCGCGACGCGACCTGGTACCAGTATGTAACCCCGTTGTCAGGTCCGTATACGTTGACGCCTTCGACCGGGTGGCTGGTGGGCAGGCCGTCGACGTCCCAGGCGCCGAGGTCGAGGTAGCCCGGCTGTGGCGCCGGCAGCGCCTGCCCGTCGAGGCCTGCGTCCATGTCGTACGCGACCGGCTTGGCGTTCACCTGCTGGAACGGGCCGCCGGGGCTCGTGGCCCGTTGCACGACGAACGTGGCCGCGTAGGGGTTGCGGTTCCACAGCACCAGCACGCGGCGGTCCCCGGCCTGCGTGATCAAGCCCGACGGCGGGTCGGGAAGGATGAAATGGCCGGCCCACACCGGGATGTCGACGGCGAGCAGGCGTTCCGTGCCGTCGGCGAGCACGCCGCGAAGCTCGTAGAGGTAGTGCTCGTCGGCCTTCACTCCCCGGTCCGTGTAGGCCAGGCCCGCGGCGTGGGCCATGGCCAGATTGGCGTGGGCTGTGGCCCGCACCAGGCGCAGCTCGTGCTCGGTGAGGCCCCGTTCGAAGCTCTCGGCGGGGTTCGCGAGCTCGAGGGCGCCGGTGCCGCCCGCGGCCGCGGTGAAGCCCCGCGCCAGCGCCTCCCACTCGGGCGATTCCTCCGGGACCGCGGCCCGCAGCTGACGCGCCGACGACGGCGACGTGATCGGTGTGCTGCCGTTGATCGGCCGGGTCTTGCGCGCCGGCGTGTCCGCCGGCCGCCGGTAGAGGTTGTAGCCCTCGACGCCGTCGACCGCTTCCCACCGGAGCACGACGTACGTGCTGCCGTCGCGCCCGATGCCTGCGGAGGTGGCCTGCAGGAGCGCTGTGTTGTCTGCCATCCCGCCTCCTCAGGAAAGGTAGAAGCCGGAGCTGTTGATGCCGGCGGTCACGTCGACCGACGCGCAGAGCACCCAGGCGACGCAGCCCCGCAGGCCGAAGGTGCCCTCGAAGTAGGTGGGGATGGGACCGCGCAGGCTGAGATTGGCCCACGCCGACGCGCTGACCAGCCCGCCCAGGATCTCGCCGTGGACGTAGATGCCGCAGGCGCCCACGACATAGGGGAGCAGCGCACTGCCGGCGAACGGGGCGAGCGGCCCACCGGCCGCGATCGGGGCGCTGAACGCACCGGCGCCGGCGAAGATGTCGACCCCGCCGCCGACCACGTAGTAGTTGACGCCGATCGACGCTTGGCCGTAGCCGTACACGCCCGTCAGCGTCGCGGGGAGGATGCTCCTCGACATCCCGAAATGGGTGTCCGTCGGGTCGAGCACCCAGGCCAGCGCCTTGGGCACGTTGTTGCCGATGAAGAAGCCGCCCTCGAGGCCGCCGCTGACGATCACCGAGATCACGCCCACCTTCAGCCGGCCCTGGAGGTACTGCATGGCCGAGTCGACGTGCCACGTGAGCTGGCCTTCGCCGGACAGCCCGGCGACCACCGCGTCGCAATCGATACGGCCGTACAGCTCGCCCTCGGCGGATCCCATCGCGAAGTCGAACAGGAGGTGCGCCGTCGCCGAGGCCTCGAGGTCGACGAGAGCGACGGACAGCAGCATGTCACCCGAGGCGTAGAAGTCGAACGTGGTCGGGGTGACCGCGATGTCGATCTCGGTCTCGAAGCCGGCCTTCGGGCCGAAGATCGATCCGGCGGCCGCGCTCTCCTCCAGAGTCCCGTAGAGCGTGAGCCGGGCGAGTGTCGGGCCCTCGATGCGGGCACACCCGGCGATCTGAGCGAGCCCGCCGAGCCTGGCGTACAGGCCGAGGTCCATGTCGTGGGTGTCGGTCGAGCTGAGGTGGATGTCGGTCGCGTCGCTGTGGATCTCGACCGTGATCTCGAGCGGGTCCGAGTGCAGGAAGGAGAGCTCGCCCGTGCCCGTGCCGAGGAACCCGTTCTGGCTGGGGACGTTGTAATCGACGTCCACCTCCAGGCAGTCGAACACCGCGAGGTCGTTCGAGTTGACGTCGTGCCACGTACCCGAGAGCGCGAGCTCGGTCGGCGACGCGTGGGGGGTGATCGGCGTCTTCGGCACGGTGACGAACCGGGTCGGGACGGGTGGGCTCCCGGTCTGGGCCAGCGCGTCGCGGATGTTCACCTGGTGCAGCCCGAAGAACGGGAAGCAGACCGGTCCCGACACGCCGAGGTACGGGTCCGTCACGCTGGGGTCGTAGGTCGAGATCGTGAGCTCGTGCGGGTTGAAGACGAGGCCGTCGAAGCGCTGGCCCCAGTTGTTGAAGTCGAGGTAGAGCCGGCCGAGGTTCCCGTCCGCCAGCATCTCGCCCCAGGTGAGCCCGAAGGGCCTCGCGAAGTGGAGCGGCTCCGCGATGCCGGCGGCGGTCAGGAGGATCCGCCCGGTGCGGACGCTGACCACCCCGGAGTGGTCGGGCGGTCCCGTCGGCACGAGCTGGAGGTTCCAGTACTCGAGCGGCACCCCGGCCGTGGGCAGCACCACCTCGCCGCCCACGAGGCAGGCCGTGGAGGTGAGCTTCATCTGCGCGAAGTCGAGCCGCGGGATGTGGCACGGCACGGGAATCTCGAAGAAGCCGGCGAAGTTCGAGTCGAAGCTCGCACTCGTGACGAACTCGGCGAGCAGGCTCTTCTTGTCGTTGGCGAACAGCCGCGAGTGGAAGGAGACGTTGCCCTCGTAGCCGGTGCTGTTCGGGTCCCCGAGCTCCTCGGGTCGCGTCTGGACGTACGTGGACAGCGCGCCGTCCACCCCGGTGACCCCGACCCGGAGCCAGCCTTGCAACCGGTCGAGCTTGATCGGGTTGGTGCGGCCGCCCGGCCGGTCGGGTGAGAACACCAGGGCGTGCGACAGCCACGGGAACGAGACGCCGGCGACGTGGTCAGCCTCGAGTGCGGCCAGGCTGGCGTCGGGGGTCGAGCTGATGGTCGGACCGGTGAACGTGCCTGTGGCGACCGGCGAGTAGGACTCGTCCGGGCCCGCAGGCAGGTAGAGGTAACCGGGGCCGAAGATCCCGGTCCACGCCACGACCTCGTCACCGTGGCGAGTGAGCTCGCCCCAGCTGATCTCCCGGTTGCCGTGGTCGAGCGCGCCGGCCAGATCGAGGTCGGGCTGGATCGACACGACGCCGATCGGCGTCTTCACCCGGTGCCCGGGCGTCCCCTCGCAGACGGCATCGACCGGAAGCTCCGTCCACCCGTTCTTGAGCTCGCCGCGGACGATCTTGCTGTACCAGACGTCCATAGCGCCGTCGTCGAACACGAACGTCTGCCCGAGCGGGTTGATTGCTTCGAAGGTGATCCGCTCCGCCAGGTAGATGCTCCCGAAGAACCCGGAGCTGGTGACGATCGCGTTGCTGTAGGTGTAGTGGCCACGCAGATAGCCGGTGTTGCACGGGTCCGGCACGTACTTCTCGCCCGTCGCGGTGCCGGCGCCGAGTGCCAGCCCGCGCCACGCCGGCGACCAGGGCGCGGGGCTGGTCGCCGTGCTCAGGTCGAGCACGTAGCCCGTGCCCTCGATGACCAGGCCGGTGTCGCCGAGGAGCCAGGGGCCGTAGGCCTGGCCGGGTGCGTCGACGTAGAAGTCGCACGTCGGCGACATGGCGATCAGGCCGAGGTCGATCGTCGCCGGCCGACAGGAGTCGACGTCCGTGATCCCTCCGGGCAGGCGCACCTCCGCGACTGCGGTCGAGCGGTGGGGCGTCAGCTCGAACGAGGAGATGACGAGCACGAAGCCGTCGATGTCGATCTCGATCGGCCTCCGGAACGTGCCCGCGATGGGATAGGTGACCGACCCGTCGATGACGCGGCCCAGGCCCCGCCTGGCTTCCTCGAGGCTGACCGTCAGGTCGCTGAACTCGACCGGGAACCGGGCCGCCCGCGGGTCCGCGTCGAGCCAGTCGCGCACGCCGCGACCGAGCTCCACGATCCCCTGGAGGTCGGCGCGGTCGGCGGCAAGGTCGAGGGAGACGGTGTCGCCGAGCGCCACCTCGGGCCGCAGCTTCTGCGCGTCGGCGAAACTGATCTCGGTCTGTGGATGGAGAACCTCGGCGACGACCTCCACGGCGTGGCTGAGGCGCGACACGCCCAGGTGCTCGACGGTGTGAATCGGCGGCCGCGCGCACGGCAGGTAGAGCCAGCCCTTGCCGGCGATGCCGCGGAGAACGCCGGCCGCCTCGTCCAGCCGGCCGTCGGTGAGCTCGGCGACGTCGAACTCGAAGTCGTCGACGTGCCAGCGGGACGGGATCTCGTGCCCGCCGAAAGCAATCGTCGCGCGTCCTACACCAACCACCCCCTCCGCGCCGCAGGTGGAGTATCAGGGGGCCCCGGGTGAGCTGTCAATCAGCGCGTCCGGTTGGCGCGCGTCGAGGCGTGTCTACCGGCTGCGGACGGTTGCGCGGCCTACGATCGCGACGGCCGGCGACGCTTCGTACGGATTCGCGCTCTCGCAACGGCATCGGAATCCGCGTGATGCGAGGGTGTCGGTCACGGCTTTGCGCTTGCCTGCGGTCGAGAAGCAGCTCGATGGCCGCGCGACCGAGCTCGTAGTGCGGGAGTGCGACCGTGGTCAGCTGTGGTTTGACCCATGAGGCGAGAACGTCGTCGTCAAAGGAGACGACCGATACGTCAGCTGGAACCGCGAGGGCCGCTTCGGCGAGCGCCTGATAGGCGCCGAAGGCGACTCGGTCGTTGAAGCAGATCAGGGCGGATGGTCGCGTCTTCTCGAGCAATCGCCGCGTGGCGCTGTATCCGAGCTCCGGCTGCCAGTCGGGGCATGCGATCGCGCCCGCGATCTTTACGCCGGCGGCGCTCAGGGCTTCCTTGATCCCCTGCAGTCGCTCGACGCCGGCAAGGCTGTCGTTGGGTACTCGATTCGCCTGGGGCCCTGCTCCGATGAGATAGATGCCCTGGGTGTGGCCCGCGTCCAGCAAGACTCGTGCGGCCGTGCGGCCGGCCCCGATTTCATCGGGCAGGACGGAGGGAATGATCGAGCGTCGGCTGGGCAGCGCGTTGAGCAAGACCGCCGGGCCGTCTTGTAGCGCTTTCGGGACGTTCACCTTCCGGGTGTACATCGAGGCGAGGATGATCCCGTCCACGCGCCGATCGTGCATCGCCTCGATCAGCTGCCGCTCGAGCTCCGGATCACCCTCGGTCTCTCCGGTGAAGAGCAGATGGCCCCGCTCGCGTGCAGCGTCGAGGGCTCCCCAGATCAAGTGGCCGGCGAACGGGGTGGTCGCGACGGTGTCGGATATGAAGCCGATGGTGTGAGTGGTACCGGTGCGGAGGCTGCGTGAGACGATGTTGGGGCGGTAGCCGGTCTTTCTCACTGCTCGAAGGACGCGAGCCTCGACGTCGGCTGAGATGCGCATCTCCTCGCGTCTGCCCGAGAGGACGAACGAGGCAGCCGTTTGCGACACGCCGGCGCTGCGAGCGACGTCGGCCAGGGTGACCCGCTTACTCCTCGCCGTCGTCTCGTTGGTGGGCGATCCCTTGACCATGGGCCTGAGGAATGCAATTATCGCACGGTTGCTGATTCGATTTAGCTAGCCAGACGCGCTAGCCGGCCACGGAGAGCGGGTGTCGACGGGATACCGAGACAAGTGCGACTCACGAGGCTTTGCAGTGGCGCACCTGCGGTACGTCGGCCATGCTCGCGATGAAGGGAGGATTCATGCTCAGACGGCTTGATCCCGTGGGGCACTGGGGGCCGAGGCTGATGCCGTCACGGTCTCGGCTACTGCTGACTCTGTCGGCGACAGTGCTGATCGCCGCTGCGCTCGTGGCGACCACCGCGGCATCGACCACGCGATCCGCGAAGGCGCCGACGTTCGCGGCCGCCTGCGGGACGAAGCCCGTGACGATGGAGGGCTACTTCGAGACCGGATTCCCCCTCCCGATCGAGCTGACAAAGGAGTTCACACGTCAGCACCCGAACGTGAAGTGGCACATTCGCCAGGACCAGTTCGCGGTCATCACGCAGAACGCGCCGCTCTCGCTTTCGGGGCCGAATCCGCCTGACCTGATGCGGCTGCCGCAACTCAGCGGGCTCGTCAAGGACCACTTGATGAAGAACCTCGACGGGTACTTCAAGGCATACGGCTGGAACAAGTTCCCGGCATCGCAACTGATGCAGATGCGCATGCCGGCCAACGGGCGGCCGCGCGGTGTCGGCTCCCTGTGGGCAATGGGCCTCAACTACAGCATGACCGGCGTCTTCTACAACAAGACGCTGGCGGCGAAGGTCGGGATGACGACGACGCCGAAGACGCTGGCGCAGCTCGACGCGCTGCTTGCGAAGGCGAAGGCCGCCGGCGTCACGCCGATCGTCCAGTTCAACGGAGGAGAGACTGGCGGACTGCTCTTCCCGCTCCAGGACCTGATGGGCGCGTACGGGTCGCCGACGCCGATCAACAACTGGATCTTCCAGAAGCCGGGCGCGACCATCGATACGCCGTCGAACCTCAAGGCGATTCAGCACCTGCAACGGTGGATCCAGGCCGGCTACTTCAACAGCGATGCGAACGCCACCGACTACTTCAGCATGATGAGCAAGTTCCAGCACAGTGACGGGCTGCTCATCTTCGACGGCGACTGGGAGTCGGGCAACCTCGACAAGCAGATGTCCGCCAACGTCGGCTTCTTCCTGATGCCGCCTGCGACCCCGGGCGGAAAGCACGCTGCGATGTCGGCGCCGCTGACCTTCGGGATCGCTGCCAAGGCGAAGCACGCCAACTGCGCGGCGTTCTTCCTGAACTGGGTGGCGACGAACCCGAAGGCGCGCAGGATCAATGTCAACGTCGGCGGCTCCAACCCAGGCGGGCCGCCAAGCTTGGCGATTCCGAAGGTGAAGCCCGGATCCGCGATCGCACAGACACTCGCGGCCGGCAACGTGATCGCCAAGGAGAACGGCGCCATGGACTTCATCGCCAATGCGACCGGCGCCATCTACGCGCAGTCGTGGACGCCCGCAGTCCAGAAACTGTTCGCCGGCCAGATCTCACCCGGGGACGTCCTCAAGACCGTTCAGGCCGACTACAAGAAGCAGGTCTCGGGCGGCAGCTGATGGGCGGAGGCCGATGACGGAGGCAACGACCTCATCGCCCAGCGGCTACCGCGCAAAGGGCAAAGCATCGGCGTCGCGGGCCCTCCACGTGAGGGCCCGCGACTTCCGTCTGGGCGGCTGGTTGTTCGTCCTGCCGGCCCTGACCGCCTACAGCCTCTTCGTGCTCTGGCCGATCGTCCAGACCTTCAGGTACTCGCTCTACCGCTGGGACGGCGTCGCCCCGGCTGAGTGGGCCGGGCTCGACAACTTCAAGACCGTCTTCAGCGACCACGAGCTCGTCGGCGCGCTCGAGCACGCCTTCGAGCTGATCATCTACTTCAGCGGAATCCCGGTCGTGCTCGGTCTGGTGGTTGCGACCGTGATGCGCCGGGTGGCATCCCGGCGGATCAGCGCCGCCGGGCGCGCGGTGCTGTTCCTACCACAGGTCGTCCCGCTCGTCGCCGCGGGAATCGCCTGGAGCTGGATGCTGGCCTCGGACGGCGTCGTCAATCAGACGCTGTCGGCAGTCGGCCTGGGTGGGGTCACGCGCGCCTGGCTCGGCGACTTCGGAACGGCCCTTCCGGCCGTCGGCGTGATCGGCGCCTGGGTGCTGCTCGGGCTCTGCACCGTTCTGCTCTACGCCGGGATGAGCAAGATCGATCCCGCGCTCTACGAGGCGGCGCAGATCGACGGGGCCGGTCCGGTTCGCGAGTTCCTCACGATCACGTTGCCGAGCCTGCGCAACGAGATCGGCGTCTGCGTGACCGTCACCGTGATCGCAGCGCTGTCGGCGTTCGACATCGTCTTCATCTCGACGCGCGGCGGCCCGGGCGAGGCGACCATGGTGCCCGGGCTGAAGATCTACCAGCTCGCCTTCTTCAACCGCGAGGTCGGCCTCGCCTCGGCGCTGGCCGTCGTGCTGATGATCCTCGTGCTCGTCTGCATCCTCCCGATCCAGTGGCTCACGCGGAGGGGGAGCGATTCCTGATGGTCGCGCGGCGAAACGTGCTCGCAGGCGGTGCGCTCCTCCTCGTGCTGATGGCGATCACGTTCATCCCCTTCGCGAGCCTGTTCACGACGGCGCTCCATCCATCCGGTACCTATCCCAAGGGTCTCGAGTGGCCTTCCCATCCCCACTGGGGCAACTTCGTCGACGCCTTCCACACGGCCAACATGGGCGCGATCTTCAAGTCCAGCGTGCTGATCGTGCTCGGCGTCGTTCCCGTGTCGGTCGTGATCGCCACGATGGCGGGCTTCGCGATCGGGCACCTGCGGGTTCGCGGCGGCCAGCTCGTCTTCGTGGTCTTCCTGCTCGGTCTGACGCTCCCGTTCGAGGGCGTGATCGTCCCCCTCTACTACGAGATCCGGGGCATGGGGCTCCTGAACACGCGGTGGGCGATCGTCCTCCCTCTGATCGGGCTCTTCATGCCGTTCGGCGTCTTCTGGATGCGTGCCCATTTCCTGAACATGCCCGAGGAGCTCTCGGAGGCTGCGCGGATCGACGGCGCGACGACCTGGCAGCTCTTCTGGCGAATCCACGTGCCGCTCGCGCGGCCGGCGGTCGCGTCGCTGGCGATCCTGCTGACGGTCTGGACCTGGAACCAGTTCCTGCTCGCGATCGTGCTGGTCGACGATCCGACGAAGCGAACGATGGGAGGAGCGCTCGGCGCCTTCCAGGGTCAATGGGGGGCGGACATCCCGCTCTT
>JBKPMR010000103.1:0-9002 GCA_046732255.1 Actinomycetota bacterium
CCGCCGCCGCGGATCTACCTGGCGGGCTGCGGCGACTCGCACTACGCGGGGCTTGCGGCCCGGCTCGCCTTCGAACGGTGGAGCGGGATCCCGACCCAGGCCCTCCCCTCCCTCGAGCTCTCCCGATACGAGCTCGAGCTCGCTCCGGCCGGCGCGTGGGCCGTCTGCGTCTCGAACTCCGGGAAGGTCGTGCGCACGGTCGAGACGGCCGCGAACGCGCGCGCCCGCGGCCTTGTCACGATCGGTGTCACGTACGACCCGGACAGCCCTCTCGCCGAGGAGGCGGACGTCGTGCTCCCGTTCCGCTACGACGACCCGGGCTTCGGGCCCGGGACGATCTCGTACGCGGCCTCGCTGGGCGCGCTCTACGCGCTCGCGATCCGGGCAGCCGAGCTCGCCGGTCGTGAGGTCGGAGGCCTGCTCGAGTCCGTGCAGGCGCGGGGATCGGCGGCCTCGGCGACGATCGACCTGTCCGACCCGGTGGCCGAGCGGCTCGCCCTCGACCTTCCCGACGACCCGAAGGTCGACGTCGTCGGCGGCGGTCCGAGCTACGGCACCGCGTACTTCGGCCGGGCGAAGCTGATCGAAGCGGCGCACACGCCGGGCGGAGCGCACGAACTGGAGGAATGGGCGCACGAGGAGTTCTTCTGCACCGGCCCCGGGACGACCACGATCGTGGTCGCGCCGCCCGGCGCGTCGCATGACCGAGCGGTGGAGCAGCTAGAGGCCGCTCGCGAGATCGGAGCGACCCCAGTCGCCGTCTGCGAGGCCGACGCGCCTGCGGCCCGGGTCGCCGACCTCGTCCTGTCGGTCGCGGGCAACGCAGCAGAAGAGCTCTCCCCGCTCACCTATTGCATTCCGCTCGAGCTCTTGGCCTACCACTACGCGTCGAGCCGCGGGCTGACGATGCTCGGCTTCGACGACGAGCGGCGCAGGGAGCTCAACTTCCGGCAGATCTATGGATGAGCACAGAGAGGGACAGGCAGATGGTGAGCACAGAGAGGGACAGGTCTGACAGACCTGTCCCCGGTTCCTCTCTCAGACCTGTCCCCGGTTCCTCGTCGTGGCGCGGTACCTGACGGTCGGCAACCTCCTCGTCGAGGACGTCGTCACACCGGACGGGAGACGCGTCCTCGACCGGCTCGGCGGTGACGCGCTCTACGCCGCGATCGGCGCTCGGGCGTTCGCGGACGACGTCCGGATGGCGGTCCGCCTGGGCCGCGGCTTTCCGCCCGAGCTCGTCCGCACCCTCGAAGGCGCCGGGCTTGCCGCGGGCCTGATCCCGTCCGAACACGATGCGATCCGGCTCTGGGTGGAGCTCGGCATCGAGGGCGGCGATCGGTTCACCTTCCAGTCCGGGAACTACGTCGACGCGACCCCCACGCCGGAGGAGCTCCCGGACGAGCTCACGCGGGGGCTCGAGGCGGTCCACATTGCCCCCGTGCCCTTCGAGCAGATGGAGGCGCTCGTCGCCTGGGCGCGCGCCCGCGCCCGCCTGGTCACCGTCGACCCGCACTACGAGCATATGGAGGCCGACTGGCCGCGCGTCCTGCCTCACGTCGACGCATTCCTGCCAAGCCGTGCCGAGGCGGCGGCGCTGCTCGGCACCTGGCCCGGCGCCGAACCGGCGGCGAGACGGATTGCTTCCCTCGGCGCCCGCACGGTCGTGGTCAAGCTCGGCCACGAAGGCTCGATCGGCCTCCGCAGCGACGAGCTCGTCCGCCTGCCGGCCGCCGACGCGGCCCCGGTCGACGCCACCGGCTGCGGGGACGCGTTCTGCGGCGGCTTCCTCGTCGGACTCGCCGAGACCGACGATCTGCGAACCGCGATGACCTACGGCACGGTCGCCGCCGGCATCGTCGCCCGGGACCACGGCGCGGCGCATGCGCTGGCGAGGGACGCTTCCTAAGCCCTTACAGCCGCAACGGCGTAGGATCGCCGCATCGACCTCCTCAAGTCACTCTTCCTCTCGTGGGCGGCGAACGCGATCACGCTCCTCGTCGTCATCGCCGTGCTCGACAAGGTGACGATCGGCGGGGTCAGTGCACTGCTCGGCGCCGCGCTCCTCTTCGGGCTCCTGAACACGCTCGTCAAGCCGGTGCTGAAGCTGATCACGCTCCCACTCGCCATCATCACGCTGCGGCTCATCTGGTTCGGCGTCGCGATGCTGATGTTGCTGCTCACGGCCCTGATCGTGCCGAGCTTCAACATCCACGGCTTCTGGGCGCTCGTCTGGGCGACGATCATCGTCTGGGTCGTGAACCTGCTGCTCGACATCGTGCCGGGCCCCTGGCGCCACACCCGGCGCGACTAGCGACGACCGCACTTGCTTTCATTGTCCGAAAGGATCACGATCCGCGCATGCCGTACAACTGGGTCCGGATCCCCTCGAGCCCACCGCGCTCGCGGAGAAACGACGTCTGGGACATCTGCTTCCGCCACGGCGGGCGCCTCTGCGAGAACCAGATCTTCTACGACGAGGAAGACGTGACCCACGCGCTGATCCAGCTGCCGGACAACCCGGACGCGCAGCTGGCGCTCCTGGAGGAGCTCGGCGCGATCTCGTACAGGGGGCTGGTCGGGGCCGACGAGAAGGAGAACGGCCTTCTACCGCCGCCGACCGGCCAGCAGGGAAGCTAGGCGCCGGCGGCGACGAGCGACTCGGCGGCGCGAACGTACGCGTCCGCCCCAACCTCGCGGTAGAACGCAAGCGCCCGGTCGAGCTGCACCTGCGCGTTCGTGCGGTCGCCGCTCGCCGCAAGCGCTGCCGACGCCCGCAGCCGTGCCTTCGCCTCTTCCGGCCGCGCACTCATCGCACCGTACTGGTCGGCCGCCTCCTCGTACGCGCCCGCGCTGAGCCGGAGAGCAGCAACGAGCCAGAGCGTCGGCATTCGGCTGCCGAGCAGGTGCTCGGACAACGCGTCCGCGCGACCGAGCTGTTGCAACGCTTCGGCGAGGTCCGCGATCCAGAACGACGCAACCGTCCCGGGCGTCGCAGCCTCCGCGAGCGCATCCTCGGCGATCGCGCCCGCCTCCTCGAGTAGACCCGCCTCCGCGAGGACGCGCGACCGGAGCGCGAGCCCCTGGCGGCGTGCCGGGGCGTCCTGCGCCTGGCGGGCAAACTCCAGCGCCCAGGCAGAGTCCTCGAGCGCGCCGGCGTGATCCCCACGTGCGAGCCGGATCCAGGCGCGGACGCTCCTGGCGGCGTGCTCGACGTACCCGCCGTCCGCCTCTCGCAGCAGCTCGTCAGTGGTGGCGATCGCCTCGTCCCACGCGCCGCGCCAGTAGAGCTCGTACGGCCGCTCGGCCGCGAGCCAGTAGAGGCCTCGGGCGTCGCCGAACCGCGCGGCGGCTGCGCGGCCCTGTTCGTAGACGGCCCACGCGCGCTCCAGCGATCCGAGCAGCGCGAGGTCGGTCGCGAGGTTGGCGCAACTACGCACGATGCCCGGCCAGTTGAGCTCTTGCGCGATCTCGACCGCCTGCTCGAGATCCTCGATCCCCTGGGAGTCACCGCCGACGATCCGGGCGTGACCGCGAAAGGTCAAGCTGTCCGCCCTGATCTCGTCCAGCTCGAGCGTTTCCGCAAGCGACAATGCATCACTGCTCGCCTGCAGCGCCCGTTGGGAGTCGCCGCTCAGCGCGTAGAACGCTGCGAGGTTGCTGAACGCTTCCGCCTTGCCGTACGAGGGCGGTGACGCGCGGAGGAGCTCGACGGCCCGGTGCGCCCTCAGGGCAAAACCGTCGCGGTCGCCACGAGCCTGGGCAAGCCCGGTGAGCAGAACGTCGGCATGCGCTGCCCGCTCGAGGTCACCGGTCGCGACCAGCTCCTCGCGGGCGCGGGCCAGCTCCTCCTCGCCGCGTCGCTCGGACCAGAACAGCGCCTCGCCCAGACCGAACAGCACCTGAGCATGAGCCGGCTCATCAGCGGCCAAGAGCTCGAGTGCCCCCCGAAAGTGACCTGCGGCGGCCGGATACGCATACACCGAGAGCGCACGCTCGCCGGCAGCGCGCAGCGCCGATCGCGCCCGCTCCGTCAGCATCTCGGTGTCGCGGCGAGCCAGCTGCGCGTAGTCGAGCGCCCGCGAGTAGTGATGGGCGAGGAGCTCGGTCAGATCGGCACGCCCAGGAGCGAGCGACTCGATCCACTCCGCGATCGCCTGGTGCTTTTCGGCGCGCGCGGCGTGCGGAATCTGGGAGTAGGCGACGTCCCGCACCAGGACGTGCCAGAACGCGTACTGGCTCTCGCCCGCGACCGCACTTCGAGGTTGGGGTCGAACGACCTCTTTCCATTGCAGCTCCCCCAGCCGCCGTTCGATCTGCTCCGGTTGCAGACCGCTCAGGTGGGCGATCGGACCGATCCAGAAGACCGTTCCGACGACGGCCGCGTCGCGAATGACCTCCTTCGCCTCGGGGTGGAGCCGATCGAGGCGGCCCGCGATGATCGCCTGGACCGTCTCGGGGAGGGGCAACTCCTCCTCGCCTTGCCGCTCCTGGAGCATCCGGACGAACTCCTCCGCGTAGAGCGGATTGCCGGCGGATCGCCCGAGCACCTCGCGGTGCACCCCGGGCGCCAGCGCGGTCGCGCCGAGGAGCTGGTCGACCAGCTCCGCCGTGTCCTCCCTGGACAACGGCTCGAGCTGTAGGAGGCCGGGCCAGTCCGGCCTGCGATCGGACAGCTCGGCCTGCGCAGTGCAGACGATCGCGAGCGGGACTTCCCCGGCCCAGCGGCCGAGGTGCTCGATGAAGTCGAGCAGGCCGTCGTCTGCCCAGTGGATGTCCTCGAAGGCGAGGACGGGCCGGGCGTGCACTGCGACGCTCTCCACGAAGCGGCGCCAGGCGGAGAACGCCTCGTCTCGACGATCGCCGGCCAGCCGCTCCTCACCTTCGAGCCCGACCAGCGGGCGGAGATAGGCCTCGCTCCAGGCCCTCGTCGCTTCGTCCTCGATGGCCGAATGAACCGAGGCGGCCAACTTCTCCTCGACGATCTCGACGGAGTCGCTTTCCAAGATCCCGGCATGCGACTTCACGGCGTCGGCGAACGCGGAGAAGCTGACGCCGCTGCCGTAGGCCAAGCAGCGGCCCTGGAGCCAGACCACCGCGCCGGTGTCATCGGCGAGCGACCGGCGGAGCTCCCAGAGGAGCCGCGACTTTCCGATCCCCGGAGAGCCGACCAGGGTGACGAGTCGAGCCCCCGACGGGTCGTCCGAGTGGACGAACGAGCGCAGGTGTCTGAGCTCGGCATCCCGGCCGACGAGCGTGGCCCGGGGCAGGACCGCTGCCTCCCTTGGCGCAACGGCCGTCCAGGCTCTCAGCGCTTCCTGCTTGCCCTTGACCCTCACCGGCTCGAGCTCGTCGTAGTCGATCGTCCGCTGCGTCGCCCGGTAGGTCGTTTCTCCGACGAGGATCGAGCCCGGGAGCGCCGCCTGCTGGAGGCGGAAGCTCGTGACCACGACGTCACCGGCGGCCATCCCTTCGCCGGTCGCCGCGGTCGCCGTGAGGTCGACGAACGCCTCACCGGTGCTCACCCCGATCCGGACCTCGAGGTCGAGCTCGGGGGTGGCCTCGTTGAGCTCCGCGATCGCACTCCGGATCCCGAAGGCTGCGAGCACCGCGCGTTGCGCGTCGTCGCCGTACGCGACCGGGGCGCCGAACAGCGCCATCACCGCGTCGCCGATGTACTTCTCGACGTGGCCCCCGTAGCGCTCGAGCTCGCCGCGGACCCGCTGGAAGTACGGAGCCTGGACGCGCTTCAGCTCCTCCGGGTCGAGCCGCCCCGCGAGCCCGGTGAAGTCGACGAGGTCGACGAACAGCACCGAGACCATCCGCCGCTCCTCCCCACGCTGCCCGGGTCGTACGAGCGCGGTTCCGCACGACCAGCAGAGGCGGGCCTCCGAAGGATTCAGCTCCCCGCACCGAGCACAGGCGGGCATGTCGTGAGTGTACGAGGATGGTTGCCGCGTTGGAACGCCGGGGCGTTTACCGACCCGGCATCACTACGGATCCGTCCCATCGGGCGAGCAGGCGGCCTGGAGCAGCTCGGTCAGTCCGTGACGCCGCCCGAGGCGGACGAAGTCGCGCCGGTACATGATCTCGACGGCTACGCCGAAGCGCTCGCGTAGCTTGCGGTACTTGCGGTTCTTCCTGGAGACGAGCCGCTGATCCATGCAGGTGCATTCGACGTACATGTCGAGTTCGGGCAAGTAGAAGTCCGGCGTGCAGGCCTCCACCACCTGCCCCTGACGCCGCTCGAGGACGAACGTCCGGGGTTCGTAGCGCCACTCGATCCCGAACCGGTCGAACACGCGAGCCAGCGCGTGCTCGACGGGATGCGCGAATTGCGGGCTCGACCGGGCGGTGTCTGTCGTCAACCGATCCAGCCGGTTGCTCATGTCCCGTTCATTCCCCGCCTCGGTGCCGGAGAACGCAAATCGCCTCTTGGTGACCCTTGAGGCCCCCCGCCGCGGCGACGCGAGGCCGGCGCGCGCGGCGGAGGCAAGAATGGGCGGGCTCGCAATGCCTCGCGGGTGGGAGAGGCAACTCCGCGACGCCGCAGACCCGCCCGACAGACATTTCAGCACGTAGGGCCGCGTTCCTCCGCCTGAAAACACGCCCAACCAGTGGAACGCGACCGAATCAAGCCGTTTCGGGCTCCCCTTGGATCCGGTCGCGTTCCAGGTTGTAGCAGGTAATGCCCGCTGCGGGCTCAGGCCAAACCCTGTGCTAAGCAGAGCGCATCGTGTAGTCGCGGCCGTCCAGCTCGAACGAAACCGAGTCGGATCCATCCAGGCCGGACCGGTCGGCGAGAAAGCGCTGGATGGTGTCGAGGATCTGGATGATCTCGCTGTCGCTGCCGAGCGCGACTCGCACGAAGTGCCGACGGTCGTCGTCGACGTCGATCTCCGGATGGAACGGGGAGAGCGCGCTGTAGAGGTTGGCCGCGGACTCCGGACTCGCCGCCTGGATCGTCAGCTCCTGCATCGTGCCCGAGGACGAGTACCCGCGGCGGCCGGCCTGGTAACCGGGGCGCGGGATTCGCAGACGGTCGCCGGGGGAATGGAGACCGAGTGAGCGAGGAGCGCGAACGACCGGAACCGGACATCGCGCAAGATGCCGGGATCCCGGGGTCGAAGGTTCCCGAGGAGCTGCCGCCCCAGAAGGAGTCCCACGTCGAGCAGGTCCCGGACACCGGGCCTCCCGACACCGACGACGAGGGGCAGATGGCGCCACCGGCTGAGTCGATTCTCAGCCGCGGCGCCCGCCGCCGTCTCAGACGTCGGGGATCGTGACGCCGGCGGCGACCAGCGCCCGCCGAATCGCCTCACGCGACGAGTGACCGGTCGTCACGATCGGCGCTTTGCCCCTCTCGACGAGCGTGCAGCTCCACGCGCTCAGCTCGCGGCGCCGCTCGAGGCGAACGTCGATGTCGCGCTCGCGCGCGTACGTCTCGAGCAGGTCGAGGACGACGAGACGCGGTCTTTCCGCCATTGCCATGACTGCCTTTGTACACCGCGGGGACGTGCCGCCCGCGTCCGACCCGCCGGAGCGGCACGCGTCGAACCAGATTCGTTCCTGCTCGGTGCCCTCCCGGCGGAGCCGTGAAGCTAGTTGAGGGTCAGTGTCGTCGACCCTTCGACCCGCCGCATGCCAGCGAGTTGAGCGAGACGAAGGCGTTGGTCGCCGAGACAAAGCGGCCGGCCATTTTCCAGACCACGACAGACCGGTCATCTTCGTCCACTTGAAGTGCCCGGCGGAGATTCTCACACACGATCCGCCCGAGCCGACAAACCAGAGCCGCCTGGCCGCGAAGCGTTCGACCCGCGGGGCGGTTTCGTCCGCCGGGCGCGGACAGATATGTAAACGTTCGATTTCGGCATCCGACGAAGGGAGATCGGAATGGCTGTACTGATTCGCCATCGGGCCCCGGTCACGACGGAGCTGTACGACGAGATCTCGCCGCCGTTACTGGAAGAGATCAAAAAAGCGCCGGGCTTCGTCCTCCACGTCGCCTTTGAGGACTCACAGGGCTTCTGTGTTGCGGAGATCTGGGACTCTCAGGAACAGCACGATGCGTACTTCAACGAGAAGGTGGTGCCGAACGTCCCTGCTGAGATCAAGCAAGAGGTAATCCAGCTCCACAACGTGGTCAACACCTAGCAGACTGAGCCAGATTCCAGGGACGTTCGCGTTTAGCTCGGCGGAGTTGATGAGGCGGGAGCGGGACCCGGAAGCCGGCGGGGCGCCCGCTCCCTCTCTGCCACCCGAAATCGAGGCTCCGGGCTGGTAGTCGCCCCTGTTAGGCGAGGGCACAGGGGGGAGCGGAACGTCGGAGGGTGCCTGCCAACAAGCCTCAGGGGGATTCAAAGACTCGCCGCAGTGGTGTCCCGCTCCCACGTAAAGGATCCCGCGTATCCGTCTAGAGGTCAACGCCGCAAGCTCGCCGTCTAGCGCGGCTCCTGCACCGGAACTGTCATCGCGAGGAGTAGCCGCCTCCCCTCTGGGGAACGCCCGGTATGGGGGCGGGACTGTGGCTTCGTAGAGAAAGCCTCTCCCCTGCGAGGCCCGCGCGTACCCGCCCCCTCTTCATAAGAAGAGTGGTTCGGGTGGTGAAACTTGCGCGGTGGTGCGGCGGCGCTACAGCCGCCGCGCGGACGACCCTGAAGACCCAGTCAGGCGTCGAGCTCGCCGTCGGCAAGCTCGTTCTGCAACTCGTCCCGCAAACCCCGTCGGCCTGTCTACTCCTCGCCCTCCCAGTAGTCGAGCTCCGGCCCGGGTTTGCCGAACATGATCCGCTCGCCGGCCACGCTCCGCGCGCCGATCTTGCCGCTGTCGAGGTACTCGACGATGTCGGGGGCGACGAGCGTCGAGAGCATGAGCACGCGGATCGGCGTGTCGGTGGTGTTCTTGATCTGATGCGCGCCCTCCTTGCCGCGCGGGAAGGCGACGACGTCACCTTCGCGTAGCTGCTGCTCGCCCTCGTGCGTGCGCAGCGTGGGCTCCCCGCG
>JBKPMR010000104.1:0-22059 GCA_046732255.1 Actinomycetota bacterium
CTCGCGAGATGGGGATAGCTGTTCACCGACCTGAAGATGCTCTCGAGGGGCTCGGCGGCGGCGAGGATCAGCGGAACGTCGAGACCGTTGAGCAGCGGACGTAGCGCCTCGTCGATCCGGCGGGCGTACTGGCGGAGGCGAACCTTCTGTCCTTCCGAGCCCTGGATCCTGCGGACCGGAGACCGGTCCTTGATCGACGACTGGCCCACCGCGCTTGCCGCATCGGCGGGGAGATTCGGCACCTCGACCGCCGAGGGCGGCAGGTCGGCCACGACCTCGAGCAGCCGCACTGAGCCCTGCGCGAGTGCGAGCACGAACGCCGTCTGCGGGAACGTGACCGAACGGAGCAGCGGCTTGAGGTGGAATCGGTCGGACACCTCGACCATGCCGACCAGCCGGTTCGCCAGTCGGAAGGTCGTCAAGGACTGCGGCGTTGCGAACACGGCCAGGCTCCTGGCCTGGTAGCGCCAGAACTCCTCGTCGTCGACCAGGTCGCCGACGGCCGCTTCGATCGCGGCGACCTCGGACTTCGCGGTCCCGGATGCCTCGAGCTGGCGGACGGTTTCCGCGGCGAGGTTCTTGAGCTCGATCCGTTCAGCGCCGTCGCGCGATGCGGGATCGTTCGGTATGTACAACGAGACGCTGGAGCGATTCCGGCCGGCGAGCAGCCGGTCGAGCTGCGCCCGCGTCGGGACGTCAACGTGAAGGTTCACGTACGCCTCCCCGGTCGATTCAAGACGGGAGTCTAGTCGCCCGCGTTCCAGCGTTGGAGCCGGCCACTGCCTTCCGGTCGCCGAGCCAGACAACGTTCGCGCCGGCCGGTTCCGGTACGTTCACGAACGTGCGCGCGGGGAGGTCATGGGCCAGGCGCTAGGAGCCGTTCTGCCGCTCGCGGTCGCAGTCGCGATCTTCCCGGTGCCGGTCATCGCAGTCGTCCTGCTGGTCGGATCCGAACGTGGGCGGGCAAAGGTGTCGGCGTTCGTGCTCGCCTGGGCCGCCGGCCTCGGGGCGGTCGGGGCACTCGTGCTCGCCTTCGCCGACGCCTTCGACAAGGATGGCGGAAGCGACGCGACCTGGCCGAACGTCGTCCTGCTCGTCGTCGGCCTCCTCGCTCTGGCGGCCTCGGTCAAGCAATGGCTCGGCCGTCCGCGCGGCGGCGCGGAGGCTGCTCCCCCCGGCTGGATGCGGATGATCGACGGCTTCACGGTCGCGAAGGCGGCCGGAGCCGGAATCGCGCTCACGGCACTCAACCCGAAGAACCTTCTGCTGACAGTTGCCGCCGCCGCCGAGATCGTCGAGGCAGACCTCTCGGCGGGCAAGGAGGTCGCGGTGTTCGTCGTCTTCGTCGCGATCGCGTCGGTCGGCGTCTTCACTCCGCTGGTTCTCTCGGTCGCACTCGGGGCCCGGTCGAACGAGCTGCTGGACGATCTGCGTGGCTGGATGGCCGGCCACAACGCGGTGATCATGACCGTGCTTCTCCTCGTGATCGGCGCGAAGCTGATCGGCGACGCCGTCTCCGGCTTCTCGAGCTGACGCGCTACCGACTAGAACAGGAGTTTGACCGCGATCAACGCCATGCCCATGGCGGCGCCCACGCCAGCCTGGATCACGATCTCCTGCCACCGCCGCCGCGTCCGCCATCCGGCGACGACCTCGAGGACGACCACCGTCGCGGCCGCCGCCCAGAGCGCCATCTTCACGCCGCGGGCGACGGGCAAGCCTGCCGCCCAGGCGATGATCAAGACGAGGAACGGAACCAGGGCGCCCTCGAGGATCGGCAGCTCGTACACGCAGCCGCGCCACATGATCCGCCAGTCCAGAGCCTCTCCTCGCTGCAGCCGCACACCGAGCGTGTGCGCATAAAAACTCGTCAGCCAGTAGAGAACGAGCACGACCGTCGCCGCCTCGATCGTCGCCGGGTACCCGACGCGCCGCGCGTCCTCGGCCGCGAGCATGATCCCGACCATCATCAACCCATAGACCGCCCCGCCGGCGTTGGCGACGGCCGTGCGCGCGATCCACTGGATCGTGCGACGAATCCGGCCGGGCGAACCCAGTGACACCGTCGCAGCCACGGCTCAGAAACGCCAGACGACGGGCACGAGGAGCACTGCGACGACGCCGTAGAGGGCGAGCAGCGGCAGGCCGAGCTTCCAGTAGTCGCCGAACCGGTAGCCGCCGGGCTCCATCACCATCAGGTTCGCGGGGGTGGCGACGGGTGTAAGGAAGGACGCGGCCGCAGCCACGCAGACGGCCATCAGCATCGGCTTGGGGGAGACATCCAGCTCGGCGGCGGCCGAGATCGAGATCGGGATCACGATCAACGCCGTCGCCATGTTGGAGATCAGCTGTCCGAGGACGAACGTCAGCACGACGAGTCCGAGCAGGAGAGCGTGCGCCCCGAGGTCGCCGATCGTGTCGACGAGGGCGTCGGCGAGGTCCTTGGCCGCTCCGGTCTCGGTCATGGCGGTCGAGAGCGGAATCATCCCGGCGACGAGGATCACGGTCGTCCAGGCGATCCCGCGGTACGCCTGGTCGATCGTCAACACTCGCGTGACGACGATCGCGCCGGCGGCAAGCAGCCCCGCGACCGCAGGCGGCACTGCGCCCGTGGCGAGCAGGACGACCATCGCCGCGAGCAGAACGAGGGTCCGCCATGCCCCGGGCCCGAACGGAACGGCCTGTCGCCGCACCATCCGCGGCTCGTCGACGACCAGCAGATCCGGGTCGTCCAGGTGGTACTCGAGCGCACCCCATGTCCCGTGCAGCACCATCGTGTCCCCGACTTCAAGCTTCGTCTCGCCGCTGACGTCCTCGCCCTTGCGCTGGATGGCCATCACCGCCAGGTCGCCGCTGTCCGTGACCATCCCGGGGAAGACCGGCTCGCCGATCAGCGCGGAGCGAGGCGGGACGACCACCTCCGCCAGCCCCGAGCGCCGGCTCACGAGCGCGTCGGGATCGGCGTCGAGCGCGTACTGGTCGACGAGCGTGCGGGCCAGGTTGCTGAAGTCCCGGGTCGCCGAGCGCACCTTCCGCGTCGGTAACAGCCGCTCGCCGAAGAAGACGATGATCGCGATCGTCCCGGCAACGAGCGGCAGTCCGACGAGGGCGAACTCGAAGTAGCCGAACCGGCCGACGTCGGCGTCGGCAGCCGCTTGCGAGACGATCACGTTGACCGGGGACCCGGTCAGCGTGAGCAGGGAACCGGCATGCGCGCCGAAGGCGAGCGGAATCATCAGCTGAGACGGTGAGCGCCGCAGCCGCACCGCCATCACGGCGACCACGGGCAGCAGAGCGGCGACCGAGCCGTTGACGCTGATCAGCGCCGTCAAGACCGCGACCAGCAGCAGGGTGAGCACGAGCACCCGCGCTCGGCTGTCCCCGGCGCGGTCGATCAGCGCCTGCCCCAGCCAGGCGGTGATGCCGGTCGCGTCAAGCGCCTCGCTGACGACGAAGAGCGAGGCGATGAAGATCACCGTCGGGTCTCCGAAGCCGGCCAGCGCCTGGTCGAGAGTCAGCACGCCGGTCGCCCACAGCGACAGAGCGGTGCCCAGTGCGACTCCGGCGACCGGCAGGTGGTCCCAGATGAAGACCGCCACCACAACGCCCAGCACCAGAAACGTGATCGTCGTGTCGCTCATCGGGCGCCGGACGTCGGCTGTGGCCGAGGCGGCCGCAGACGCCGGCCGCTTGTCATCAGGTGTTGACGGGCGCGCCGGGGCCGAGCGGAATCCCGATCAGGTACCAGACGACGAAGAACAGGATCCAGAGGATCGAGAGCACGAAGGCATACGGGAGCATCAGCGAGACGACGGTCCCGATGCCGGCGTCCTTCCGATATCGCTTGGCGAAGATGACGATCAGCGGGAAGTACGCCATTAGGGGCGTCAGCACGTTGAACGGCGAGTCGCCGACGCGGTAGGCGGCCAGCACCGTCTGCGGCGCGACGCCGAGCCGGAGCATGAGGGGAACGAAGATCGGGGCGAGCAGGGCCCACTTGGCGATCGCCTGCGGAATGATCAGGTCGACGATCATCGAGACGATGATCACGCCGATCAGAAGCCACACCTTGCCGATGTCGATGCGCTCGAGGACGTCACCGAGCTTCACCGCGAGCACCTCGGCGATCCTGCTGTAGTTGAAGTAGGCGATGAACTGGGCGATCAGCAGGAAGAGGAAGAGGAGCCCGGCGAGACCGGCCCACGACTTCGTGATCGTCTTGAGCACGTCGTCCGAGCCCTTGATCGTCCCGGCGCCCCGGCCGTAGGCGTACCCGGCCGCGTAGAAGATGATCATGATGATCACGATCAGGCTGTCCATGAACGGCGAGTCGCCGATCACCTTTCCTGTCTCCGGGTTGCGCAGCGGAGCGCCCGGGATCGCCGTCAGCAGCGTGATCGCGCCGACCACGGCGAGCGTCGCCCACAACGCGAACCGCAGTCCGCGCTTCTCCTGCTCGGGTGTGACCTCAGGGGCGTCGTCGGCCTCCGGCGGGCCCTCACCGGCGTCGGCGGGGTCCCAGGCACCGAGCCGGTTCTCGACCAACTTCGCCGTGATCACGGTGAGGACGACCGTGACGAAGATCGTCGAGGCGATCCCGAAGTACAGGTTGGAGGCGAGATCGATGTGGTTCTCATTGCTGCCGCTGGTGTCGTTCGTGATCTCCACGAGCACTCCGTCGAGCGGCGTGATCAGGAAGTTGACGCCGAACCCGGCGGCGACGCCGGCGAACGCCGCTGCCAGCCCGGCCAGGGGGTTTCGGCCGACGCTCTTGAACGCCGCCGCCCCGAGCGGGATCAACACCAGGTAGCCCGCGTCCGAGGCGATGCTCGATACGACGCCGAGAAGCACGATGATGAAGGTCAGCGTGCTCCTGGACGAGACACCGACCAACTTGCGTATCAGCGCGGCTATGAGGCCGGCGGCCTCCGCCAGGCCGACACCGACCATCACCACCAGGATGATCGCCACCGCCGAGAAGTTGCGGAAGTTGCTGACGAACGACGTGAACAGGTACCGGATGCCTTCGCCCTGGAGAAGGCCCTTCACCTTGGTCGTCTCGGTCACCGTCCGGTAGGCCTCCGGCGGGACCGGCTCGGTCGGCCCGACGTCGGTCGGCTCGACCGACCCGCCGTAATACGTCTCCTCCGTCGGCACGGTCGGCGCCTTGACCACCTCGTACGTCGCCTTGACGTCGAACCAGAAGAGGATCTGCGACAGGACGATCACGGCGCCGCAGAGGATCAGGAACAGGATCGCCGGGTCGGGCATCTTGTTCCCGAGGCGCTCGATGCCGTCGAGTATGCGCTCGAGGAAGCTGTGCTTGGGCGCCTCGGCCGGAGGCGCCGCGACCGTCTCGCTCATTCTGCGCTCCGCTCGGCGTAGAGACCGAAGAACTCCGCCTCGGCGAGCACTGCCTTCTCGAACTCGTCGACCATCACGCGCTCGTTCGGCGCGTGGATGTTCGCGAACCCGTCGGTGGTGCCGAGCAGCAGCATCTCCGCCTCGGGCACGGCCTGCTGCAGCGCGTTCACCAGCGGGATCGAGCCGCCGGTTGCGACCGACACCGTCTCGCTCCCCCACGCGTGTGCCAGCGCCTCGGAGGCGGCGGCGTACGCAGGCCCGTCGGTCCTGGCCGCGAAGCCCGTTCCGGTCTCCAGGGCGTGGACGGTCAACGAGACACCGAACGGCTTCAGCGCCTCGAGGTGGCGAATCAGCGCCGTTTGAGCCTCGACCGGATCCTGCTCCGGGTGGACGCGGAGGCTGACCTTGGCGCGCGCATACGGGACGACGGCGTTGACCGCCTTGTCCACGGAGAGAACGTCGATCCCCGTCACGGTCACCGCCGGCCCCGACCAGATGCGCTCCCCGAGTCCGCCCGTGCCGAAGAAGGGGACGCCCGGGAGGACCTCGGCCAGCTCCCGGAACTCGTCGTCGCTGTACGAGGCTCCGCTCCACTTCTCCCGGCGAAGCCCGTCGACGGCCACGTCGCCGTTCTCGTCGTTGAGGGTGGCGAGCGCGTGCAGCAGCGCGATCAGCGAGTCGGGCGCGGCACCGCCGAACTGGCCGCTGTGCTTCGGGCCGGCGAGGGTCCTCGTCTCCACCGTGATCATCGCCATGCCGCGGAGCGCGATCGTCAGGGTCGGCACGCCGGGCCGGACGCTGCCCATGTCCCCGATCACCATCGCGTCGGCCTCGAACAGCTCGGGGTGTGTCGGCGGGAAGGTCGAGAACGCGCTGCCGACCTCCTCCATGCCCTCGATCACCACCTTGATCCTCACGGGCGGGCGCCCTTCCCAGGCACGCAGCGCCCCGATGTGCATGAGGATGTTCGACTTCGTGTCGGCCGCGCCGCGGCCGTAGATCGCACCGTCACGCTCGGTCGCCTCGAACGGCGGCGACTCCCACTTCGTCTCGTCGCCGACCGGCACGACGTCGTAGTGGCTGTACAGGAGGACGGTCGGGGCGCCCGCGGGCGCCGGGATCTCGCCCAGGAGCACCGGAGCGGTGTGTGGAAGCTCGAGCGGGTCGAGGATCGTCACCCCCGAATCGCGGAAGAGCATCGCCGTCTCGTCGTAGGCCTCGAGCAACGCGGCGTGCGTCGACTCCGGGTAGTCCGGCGCGGAGATGGAGGGGATCGCGACGAGCCGGGCCAGATCCGACTTCAGCCGCGGCATGAGCAGCCGCGCGGTGTCCGCGAGGGGCCTGCCGGTCGCCGTTGGCGTCCCGCTCGTCGTCTCTGTCATCGAACCTCCGTGCGGTCTGACGGAACCGCGACGAACTCGGTCGAGAAGCCGGACTCTACTGTTGTCCGGCCCGACGCGCCATGGATTTCAAGGAGAGGCGGGCGAGGAAACGAAGAGATCGAGCCCGAGACGCCGGGACAGAAACCCCGCCACGAGCTGTCCGCGAACGCTGTTCCCGGCGGCATCGAGCGGCGGAGCGAACGTCCCGAGCCCGCCCTTGCCGGGAGAGACGGTGACGATGCCTCCGCCGATTCCGCTCTTTCCGGGCAGCCCGATGTCGTAGATCCAGTCGCCCGAGGTCTCGTAGAGCCCGGCGGTCGTCATCACCGCGAGCGTGTGCCTGCACGAGGTCTCGTCGATCACGCGGGCGCCGGTGACTGGATTGACTCCGCCGTCTGCGAGCGTGGCGCCCATCACCGCGAGGTCGTGCGCGGTGACGCTGAGAGAACATTGCCGCGTGTACAGGTCGAGCGCCTCGACCGGGTCGGAGTAGAGCCGGCCGCGGCCCTCGAGGAGCCTGATGATCTCTCGGTTCCGGTGGTTCGTCTCGGACGCCGACGCGTAGATCTCCTCGTTCAGCGACAGCTCCCGGCCGGCGAAGTCCGAGAGACCTTCGTGGATGAATCGCCACTTCGCCGCCGCCGTGGTCCCCGGCGCGAGGCTCGTCGTCGCGATCGCCCCCGGGTTCACCATCGGATTCGTCCGCCCCGCCTCCCCGCGCTCGATCGCCTCGAGCGCGTTGAACGCGAGCCCGGTTGCGTTGACCCCGACGCGCGCCCGCACTTCGGCGGGCCCCACGGCCCGGCAGACGAGCGCAAATACGAAGGGCTTGGCGACGCTCATGATCGAGAACTCGACGTCCGCGTCGCCGACGGCGAAGACGGCACCACTGGTCCCGGCGACGCAGATGCCGAAGAGCTCCGGCGCGACCCGAGCGAGCGCCGGGTAGACGTCCGAGGTCGTTCCCTCGCCGTTCGACCGGTAGCGCTCGTATGCCTCCTCGACGAGTGCCTGCACGGATTCCGCGGTCGGCAGCGAGCCCGTCGAGACGTACGGCGCCCCCTCACCGGTGACGTTCTCGGGGTTCGTCATCGTGCTCACTATGATCCTCTCCCCGGGACACCCCGGGCTGGGCGGAGGTGCCGATGAAGCAGATCGACGAGGCGGACCGGACTCCTCTCGGCACGGCGAGGCCGACGCTGCTGCGCCGCCTGACGCTCGCGCTCGACCGTCGCCCGGCGGTTCACGCCAGGCTCGACTCGGCGCGCTCGCATTCGCGGCTCCTCGACATCGGTCTCCAGGCGATCGAGCGGGACTCGGACATCGGCGGGGGGATCCTCGCCGGTGCGCTCGCGTACCGCCTGTTCCTCTTCTTCCTGCCGCTCGCGTTCCTGCTCGTCGCGGCGCTCGGCCTCGTCTCGAGCTGGTTCGGCTCGAGCCCGTACGAGGTCGGCCGTGACGTGGGCGTGATCAGCCTGGTGACGAAGGAGGTGGCCGCATCCGCCAAGAGCGGATCCGGTTGGTGGGTGTCACTCGTCGCCGCCGGCGCGCTCGTCTACGTCACTCGGCTGCTCTACCGCGCGGTCGCGATCGTGCACGCGCTCGCCTGGCAGCGCTCCGCCGCGGCCGCGAAGACCACGCGGGCGCTGGGCGTGTTCGCGCTCGGCGTCGTCGCCCAGCTCGCGCTGACGGCCGCGGCCGGTCCGCTGCGTGCCCCGGACGGACTCGTGAACATCCTCGTGCTGGCCGGCTATCTGGCGGGAATCGGGGCGATCTGGCTCGTCATGGCGATACGGCTCCCGCACGGTGCCGCCCGGTGGCACGACCTCCTACCCGGCGCCGCGCTCTATGCGGTCGGCCTCCTGCTCGTACACGTCTTCAACGTGTACTTGCTCGAGCGGCTGCACGAGTCGAGGTCGAGCACCTACGGAACGCTCGGAGAGGCGACGGCCGTGCTCCTCGCCCTCTACTTCATCGGACGGCTGATCGTCTCCAGCGCCGTCCTGAACGCGACGATCGTCGAGCGCCGCAGCGGTGGCAATGGCTGAGGCGAGCACAACCCTGACGGCCGCACCGGCGGCGGCGGCGCGCGCCGCGCTGGGCCGGATCCGGATCTACTCCTCGCCCGCCGGCGAGCCCCGGTTCCGGCGCGCCACCGACGTCGTCCTGCTCGTTCCGGCTGTCGTCGCGTTGGCGATCCTGGTCGCGACCTACCCTCCGGGCCCGTTCGGCCGAGGCGTCGCCGCGTTCTTCAACGCCGTCCCGGGATTCACGCAGCCGGTCTGGGTGTTCCTCTACGACCTGCTGGCGACGTGGACGCTGGCGCTCCTGGTCACTGCTCTGGTCTCGCGACGCGGCTTCGTGCTCGGCCAGGCGGCGGTGGCCTTCGTCCTCGCGGTTGGATTCGCGTTCGTCTGTGCTCGGCTCGCCGTCGGCGCCTGGCCCGAGCTCGAGGACCTGGTACGGCGCGGGGCGAACGCACCGAGGTTCCCAGACATTCGGATCGCCGAGACCGCGGCGGTGCTGCTGACGATCAGCCCCCGTCTCGTGCAACCGCTCCAGCGTGCCTGCCGCTGGATGCTCCTGCTCGGGTTCGTCGGCGCCTTCTTCGTCGACACCACGGTCCCGAGCGGCGTCGCGGCCGGACTCCTGATCGGCGTCGTTGCCGCCGCGGTCGTGCGGCTCGCGTTCGGCACGTCCGTCGGTCGCCCCGGACTCGATGCGGTCGCGGCTGCGCTGGCCGAGCTCGGGGTCGAGGCCGGCGGGCTCGAGCTCGACGCACGACAGGTTGCAGGCATCGTCGCCGTCCGCGCGCGCGACGCCGAAGGACGTCCCCTGCTCGTCGAGGTCCACGGCCGCGACGCCGCCGACAACCAGCTGCTCGAGAAGCTGTGGCGGACGCTCTGGTACCAGGACGGCGGCCCGAGCCTGCGCCTCAGCCCGGCCCAGGTGGCCGAGCACGAGGCCTTCGTGACGCTGCTTGCCCAGAGCGGCGGCGTCCCAACCCACCAGGTGCTTCGGGCAGCGATGACGACGGGCGGCAACGCGCTGCTGGTGCTCCAGGGCGACGCCCGCCCGCTCGACTCGCTCGACGCGGGCGAGACCGATAACGCCGTCCTGGCCGGGAGCTGGCGCGCGCTCGACCTCCTTCACCGCGCCCGCATCGCCCACCGTCGCATCGACACCCACACCGTCGCGCTGCTGAACGGCGAGGTCGGGCTCGTCGACTTCGCCGGCGCGACCGCCCGTCCGACCGCCGCGCAGCTCCTGACCGATCGCGCCCAGCTGCTGGTCACCACCGCAGCCGTAGCGGGAAGCGATCGCGCGGTCACGGCCGGCGTCGAGTCGCTCGGCGCGGCGGGCGTCGCCGAGCTGGTCCCGTACCTGCAGCCGGCTGCGCTGCGCGGCTCGCTCCGCCAGGCGACCAAGGCGGCCGGGATCGATCTCGACGAGCTCCGAAACGAGGCGGCGACCCGCGTCGGGACGGAGGAGCCCGGGCTCGTCCGGTTGCGCCGCGTCACCTGGGGATCGCTCGTCCAGGCCGCGCTGCTCCTGCTTGCGGCGCTGGCCGTCCTCTCGTTCGCGACCGGGATCGACTACGACCAGCTCTGGGGAACCCTGCAGGACGCCTCCTGGGGTTGGATCCTCCTCGGCTTCGGTGTCGCGCAGCTTCCGCGCCTGACCCAGGCGACCGCAACGCTCGGGTCGGTCGCCGCCGACCTGCGTTTCGGGCCGGTCTACGTGCTGCAGCTCGCCACCAGCTACATGAACCTGGCCCTGCCGTCGTCGGCGGCGCGGCTGGCGGTCAACATCCGCTTCTTCCAGCGGCAGGGGATCACCCCGGCCGCCGCCGTCACGGCCGGGGCGATCGACTCCTTCGCGAGCACGGTCGTCCAGGCGGTCCTCCTCGCCCTGCTACTGCTCTTCACCGAGGCGAACCTGAACCTGGAGTTCAGCGCTCCTTCGGGCGGGTCGCTCGCGATCGTCGCCGTCCTCGCGGGCCTGGTGATCGCCGCCGTCGCCGCCGCCGTTCTGGTCGGCCGGTTGCGCCGGCTGATCGTTGGCTGGGTGCGGCGCTTCTGGCCCGAGGTACGCGCCGCCCTCTCGGCGCTGCGCTCCTCGAACAAGATCGCCCTCCTACTCGGGGGCAGCCTCGCGACCGAGCTCCTGTTCGCGTTCGCGCTCGGACTCTTCGCGCTCGGGCTCGGCACCCGGATCAGCTTCGCCGACCTGCTCGTCCTCAACATCGGCGTCACGTTGATCACCACGATCATCCCGATCCCCGGCGGCATCGGCGTCTCCGAGCTCGGCCTCACGGTCGGTCTCGCCGCCGCTGGGATGACCGACGAGGCCGCCCTCGCCGCCGTGCTGCTCTACCGGGTCTCGACGTTCTACCTACCGCCGACCTGGGGGTTCTTCGCGCTGCGCCACCTGCAGCGGAACCGCTACCTGTGACCGGGCTCAGAACGAGAGCTCGACCTCGGCCGGCAACGTCTCAGGCACGGGCGCCTCGAGCTCGTCGCTCGCGCGCAGATCGAAGTAGACGTAGGTGGTCGTGAGCGCGACGAACGGCATCGCGAGCGCGTAGACGACGCCGGCGATGACGTTGAGCAGGGGAAGCGGCGCGTCGGTGAGCGCGATCAGAGCCGCGCCGACCAGCGGGCCGGCCGCAAGCGCCAGCAGAGCCCCGACACCGACCAGGGAGGCGACGCGGAACCACCGCCCCCGCACGAGCCGGAAGCTTCGTCGAAGCCCGCCGACTGCCGAGCTGCTCTCGAGCTCGACGACCTGCGCGAGCAGCATGCACTGGACTGCGAACCAGATCGCGATCGGAATGAGAACGGTCGTGACGGTCAGCAGCACCCACACCGCAACGGCAATGGCGAGGCCGCCGACCAGCGGACCGATCCTTGCGAGGGCGCGCCGGTAGGCGCGGACAGGACTCGCCTTCCGGCCGGCATCGATGTCGGCGAGGGCGCAGGCCGTGGCCGCCTGGACGAGCGCGAATCCGAGCAGGGTGAGCGTGGTGCCGATCGCGACGACGAGCAGAACCAGCCCGCCCGCGGACTCTCCGGTCGTGTGGACGCCGATGAGCCCGAACCCGCCGAGGAGGAGCGCCTGCACGAGGGAGATGACGGCACCGAGCGGGATGAGCAGCACGCCGATGCCCAAGAAGAGCGCGGGCCGCGCGACGTACATCCGGCCCGCGGCGGACAGGATCTGCCCCCACCGGCGTCGGCGGGCGACGCGGAGAGGCGTCGCCGGGCGCCACCTCGTCCTGCTCGCGGCGATTGCGAGAACGAGAATCAGGGCGGCGATCGCGAGGATGGTGAGGCCGGGACTGCGGAGCAGACCGACGAGCCCCCGTGAGCCGGTCGCCACCGCGGAGCAGAAGAAGTCGGTCGCCTGCGTCCCGAGAATCCCGCCGGAAGGAACCGCGAGGCTCCGGTCACGCCAGCCCTGCGACCACTCGATCGGGTGTTCCCACTGGGACTTGAGATTCGGGCCGGTCGGGCCGTTGAAGAACGCGCGCTGGAGCTCGCCCCAGCGTCCTTGGAACGCGATCCACGGGAACGAATGCTCGGCGGCCGCTGGATCGTTCGGGATCGTCCGCACCACGGGGTTGACCACGACGTGCGGCCCGCGCGTGTCGTCGCACCCGACCCCGGCTTCCGCCGAGCTCCCGAGGTAGAGAGCCGCCGTGTACTTGTTCGCGTGCGATCCGGCGGCGGGATAGACGACCGGGTGCGTGCCGTCGACGAGACTGAGCTTGTCGTCTCCCCAGCCCGCCCGCTCCGCTCCCTCGTGCGAGCTGTAGCCGATCTCGACCGGCTTCCGAGCCAGCGCCGCCCGCGCGTCGCCGGCATCGAAGACCAGCTGGACCATCTCCCAGTCGCCTTCGTGCAGGTTGTTGAAGTCGTTGAAGACGTAGAAGAACCAGTACTGGAGGGCAAGCTTTCCCGGGTACTCGGGGTCGGTGGCGACGTGCGCGTAGAGGGTCGGCTTCGTCCCGGTCGCGATCAGCCTGCCCCAGCGCTCGTAGTCGCAGCCGGGGTGGAGCGCGTCGCCGGGAAAGTCGAGGTGGTAGCGGTACCGGTCGACGAGGTCCTCTGCCGCCGGGCCGATCTTCACGAGATCGGTCGGGTTCCACGGGCCCCGCAGCGCGACCGTCGGCTGACCGAAGAGGGCGTCGACGTCGAGCGGCTCGTAGGGCTCGCCGGGCCCGCACTCGTGCGTCTGCTCGACGAGCTCGACGACCGGCGCGAACCGCTGGGCCAGCGCGCGTTCGTCGGCCAGGCCGGCGGTCGCCGACCGCGGAACGAGGAGCGCGATTGCCACGGCGACGAACGCCAAGGGAAGCCACGCCCGCATGCAGCGGGATTCGACGCGAATCCGCGATTCCCCGCGTCATGCGTGGCGTCGGTTGACTCGCCGCCGAACGAACCGAGACACTGTCGGCATGCCGCTCTCGACCCTGCAGTCGATGGACGCCGACGTCGCGGGTGCGCTCGAGCACATCAACGTGCCCAGCTATGTGATCGACCGGACCGGCGTGATCCGCTGGGTGAACGAGGCTGCCCGGCGGCTGGTCGGCGATGTCGAAGGGCGCCAGTTCACGACCGTCGTCGCCCCGGAGGAGACCCGTCGGGCGCGCGAGCTGTTCGCACGCAGGATCCTCGGGAACACCGATTCGACCGACAACGCCATGGTGCTCCTCGACGGCAAGGGCGATCGAATCGCGGCCGAGCTCAGCTCTGTGCCGCTCACCCGCGGAGACCACGTCATCGGCGTCTTCGGGCAGGTCTCGGACCTCGTCGAGGAGCCGCAGCCGCACCCGGAACTCCACCTGACGCCTCGTCAAGCCGAGGTCCTGCGTCTGCTCGAGCGCGGCCGTACGACGACGCAGATCGCCGAGGAGCTCCACTTGAGCCGCGAGACCGTCCGGAACCACGTGCGCCATTTGCTTCACGCCGTGGGCGCCCACTCGCGGCTCGAGGCGGTTGCGATCGCCCGCGGCGAAGCGGTCGCCTGACTGTCGCTCAGATTGACACAACCGGGCCATTCGGCGCGGCGGGCAGTCGGGGCAGCCTGTGAGCATGGAAGGCAACCCCCTGGAGATGAGCAACGTCGTCCGCTTCGAGCTGCCGGCGTACGCGGATGCGGACGCGTTCTGCGCCCGCATCCGGTCGCGCTGGGCCGGAACGAGGAGGCTCGACGGCGACGTCTGGCGGATCTCAGCCCGGGTCCGAAAGAGCAAGAACGACCTGGCGCTCCTCCTCCGGGAGGTCGAGGCCTACGTCGCCGAGGCCGAGCTGCAGGCGATCCGGTACGAGCTGGACGGTCGCTGGTACATCATGGACGAGCCTCGCCTGGCCGCCGCCTGACGTCGACCCTACCGACTGCGGACCCGGACGGGCGCGAGCTCGCCCGTCGGGTGCGGTTGAGAGACCGGCTTCGCGGGCGCGTTGGCGCCCGCCTCGGGCTTGTGGCCGGGCCACCAGAGTCGCTCGCCGATCAGGGTCGCGAGGCTCGGGATCAGCACGCTCGCCATCGCAATCGCGACGAGGACGATCCCCGCGGCGACGGCGAAGCCCATCTCGCTGAGCAGATCGACGCCGGTGAGCATCAGCGAGCCGAACGTGCCGGCAAGGATGATCGCCGCGGACGCGACGGTGGGGCCGGCGTGCTCGACGGCACGGGCGGCGGCCTCGCGGGGGACCACGCCTTCCGAGATCTCCTCACGCAGCCGGCTGGTCAGCAGGATGTTGTAGTCCGTGCCGACGGCGACGACGAACAGGTAGACGATCATCGGCAGCATGGACACGAGGCCGGGGTCGCCCTTGATCCCCTGGAAGGCGATCACCGACGCGCCCAGCGTGGCGGCGAAGCCGAGGCCGACTCCGACGAGCAGGGTGAGCGGCGCGACCGCGCTGCGCAGGAGGATGCCAAGGATCAGCAGGATCAGGAGCGCCGCGACCGGGACGACGACCTTGTAGTCGTGGTTGGTGGCGGTGCGGACGTCTGCGGTGGACATCGTCTGTCCGCCGACGAGGACCTGCTCGCCCGGGCCGGCGGCGGCCGCTGCTGCCCGGCGTAGCTGACCCGAGACGAGGTCGAGCGCCTTGGTGGAGGTCGGGTTGTCCTCGAGGCTGACGTCGATGCGGGCGGCCGTGCCCGTCGGGTTCAGCACGGGCGCCGTCACCGTCGCGACTCCGTCCACCTGGTGAAGGGCCCGCCGCAGGTGGTCGAGTCGGGTCTGCTGGAGCTTGCCGGCGCTCGTGACGTAGACCTGCGTCGGGTTGAGAGCGCCCGCGGGGAAGGCGGTCTTCAGCTCGGCGAACGACTTGGCCGCCTTTGTGTTCGAGGGCAGGGTGTTGGTCGTGTCGTAGCCGGGCTTGAGCCAGAGGAGCCCGGCGGCGAGGGCGACCAGGATGCCGCCCGAGGCAAGCGCCATACGGCCGGGACGGCGTGCGATCAGGCCGCCGAGACTCTTGTAGATGCGGCTCTCGCTCGGGCGTTGCCAGCGCTTGGACGGCCAGAAGACGCGTGGGCCGAGGAGCGTCAGGAGCGCCGGGATGAGGGTGAGCGAGGAGAGCAGCATCACGGCGACGGCGACGATGAAGCCCGGCGCCATGCTCTTGAAGGAGCCGAGGTCGGAGAGCGTCAGCGCGATCATCGCGGCCATCACGACGAGGCCGGAAGACGCGATTGCCTCGCCCACCCGCCGCACCGAGGTGCGGACTGCGTCGATCGACGCGTCACCGGAACGTAGGCGTTCCCGGTAACGGAAAAGGAGGAAGAGGATGTAGTCGGTGCCGATCCCGAACAGGACGACGATCAGGAGCGAGGTCAGCGACTCGTTGACATGGAAGCCGAACCCCTTCGCGAGCAGGGCGAGGGCCGAGGTGGCGACCGTGTAGACGAGTCCGATGGAGACGATCGGAAGGAGCGACGCGATCGGGCTGCGGAAGATCAGCCCGAGCAGGACGATGATCAGGGTGACGGTCGCGACCGCGACGATCACCTCGGCCGACCCGAACGAATCCTTGGTGTCCTTGGCGATCGCCGCGTCGCCGGTCAGCCCGGCCCCGAGACCGCTGCCCTTCAGAAACGCCGTCGCGTGCTCCCGCAGCGGCGCGACCGCGTCCTGGACCGCAGCGTCCTGCGACGTGCCCTCGAAGGCGACCTGCACAAGCTGGGCCTCTCCGTTCGGCGCGCGCTGGGCGGCCGACGTCTGGACGGACGTCACGCGCGGAGTTCCGGCGGCCGCGAGCGACTGTGCAAGCGCCGCCACCTTCTGCTCGTCGGCGGCACGCAGGCGGCTGCCGTCGGTGCGCTTGACGACGAACAGCGCCGTCGCGCCCGATGTCTTCGGGAACGCCCGGTCCGCCAGCTTCTGCGCTTTGGCCGACTCGTACGAGCTCGGCAGGAAGCTCGCCTGGTCTGAGCTCGAGACCGACGAGAGACTCGGGGCGAGCGGCACGATCACCGCCACTGCGGCGACCCACACAGCGATCACCCGCCGTCCGGGCACCATCTTTCCAAGCCGAGCGAACATCACGTCTCCTTCTCTGCCTGACGCATTCGATTCGAAATGAGACATTACTGTCTCATAATCTCACATGATTGTCAATACAGTGCTATCGTGTGATGAGACACGATGTCCAAGAACGCCGCTGAGCCCTCCTCGTCCCCGCGCTACGACCGGACCGCCGCCGCGATCCTCGACGCCGCCGCCCACGTGCTCGCCGAGCACGGCGGCAGCGCCAACATGGCCGAGGTCGCCGCCGCCGCCGGCGTCAGCCGCGCGACGCTGTACCGCTACTACCCGAGCCGCGAGGCGCTGCTGGAGGCACTCGGAGCCGAGGCGCTGGCCGAAGCCGGCCGGCGGCTCGCGGACGCCGGCCTCAATCGGTGTTCCGTCCCGGAGGCGATCGAGCGCCTCCTGCGGGCACTTCTCGCCGTCGGCGACCGCTACTCCGTGTTGCTGGAGCAGCGGGTCGAGCCCGACCCCGCCGAGGCGGAACGCGCGATCGGCGCGCACATCGGCGCCGTCATCGAACGCGGAGTGAATGAAGGCATCTTGCGAGACGACCTCCCGCCCGACGCCCTGCACAAGCTGTTCGGCGGCCTGATCTTCGCGGCCGTGAAGATCGTCGGCGAGCGCCGACTCGGACTGGAAGAGACAGCCGCCGCAACCGCCGCGCTCTTCCTCGACGGCGCGCGCCCGCGCTAGCCGCTCAGGATTCCTCGAGGAAAGCGAGGAGCAGCGTGTTCACCTCGTCGGCGCGCTCGAGGCTCGGCAGGTGAGCCGTGTTCGCGACGGTCACGAGGCGCGCGCCGTCGATCGAGTCCGCCAGGTGGGCTGCGATTCCCCTCATGTCGGCCACGTCGTGTTCGCCGACCAGCACCAAGCTCGGGCAGCGAATCTCGTCGAGGCGGCCCCCGAGCGGCGGATCGAGAACGTCCTCCTCGTCCGCACCGGCCTCCCAGGCGCCCTCCTGCATCTCGTAGGAGCGGAGCACCATGTCGGTGACCGCCGTGCGCATTGCCGAGTCGACGTCCTCACGCGAGCGGGTCGGCCCGTCCACCCACATGCGAACGCTCGCCTCGGCGGCCGCTTCGAAGTCGCCGGCCTCGTACGCCTCCTCCTCCGCAGCCCAGCCGACGCGGGTGTCGTCGGACCACTCCCAACCGGGGAAGCCCGGTGCGATCACCACGAGACGCTCGACGAGATCAGGCCGGTACACGGCCAACTCGAGCGCGACACGGCCTCCGAGCGAGCAGCCGACGACTGCCGCCCGACCGTCCAGCAGCGCCTCGGCATCGCGTACGTACGAGAAGGGCGCCGGCTCCAGCGGACGCTCGCCGAACCCACGCAGGTCGGGCGCGATCACCCGATGCCCTGCTGCTTCCAGCGCATCGACCTGCGGCTGCCACATGCGGCGGTCCGCGATTCCCGCATGAAGCAACAGGACGTCGCTCACGGCATGTTTCCGAGCGGGAGCAGCGCGCCTTCGTGCTCGAGCAGGAACCGCTTCAGATGCAGGCCGCCGCCGAAACCGGTGAGCGAGCCGTCGGCGCCGATGACACGGTGACACGGAAGAATCACGGGAACCGGATTCTGACCGTTGGCTGCCCCGACTGCTCGGGCCCGATCTGGCCGGAGCCCGAGCCGGCGTGCCTGCTCGCCGTAGCTCACGGTCCGGCCGTAGGGGATCGTCGCGAGTGCGAGCCAGCAGCGCCGCTGGAACTCCGTCCCCTCGAGGTCGAGCGGGAGCTCGAACGAGGTCAGCTCGCCGGCGAAGTACGCGTCGAGCTGCGCCGCTGCGTCGTCGAGGAGCGGCGAGCGATCGTCAGCAAGTCCATTGGCCGACCAACGCACGCTCGTCAGTCCCCGCTCGGAGGCGACGAGGCCCAGCGTCCCGATCGGCGTGTCGACTCCTCGGGTCCACATCTCGGGAGTGATAACGCCACCGGCGGCCGAAACGTGAGATCGCTCGGAGAGACGAACGGTTCAGATCTCGATGCTAGAAGGCCACTGCGGGTACTGATCGTCGGCGTACCCCGGCGCCGGTGATCCCGGGGGACGCTTGGCCAGCCGCCCGAGCTCCGCGTTCCAGTCGGCGACGTACGTGTCGACGAAGGCCTTGATGCGCTCTCTGAACGTGACCAGCGCGTCGTTGCACGCCTGCTGTGCCGGCGGGAACCAGGGGTCGAGGTTGACGTCGCCGCCCGGAATCAGCGACGCGTACGGAGACGAGAACGCGAAGATGAAGACGAACGTCGCCATCTGGCCGATGGTGCCCGTATGCGGCAGGATCTTGAGCAGATCGGGCTTATCGGTCCGCTTGGGGAAATCGGCGCTCTGGAGGCACGGCGGGAAGTTCGCGACGAATGCCAGCGCTGGGTTGACCGACGGGCTCAAGCTGCCGGCCCCGTGCACGTTGACGCGGTACAGGAGGCTCGTCAGCACCTCGACGAGCTTGGCGCGGGTCTTCACGTCCGGCAGTCCTCTGATGTTGCCGATCGACGGATCGCCGCTCGCGGCCATCCACTTCTGGAGTTCGCCGTCATTTGCGACCTGGTCGTCGCGCTTGTAGACGTCGTCGACGACTGCCTTCACGAACTCGTTCGTCGCCCCCCAGATCTCGAGCAGGTATCCAACGAGGGGATACGCGGCCCAGTCCGTCTCCTTCCCGTTCACCTTCGCCTTGAAGTCCTTGGCGTCGAGCCGGCGTGCTTTCAACTCGTTCACCGGGTCGTCGTCGAAGAATTCACGCCTACCCTTCGGCCCCGTGTTCGCAAATGTGTCGAGCAGCTCGAGAAGCGACTTGTAGGTGCCGACCGGCGTGGGCGGCGTGATCTTTCCGAACAGGAGCGTGAGCAGGACGTACTGGAAGTTGATGAGCGACTGCGACTGAGGTCGCAGCAGCGGCCAGAGCTTGTGGTTGGGCGACAGGTTGTTGTGCATCGTCATCTGCATCGCAGCGGTGACGGTGTGCCAGTGGTAGACGTGCCCGAGCCAGATACCCCACACCGTGATCGAGGCTTTCGCGGCCTGGAGCGCCCAGAGCCACGCCTTGTCGCCCTTCACGTAGGTGGTCGGTGAAACGCCCTTCGTCCAGGCCTGGATCTGGAACGGCGTGAGCTGCTTCGAAGTGGGATGCTGCTTCAGCAGCGTGTAGGTGGCCGGGACGAACCGCACGCTACGGTCGGGCGCGGTGAACGACCCGACCGACTCGAGTACCGTCAGGTCGATCGCGTACAGGAGGCCGTCCGCCTGGAGGCCGCGAATCTCGTCGTCGGCCCAGTCGTCGCCGAAGCGCGTCGTGAGCTCATCGAAGCCGTCGGTATCGAGCTTCTCGACGACGAGGAGGTTCAGCGGCAGGCCGAAATACGCGATCGCCGGCCAGAAGGCATCGTCCGCCGCCGTGTCGTTCTTCAGCGCGGCGGCGAAGGGCTTGACGAGGTCCTGCGAGTCCTTGTACACGTCCTCGTACGTGGTCCACGCCAGCGTGTACTGGCCGGCGTCCTCGAGCGGCAGGAGGGTGGCCTGCGGCGCGTCGACCCCCGGGGATGCCTTGCACTCCTTCGGAAGCGCGGTGCCGTAGAGGAAGGTGTAGGCAGGTAGAGTCAGGCCGCCGATCGTGTAGTCGGTGTCCAGGCCGCAGTACGCGGGCAGGCCCTCGACATTCGCACGCTGCTGCAGGAGCTGGACTGTGTTCACGATCTGCTCGAAGTCGGGGTCCCCGACGTAGTCGGCCCAGTACGGGATCGCGGGGCAGTTGTCGAACCCCCAATCGTGCAGCGGGAGCTGCGCGACGTGGTCAGTCGACGGGGGTGGGATGGGGACGACCGGTGTCGCCGCCGGTGATTCAGCGTTCGTCATGGGCGCTCCATTCTCGACGGTTTCGTCAGGTGCTTGCAACTGCCCCAACGCCCGCGATCGGCGCGGCCAGGGCTTCGATCAGGCCGTAGCCGTGCGTGCGTGCGAGATCGAGAGCTCGCGACGCATGCTCCTGCGCTCGCACGCGCTCGCCTCTGGCCGCCAATGACTCCGCCCAGCCGAGATGCGACCGGGCCGACCACAACCGCAGGCACTTGTCGTCGTGGAAGCGGCAGGCGAAGGCGAAATGCTCGTCCGTCTCATCGTTCCGCCGAGCGATTGCGGCTGCAACACCGAGCCAGAGGCGCACGTGGCCGTACCCGAGGGTGCCACTCCAGACGAACTGATCCTGCCAAGGCTCCAACTGCTCGTACACGAGCGCCGCGGTATCGACCGCATGCAGACGCGACGCGGCCTCTGTGTAGAACGCGAGCGTGACCAGCCGCAGGAGGTCCCATCCAACCCGCTCCAATCCCGTCTCGACGGCGTCCTGAAGGAGCGCGCCGGCTGCGGCGCGGCTACCGAAGAGAGCCTCGTACTGGGCGGTCGATGCCGACCAGACCGCCATCCGCGGGTGAGCGTCTGCGGCCTGCCGGCTGAGCTCAATCAGCTGCTGGTCGCCCCGGCCCTGGTACGTCCGAGCGAACGCGCGGTACTCGCCAAAGACCTGCAGCGCGTCGGGCTGGCCGGCCAGCTCGCCGAGCTCACGGGCCTGCCTGGCCAGTCCTTCCCCGGCCACGAGGTCGCCTTCAAGTGCGGCCCAGCCGGCGACCCCGACCTGGGCGATCCAGCTCAGTGTGGGCTGAGCAAGCGCCTCGGCGAGCTCCTGCTGACGGTCCCGCACAGCCTGCGCCCGTGCGAAATCGCCGGTCTCGAAGCTGACGTTCAGCAGGAGGAAGTTGGCCCAGAACTCGAGCGCGCGATCCTCCGCGGCCTGCGCGGCGGCGAGCAGGTCGTTCGCCATCTCTGCTCTCACCGCGACCATGTCGGGCCCCCACAGACCGTGGAACGCGTGCTGCAGAGCCCGCGCCTTGACCCCCGGGTCGGGGATGTCGCGCGCGAGCTCGATCGCCTCCGTGGCAAGCGCCTGTCGTCGCGTGCGGTCGTGCACGTAGAGCAGCTCCTGCGACTCGAGCGCCAGCAGCTGTGCGCGCCGGCCCGGATCGACACGGTCGTCGAGGTCGAGCGCGCGTTCGATCGCCTCGACCCGCTCGTCGTCGAGATGGCCGATGAGGCTCGTGAAACCACGCGTGTTGGCGAGCGCTGCAGCCGTCGCAAGGTCGGCGTCCCCGAGCGACGATGCGATCTGCGCTGCCTGCAGCAACGTCGTCCGGTACGCCGGATCGCCGGTCAGCTGCTGCGCCTCGCCGAGCCCGATCAGCGCCCGGCACCGTTCCTCCTCATCGGCCGGGGCGAGCAGTTCGAGCGCGTCGGCGAAGAGCTTCGCCGCCTCAGCCGGAGCGAGGCTGTCGAGCGCGCGCTGCCCCGCGCGTGCCGCGTAGTGGGCCGCCTTCGGCCTGTCGGCCGCCGACAGCCGCCAGTGCAACGCCAGCTCCGCGACGCGCTCGTCCGCGTCCTGCCCGTGCAGCTCCTCGAGCGCGAGCGCGACGCGGTGATGCATGCTCGCGCGCCGAGTCGCACCAAGCCCGTCGTAGAGCGTCTGGTTGATCAGCGCGTGCACGAAACGGAACTGGCCGATTCTCTCGGTCGACTCGTCAACAAGCGACGCCGCGACCGCAGCCTCCAATCGATCGAGCAGCTCGCTCTCCGTCGTATCCGTCAGCCGCACGAGGAGCTCGAGCTCGAACGACCGGCCGATCACGGCCGCAAGCGTCAACGCGTCGCGCGCCTCGTCCCCGAGCCGCTCGACACGACGGACGATCACATCGCGCACGCTTTCCGGCAGGCCGAGCGGTGCTGAGC